>JAAELO010000070.1 GCA_024226555.1 Desulfobacterales bacterium | reverse complement strand
CAGATTTGCCCTGTGTGAGAGTTGTGTCGGTGACTTTTTGCACCCTCTCTATCTGTTTTGTACGGTGCACACGCGTGCCCCCTCTTTTTATTTTTTGTTGGTGCACACGCACCACAATTTTCTTTTTGGGTGTGTTCAGCCCAAAAATACTTTGCATGGTTGAGCTGGTGCCCTCACACCACTCTGTCTACCTCAGAGCCCAAGCTCTGTGGTTTGTTTGGCCCTGATTGGTGCACACGCCCCAACCAGTTTCCGTAGCCTCTGATTGGTGTCCACACACCCACCAGATTTTGGTGTCCGTGCACTCCTTCTGGGTGTCACGCGACTTGCCAAAGACTCACATGAGTCTTTGTGATCGTGGTTCCGCGCTCACGCGCCCTGAACCTCACCACCATGCCCGTGCATGTGTGGTGTTGAATGTGCAGTGAGTCACAAAGACCCCCTGCGCGGAGAAAGAGACACTCGCCATATTTCTCCGTCATTCTTCACGTTCCAGAGTCCAATGCTCTGAACACGCCAACACCAGGTTGTTAAATGACCCGTTGTTGTGTTCTAGTTGGT
>JAAELO010000069.1 GCA_024226555.1 Desulfobacterales bacterium | reverse complement strand
CCAAATGAATACTACTTAAAACTTGAACCTAATAAACTTATTTTTTCCAAAGGAAAAGAAACCGTTCTAATACCTAAAGAAACACTTACAAATGTCACATATGATATACAGGGAACTAACTTTCCTACCAAGTGGACGACTATAGAATATAAAGAAAACAATCAAACAAAACTTGAACGGTTTGCAGATGATGAGTATGGCGGACAGAATTTTGCGAATATGATCAGATTAAAATATATGAGTTAAAGCTGCTATAAAGATTACTCCCATATACGAAAAAACAGGAGTAATCTTACCTTAGGGAATCTCTAATAACCTCTCTTTTGGCAAAATACTTTGTTATTTCCAAAAAAACTGTAATAAAATCGGCTCGTTATTTTTTGAAATGCCTTGTATTTCATCCAAAATTTTAATTATTAGAGGTTCCCCTTACTTATTTAATAGATTAAGCTTTCTTTAAAAAACAGGTCTTAAGAACTATAGTCGTTTTTCCTTCTCGACACTCAACCTCTCCGCTTTTTGAAGTCAAACGTATCTTCTTAAATGTTTTTCCCCTTTTAAGGTTGATTGAAGATCCTTTTACTTTGAGATCCTTAATAAGCTGAACAGCATCTCCATCTTCAAGTGTTGCGCCATTACTATCTTTCACTTCCATTTTCATATATCCTTTACATATCAAGGTAGTAAAATTAAAAATTTCACCAATAACTGTATTGTTTTTTTATTTAGAGTTTTGATTGAAGTACAAGGCATTAGAAAAAATAACGAGGCGATTTTACAACAGTTTTCTTTTTCTAATAACATAGTAATTAGGACAAAAAGCAGTTATTAGAGGTTCCCAATAGTATCAAAATCTAAAAATTAGAATTATGGAGAATTCTACTTTTATAAAAGCTTTTAGTTTTATAAAATCTCTGCATGCGAAAATTGTAACCACAGGAATATATGAAATATTTTAGGCTACAATTTGTAGCATAGCGCAGAAATCCTTTCAAAGAGCACTTCTAAAACTTCTAACTCTTAAAATGATTTAGAGTTAGAATATTTGCAAAATTAGAAGTTATATCTTGAACTATAACCCGCAGAAATATTGGTTTTATATTTCGAAGCTTATCGTTTAAGTATAACAAAATAATTTTGCAAATAGGCAATTCTAATCAGTGTTTGAAGCTTCTTTGTCCCGTATAAACCATAGTTGCGTTAGCTTCATTACATGCTTCTATTGATTGATAGTCAAGCATGGAACCACCTGGTTGAACAACAGACTTAACACCCTCATTAAGACCAACATCAATACCGTCTCTAAATGGGAAGAAAGCATCACTGACCATAGTAGAACCAACAAGTCCACCTTTCTCCTTCTTAACAACTTCAAAGATCTCTTTCTGCTTCTCAGGATCTGCTTCGTTATAGCTTATATCATATTTTTCAAAACAGTAACGATCGGCTAATTTTCTGTATGCCTTATCAATAGCTATCTCTGCAACACCAACTCTATCCTGTTCTCCGGTTCCAATTCCCACAGTAACTTCATCTTTTACGTAGATTACTGAGTTTGAAGTGATTCCTGATTCTACAAGCCATCCAAACAGCATATCATTATATTCCTGTTCGGTTGGTTCTCTTTCTACTTTGTAGTTCTTTCCTTTATACTCACTCTCTGCAACTTTAAGGTCTGCCTTTGTTCTTGCTTCAGGAACAAATGAAAGCTGCGTAATTATTCCGCCATCTATCAGACTCTTAAAATCAACACACCTCTGTCCTGCAAAATTATTAAGTTTATCCATATTACCTATTTTTATAACTCTGAGATTCTTTCTTTTTGAAAGAATTTCCATCGCGCCGTCTTCAAAATCCGGAGCCACAACAACTTCAGCATACTGGCTGCTGATAGCTTCTGCGGTAGCCTTATCTATTGAACGGTTTACAGCAATACATCCACCAAATGCTGCAACCCTATCCGCCATATAAGCAAGGTTATAAGATTTCTCCAAAGAATCATTTCTTGCAACTCCACAAGGGTTATTGTGCTTTACAATAACTGTGGTGGGTTTGTCTGTAAAATACCTAAGAATGTTAAGTGAGTTATCAGCATCTGTAAGATTGGTTTTTCCTGGATGCTTTCCAGATTGAAGAAGCTCAATATCAGAAGCAAGATATTTCCCTGGAAGGATGGTTTCAGTTTCACCAATAACAAGGTTTCCATTTACAAGTTTGTAAAGAGCTGCTTCCTGACCCGGATTTTCCCCGTATCTCAACCCTTTTTTTACATTATCTATTGTCCAGGAAACCTTCTCATACTTAAGAGTTTGTCTTTTGCCATTATCTATAAAACTTATCTCCATCTCTGGAGTAAAGTGATCATCCATTATTGTTTTATACATCGCTTTGAGATCTTTACTCATTTTTCTCTCCTCTTTAGGAAATCTCTAATAATTGCCTTTTGATCGAACTACAGTGGTTTTCGCTAATCTGCTTGTAATGTTGTGAATGCTTCGCATTACACTGAGTTATTTAAAAAAAGAACTGTTATAATGTTTATAAATAAAAGCGCTTTATAAACGAACCGGCTCATTATTTTTTCTCATGCAGAGATTTTATAAAACTAAATGCTTTTATAAACGCTGTATTTCAATCAAAATTCTAATTATAAAAAGATTCCTGATTTATTTAAAGTAACAACCCTTGGCATCATCAGCCGATTTAGAAAAAAGGAAATCCGCAATTGTTCTGTCATAAACAGCGGTATGTTCAAAAGATTCCCTTGCAAGATTGTAGCGCATCGATAGAGACGTACATCCATCGCTTTCTTTCAGTTCAGAAAGGATTTTTGAATAACTATCCGGATTAACGACAGAAGCCACTCTAAGGTAATTTTTGGCTGAAGCCCGGATCATTGTAGGCCCACCAATATCGATGTTGCTTCGTGCCTCTTCAACTGTAACTCCATCTTTTGCGATTGTTGATGCAAATGGATAGAGATTAACAATAACCATATCGATTGCTTTTGCACTTGTTCTTTTAAGATCATTCTGATGGTCATCATTATAAGTCTCTGTCAGAATTCCAAGATAGATCTTAAAATCCAGAGTTTTAACAAGACGACCCTGGGTTTCAGGCTGCCCGGTATAATCAGAAACCTGCACAACATTATCTTTGTTTCCAAGAATCTCACAGATTTTGTTATATGTTCCACCTGTGGAAAAAATTGTAATTTCGGGATTGATTTTAACAAGTTCCGGAATAAAATTATCAAGCCCGGTTTTATCGGAAACACTGATTAATACATTGTTTACTTTTACCAGATCATCGATTTTCTCAACTACATTTAGTGCCATAAAAATATTCCCAGAATTTTATCCGGTACTTTCCTCCCTTAAAAAATAATTAATAGATTTAAAATCAGTCACAGCCTTTTTTTACACAAGGCGCAAGTTGTTGTCAATTTATGGTTTTAAATGTCCCAATAAACTAAAGAAAAGACAAAAAAAAGAGAGGCTTCAAGGGAACCTCTTAAAAGTTACTTAAATGCTGATTAAACCTTGATAGATTTCAATATTAATATTTTCCATAGTTTATGGTTTCGAAAAGAAAACATAAATGAATCTGCTCGTTATTTTTTTCACGCAGAAATTTTATAAAACTATAATCTTTTATAATCTGTATTTCAAAAAATAACGAGCCGATTTTATTACAGTTTTTTTTGGAAATAACAAAATATTTCGCCAAAAGAGAGTTATTAGAGATTCCCTTAAGATAAATATTTAAAAAAAAAGTTTTTTTGACTTAGATCAAATACAACTTTTACAAATATAAATATATCTCTACCTAAAGAAATTAAAAAATAATAACTCAGATCTAACTTGAATCTGAAAAATTAAAATAATCTGGAGGGGAAAATGAGCGAAAAAAAATTATCACGTAGATCATTTATAAAGAAAGGTACAATGGGAGTTGCAGCAACTGCAATTGCCCCTGCCATCCTTGCAGCTACTCCAGCGGTTGCTGCTAAAGGAAAAAACATGTTCTGCTATCAATGTGAACAAACTGCTATGGGTAAGGGATGTACATATACTGGTGTTTGCGGAAAAACTCCAGAAGTTGCAGCTCTTCAGGATCTTCTTATATATACCTTAAAAGGACTTTCTCTTACTGCAGTTTCCGGTAAAAAAGTAGGTGTTAACGATAAAAATGTAAATCGTTTTACATGTGAAGCTCTTTTTTCAACACTTACAAATGTTGAATTTGATCCAAACAGAATCGAAGATCTTATCCACGAAACTGTTCAGTACAGAACTGCTATGATAAAAAAAGTTAAAGCTGCTGGTGGTACCATCGACATGAAAAATCCTGCTGTAACTTTTAAACCAAAATCTTCCATTAGTGGTCTTGTTAAACAAGGTAAAAAGCATGGATTAATGGATGATGCATCAAAAAATAAAGATATCAGATCCCTTCAACATACACTACTATTTGGTTTAAAAGGCCTTGCTGCTTATGCTAATCATGCCTCTGAATTTGGTCAGGAAGATGATGCGGTCTATGAATATGTTCATCGTGCTCTTGCTTCCTTACTTGATTATTCCCTTGGTATGAAGTACCTGAATTTGGTTCTTGAGTGCGGAGAGAAAAACCTTAAAGCGATGGAACTTTTGGATGCCGGTAACACTACAAGGTTTGGACACCCTATCCCAACATCAGTTCCACGTGGTTATAAAAAAGGTAAAGCTATTCTTGTTTCCGGTCATGATCTTATCGACCTTGAAGCAGTTCTTAAGCAAAGTGAAGGTAAAGGCATTTTTGTTTATACCCACGGAGAGATGCTTGCTTGTCACGGTTACCCAAAGCTAAAGAAAAAATATCCTCATCTTTATGGACACTATGGAAGTGCATGGCAATATCAAAAGAAAGAGTTTGCACAATTTCCAGGATCTATTTTAATGACCACAAACTGCATCCAGAAACCAAAAAGATTATATAAGAAAAATATTTATACAACAGGAACTGTAGGTTGGCCTGGTGTAAAGCATCTTGAAAACAAAAATTACAAAGAGGTTGTTGATAAAGCGCTTGATTTACCAGGATTCCCGGAAGATGTTAAAAAGAATGATGTTATGGTCGGTTTTGCCAGAAACACAGTTTTAGGAGTTGCAGACAAAGTTATTGCAGGTGTTAAAAATAAAGATATCAGACATTTCTTCCTTATTGGAGGTTGTGATGGTGTTAAAAAGAAAAGAGGATACTACCTTGATTTCGCAAAGCAGGTACCTAAAGATTGCGTAATTATGACTCTTGCCTGTGGTAAACACAGATTAATTGATACAAATTTTGGTGACATCGGTGGAATACCAAGGCTACTTGATGTTGGACAATGTAATGATGCCCACTCTGCAGTTCAGATAGCAGTAGAACTTTCAAAAGCTTTTAAAGTAAGTGTTAATGAATTGCCACTCTCTTTCATTCTGTCATGGTATGAACAGAAAGCGGTGGCAATTTTATTATCACTACTACACCTTGGAATTAAAGATATACGTTTAGGACCATCTCTTCCAGCTTTTATCACACCAAATGTTTTAAAAGTTCTGGTTGATAATTATAATATTATGCCAATCACAACACCTGAAAAAGATATAAAAGCAATTCTTGGATAGTTCCTTTACCCCCTAAAAGCCCCTTCAGATTTTCTGCAGGGGCTTTTTCTAAAAATATACCTTTAGCGATAAACTTTATGGTTTAATGAAACGATTGAAGGTCCATGTCTTTTTTCTAATTCGGTTTTTTATCATATTCAATTATAAAACCATAGGATCTACCAGGAGTACGAGATTTACCATATGTTCCAACGTCATCCATATAATCTCCCCATGTTGGAACCGGAACATTCATTCCTCCAAATCCCATGATTCGTTGTCCAAATCTGGAGCCTCCAGAATCGTTAGGTTGTGTATTTCTTCTTGGATCTTTATCTATAACACCATCATCCAGATTAACTGCCCAATTGGTATATCTCCATTTCTCTCCGCTTAACCAACTCCATCCACCACTTGGTTCTGACGATCCAGGTGGTTGGTATCCGCCTATAAATGGACCAATTTTAATTTCGTGATGATCTTCTTGATTTTCCGGTTTGGATTTGGGTTTGTTTAGGAAACTTCCAAAAGTATTTCTCATCGTTGACTAAATTGAAAACAAAAGTATTTTCCTTCTTACTTCTATACCCTTTGATATATTGCATATAAACTGATGATAATTTGAAATTGTGCAAATAATATGGAAACAATATGAAAAAATTGAGTAAATTATAACATATATAAGTTGAGAGTAGCATATACAAGTTGAAAGAATTTCAAGTTGTATCCTCCTGCTTAAAAAAACTAAGATAAGAAAATGCTACATATTAAAGTGATCTAAGCCAAACCATAAGCTAATTAATTTTGTAGCACCACAATTGATTATCAAGAAATAGTTTGTCTATCAGGATTCTCCCTGGCTAAGTTAAAAACTTTTTTTACAGGCATGAGGCATACGAATTGCTATGTTGAATGTCTGGAAAAAGGTATAACGCCGTAAAAAAAGAATTTTTACGACGCCAGAAATTAAAGGATTTGATTGAGGAATAACTTCGTTCTCTCATTTTCGGGGTTAGTAAAGAAGTGCTCAGGAGTTCCTTCCTCAACTACCATTCCCTGATCCATAAAAATAACCCTGTCTGCTACCTCTCTCGCAAAACCCATCTCATGGGTAACAACGACCATGGTCATACCCTCTTTAGCAAGGGTTTTCATAACATCTAAAACCTCACCAATCATCTCAGGATCGAGAGCTGAAGTTGGTTCATCAAAAAGCATAACTTTTGGATCCATGGCAAGCGCTCTTGCAATTGCTACTCTTTGCTGCTGTCCACCTGAAAGTTGATCCGGATATACATCCGATTTCTCAAGAATCCCTACTTTCTTAAGAAGGCCTATAGCTTTTTTTCTTGCCTCTGCCTGATCACGTTTTCTGACTTTCACCTGTGCCAGCATAATATTTTCAAGTACTGTTTTATGGGCAAACAGGTTAAACGACTGGAACACCATTCCCACTTCAGCACGTATTTTATTAATATCTGTTTTAGGATCAAGAATATCAATACCATCAACATAAATATGACCAAAATCTGCAACTTCCAACCTGTTAAGACACCGTAACATTGTACTCTTACCAGAACCTGAAGGACCAATAACAACTACAACTTCTCCAGCATTAATATTGCAGGAAACATCAGTCAGAGCTTTTACTTCATTTGGATTATAAAATAATTTTGAAATTTTCTTTACTTCTATCATATCGCATTCCTCCTCTCCAGATACTGTAAAAACATGGAAAGTGTAAATGTAAGAGTAAGATACAGAACTGCGCACATAGTCCAAAGCTCTATAAACTGTAGATTCGTTGAAACAACTTCCCGGGTTCCCTGTGTTAACTCTCTAAGAGATATGGCTCCAAGTAGAGAAGAGTCTTTAATAAGATTGATAAACTGGCCGGCAAGTGGTGGAAGAATTCTTCTTAAAGCCTGAGGTAATACAATGTATGACATACATTGAAAATAGCTCATACCAAGAGACCTTGCAGCCTCGGTTTGCCCCTTATCAATTGATTGAATACCGGAACGAACTATTTCACCAACATATGCGCCTGTAAAGAAGGACAGGGCTGCAACACCATACCAGAAAGGTCCTACATCCGGCAAATCATAGTATCTCAAAAGCTTGGTAACGATAGATCCAATAACAAAGTACCAGATAAAGATCTGAACTAAAAGCGGTGATCCCCTCACAAACTCAACGTATGTTGCGGCTGTCCACTTAAAGAAAGGATTACTTGAAATCCTTGCTATACCACAAAAAATTCCAATCAAAATTCCAATTACAGTTGAAATAATACTTATCTTAAGTGTCATCCAAAGAGCTTGAATAAACATTCCTGTCCGCCACTCTTTAAAACTGCCGAGTGTATCCCCAACATAGATATTATCTCCCAACTCAACTATTACTTCACCTTCAATAGGAATTTGGAATACTTCTTTCTCAGTGTTACTACCAATAGTTATTGATAAATGATCACTGTTTTTTTCTATCTTTTTTACAGAACCTTCTATCTCTGAATTAATATTTTCAGTATGATGATAGACTATATATTGTGGGACTTTATACCATCGCCAAACATAATTGATTTTTGCAGTGGCGTAATATAATCCATAAACAACAGAGATTACCAGTAAAATAAAACCGATAACTCCAGCTATATACGATCTTTTTCCGCTTAACCGTTGTACATTTGATACAGAATCCATTATTCAACCCTGACTTAAATGAATATTACTATAAGGAATTTCTATTAATTGCCTTTTGACCGAACTACACCCCTTGTATTTCAATCAAAATTCTAATTATTAGATAATTCCTCGAAATGGCTGGAGATAAGTTCTCCAGCCATTATAAAACCTACTTTGTCAGATTTTACTACTTATTAATCTGATCAAACCATCCAGTAGTATTAAACCACTTGTGGTAACTCTTTGCATAACGTCCATCATTTTTAACCTGTGTAAGGAAGTTATTCAACCAGTTAAGGAAATCAGGATCGCCTCTTTTGATTGCCCATGCAAGAGGCTCATATGTAAAAGGCTGGTCAAGGAACATTATCTTGGATGCACCTTGCTTAGCATAAAATTTTGAACAAAATGGAAGGTCATAGATAAATGCATCTGCTTTACCTTGAACAACAACCATTGCAGCTTCAGCTTGTCCCTGGAATGCTCTGTATTTTGCCTTAGGCATATATCTCTTAATAGCCTGCTCACCAGTTGAACCAAGTCTTGAAACTACAGTATATTTTGGATTATTCAGATCTTTGTATGATCTTACTTTTCCTTTAAGGCTTTTTGAAACTATTGCAGTTTGTCCAATAACAATATATGGATTAGCAAAATTAACCTTAAGATTTCTTTTTTGAGTTACTGTCATTCCACCCATAATAATATCGTACTTGTCAGATAAAAGAGCAGGAATGATCCCGTCCCATCCTGTATTTACTGGAACGAATTTTACACCAAGAGCTTTTGCCATCTCTCTTGCCATATCCATATCCAGACCAACAAACTTACCATTTTTATCTGTCATCTCAAATGGCATGTAACCGGACTCAAAACCTACACGGAGTTCACCACTCTTAAGAATTTTCTCAAGTGTGGATTGTTTACTGATCTCCATTCTAACATTTACTTTTTCCTGATTAGCGTTTTCACACCCGGCAAACAGCATTACACATGCAAAGGCGATTAAAACACTAATGATACTAAACTTTTTCATCTTTCCCCCTTATTTAAAATTTATCACCTTATTTTCTACAGAAAATAAGAACCCGATAACGGGTAATAAAAAACAGCCAGTCTTTAAACGAAATATTTACAAAATTATACAATTCTGCATTATTATATTCCCAAAGATTTTATTCCATAAAACAGGCTTTTAAGCAAGACAATTGATTCTATATTACTATTGTCCTGATTTATTAAATATAATTTTGCGGAATCCGTATTTTTCTTAACAATCTAATGTGGAATAATATCTCAAAATCTGGCAAAGAATCTTTCAGCTTTGCACGTGAAAATTTGCTGAATTCCTGAATTTTTAATAGCTCTGGTTTTATTCAAAATACTCCATAAAAACTTCGTTTTTATTCAAGACTTGCCGTTAAGTTACTTTAGATGTATAATCATAGTTTAATTATCCTTTTAAAATACCAACCTGCTCTAATTAATAAGGAGTAATAAATGAGATTAACGGTTGTAGATACAGAAAGATGTGTAGGTTGTCAAAGTTGCATGTTTGCATGTTCAAGAAGAAAAAATAAAGTTGGTTTTTCCGGTAGCTGCATAAATGTCCGCTCAGATGGCGGTGTGAAAAATGGATTTATAGTAGTTGTCTGTAAAACCTGTGAAGATCCGCCCTGTGCAAAAGTCTGTCCCCATGATGCTTTGATTCTGTCAAAGAAAGGTGGAGTCCGGTTAAAGAAATCCCTTTGTAATGGTTGCGGAAACTGCAAAGAAGCTTGCATAATCGGTGCAGTTCTATGGGATGAGGAAGCAAACAAACCCGCAATATGTATTCAATGCGGTTCCTGTGAAGAGTTCTGCCCCCATGGTGTTTTAAGTCTTACAAACGGTGAAGATGATGATGACAAGGGAGAAGATAATGCTGAAAAATAGATCCCAGGCAAATATTTTATATATAGATCTTTCAAAAAAAGATTATTATATCAAAAACAGACCAGAACTTTTAGATAAATATATTGGTGGAACAGGTATTGCTGCGCAACTTTTACTGGAAGAATGCCCTGAAGGGTGTGACCCTCTATCACCTGAGAGCCCCATAATTTTAGCTGTCGGGCCATTAACACCTTTTTTCCCACTGGCATCAAAAACTGTTGCCCTTTTCAAATCACCACTTACAGGAAACCTTGGTGAAAGTCACTGTGGTGGAAGAAGCGCTATATCGATTGCTTCTGCTCAATTAACAGCAATAGTAATTAAAGGAAAAAGCAAAAAACCTGTATTTTTAACAATCGATAATGAGAGAGTATATTTTAAAGATGCAACGACCCTCTGGGGTATGGACAGCAACTTTACTACCGGTAGAATTCTTAGACAACATGAGAAAGGTTCCGGTATACGAACCATTATGCGTATTGGTAAAGGTGGTGAAAATAAAGTTCTTTTCTCCGGTGTTAATGTAGAAACATTCAGACATTTTGGAAGACTTGGACTGGGAGCAGTCTTTGGTAGTAAACATTTAAAAGCTCTTGTAATAACAGGGCAAAGTACTTTAGAAGTTACAGATAACAAAGAGTACAAAAAAGTATATAAAGAGATCTACGAAACAGCAACTGAATCCAAGCTAATGAACAAATATCATGACCTTGGAACTGCTGGTAATGTAAAAGGATTAAGTGACCTGGGAGGACTTCCCACAAGAAACCTTCAGTCAGGTTCATTTGAGAAGGCAGATGATATCTCAGGAGAAAGCTTTGCCAAAGAACATTTAGGACGAAGATTAGCCTGTTCACATTGCCCCGTTGGTTGCATCCATGTGGCCACGCTAAGAGAACCAGATCCAAATGATCCTTTTTTCTTTAAAACCTCAATGATTGGTTATGACTATGAACCAATTTTTGCAGCAGGTTCAATGCTTGGAATACATGAAAAGAAAGGTTTTTTAAGACTTGTACATAAAATAGACAGCTATGGCCTTGATGTTATGAGTGCCGGTGTAGCAATGGGCTGGGCCACGGAAGCCCTTGAAAAAGGTGTTATTACAGAAAAAGAAACCCAGCTTAAACTTAAATTTGGTGACTGGAAAACATATAGAGAGTGTGTAAAAAAGATAGTGGATAGAGAAAATGATTTCTATGAACACCTTGCTCAAGGCGTAGAGATAGCATCTGACAAGTATGGTGGAAAAGAGTTTGCCATGGCCTTTGGTAAAAATGAGATGGCAGGATATCATACAGGACCGGCAGCACATATAGGTTTAATAATTGGATCAAGACACAGCCATCTGGACAACGGTGGTTACAGTATGGACCAATCCGAGCTTATGAAGAAACTACTACCACCCGAAGAGGTTGTAGATAAGCTTTATGAAGAGGAAGCATGGCGTCAGATTCTATCAAGTCTTGTTGTTTGCTTCTTTGCCAGGGGAATATACTCAAAAGAACTTGTTACAAAAACCCTTGCACTTGTTGGACTTGATTTTGCCGAAAATGACCTCATGGATGTAGGAAATAAGATTCTTGCTCTAAAACATAAATTTAAACTCAGAGAGGGATTTAAGTTTAGTGATGTAAGATTACCTGAAAGGATCTTTGAAACTCCAACACCAGTTAAAAACTGGGATAGGAAGTATATTGAAGATGCGTTAGCCCATGCTGACAAGTTCATGCAAAAAAATGCATAGTATAGCTTTAGATTTAGGGCAAGACTGATTTTAAAGCAATACAAGGCATAAATACATAAAGCTGTATAAATTTACTACAACGAATGTATTTTAACGTAGTATTTGGTTTGAAATCAGCCATGCATCTCAAAAATACGTGTCATTCCTGCGAAGGCAGGAACCTTTTGAATATTAAATTTGTATTGGAGGGCCTTGTGTCCTCCAATCATTCTCTTAATAAAAGTTCATGCATTTCATCAAACCCACCATGCATCTCTAAAGCACGTGTCATCCTGCGAAGGAGGCTGTGCCATAAATTCTTTTCTCTTCTTTAAAGTGAAAATATTTTGAAATTTGATCTTTGGAAATATTAGCGCCAATGGTTGTCATTCCAGAACCTGATATGCTTATAAAATCAACTAAGTAAAACAAAATTAAACCTTTTTTGTTTTTCAATGATTTTATAAGGGACTTGTTCTTAATCAGGTATCAGGAATCCAGAGGTTTTTACTTATTTTTCTTATTCATGACACAGCCTCGAAGGTAGGAATCTATATATTTCACTTCACTTAATGTTATGAAACTACAGCTGTTTCACAAGTCATAATTCAAACTCAATGTCTTTTTCATCTTAACATTTACAGTCAAACACATCCCCGTCATTCCAGAACTGAGCAAAAAACTTGTTTTTGGATCAGTATCAGGAATCCACATGTTTTAATGAATTTACGAATTATGACATCTCGGATGTGTGAATTTTATCAACAGAAACTTTTGAAAAAAATAAAAAAAGGAAAGAAACATTTAAGCAACAGTAAAATAATTAATTATTTTCTTGTACTTCTCAAATTCAGCAGATAGTATTAACTCACCTTATAAAACATTTAGTTTTATAAAAACAAGAAGCGAGCCGGAAAGAGGTGGCACCCCCTATCCGACTCTGAACGAAAACCTTTCTCAACATAGGAGAAAAGCAGATGTCTGTATATTCTTTTACAGAATCCACAAGGTTCCGTCAACGCCTCTTTCACACTCAAATCCAATTAAATTCAAAATTAAAGCATCATTAAAGACTGTTACAAATAGAGTTCCTGTTTGTAAATCACGGCTTTCTTTGATGTGTCTTTTACCTGAAATCTGAGTGTGATTAAACTTGTAAAAACTTAAGAATTTTTAATCAGAAAGTTCCAAAAAAAGTTACTGATTTTTTTATTCAGTACAACACCAGTTTTGCGTGTGAAAGAGGGAGTAGTAAAAAAAACTAAGCTACCTCAGAAATTTAAGTACAAGAATTGAGGTAGCGGCAGGATATGGTTTCCAACTGTCCCGGTAACCATATTCTGTTTTCACCTGATAAAGGGAATCACTGATAATTAGAATTTTGATTGTATTGTATATTCCCTGAATATTGAGCTAAAACAGGAGAAACCTGAATGTATATTGATATAAATACAAACTTCATAGAATCAGCCAATGCATTTAAGAAATGCATCAGTATGTTCGGTGGTAACTATAATGAATGGTATGTGGGCCTGACAAATAATCCTAAACACAGCTTCTTAAACATCCATCAGATCGATGTAATGGAACAAAACTGGATTTTAAGTAATCCATGCTCAACAGTTGTTATTTTATATGCAAGGAAACTTTTAATTTCCATGGGATGCATTAATAACAGAGAACTCGATATGAAAAATTCAGATCGAGTTTACCTATACAAAATGTCAAAAGAATCCCGGAAATGAGTTCTTTTTCTATTTTAAGGGAAAGCTTTCTAAAAAAAGAAAAAACCTCCTGCTGGTTCTGAAATAAAATGCTTTGCTTTTATTTTAATCCAAACTT
>JAAELO010000068.1 GCA_024226555.1 Desulfobacterales bacterium | reverse complement strand
CATGGGAATGTGGGGCAAATGTCACCGGCCCAGAAGGAAGCCTGGCTGATTAAGATGCGGAAAAAAGCAGGATATCCTGCATTGAATGAGGAGCAGAGAAAAGCTGATAATACTACTGCTGGACAAATGAACCATGTTGCAAAAAGTAATTTACCTGTAGCAGCCAATATAACGGATAACTCAAAAACAGTTCAGGAAGCTGACCCTGTAAAGAAATCGATTTCAGAGTTATCAGTTAAAGAAAGTAAGACCGATGTAAAAAAGGAAGAAGGAATTGATAAAGGTTCTTCATTTCTGAAAGATAAGATAGAGGGCTATGCGATGAACATTCCAGGCTATCTTCTTCTGTGTACTATTCTCGGAAAAAGCCCCATTACAGGTAAACGGGTTTCCCGAACTGCAAGAGCTATTATAAGTGCTTTTCTTTCGGTTATTCCCGGCGGGGCTTTTATTTTAAAGCAGCTTGATGAAGCTGGAACAATTACTTCTGTTTTAAAGTGGTTGAAAGCCCGTATTGGTGAAGCTAAAATTTCAGCAAAAACAATTATCGGGCAGTTGAGCTCTTTGTGGGAAAAGGTTACATTCTGGACAGTATTTAATTATTCCGCTAAGTTTACAGATGTGCTGGTGATTCCGGCCCGTAAGCTTATAGGTATTGCAAAATCATTTGGAGCAAAAGTTGCCGAGTTATCATTTAAAGGAATTTTGAAAATGATCGGTGCTCCAGTTGAGAAGATTATGTTTGTTCTGTCTCAGGCTGGGCAGGCCACACGAAAGATTTTCAGTGATCCTGTAGGGTTTTTCAAAAACTTAGGTGCTGCTATGAAAGGTGGGCTTAGAAAATTCACCGGAAATATTCAGCAGTACCTAAGACAGGGTCTAATGTCATGGCTTTTCGGAACTCTTGCAAAGTCGGGTTTTGCTTTGCCAGAGAAATTTAACCTTTCCGGAATTTTTTCCATTATGGTTCAACTGCTTAACATTACCTACACCTCGATTCGTACCCAAATGGTCAAGCGCCTTGGAAAAAAAGGCGAGCAGATCATGGCGTTTCTCGAAAAATCCTTCGATGTTGTAAAAAGCATAGCTACAAAAGGACCGGCAGCATTATGGGAAAAGGCAAAAGGAAGCCTTGGTAATGTTAAAGAACTTCTTTTCGGTAGCCTTGTTCCATGGCTTAGAAATACAATTATTGCAAGGGCATTAGCTATAATTCTTCCGATGCTTAATCCGGCCGGGGCCATTGTTGGAGCTGTGACGTCCATATATAACCTTGTGATGTTCCTGATCGAAAGCAGTCGGCAGATATCAGCTGTTACAGGTTCTGTTTTCAAATCGCTTGGAGAAATTGTGGCAGGAAGAGTTGGTACAGCATCAAAACTAATTACCGGCGCATTGGCAGGTTCAGTACCTCTTTTACTTTCTTTTTTTGCAAGACTTATCGGATTGAAGAGATTATCAGGTAAAATCCGGGACATTGTTGGTAAGATGAGAAAACCTGTTGATAAGGCAGTAAAATCTGCTGTTGGGTGGATTGCAGATAAAGGGAAAGCGCTTTGGAAAAAGACAGGGTCTGTTTCAGGTAAAACTGGCCAAAAAGTAAAGAACTGGTGGCAGATTAGAAAGAAATTCAGGCTTGCAAACGGAGAAGAGCATACCCTCTTTTATAAAGGCCGTGGAAAACATGCTGTATTGATGATGGCTACAACAGTGATTGAATTGGAGAAACTATTAGATAACAAGAGTCAAGAGCTTAAAGGTGATGAATTATATAAAGAAGCTTGTGAGTTAGTTAAGCGTGATCGTAAATTGAGAAAAAGAGGAAAAAAAGTTTTAAATGTTGAAATATCTGCTATGTTTGATAAGCTTACGGGATTATTGTATTCTCTTGACTTAAAGAATATAGATTCTCCAATAAGTATAAGTGCTGCTAGTAGATCTATAAGAAAACAGCTTGACATTGGAAAGAATGCCTCAGCAACAGTTTCATCAAAAGATGGAGCGGCTACTTTATTGAGAGAATTTATTTCAGGACCAGGGCATAAAGGTGGATATATGAATACAACAGAAGGAACATTTTCTCCGAAATCAAGTCACTCAGATTATATACCAAGACATTCAACAAGAAAACGTGGCACTTACCATTGGGATGATTACAATCCTTCCGCAAAGCGTGGGGACCATGCAAATCAAGGACCACACGCCCAAATACATACTTTTAATGGGCAAGTAATTAGGATATTTTATATTCTCAATCGTCTAAAATAAATTGCGCTCATTTTAATTTGAATATTAAAATGAAATGGTATCAATACAAATGTAATAACTATAAAAAAAAATATATAAGGATGATCTGATGTTAAAAATTAGAGGTAATTTTTGTGAATTTGATGAAGGTGACAAAAGAAGATTTATTGAAATTCAAATATATAACTATGAAGTAGATGAGTTAAACCGATTGAAAAATATTGGATGTTTAGAAAAATCAGTATTATATTCATTTTTGCGACTAATTGATGACCAAATTACTGACAAAACCCGTTTTTTGTTCAAACTTCAAACATATATTGGAAAAGAAGGTTTTGACGACCCTTGGGATTTTAATCAAAACATTTCTGATTATGAAGAATTTGGTTTTTTAAGTATTGAATCTCTTCTAAAGTTTTGCTATTCGAGATGGGGTATTACAAAAGAAGATTTCAAACCTATTGAAGAAACAATTATTCCAAAGTAGCTCAATTTGGTTGCACATGGAAGACGAAGTGCTATATCTATATCACTATTAATTTTTGCATTATACTTGTTTATTTTATAGTTGAAAAAGCATTATGGAAAGATATGGGACGTCCATGGCATATTGACAAATGCCCCTATCATTGTGATTAGTTTTAGATAAACGTTTAAAAAGTTTTACAAACATATTTTATAAAGAATGATTATTAAAGGAGTGGTTGTTTCAAACCACTCCTTTTCTTTTTCAAATCGCATTTTTACTTGTTTTTTAAACATTGAATACTTCCTGAATCAACAGGAAACCGTTGTAACATATCATGATCATGAGATTACTGAGCAAGAGAAAGAATATCCATCACAATCTGGTAGACCAATAAACCAACAAACCAGTACTATTTTTCCTCACACTTTGACAGAATAATCAAGTCTTACCTCCAAAATTTATAATATTACTGCTTATAACTACTTCCATACGACCATAAAAATCAAATAACCAGTGCCGAACCAAAAGCTTTTTTCTATATTGCGTTAAAAGAATAACGAATTGTTAATACAATGCAATATGGAGGCTGCGTAATGAAATCAGGATACATAGGTAGTGCAATATAATACTCATGCAATAAATAATAAATAACAAGTGTTGGGCCAAAAAACCTTCTCTATAATGTGACCTGAAAATAAAGAACAATTAAATAATAATAAAACATTAAAAACCACAGGAATGGGGTAATACCATGGCTGCAAAGCAGGTAGCAAATACAAAATTTAAGTTTTCAGTAACTCAGATGGGTGTGAATACTCCCGGGATAACCTCAGGTGGTGATGGAGATGTTAGTGTTCAGGAATCAACGACAGCAAAGATTGAAGGTGCGGCTGTTCTTGTTGAAAAAATTACTCAGAATATGGCCGCTGTTCAGTGGGGATGTGAAGGACCCACAAAGAACTCCACAGCTGTTACAGAGGCTTTTGTAGGTGGTGTTTTCAACATCATTTCAACGGCGGTAAAAACTGGCGCTGATGGTAAACACTGTATGAGAAAAGGTGATTTTGTAATGTGCACGTGCACATGTACAGCTCCGCAGAAGGGGTCTCCACCACCTCCTCCGGTAATTACTATGGGGGGATGCAAAATCGAAATTTCAGATGCAGGACAGGAAGTTACAGTAGCATCGTAATCAGAGAAACCTAATAGAAAAAAGGAGGATTAATGAAAGAAGCAGAGCGGTTCAGGGATAATATGAATGTCCGTTACTGCAAAAAAAAGAAGTAAAAAGTATAAGAGTAAAAAGAGAGCTGAATGAGTTCAGCGCAAATATTTTGAACAATAATGAAAAAGGAAATTATTAAGCTATGAATAATTACAAAACACCAGGAGTATATGTTGAGGAAAAGAGCGCATCCTCTGTTTCTGTTGCAGGTGTATCAACTGCTGTTCCGGCATTTATTGGTTATACCGAAAAAGCGGGTGTAAACGAAGATCTGGTTAAACGTCCGACTAAGATACAGACAATTAAAGAGTATGAAGAACTATTTGGTTTTGCACCAGAAGAGAAAATTGAGATTAATGTTGATAACAACGATACTATTATCTCCTGCAATGTACCTGCTCTGGCAAAACGAATGTACTACAGTATGCAGATGTTTTTCGATAATGGTGGCGATAGTTGTTATATTGTTTCTCTTGGTTCAGCAATTGGTAATGCAGCAGGTTTTGATGCAGCACTTGATACGCTGAAACTTGAAGATGAGCCAACACTAATTGTAATACCTGATAGCGCTACTATTGCCGGCATGGATATCACTCCTGTGGATGTGGATATGTACTATAATCTTTGTCAGAAAGCCCTTATGCAGTGCGGTAAGATGAAGGATCGTTTTGCAGTTATTGATGTACTTGAGACTGGTGGAAGTACTGATGATGATGCAGCAAAAATCAGAAATGATATAGGCCAGGAGAATCTTAAATATGGAGCAGCTTACTATCCTTATATCAAAACCCCTTTAAAATATAACTATAGTGATGACTCTGTTGTTGTAATAAATGCAGATGCTGTTGCTGCTGCTGTGGCTGTTGCAGAAGAAGTTGCTGCTGATGTAAATTCAGATGCTGATGATATAGAAGCTGCAAATGCTGCCGTTGCTTTGGCTGCTGCTGGATGTAAACTGGGTGATGATACAATAAAAGTTGAAAAAACAGAGTTATATTTTAATATTATTAAAGAGATCGAATCTAATACAATAACTCTTCCTCCCAGTGCTACGATTGCAGGAAAATATGCAAGTGTTGACAGGGACAGAGGAGTGTGGAAGGCTCCAGCAAACGTAAGCCTTGTTTCTGTAATTGAACCTTCTAAAAAACTGACTGAAAGTGAAAATGACTCTCTGAATATTGATGCAACCAGCGGTAAATCAATTAATGCTATCAGAAATTTCACAGGTAAAGGAACTCTGATCTGGGGCGCGAGAACCCTTGCTGGTAACGATAATGACTGGAGATATGTTCCTGTTCGCAGACTGTTTAACTATATTGAAGAATCTGTGAAAAAAGCTACATCCTTCGCTGTTTTTGAACCAAATACAGCAATGACATGGCTAAAACTTAGAAGCATGGTTGAGGGATTTCTTGATTCGTTGTGGAGACAGGGAGCCTTAGCGGGTGGAAAGGCTGAAGATGCATATTTTGTTCAGGCAGGTCTTGGAACTACCATGACATCGCAGGATATCCAGGAAGGAAGACTTATCGTGAAAATTGGCCTTGCTGCTGCACGACCAGCAGAATTTATCGTTCTTGAGTTTACACATAAGATACAGGAATAATCCAGGGAATATCATGTAATCCGGTGATACCGGAATTATTACAGATTTTATAAAGGAGAAAAGAATAATGGCGACAACAGCAACTGAAATGAAAACTAATTACCCACTTCCGACATTTCACTACAGGGTAGAGATTGATGGTATGGATCCTGTGGCTTTTTCGGAAGTATCAGGTCTGAATATTGAGGTGAAACCGATCACGTATAAAGACGGACTTAGCTGCATTCAGGGCGCAAAGCATATGCCAGGAATGTCAGAGGCGGCTAAACTAACCTTAAAAAAAGGTGTTATTACAGGTGATAGCCAACTCTATACATGGATCAACAGCATTCGTATTACAACTGTTGAGAAGAAGAATATCACTATTAGCCTTATGGACGAAAAAGGGGAAGCACCTGTTGTGACCTGGAAAGTGATGAATGCATTTCCTGTCAAAATGGATGCTCCCTCTTTTAATGCTACTTCAAACGAGGTCGCTATTGAGAGTCTTGAGCTTATGGCTGATGATGTGAAGGTTGAGTACGAGTAATTAACGTTTCAGATTCAAAGAGAAGCAGGCAGTATTTAGTTAAAATGCCTTTACTATCCATTCTTTGAATCATCAGGAATATCAGGCAGGGCAGTCGATCCCGGCATAGAAAATTATTTAGAGGTTCCATATTAAGTAATAGTGGGTAAAACGACCTTAACATTGCAATGCATGGGGACGAATAAATCGTTACTGCCCTGCCTGAAACATGATTGTCGGTAGATGATCAGGAGGTAATATGCAGAATTTTAATATACCTGAGCTTTCCATCAATAAAAATCCACCAGTTGGTTATCACTTTGCTGTTATTTTTTTCGCAGGAGGTTTAATACCCAGCCCATTGGATATGAAGTTTCAAAAAGTATCAGGTTTATCATCTGAAATCGAAACCACTTCTTATAAAGAAGGAGGCGAAAATCTCTATGTTCACAAGCTTCCTAACAGGGTTACATATGGAAACCTGACCCTTGAAAGAGGATTTGTAAATGGTTCGCCACTGAGTATCGATTTCAACCAGACCATGTCCACGATGAAGATCAGTCCGGGCAATGTTCTGGTTAGCCTTCTGGATGAAGATAGTATTCCAGTGTCAGCCTGGCTTTTCTGGAAAACATATCCGGTAAAATGGAGTATTTCCGATCTTGATGCAACAAGCAACTCACTGGTTATTGATACAATGGAGCTTGCTTATACACGATTTCAATCTTTGAGGATATAGAGCATGACTGTTGAAATAAAGGAGCTTGTTATTAAAGCATCTGTAGGCGATACCGCAAAAAAGGTTGAGACCGGTGCAGATGAAGCGCCGGATATCAATAAAATTGTTCACCGGTGCGTTTCTCAGGTTCTGAAAATAATAGAAAGAAAAAAAGAGAGATAGCGAGAATAATTATGGAACTGAAAGAGTTAGGAAAATTAGCAAAGCTGACCATCGAGGCCGATGGGGATAATACACCTTTTGAGGTGATGTTTAATCCTGAGTCCTATTCGGAGAAATTCACCACCATGTTTAAAAAACGTGAAAATGTGAACTCAGGGATTGAAGAGTACGATTATGTTAAAAGTATGCCTCAGGATTTCAAGCTTAAGATTATTCTGGATGCAACAGGAGCAGCAGAATTTAATGATTCGTACCTGCAAGTGTTTAGAAAGGAACAATCTGTTTATAACCAGGTGAATGAATTTCTCAGGTTAACATGGCATCCGGATGGTGGCCTGGCTCCAAACTTTTTGAAGATAAAATGGGGTAAGTTCGTATTTAATTGTCGTCTGCGTGATGTAGATATCTCCTACACACTTTTCAATCGTGAGGGAGAACCCTTGAGAGCGGAACTGGATGCAACCTTTATCGGATCTGGAGAGAAGAATAAAAGTGTTTATGATAACCGGTTTAATGGGTCTAAATATAAGAGTTCAAAGAATACATCTTTAAAGACTACTTCTTCTGTGACAAAGGCGGCTACTTCTGAAAAAAGTAATCCAGCGGTTGCCCAATCGCAACAAACCAGTAATTCCGGTAACGGCATAGTTATAATGGTTTCTTAAAGGATGTTGACATGAATAGTATAAAAACACAGATTTTTAGTAATGGAAGCGTTGTATCTTCAGATGTTGTGAATGTTGAAATTTCGAAATCGGTTAATAAAATCCCTTCTGCCAGAGTGGTTTTAAGCAGTGTTGGTGCAGATTATTCATCTGTTATTGAAATGAGTAATCAGAAATGTTTCAAGCCGGGTGAAGAACTTGAAATTACCCTTGCAGAGGGAGAGACAGATAGTTCCTTTAATGGAGTTGTTGTTAAACACCATATCAGTAAAGATTCAAACAGAACTCTTCTTACTGTGGATTTAAGGGATACATGCTTCAAACTGACTTTGAACAGGCACAGTAATGTTTATACTAATAAAAATGATAAAACCATTATTTCAGAAATTGCCGCCAGAAATGAAATTGATATTGTCTGCGACGAAGAGACATGTATGCATAAGCAACTCGTACAGTATTATTGTTCAGATTGGGATTTTATTGTGTCCCGTGCTGAAGCAAATGGATTGGTTGTTAGCGTTAAAAACGGCATAATTTCTTTAAATCGTCCTGATTTCAGCAATGCATCCACTGAAATATCTGAAATTTACGAATTTGAGATGGAAGTAGATATGCACTCCCAGTTTAAGGAAGTTGAAAGTGTATGCTGGGACATAAAAAAAGCTAAATGCGGAACGTTTAAAAATTCAAAGAGATCTGAGAAAAGTTTTGAGAGCAGTCAAAAATTCAATAAACTTTCAAAGGACATAAGGACCGAAACGGATCGGGTTGTATCAGGTGTCTATGGAGAAAAGCAAGAGATGAAAGCCTGGGCAGATGCCAGAATGCTAAGAAACCGATTTTCCATGTTAACTGGGACGATGTCCGTAAAGGGTAATCCACAGATTCATCCAGGTAATACAATAAAAATATCCGGGATGGGCGATATGTTTAATTGCACCACAGTTGTATCCGGCCTGAGGCATAGAATAACCAAGGAGGGTTGGATTACAGATCTTCAGTGCGGTTTATCAAATGAGTGGTTTTATAAAAAGGACGATGTTGTTGAACGTCCTGCTTCAGGGCTTCTTCCCGGAATAAACGGATTGCAGACAGGTGTTGTTTCAGAATCATCAGAAGGTGTTGATCCGGAAAAAATTCACAGGATTAAAGTAAAAATTCCCACACTTAATGACAATAAGAATGAGATATGGGCCAGGTTGCTTTTTCCATATGCCGGTAAGGGTAGAGGCGCATTTTTTGTTCCTGAAAAAGGTGATGAAGTTGTTGTGGGGTTTTTTAATGATGACCCGAGACATGCTGTGGTTTTAGGTTCTCTTTTTAATGGCACTACAGAAACTCCGCTTCCCTTTTCAGATCAAAATAATGAGAAGGGCATTATTACCCGGAGTGGCGTTAAAATAGTCATAAGTGACGAACAGGGCAAGGAATCAATTCGGCTGAACACTCCGGCTGGAAATGTGGTGCTGCTTGAAGACGAAAATGGAATTACGATCCAGGATAAAAACAGCAATTCACTTGTTTTTAATGATACCGGGATCGTCATTGAGGATAAAAACAAAAACAAAATTACAGCGGATGACAAGGGAATCGTCATAGTGGATATAAACAGGAATTCACTGACTTTTAGTAATGAAGGCATCGCAGTTGTTGATTTGAATGGAAATGAAGTCAAACTTGAGGCAGCCGGTGTAACAGTTCAGAGTGGATCAACTATTGATCTGCTGGGCACCTCAATCAGTATGAATTAGAGAGGCATACGATGAGTAATAGTAAAACATCAATAACCGGGTGGGGGTTTCCTCCCGGATTTGGAGAAAACGGAAGCAGTGTAGAGATGGTTTCGGGTGAGGAGGATGTCAGGCAGTCCCTTGAGATTATTTTATCTACCGCGATTAATGAACGCCTGAACTATCCTGATTTTGGCTGCGACCTTAAAGCTTACATGTTTGAAGAGGTCAACCACAGCCTTATTATGGAGATTGAGGATATGATCCTTGAGTCGGTGGGCCGTTATGAGCCCAGAGTTGATGTGGTTCATATCGAAATATCGCAGTTTGAAGATGGGTCAGGTACGACAATTATCCATCTGGAATATTATATAAACGGATCTGAAATACCACAGGATATGGAGTATTCATTTTATATGTTCTAAAGCGGTGATGTGTAAGCATATCTAGGGAATTTCTACTAATTAGAATTTTTGATGAAATACAGCGTTTATAAAAGCTTTTAGTTTTATAAAATCTCTGCATTACAAAAAATAACGGGTTGATTTTACTACAGTTATTTTTTTGTAATAACGAAGTGTTTCGCAAAAAGAGCAGTTATTTGAGATTCACTATACAGAAACGTATTACAGGCAACAAAGGCAATGGGAAAAATATGAGCATACAAAAATTTAAATCAGGAACAAATCAGGACGACAGGGTAGTTTCGGCTCTTAAGCCAGAGTATGTATCTGTTGAGGAAAGATCAGCAATAGATCTTTTGAAGTATTCCAGAAAGTACGCAGAAGATGTTCGTTATTTCAGCGGAAAGGGTGAAGGGGCAAATGATTCTTTCTGGACCTCTTTCCTTGACTTTGATGATGACGAATTAACTCAGCTTGTGGAATTTTCTGAAAATCCTGATCTGTTTAAGGATGACGAAACAGTTCTTGCAAACTATTCCAAACCGCATCTGGCAATGCTTATGGCATTTCTCAGACTGCTGGAATATCCTAAGGAGAAATTTGCAGATCTTACAGGAAAAAAACTGGAGTATTTCTACAGAAACGTGCTGAAACTGGAAGAACGTGATGAAGTTCCCGATCAGGCACATGTGGTTTTTGAACTTGCACAGGATGTGAAGGAAAAACTGCTTGAAAAAGGTACTCTTTTCTATGCCGGAAAAGATGAAACGGGCGCAGACCTGCATTTTGAAGCAACCGAAGATATAGTGATTAATAAAACACAGGTATCGGATGTCAGAACACTGCATTTCAAAACCGCAATTAGTAATATAAAACATGTTCATCTCGCAGCAGGTCGTGGTGACAAGGGGTTTGAAGAGATTCTCTGCCTTTCGACAGGTGAGATAGAATCTCTGCCTGATTATTATACGGCATATGGTGAAAAAATTCCGGTTGACGGAAAATATCTGAGACAGGAGTTATATGAAAGGATTCGTGGCCTGGAGAAGGATGATCTGACTGAAAGTGATGCCAGGTATGTTTTTGAATCTTTGTGTTTCAAATATATGAAGGATTTCAGGTACTGCCTTGATATTTATTACAGGGAGATGAATCGCGGTTACGTTGGAGTTGAAATTCCTGAAGAGAATGAGTGGGAAAAGGTCTATGACATTCTTCAGGGAGTGAACACCGAGAAAACAGCTCGGGCACGAAGACAGGAACTTACTGATATTCATAAGGATAAAGGCTTTGATTCCATGATGGAATATGCGTTCGGTGAACCGGACCCATGGAACATGCTTTATAAAATGCCTGGAGATATCAGTACACTGGAAGAGCTTTTTGGGGCAGATACTGAAGCGGCAAGAAAGTACATTGAGGAAAAGCTCTGCATGAGTGCTGATGATTTCAACATTATCATGAAGAAAAAGGATGCCACATTTAATCAGTCAGGAGGCCTTGAGGTTTATACACTTCTGGAGGAGGCATGGACCAGAAAAAGGGGTTTTGTATATCCGGTTATTGGCTCACAGATTGTGGAAGGCTTTCAGGCGGATACTGTTTTTTCATCAGAAACAGGTGATGGGAATATAACACGATTCAAGCCCTTTGGAGATGTTGCAAAAGAGGAGTCTCAGAACTCTATTGATATGGGATTTGCCGTAAGTTCCCCACTGCTTGAAATGAGGGAGGGGAAAAGACAGGTCGAAATGGTTCTTTCCTGCAAACCCGGAACAATTCCCCATGAAGAGATTAAAGAGCTTATTGAAGAGAAAAGCAGTATGTTTCAAGCCTTTCTCACAACGGAGAATGGTTGGATTAAAGCCGATCATATCAAGTTTGAAACGGGTAAATTTACAGTTGGATCTGAACAGAAGAGTTATGACAGAACCACCTGTTTTCCAGTGTGTGATGTTCTTGATTATGATGTGTTTAATGAGCAGTCCGTTGGAAGTTATCTGGTCTTTGAAAGTAATCAGGCTTACAGGATTGAGAGGTATGAACATGAAAAAGGACGAATCATTCTCAAATCTGTTGGTCTTGAATTCGAAGCAGAACAAACAAGGCTGATCACAGACATGATTCCAACCGGATTTGTGGATGAACTGAAAGCTTCTGTTGAAGCCGGAGAGTATGATTCTGTTCTGAAAATAGAAACTGAGATTTTTGATGAGTACTTTACAGGAAAGTACTTTGTTGATGCTGGTGGGAAAATATTTTCCATCACCTCTTTTATTTCGGCCAGTGAAATCGGTGTGAACTATTGTGGAAAAGTTTCAAACCCTGATGACCTGCTGGTAGTAAACAGGGTGTGGGAAACCATCGAACCTGTCTGGGCAGATACTGATGGAATATCAGATATCGGAGCCGTATCCATTACGGGTATCTATTCGGAACGTGGAATTTTCGATGCAGAAGATCCTGTTCAGGACCTTGATATTCTTGCAGGTATGTTCGATTTTGAGGTATCAGATAACCGGCTCGTGATAAGGTATCCTGAAGGAATTCGTGCTGAACACCTGATTTTCGCCTGGAACAGATGGTTAGAAGATCCTGCACATGATACAGGCCGTTTCAAGGTTGAAGCAATGGGCGATGCACGTTGGAGTGTGTCTTCTGTTTCAAAGGATATTGAAAAAACCGGAGAGGTTGTCAAACGGTTTGAATCTTCGGACCATCGTGGCATATCCATCAGTTACACAGGGCGCCCTAATGATATCTCCAATCTGATTATTGAAGAACCCTCTGATAGTAATGATAATGCTGAGTTTTCCATTGCAGACGGCCTTCTGACCATTATCCCCGGAGCTGTGTCAAAAACAGCAAATCAAATTACAGCAGATTGGCAACTCTGGTTGGAAAACGATGCAAATAATTGTGCCGGTTTTAATATTGAGAGCCGGGATGAGCATTTGTGGGAAGCCAATGAAGTTGAGCAGGTAAAACTGGCACAACTTGATAAGGTCATAAAGGTAACTGATATTCACGACTCTAATGGGAATGGCATTCGTGTGCTCTACACAGGATCAGAGAGTCACAGACCAAAGGTGGAAATAAAAGAGAACAGTACTGGTCTTTTTGAATTTGAGGTGGAAGATAAAAAAAAGATTGCCATCTCATATCCCAACGGTAGTGCTGCAACAGCTCTTGACCTTCTGGATGCCTGGTGTGCATGGAAAAATTCAGAACTTAATGATCCCGGAGATTTTGAAATAGAGAGACTCGGGGATGGGGTGTGGATAGTAGCGGGCAGAACCGAGTGTGAGTTGAAAACTACAGAGAGCCAGATCATGGAGTGTGCAATTGATGAGATCGGGATCATTGCAAGGTTTCAACTTAATGGAGAATACCTGAATGCAGCTGTTGAGTTGATAGAAGGTGAAAAAGGAAAGGGATTTTCCTTCTCCTTTGATGACACAACCTACGATGATAAAAAAACAAGCGAGTTGACGATCACATACCCACCTCTAATATTAAATGCGGATGGAGATATCCAGCAGTTTTATCAGGATCTGCATGTTCAGGAACTTCTCAAAGCCTGGAGCAGGGTGTATTCAAAAAAAGGATTTACCATTGTAAGAAAGGGAGATGCTCTGTGGTCCACAGAGAGTTTTGATGATCCGCTGATAAAAAATTTTCTGGTGGATCTTTCCTATGTTGCAACTGTTCATCCAGATGGTTTTAAAGTTAAATACAGGCCCTCTAACACTTCACAAACAGGACGTGTTGTTGTTGTTGAAAATGATTCAGAGATGTTTGAGTTTCATCAAACAGATGATTATCTCAATAACATTAAAATACTGTTTATCAAGTATCCAACCAAACCGGAAAAAAGAACAGTTGAGGAGTTATTGATAGCATGGGAGGTGTATCACCCTGTTACTGATCCTGTTACTGAATATGAATTTTCAATAGAACAGTCTGGAATGGGCAAGTGGGATATTTCGGCTGTTACAGAAAAAGAGCTGACTTCTGATATCACTGATGAAACTGAATTGACCGATCCCGAGAATCAACGTTTTTTCGAATATAGAACCGAAGATATCTCCGGGTATGAGATCAGGTATGCCGGGCCTTATGGCTTTACCCCGAAACTAACTGTATTGAGTGAAGAGTGTGACCAGATTGACATTGATGTGGATCCCATTTTTGACGAGTATCATGACCTTAATATCGATTCACATCTCATCATTACTGTTCCTGAAAATAAGGAGAAACGGAAAACGACCGATCTGCTTAAAGCGTGGAGGGAATGGAAGAAAACTGCCAGGAAGCGGTTCAGAGGATTTGAGATCATCGATTTCTCACCAGGGGTTAACAAGCGCAGTGAAACTCCTCTTCTTATCACAGGAGATGAGATCCGTGAATACAGCCCGGGAGCAGGTGATGGCATCCGTGTGACTTATACAGGTCACAGAGAGGATGTCCAGATCAGCCTTGAACCTGTAGTCACATTTACTGATGCTGATATCGATAGAAATCTGTTGTGGGACAACGGGCAGGTATATGCTGTTACAGAGAGATTGGACTGTAATAATATTCTTGTGGATGCTGCCGGTAGTATGGATTTGTATGGCGAAATAAATCAGTACGAAAGTGATGCCTTGTGTTTTAATGCAATGAAGTTCGCAATTGATCTTGAAGAAAATTTTTTAGCTGTAACTGGCCTTGAAGGTGGGAGACCTTCTTTACACCCATCTGTGAAAATAATGCTGAATAGCTCCGGAACAGAGGGGACAAGTTCAGATTATGCAAGATTTTATGAACTTTTCAAGTCAGTTTGTATGGAACGGGTTGATCTGAATGTCCATGTAAAGGGTCTGACAGATATTGCAAAGCGTAATGACATTGCGGTTATTAACTCGAATAAGGTATTTGATCCTTTTGGCATAACTCCAGATTCCGGTTCCGGATTTTATTTTGCGAACAAGGAGATTTGTGAAAAAAAACTGGATTCATTGAATCTTAACCTTAATTGGGATCAGGGAGATATAGAAAAAGAATCCGGTGTACCGGATATGGCTGATCATTATTTTGCATGGTCACGATGTGGACAAAAAAATATCGGTACAATAAAAAATCGTGATTTTCAGGTGGGGCTTGAGTTTCTGGATCAGAGAACCTGGCAACAGGTTTCCGGGAATGCAGAGGATTTGTTTTGTCAATCAATTGAATACAGTAATTTCTCGAAACAAACATATCAGGGTGACATGTTCGGATTGAGTGAAGATACTCCGAAAGACCCCCGTGACTGGTCACGGTATTTTAGACTGACGTTGAGTAATCAGGGTTTTATGAAGTCATTGCAGGATGATGTGGAAACTGAGTTGATCAGGGCCGCAAATTCTATGATTCTCGCAGAAAACAGTTATGATGCGGCAAAGAAAGAGATTGAAGCAAGAGATGCTGTCGTTAAGGCTGGTGCAGAGGCTGCTAATGGAGAGGATTCGTATAATTCGGCAGTGGTGCCCGGGGTGGGAGATTTGCCGCTGATTCCTGAAAATGATCGGGACATAAGTAGTCTTGCTTTTAACAGGGCTTATACACCTCGGCTAAAATCAATCTCTCTGGATTACAGCGCTTCATCATGTGTTGTACTTGACGGTTCAGATGACAAACCGGATTATATGATGGTTCCGTCCAAACTGTTCAGGTTTCATCCGTTCGGATTTTCTGAAACCGTAGGGACTGGCGAAGATGATTTTCTTCTGCCTCAGTATGATAAACAGGGATACATTTATATCGGGTTGAAAGATCTTAAGCCTCTCCAGAATGTCTCCATCCTTGTTCAGATGATTTCCGGTAGTGGTGATGCAAACCTTTCCATACCTGAAGTGAACTGGAGCTATTGCGCCTCCAACGTGTGGAAGCCGTTTAGCAATTCTGACATTCTCATGGACAGAACCAATGGGATGCAGGATACCGGCATCATAAGGTTCCGTATTCCGGAGGATGCCACAGATGATAATACTGTTCTGCCTGGTGGAAGGTGCTGGATACGTGGGGAAGCTGAAGACAAAATTACAGCATGTCCGGATATTCTGGATCTGAAGGCACAATCTCTGTCTGTACAATATGTGAACCGGGCCAATGATCCCATGCGTCTTGAAACGCCTCTGGAGGCTGAGAGCATTACATCACTGGTTGAAAGAGATCCGGCCATTAAGGAAATTACACAACCATACAGCTCATTCGATGGTTACAAACGGGAAGATGCGCAGGCATTTCAACTGCGCGTAAGTGAAATACTCAGGCATAAAAACCGGGCACTTACCCTCAGTGATTATGAAAAGATTATTCTCGCTGAATTTCCCGGCATCTATAAAGTGAAGTGCCTGCCCCAGAATGAGATGAAGATACTGGATCATGAATGCGAAGGGGAAGTTAGGGTAATTGTCATTCTTAAAAATGAGAAGGCGACGCCATTCTATCCTCTGAAACCGAAAACTCCGGCAGGTGTGCTTGAAGAGGTTGGACAATTCCTTAAAGAGTGCATGCCGCCACTGGTTTCCATAGATGTGACCAACCCAGGATTCGAAGAGGTTAGGTACCGTATGGCAGTAAAGTTCAGGAAGGGTCATGACAGGGGCTTTTCCATGAACAGGTTGAATGAAGATATTATGAAATTCCTTTCACCATGGGCTTACAGGAAAGAAGAAGACGTTTCTTTTGGAAGTACTGTCTACAGCTCTTCGGTGATCAATCATATCGAAAGACTTGACTATGTGGATTATATCGCGAACTTTACTCTTCTTGAGCAGGTGATTGTTCATGATAGCTACAGGGAAGTAATTCCCCTTTTTCTGACAAAAGACAATGCGGCTAGCGTTAAATATCCTGACTCCATACTTGTATCAGCGGAAGAGCACATGATCGATGTGATCGAAACTGAATACTACGATGCAGGAGCATTTCGAGGAATCGGTTATATGAATATAGGGACTGATTTCTGGGTCAGTACGCCCGGTCCGGTCTTCAGTGTAGGCATAGGTGAGATGGAGCTGGAGGTATGGCCTGTTCCCCGATATGTGTTTAATACCGTACCAGTTACGATAAGTGCTACGGGAGTGGTAAACGGTGAGAATTATGTCATCGATGATCTTTCAACGCTCTTTACAAACGAATCTTCCCAGAAGCTATGGAATGCATTGAAAAAACAGGAGTATATTGACAGTTATGGAAAAGTGACCGCCAAAGGTACTGAGGTTCATAAACAGGATTTATTGATGCCTCTCAATCTGGAATTTGAAGAATACCTGAAAATTAATCTGGCAACCTTTACCTTTGATCTTAAAGCAACGGATTTTAATCCTGATGCTGAAGATAACGCTATTTTCAGTTACACCATTAGTGAGGTGAAACATAGCGATACATTAGAAACTGATGTGACAGAAATCCTAAGAGATATGGATATTAAATCCATACCGGTTCCAACGGATGTATTTTCAACCGTACCAGTTACGATAAATGTGAAAGGTATAGTGAACGGTGAGAATTTTGTCATTAATGATCTTTCAACGTTCTTTACCAGCCAATCGTCCCGGAAAATCTGGAATGCATTGAAAAAACAAGAGTATATTGACAGTTCTGGAAAAGTGACTGTTGAAGATACAGGTGGGCTTCATGAACCGGATTTTAAGCTCACCATGCCGGGTGATCAACTATTTACTGATTATCTGATTGCACAACTGAGCTCCTTTACATTTGATCTTGATGCAACAGACTTCAAGCCCGATGCCGTAACAGATGCTACATTTAGTTATACAGTTAGTGAAGTAAAGTTCCCGGATATTGTTGAATCAGATGTGATTGGAATTCTTTTGAATGGTGAGGGGTTTGACGGATTAAGTCAGTACCCGTTTGTGGTTTATTAATAAAGTATACCTTATAAATCATATGTTTATAAGACCTGACTATAACACCAAATACCCGAATAAAATTAAACGCTACAAGAAAAGTGAGGAAAGAGATGATCCAAAAAAGAAAAAGAAAAGAGTTGTATGACAAATTCAGGCAGGGGGCGATCCCTTCAGGAGCGGATTTTGCCGATTTCATCAGATCGCAGCTTAATCTGCTTGATGACGGTGTAGATATTTCCGATGACCCTGATGAACCTGTGAGCCTGAGAGCCCATTCTGAAGATGAAAGTCTACTGGATTTTTCTGATATAGACGGCAGAAATCGTTGGAGGATTTCGGGTCGGTCCGAAGGAGCCTCGAAAGATGACACGAAAGAGGGATTCAACATCAAAGCCGATAATAACAGCAAGCTCTTTGTTGAACGTGAAACCGGAAATATTGGAGTAAATACTGATGTGCCGGTAGCAAAACTTCATATTAAGCAGACAGACTCTAAAGATGCATTCAGAATTGATGATGATGGTATCGATGAAACTCCCTTTATTGTTACATCTGAAGGAAATGTGGGGGTTGGTATAGAGAATGAACGGCCATCTGCGAAACTGCATATTCAAAGCAGCGGTTCAGAGCCCGTGCTTAGAATTGATGACAGGCAGCAGGATGAAACCCCATTTATTATTGACGGAGAAGGAAAAGTAGGGATCGGATGTGATGATCCACAGGCAGACCTTACAGTAGAAGGCGGGGTATGCATTGGTGACAAGAATGTTGATCCCGGGGGTAATAATCTTCACGTTTGTGGCAATCTTAATGTTGATGGAACTATTGTCCTGTCAGGAGGAGAAGGTATAGGTGGACTGGAAATCAATGGTCCTATCTCATCCGCATCAACAGAACTTATTCTAAAAGACAATGTGGCCGTTGTTGCAGGTGTTGGTGAAAACGGTCAGGGAACGTCTGACGGGAATTTAAGTATTCAGGGGGATACTGTTTTAGGAACATACAACTCAGATCCGATGAATATGGTTACAGTAAATGGAAGCATTCGTTCAGGAGGGGATACGGATTCTGGTGAAGAGCAGTATGAACTTAAAATAAATGATGTGCTAACGGTGAACAGGGAAGATGGCTCAGCCGTTGTTTCAGTGAATGCTCCTCTTATTGTGGCAGGTTCGAACACTCTTGGAAATAATCTGGGAGATGACCATATCTATCTAAATGGGACTGTTCAACGTGAAGGCTCGTCAGATGTGACCATTGATGATAGCCTTAGAGTTACAGGGCATTCAACATTTAGTACTTCAGACTTTTCCGAACTTTCAGTTAAAGACATCTCAGTTACTGAAAAAGCTGAGATAGCCTCATTATCACTGCAAAATGATGTGGAAGTAAACGAAATACTGAATGTTGGAAACTTTACTGAAAATCCTGAAAAGAAAGTAACAACAGCCAAAGCAGTTAAAGAATATGTTGATGGAGCCATGGACGGTATTCCATCAGCAATTGCATCAAATACTGAACATAGAGATGATAAGGAAAATCCGCACAATATTACAGCTGCACAATTAGGAATTGGAGCACAATCACCGGTTGGAAGTATAATAATCTGGCCAACTGAGAATATTCCTTCGGGGTATTTGGAATGTAATGGAATAAGTCTGAACAAATCAGAATACCCGGCTCTTTATAGTGTATTGGAATGCACATATGGTGGTTCAGGAGAGAAGTTTAATCTGCCAGATTATCGGGGCCAGTTTTTGAGAGGAACTGCTAACGGATCAGGGAATGATCCAGATAGATTAAAGCGTTTATCTAGGGGGGATGGTAAATCTGGAGATGTTGTAGGTACAACACAGGGTTGGCAAAATGCTAAACACCGTCATGGTCGTACATTTTCAACCGATTTTTATACTTTTTATGGGCATGCTTATGGCTACTCTAATAACGGATATGCCAATAAAAAAGGGAACATCTATAATAACTATGATGGAGGTAAGCAGGCAAATCCTATAAACATAAATGTAATCTATTGCATTAAGTTTTAGGTAGAGGTCCAGTATTATTTTTTATATCGATTATATAATAAAACAAAATATTTCATAACCAATGTAAACTACAAAAGTTATGGTTACAAACCTTAAGGTAAAAGACATTTATGATATCTTGTTTAAAAAGCACAACATTTCTGTAGTAAAAAATGGCCAAAAAAAACCACTATCAGAAAATTGATTTAAAAAGGTATTGTTTAATAAAATAAGAGTTATTTGATCGGAGAATAATTATGTCAAGTAAAAAAAGAGATGAACTATATGAATTATTTGCAACAGGAAATAAACCAAACCATGATGACTTTGTTGACTTGATCGATTCGGCAATCAATGTTGTTGATGATGGCATAGGAACAGAGATCGGTATGCCGATGGAAATTATAGCCAAGGGTGAAAAAAATAGATTCCTGGATTTAAGTAGTGACAAAGATACGCCTTTATGGCGGATTAGTGCAGAATCTGAACAAAATAGTAAAAACGGTTTCAGTTTGTCGTCAAACAATTCGAGTCGCATCTTTATTAAAAAAGATAATGGTAACACTGGAATAAATTCTGATGATCCCCAGGCAAAACTACATATTGCTCCTGATGGTGGAGAAGATGCTATAAGGATTGACAATGAAACGGGAATGCCTTCAGTTATTGTGAATTCTGATGGCAATGTGGGAATAGGAACTGATGCATCTGATACATCTGCACTCAAGGTTACAGGTGGAGCTGTAATTACAGATGACCTAACAGTTGAGGGAGTACTTAATGCGAAAAATGGAATTGATGTTAATAATTCAATTTTGAATGCTAACAAGGGTTTGAGTGTTCATAATGGTGCTGTTATAGAATCAGGAGCTTTAGAAGTAAAAGACGGTGTTGTGGTAAGTACCGGGGTCTTGGAAGTGAATGACGGAGCTGTAGTAAGTGGCGGCTCACTGGAAGCAAAACACGGTATGGTTGTTAGCGGGGCAGAATTAAAAGCGGAAAATGGTCTTATAGTTAATAATGGTGTTTCAGTTGAATCAGGAATGCTTGAAGCAAAGGACGGTGCAATTGTCAGTGGGGCGGCTTTAAAGGCAAAAAATGGCCTGGAAGTTGAGGTCGGTATGCTGGAAGCAAAACAGGGTGCTGTGGTTTCAGGTAGTGAACTGATAGCTGAAAATGGAATGGTTGTTAGAAACTCCGTTCTTTCAGCGGAAAATGGTGCAACTGTAAGTGGGGCTGAGCTCAGAGCAGAGAGCGGTGTTGTTGTTAGCGGGGCTGAACTGCAAGCTTTATCAGGTATGACAGTTAGTGGCTCGGAGTTATATGTGGAAAATGGTGCCGTTTTTCGAGGCTCTGCGATTGTGGCTGAACGTGGTGCAGTTGTCCGTGGTGAAGAACTGACTGCTGAAAATGGAGTAACTGTTCGAGGGGCTGAGATTAGGGCAGAGAATGGTGTATCAGTCAGTGGTGCAGAGCTGACTGCTGAGAATGGCGCAAGAATAAGAGGTGCTGAACTTGCAGTTGAAAATGGTGCGAGAATAAGCGGTGCTGAACTTACTGTTGAAAAGGGTGCGGTTCTTCAAGGACTACTGAGAGCTGAAGACGGTGCAACTATCAGCGGTGCAGCTTTAAAAGTAGAGTCTGGTCTTGTTGCTGAAAATGGTGCCATTATTAATAATGAGCTATTGGTTAATAACGGCGCAACGGTAAATGGTACACTTAATGCTCCAGATTTAGTTCAGTTAGGAGATGCTACTGTTGAGTCACTGACTGTGAATCAGAAACTTTCTGCACAAATCCTCGATCTTCAAACACTTGAATTAGTAAATTTGAATGCTTCAAACGTGAATGTTGATAGTTTGACTACTAATGAATCCATGGACATTGAGGGTGAGTTCAGTACTGGTGATAGTGTTGTTTTAGGAGGAGGAAAACTTTGTGTAACTTTTAAAGGTGATCCCGGTGTTGTTCCAAAGATCCATATCATAAAGGGTGTCGTTTCAAATGGTAAAGGCCATTTTGATATTGAAATAAGCGAAGATAAACAATTTACCATAATTTATGATGATTTTTCTACCATTGATAATTTTGATAGTGACTGGAGTGCATATAAGCTGAGTGAACCTTTAAAGTCTGAAGGGTTTGAAATAGAACAGTCAGGTTCGGGTGAGTGGAAAATCAGAGATGAAGTGATAAGTTTTTCGTCAACTGGTTTTTCTTTTAAAGAATGTGCAATCTCTGAAAATGGATTGCGGTTTCTGTATACTGGCTCAGGCAGTGGCATTCCTGGACTTGTTATTGAAGAACATGATGATGAATATTTATTGAATTTTGATTTTTTAATAAATGAACTTGATTTGACAATCAAGTGTCCAAAAAGGCAGGAAAATCGAACGGTAGAGAACCTGTTGTCTGACTGGGCTGTTTGGAGGAAAAAAAATGAAGAAAAATCCCTTGATTTCGAAATACAACAGCTCAGAGATCAGAATTGGAAAATTGATGATATTTTAAATCCATTGGAATTAGTTTCAACTGGAACTGTGGTAAGAGAATTCAAGTCTGGTGCGATTTGCATAGAGCATTCGGGAGAATCTGATCTTGCGCCACCCATTGTAAAAATAAATTCAGCTGTGTCTGGTTCAGATTCAGGAGTAAATGTTTATGCATTTCCAGATTCTATAACTATTGATTTAGGAATAGATGAAAACTCACCGCATGCGATTTTTAATGCCTGGAAAGAGTTTAAAGAATCAGGTAGTGAATGCTTCGGGTTCGATGTTGAAGATACTTCTGATACAAATCCACTTGCAATTGTTCAGGAAGAGGATCTTGATTTTATAAACGAAACTTATAGTGAAAAAATTTATAATAATTACTATGTCTATTTTAATGGACCAAATGCGGGCACTGCAAAGGTCAGAATGGAGATGGGAAGCTCAGGTTTTGAGGTTATTCCAAACAGCGATACCATGCTTCTGACAATTTTCTATCCTGAAAACGTTCCTGATAGAACAATTTCTAACCTGATGGAAGCATGGGCTGATGTGACTGAAAAGAAAGGGTTTGAAATTAAAGATAGTAGCAGTCCTGAGTTGCCAAATTTTCAGGTGGTACAGCAGGAAAACATGGATAATATTATTGCTGAAATTAAGGTACATAATACTACCACAGCTGGCGTTGATGGACTTAATGTTTATTATAAAGGACCGGAGAGCGATCAGCCAACGATGACTATTAAATCTGGTGAACCGGGTGAAAAAGATTTTGATATTAACGTGGATCAGACGAATAAAACAATTCAAATTGTTTATCCCGAAGATAAGACAGGTACAGTCGATAAACTTATGTCCCACTGGCTTACACTCGATGAAGCTGAAACAGATGGATTTATAATTGAAAAACAGGATATTTCTAAAGCAGCAGTTTTTGAGACTTCGGGTAATCTGGTACCAAATTCTGAGGGGCATGCTTTCAGTAAAGGGATTATAAGAACAAATAGAGTGACCCTTAACGGAGACCTCAAATTCAGTGATTCAAATATAGTAATAGGTAGTATTTCAAATAGTGATTCTCTTCATGAAAATAGTCATTCAGTACTGCCTACCCAGAAGTCTGTGAAATCATATGTTGATGGATTTGTAGAACTTCTTGATGCGGAAAAGGCAGATAAATCAGTTGTTGAAACAGCTCTGGGATTGAAAGCAGATAAAGCTGCTACTGAGGCAGCCCTAAACTTAAAAGCAGACAATCAGGCAGTAACAGATGCTCTGGCCTTAAAAGCTGACGATCAGGCAGTAACAGATGCTCTGGCTTTAAAAGCTGACAGTCAGACAGTGACAGATTCTATGACCTTAAAAGCTGACAATCAGGCAGTAACAGATGCTCTGGCTTTAAAAGCTGACAGTCAAACAGTAACAGATGCTCTGGCCTTAAAAGCTGACAGTCAGACAGTAACAGATGCTCTGGCCTTAAAAGCTGATGATCAGGCAGTAACAGAAGCTCTTGCCTTAAAAGCTAATGCTCAGGCAGTAACAGATGCCCTGGCCTTAAAAGCTAACGATCAGGCAGTGACAGATGCTCTTGCCTTAAAAGCTGATGATCAGGCAGTGACAGAAGCTCTGGCCTTAAAAGCTGACGATCAGGCAGTAACAGATGCTCTGGTTTTAAAAGCTGATAGTCTTGCCATGACCACTGCTCTTTCAAGGAAGGCAGATCTTGAAACATTAAGCGATGTTTCCGTTGGAGTGTCTGCAGCAGGAATTATCAGTGACCTTGGGCTTACCTCAGGTTCACGGGGCATGTTGATGGTTCTCGTTAAAGAAGATCCCGGTGGGGAGTCACTTGGCACAGGACTTTTTGCGATTCATGGAACTTCCATGGTTTCAAAGATCTCAGGGAATCTGTTTTCTGATACTCAAGGGGGAAGTACCTATAATATCTATTATGACGAAGGTGTACTTACAATTGAGAATACGTCGGTAACAAAAGCAATTGTCGTAGATCTTACTTACTTTGGAGCATAATTATTCAGACTGTTGATGCAGTGGAAATTGATTTTTTTTCGCAAAGGGCCTTTCTGTTAGTTTTACTTTTTAAAAGTTTGATTTCCGGTTAGGTCGGCAAAATCTTTTAATCCACAACACTAAGTAATCAGTAAACCTGATGCAAACAAACCGGTATAGCCGGAACAGGTGAGTTGCGTCCACAGTCTGAAAAGAATACAGGGAACATCTAATAATTAGAGTTTTGGATGAAATACAAGGCATTTCAAAAAATAACGAGCCGATTTTATTACAGTTTTTTTTGGAAATAACAAAGTATTTCGCCAAAAGAGGAGTT
>JAAELO010000067.1 GCA_024226555.1 Desulfobacterales bacterium | reverse complement strand
GAAGGCGTAAAAGACTTTTTATGGAATAAAACTAATTTTTTTGACAAAAAACGGTCGGAAAAACGGGCGTCGGAAAAAGTTGAAATTTTTCCTTTTTTTCGAAAAAAAGAGCCCGAAAATAAATTTTTATTTGAAGACACACGCTTAGAACAAAAATGAAACAAAGGAGACTGTTTTTCACACTTACAAACAAAAGAAAAAGTCGATTTTAATTTAGACGAAGAAAAAAAGTGCTTAATTTTATTGGAAAAAAAAGACCATCGTAAACCTCGACGGTCGTTCGGTTTTAAAGTAAAAAATAAACGCCTCGCGGCACGTTTAGTCCGATTCAAACAAACATGACAATTCTCGCTAAAAACACTATGAAAACGACACGCGAGAGTTGCAAAATTAAATTTGGAAAAAAAGGAAGAAAAAGAAAAGGAAGAAGAAAGGGGAGGGCGACCGGTTTTTGCACCGGCCCCCTGTTCAGCGCCCCCGGTAATTATTTCCTCCTTGGTTACTACGAGTGTTATTATTATTATTATTATTTCCTCGGTTGTTATTCCTTCCTCCACGCCCTCGGTTATGATTATTATTATTATTATGGCTATTTCCATGTCCATTTTGGGAATTATTGGCTCGGTTGGCAAAACCACTTCCTTGGAAACTATGACTTTGAGAATGGGAGTTTCCTTGGTTTTGTTGGTTTCCTTGGTTACTTTGGTGATTATTATGGTTATTATTATTATTTTGGCCACCGTTGCCCCTATTTTTTCTTCGATTCCTTTTGTTTTGATTTTGGTGTTGGTTGTTTTGCGTTTGGGGAGTGGAAAAGGGAAGAGAAGGGGAAGCAAAATTTTGAGAGGGATTTCCAGAAACTAATAAACCTCGACG
>JAAELO010000066.1 GCA_024226555.1 Desulfobacterales bacterium | reverse complement strand
TTATAACCTTCTTTAATTATAAGATCTACAGCATCTTTTTTAAATTGTTTTGTATACTTGTTTCTTATTCCCATTATCCCTCCAAAAGTTTGTTTTCTTATACACTCTTTTCGAGGTGTCTGCTATAGCTATACCACACCAGCATTCTCCTATTGGTCGGGAGAATGCTTTTCCTTTCTTAATCCTTTGTTATTGAATTATTAAAAGTAAAATGCTATCGGTATTGTTATGGATATCGAAACTAAATTTGTAATAGGTTCTGCAATTGTGGGTGGATTTATAGTTGCTCATAAATCATGGAAACCCTTTTTTAAAAAAAACATCATATTATCAAATATATTATCAACCTTTCTTTTAGTTTTCTTTTATAATGCTATTAGCAATGCAATGGATAGTTGTGTCTTCGATTCTAATTTACTTATTTTTACGTTCCTATTTTCTTTCTTTTTTTTCATTACTATACTTATTCATTCTTTAATTCATATTCCCCAAATGTTAAGAGAGCGAAAGTAACGACTTAACTATCTTAATCTTTGCTTTACTTTTTTTGCTATGCTTTCTCATGCTATCTCTCAGACAACCAAAAACAAGAATGAGTTAAAGTTAAATCAAAAACTTCAACAAGATAAGCAATATCAAAAACAAAAAGAGAGAAAAATAAAAGCTCCGCAAGAAATGGAGAAGCTTAAACAAGATCTGAGCAAACGAATAACTGGTAAAAAAACAAAAAGCAAAGACTATAAAGATAATTACCCTGATACTTATAAAGATTTATTTTAAGAATAAATTTATGGAAATCCAAGGAATAAAAATATTACAAAAGTTATTACAAAGAGAATATTTATCAAAAATGATTTAAATAACCATAAATACGTAATATAAAATTCTGCTTGTTTATCTTTAATTATATTCTCATTTATTTTTAAAGCATAAGGATAGAATTTACTCCATCTTGAATCTGACATCCCCACTACTAGATGTTCTACTTCCTTTTTTAATTCAACAAAATCATAACCTAAATGCTTAAATCTATCTTTAATCAGGGTTTCTAATATTGGAATGAGAAAAAAGAACACAAATATAGTATAAATTAAATGGGACACATGTATTATTGGTATAATCGGAATTTTATGAATAAAGACTAAGTAAATTACTAATAACGGATATAATAAAAAAATACCTTTTGCTATATTGTTATAGGTAATCTTTCTTTGTTCAAAGCTTAATTTTATATCATTCTTATCATTGTTTTCAGTCATGGAGTATATTTCACCTTTATTTAAGAACAATCAAAAAACCCTCTTCTGTGTATAAGAAACAATTGATTATTCCAAATAAAAAAACAAATTTAAGAATTAAAAAAAGCTTTAATCCTTTATTATTGTCTTCTTAAAGCTTTAGTGCTATTAATTTATTTATGAATAACCCTTTTTTAGAGTACATATTACTAATACTTCTATGCATTATACCCTTTGCTGTTGTTTACTCTGCATACATTCAAAGAAAAAAGGATTCTAAACCTAAACCTCAAGATCGTCAGATCTTAAAAGAAAAAGAGCTTAAACTTAAACAAGCCCTTAAGGATAAAATCTTAGAACGAGAATCATTCCGAAACACCCCAAACTATTAAATTGTCAAAGAACTGTACAAAAACAAAGAATGATTTAGAACACCCAACTAAATACATTCTCTAAAGCTACTCACTATCTTAATCCTTTATGATTGTCTTCTTAAAGGTTAAGTGTTAAGTATATTTATGGAATTGATAAGGTTTATATCTTTAGGAATTAGTTTATTTGTATGGCCTATGATAGTATTTTTTATTTGCCCACTTGATAAATCCAATTCTTTATTTCTTTATATTATTATTTGTGTTGGTTATTATTCTCTTTATAGAATATTTAAAACAAAAGAGGATAATGATCCTAAACATGATAAAAAGCTAAAAGTTATTGAACCGAAAAAGGAAGACACAGAACATAAACGCCATAATGATATGTATAAAAAAATACATAATGATAAATATTCTGACCCTCACAAATAAATTAAATTTACTAATTCACCACTATTGCCTTCTTTATAGTAAGATGCTATCAAAATATCATGGATTACGGTGACTTTAACTTAAACTTATGGATATTTATTTCTCTCTTTGGTGTTGTTAGTGGGTTTGTTACAGCCCATTATTCTTGGAAAACATTCCTAAAGCACTTTGGGATATTTGGTATTTTACTACCAGTAATTTTATTATATTATGGTATCGCTGCCAGACCTGATGGTGATTTTGTTGGTTACTTTACAGGTTTTTTTATTACCTTCCCCTTATGCTTTTCTATAGCATCTCCTTTTTATGCTATCCCTCATGTTCTCAGGAAAAAGAAAGAGCAAAAAAATAAAGATGAGCAAATTCGGCTCCACAAAGAAAAGGTAGAGCTAAGGCAAAATGATTACGAACTAAAACAACAACAAACAAAAATTGAGAAAGATAAAGAAATCCAAAATCATAATGAGAAATATAAAGAACTACATAAAAAACAAAACCCTCATTTATATGAAGATTAACTATTTTTAGTTTGTCAAAACGACAAACATCTAAATTTTCAAAGAACTGATATCCAAAAAGAGATGAATTTTGTATGTAAATGTGGAGCTAAGCAGACCTTTGAAAACATTGTATACCCAACTGTAGAAGAGAAAATGAGAAAACTTAAGAAGCAAAAAGCAAAATTACGTTTATTGACTGTATTAATAAATATAATTTTGATTGGATTTTATTTGCGCATAGTTGGTAATACATTTTTAATTTTTTTCATAATAACCAGTTTCTTTATAACATATCGGTTACTTGGTCCATTTATAGTTGATCAATTGGAAAAAGAATACTTCTCAGATATTAAATAGAAATTCACGAGTACATGCTTTTAGGAACTAAATATCAGAGGTTAATGGAATGAGTGATGAGGATAATGAATTTGATGATATGTTTACTGAAATTGATGTTTATATAGACGATATCATTGATACAGATGAAACAATTGAGAAATCTCCTGAAATAAATCAAAAAAAATTTGATGAACAATTTATAGATAAAGAAGAGTATACTTATGAGCTTGGAGAGGGAAATGATTCTAATAAATCTTTTTTGAAAAAAACAATTCAACTCTATACAAAGTTTTTAGAAAGAAGGCTTGAAAAGAAAATTGAGCAATACAAGACTTATGAAGTCAAAGATAAGAGTGTTCAAAATAGTAAAGTTGAAACAAATAAGAAACCTGATAAACTACAAACAAAAATTAATGATTTAAAAACTCAGAAGATTGTTTTGATTATATCAACACTTTTAATGCCTGTATTCATGATGTTTTTATTCGTGATATACAGTTTTCTTGCCCCAGATTTGCTTTTATATTTATCATTTTTATTAATTCCAATTTTTGGTGCTTTTGTCTTTTTTGGTGTAAGAATAGGCTATACTGTAATCTATATTATATTTTTATTTTTTTCTCTTTCCTACAGCTTAGGAAGAACTTAATGGTATTTTAGGTATAGAAACAGGGGGAAGTATTTGTTCGGTACTAAAAAAATCGTCTCCTAAAATTTATAAAGATCAGCTTACAGGGTTAATTAAGGTTCTTAAAGCAACTGGAATTACTCCAGAACTCAGTGACTACCTTGATAATCTATCAAAGAGATCGTATCTCACCACATCAATGATCAGAGATCATATTCATGCATTTCTTGCAAAGAAAAAGAGAAGGATAAGAGACATTCCTCAAAGTGAAGTAAAGTTGGATCTGTCCGCATATAAGGGAATAAAGCCTGAAAAGGAGGTGTCATATGACATCCTATGATCAGGTTAAAAGTAAGTTTAAAACTCTAAGGTTCAGTTCAATAGCAGATAGTATTGAGTCGGTTATTAAAACAGCCGAGGACAATGATCTGTCTTATCTTGAGTTTACAGAGATGCTTGTTGACGATGAACTCAGCAGAAGAAACAAAAACAGGATAAGGCTTAATATGAAGAAAGCCGGGTTCCCGTATGAGAAACATTTGTCGGAATTTGATTATAAGCATCAAACAACAATAACAAAGAAGCAGGTGTCATCCCTCCTCGACTTTGGGTTTATAGATAACAGACAGAATATTGTTTTTATAGGCCCTCCCGGAGTTGGTAAAACTCATCTTGCTACAGGGATAGGACTTAAAGCTGTTCAATCAGGTTATAAGGTTCTGTTTACAACTGCACTTTCTCTGGTTGAAATTCTTGATATTGCGGAACTCAAAGGAGAATTAAAGAAGAAGATAAACTCACTTCTAAAGTTTGATATCGTTATAATTGATGAGCTTGGATACCTGCCAATGGATAAAACAAGTATGTATAACCTGTTCCAGTTGATAAATGCTCTTTACGAGTATCGTTCAATCATCATTACAACAAATAAAGAATTTACAAGCTGGGGAGACTTCTTTTTTGAGGATAATGTTGCTGTGCCTATTGTGGACAGGCTTATTCATCACTCACATATATTTATGTTAGGTGGTGAGAGTTACAGACTTAAACAGAAAATGAAAGGGTAATTTTTTTGTCGTGAGGTGGGTCAGTTTTAATGGCCAGTACCGGGTCAAAAATATTGGCCATTGACAAAGAGCATTTAAAGATAGATGAGAAGAAAATAAAAAAGCTGTATGGTGTTAATAATGATTAGAAACAGGAATTGTGTTTTATTTAACATTAAACCAAGGTCGTATTCTTTATTTAAACGACCACTGAGAATTATTAGTTTTTTCCTTACAAATATTCAAAAACCGTTACTGTTTCGTTACTGAGACGCCTAACACCCTGTTATTACAGGGTTTACTATCGGGCTTTAAGCCTGTACGAGTTCAAGTCTCGTCCCAGGTACCAAATATAATAAGGGGTCTTAGAAGAAATTCTAAGACCCTTTTTTTATGCCTTAAATTTGTTTGTGGAATTTTGCGTGCCCTACAAAGCCATGATAAAGCCCCAACCTTAAACCAATTTATAAATCTTATTTGTTAAATTTTTTAAAAGTTTAGCTTCTACTAAGACAAAAAAGCTTTTCTTTTGTATGCTTTCAGGAGGTTTTTTGTTAAAGGAAATTTTTATCTAAGGTGAAATTAATGGCAGGTCTGAACCTGCCATTCTATATTTTTTATGAGCATTTGGAATTACTTTTCAAGAGGCAAAAACTTTTTTATTTACGGTATTTGGCCTGAACTCCCTGCAGGAATTTTCTTAATATCTGATCCAAGCACTCTCTGTAATGTTTATGATCATTTTTGCGAAAGAAGGCACTTAGTTCATGCTTGCTAAGTTTTAGATCAACAGACTCTAAAATATCCAGAATGTCTTCAGCTTTCAGATCTAAAGCTATTCTAAGTTTTCTAAATATTATATTGTTATTCAGACGTTTTTCAGGTTCAGGAAGAGGTACATCTTTTCGACCCCTTCTTTTATTGATCAATCCGTTAAGAAAAATAGCAAGTTTAGTATCACTGCATTCTATATAAGCAGGATCATCATCTCTTTTTAACCAGTCACTTATTTCTGATCTTGTTACCTCAAAATCAGCTTCTCCAAAAATACCAATCATCTCTGAATCACTAAAATCAAACGTATATCTTATTCGACGTAAAACATCGTTATTTAACATTTTTCATCCTTTTTTGTATCATATCCAATTAAATTTTTCTCAATATAACACAAACAGGATTTATTTGTTAATTAGATCTTTTAATATTTGTTAAGAATAAGAAAATATAGGGAGCCGGGTTTTGCTCCCTTTGAAGTTTTCCTTATGAAATAAGATAATTAGTCTTCAAAAAATCGAACTCATTTTTCATTAAAGCTCTTCTTATTATCGAATATATTGTGTCTATACCTATATTAGGGAATCTCTAATAACTGTTCTTTTGGCAAAATACTTTGTTATTTCCAAAAAAAAC
>JAAELO010000065.1 GCA_024226555.1 Desulfobacterales bacterium | reverse complement strand
TCTTCCATGTTTTTGCATTTGTTTGTTTTTTTTTTTTGATTTTTTTGCTTTTTTTTTGATTTTTTTTCTTTTTTTTTTTTTTTTTTCTTTTTTGCTTTTTTTTTTTATGGAAAAAAAGGGGGAGGGGATGGGGGGGGGGGGGAGGGAAAAACTCCCATAGACCCTATTAAGTGCTCTCTTAATATCCCATCTTTTTTTTTGCGTTAAATACGAACATATTTCGGTTTTCTTTACTTTTTTTTTCTTTTTTTCTGTGAAAAAAGAGGGGCAACTTTCCTCTCCCTTCCCTCGTCTGTGCCTTTGTGACACTTTTTTGTGCATGTTGAATGTTATGGACATGGAAGGAGCCTTATATTTACATGTAGCACAACTCACTATTATATTCATAAAAATCATGTTTGCCCCCTCCTCCTCCTCCCTCGCTTGCGCGCAGTTTCGACTGTTTTTCTGCAAAGGATCTCTCACTTTTCACTTGATATTCATTGAACGAGGAAGCTTTCAGTTTCAACGTGTTCTTTTGAGGTGGCACTCTACGTTTTGTTTCTTTATATGAAGCATTTCCAACGCCCAGTCTTCCCCTTGACATTTCCCGGTTATCTCCCATCCCCATTTCATCTCCTAAACCCATCGCAATTGCCAAAAACATCTTTCATTTCGTTGGTTCATCTCCAGCCTGCATTTATTGGGCAATACATGGGCACAAAAGAGCAAGTATTCAACGCACCCGCGTTGGATTGCAATTTTATTTTATTTTAGAAGAAAGTGTCGATTATTTGTTTACGAGGTCTTCAAAAAGCATAAAAATGTAGAGAATACCGAGATATGTTCGTATTTAACGCAAACAAAGATATGGGATGTTAAGAGAGCATATAATAGGGTCTATGTGAGTCTGTCACTCCCCGCGCCACCCCCCCCCCTTTTTTTTCTGCAAAAAAAGCAAAAAAGCCAAAAAAAAG
>JAAELO010000064.1 GCA_024226555.1 Desulfobacterales bacterium | reverse complement strand
GTTTTTTTTGGTAATAACGAAGTATTTCGCAAAAAGAGCAGTTATTAGAGATTCCCTTAAGGGAACCTCTAATAATTAGATTTTTTCTGTATTACCAAAAGGAGAAAAAGATGCAACTATATGACTGGGATAAAAATTACAGTGTAGACTTTGAACCTATTGATACTCAGCATAAAATGCTATTGGGGATGATTAACAAACTACTGTTAAATCAGTTAAAGGAAAAAAAAATAATCCTGATGCTTATGGAAGAAGTTGTTTTATATGCTAAATTTCATTTTTTTAGCGAGGAAAACTTTATGCAGATATATAATTATAATGGTTTTGATTTCCAAAAATCTGAACATGCTAAACTTTTAAATGAAATAATTATTAATTCCAGTCTTTATAAAGATGATAAAATAAAGTTAGAAGATTTTGTTAAATTTCTTGTTAATTGGTTTGTTTCCCATACAACAGCAACTGATAAAAAGTTGGGAAAATTTCTTAAAGAGTCTATCGGAGATAAGGGTAAAATTTTATAGGGAATCTCTAATCATTTTATTTGTATGGAAGATCATAAACCTTCCATACATAATAGGGAATCTCTATTTAAAGAAAGTAAATTCCCCCTCAGCTAATACTTTTTTTTCATTTACTCTGCTTCTGAAAGCAACAATTCTAACCCTATGTTTACCCCTTGATAACCTTTTAAACTTTGCTAAAGGAAAATCAGGCCTTGAACCAGTTCTGTATATACAGAACTGAAATTCCTGATTATCTATTATTTTTGAGTTTTTTAAAGAACGCCATGTATACTTAAGTTTTCCATCTATATGTAGTTCAGCTATAAAATCATCACTATAAATTATGTTGTTTTTTGACTCTTTGCTAAACGGACCAATTTTCTCTGATAGGTATGCTCTTGCATAAATAGAATCTCTTTTTGAAAAACGATTCTTCTTATTTACTTTATCTTCGTTTCTTTTAGTTATAGCCTTTTTTGCGAATACCATTGTACCATTCGCCTGAACATTTGTAAGCATAGCAACTGCTATAATCAAAGTTAGGATTAATTTCTTCATACGATTCTCCTAAAAAAATGTTTTTAATATAAAATATTATTACACCATTTAATATACATATAGATGTGAAGTATTTCATTAGCCTGAAAAAATAATCTGTGATTTTTATAGTGGAAACTTCTAACAACTATATTTGGGATGAACTGCTGTGGATTCACTCTTCAAAGTCAATGTTTTCAGATCACACATGGCTTTAAGGGTGATAAACTACCGAAAAGTGAAAGGTTTATGTCCTTATATGAAACCTAAGGAAACCTCTAATAATTAGAATTTTTGATGAAAAACAAGGCATAACAAAAAACAACGGGTTGATTCGTTTATAAAAAAGATTTTATTTTATAAAGTTTACAGTTTTATTTTTGATATAACGATGTGTTTCGCAAAAAGATCAGTTATTAGAGATTCCCCTAAATTATTTTCTTCGGTTTTCATTTTTACTAAAAAGTCTAATTTTGAGGAAATACTATGTATGAAAGTTTTAAGACTTCCATACATAATATTGATTTGATAGATGCAGATATTATTTACATCTTTTATTCTCTCCAATGTTCTGGTTTATTAAGTTCATCAGAGCACTGAACTTTCCCTTTAACAGATCCTATAACGCCTGGGCGAAGTTCCTGTACCATCCATGCTTCTGCACATTCAGGGGGTATATGATAAGGTGCTTCAAATCCAAGCTCACCTGCTGGGTTGAATCCAAATTTTGGATAATATTCAGGGTGTCCCAGAACAAATACCAGATCAACTCCTGATTCTTTTAGAATTTCTAATCCTTTTTCAATCAGTTTTCCACCAACGCCCTGTTTTTGATTTTCTGGAAGCACCGCAAGGGGCGCTAAAATTGACATGGGTGTATCGTTTTTCCCACTTAATATCACCTTAGTAAACAAAATATGCCCTATTGCCTTATCACCATCAAATGCCAGTAAAGAAAGTGTTGGTTTTGCACTTTCATCACCCAGCAAATCACTAACTAATTTTGCTTCTTTATCGTAACCAAACGCTAATTTTTCTACAGATAGTACTTCATTTATATCTGAATCTTTTGCTTCTCTTATTTCCATTTTCCTAATTTACTCCATTTCTTATTTTTTTCTTAACAGAAGGCACACATAACCGTATTCATCACCAAAATTCCGGTCCACACGAATCTCATCCTCCATATCCATAAAGGTTTTATTCATGCCATGTTTCTTAACTTGCTTAGCTACTGTTTCTTCCATATCCATATAAAATGATTTCCAGTCCCTGCGGGGAAGATTAAAATTATCTATAACTTCATAACCAAGTTCTTTTGCCTGGTTAACTCTTTCTTCAGGGTTGCTTATTTGTGGATATTCAATATCCCAATATGCCTTACACTCTTCTGTTGGGTTATCAGTAAGCCAGACAGCATCACTTATAAAAAGATACCCATTATTTCGAATCAATCTTTTCCACTGTTTAAGAGCAGTTTCAAATCCAATAAAATATGAACTTCCTTCAGACCAAATAAGGTCAAAACTACCATCCGGATAATCAAGATCATGCATATCCATATTAATAGGTTTTACTCTGTTTTCATATCCACCTTTGGTTACCTCTTTTTGAAATCTATCAAGAAAAGGCTGGTGGTTATCTAACGCTGTGATTGTTGCACTGCAGGCATCTGCCAAAGTGATTGATGTAACACCAGTTCCACATCCTACTTCAAGAATGTTATTGATTGAATCCTTATCTGAAATCGAATTGAATGATTTCAATGTGGACTCTTTACTTCCAGGTCCCTGTCGTTTCATATTTTCAAATACTTTAAAAAAATGTTCCATATAATCCTTATTGTTTGTCATATCCCGTGAAACCCACCGAATATATAGAGCCTCTTTTGCACTAAACCCCATCTCCTGGAGCCAGTTATAATGCGCATCTGCTGCTCTTTTTTCAAAATCAGCATGCCATTTTCTAAGATCCGCAACCTCTTCTTCCGGCGGATTTTTTCCTGTAAAGCGGTGATAAATTGACCGGAGAAGATCTTTTGCCATTTTCATCTCAACCAGTTCCTGTTCAATATTGGTAAGTCTCTCTTCAACCAGTTCAATGTCAGGTTTGCCTTCGAGAAATCTGCGACATTCTGATAGAGTAAGTCCCGCCTTTTGTAATTGTTTCAAAAGTACCAGCCGATTAAGATCGTCCTGAGAATATACCCTGTAACCATTGTCAGGATCTCTTTCAGGGTCAATTAGATTAATCCTTTCATAATAGAGAAGAGTTGACCTTGCCACTCCTATTTTTTTTGTAACTTCTGAAACTGAAAACATATTTCACTCTCTCAACCTAAATTTCTGTTATTCCTAACATTTAAAAACTTATTTACGCTATATACCTTTAGACAGGTCAAACATTTTTTTATATTTTCTTATGAAAATTGCACTTTTTTCTTTTTGAAGGTAACTATGAAAGTTTATAGAGAATCTCTAATAACTGCCTTTTGACCGAACTACTGCGTTCTTCATAGTTAGAGGTTCCCTATATCGTAATCAGCAACCATCTCGTAATGCAAAGTAAGCTAAAATAAAAAACACAATTATTAATATGTTCAGACGAAATCTCTAATAACTGCCTTTAGATCGAACTACTACGTTTTTCCAAAAAAGAACTGTTTAAAAACCAACTCGTTATTTTTTTCAAGCCTTGTATTTCAACCAAAATTCTAATTATTAGAGGTTCCCATAAAGCATTCACTACCACTTATAATTGTTTAAAACCTATAAATATGGTAGTTTGATGAAAGTAAATTCAATTGCTACTTCAAAATTGTCACTTTCTAATCAAAAAGGGCTTTTATGAAAAGAAAAATTACCAGTGTCCCATTTATTATTTCCATGATCATAATATTTTTCGTCGTAATACCAGTAGCTTCTTTTAATTCATATCTGAGATATAAAAAATACATATTAGAAAACAGCAATCTTCATGATGCATATTATAATAACATACACAAGGGATTAAGCGTAAAACTAAATAACATAGCTCGCTGGATTGATCTCCAATTCATAAATTCAGAGGAGAAAGCTAAATTTGTTATAAAATCCCGGAGTGACAACCTGTTTTCCATTCTTGAAGGATTACATAATAAAAGATCACCTCTCTTAAAAAAAGGTAAAAATTTAAATGATCTTGGAGATCTTATAAGAAATATTGGATACTATTATGCTTTCTCACTTGATGGAACTCTTAAAATATTTCCCAAAAATCCTGAATTTGAAAACACAAGCGTTATCAATGTGAAAGGGCAGCCGGGTAAATTAATTTTTAAGGAAATGACGAATATTGTAAAAAAAGATGGAATGGGTTTCTATAAAAATTACTGGACAGATCCTGCTTCAAAAAACTCTATAAGTCCAATAATATCTTATATCAGGGTATTTAAACCTTTAAACTGGGTCATTGGAACCGGTATAAATTTTGATTTTATAAAGGAGGAGATAAAGAAAAATCTCATCCAAACAACAAATATCTGGAAATCAGAAATGGGTGATGTGTTCTTTATTTTTGATGATTCAGGATCTATTGTTGCAGGAACATTCCCTCCTGTTTTGTCTGAAAAAGCAAATATCTATAAAAAAGAGATCATTAATAACGGTAAAAGTCATTTTAAATATTTCACTTATTTTAAACCCGATTCTAAAAGAACTGGTCTTCCATACATGATTATTCACAGTAGATATTATAAAGAATTCGGCTGGACTGTTGCTATGGGTACAAGTAATGAAAAATTTTCAAATTTTATTTCCCAAAAAAGAAGAACATTGAGAAAAGGGATAGTACAGTCATTATCTTTTATACTTCTAATAATGATATCAGTAGCAACTCTAATGCTCTTTCTGAGCAGGTTTTTTAAAAACCAGATTAGAACCAGTTTTAGTACATTTACAGATTTTTTCAATAAAGCCAGATCTGAATTCAATACAATTGATGTGGATACTTTAAGGTTCCACGAATTCAGAAAACTGGCCCGATATGCAAATGATATGATTAATGAGAGGATGAAAAAGGATAAAATAATTAAAGAATTTACCCGTAAACTGGAAGATGCAAATTCAAAACTTAAAGAGATTGCAAATATTGATGGTTTGACCCAAATAACAAACAGGCGCCATTTTGATGAGATCCTGAATAAAGAGTGGGCAAGAGCTGTGCGAAATAGAGATGTTATTTCAGTGGGACTTTTGGATATAGATTTTTTTAAATTTTATAATGATACTTATGGCCATCAACTTGGTGATGAATGTCTACGTCTTTTTGCTTTTGCACTGAAGAATTCGCTTCAAAGACCAGCCGACCTTGTTGCCCGCTATGGTGGGGAAGAATTTATTGTACTTCTTCCTGAAACAGATGTAAATGGTGCTGAAAAAATAGCTGAGAAGATGAAAGATAGCGTTAGCAAACTTAATATTAAACACAAAAGTTCAGAAGTTAGCGATATTGTAACTTTTAGTATGGGGATTGCATCTGTGATACCTTCAAAGGGATCAGAAGCAAGTAGTATTGTTGGAAATGCTGATAAGGCGCTTTATCTTGCAAAATCTGAAGGCAGAAATATTCACAGGGTTTTTAAAGAGTAAAATTTGATTGAAAGACCTGGTCAGGATAAGAATGCAAAAACCTGTGGATTCCTGATACACTCCAAAAAAAGCAAGTTTCTTGTAGCGTTCTGGAATGACAACCAATCTTTCTTTTATGCAAAATGTGTTTATCAAACTTTTCAAAAAAGGCAAATAAAAGGATAAGCATTTTTATAAGATTTGGCACTCAATAGATCAAAAATGATTTAGGTTTGTTCGCTTAGCAGAGGGTTTTTCATTATAAATTTATTTTGAGATAACTTCTTCTTACAACCTCAGAAATTAAGAATCTGGGTTTAGGGAATCTCTAATAACTGCTCTTTTGGCGAAATACTTCGTTAGTTCCCAAAAAAAACTGTAATAAAATCGGCTCGTCTTTTTGTCATGCCTTATATTTCATCCAAAATTCTAATTATTAGAGGTTCCCTTTAGTTGATTTGTATGATCAAAAAATCTACTCTCAAATATCAAATTTGAAGGGAGTTATTAATAAACTTCCTAAAGATTTTTTTTACATACCCAACTCTTCTGAAATTTCGCACATCGCATCTATTCCCATTTGAATAAACTGACTTCTTTCAAGTCCCGCTTTTTCGGTGACATCGTTAATGAAAGATCTGTTTACAGCTGCTGCAAAAGATTTGTCCTTTAACTTCTTTACTACCGATTTTTGCTTAGCTCCTTCAATCTTCTTACCTGGGCGAACTGCAACATAAGCTGAAATTATACCAGTAAGATTTTCTGCTCCTGAGAGAACATAATCAAACCTTGTTTCTCTTTTTGCATTTGAAGTTTCTAAAACCTCAGTATGTGCAATGATTGCATTAAACATTTCTGGAATCTCATAACCTTCCTCTTTTAAGAGTTCTATGGTTTTTGTTCCGTGATTGTTATAATCTCCATTTATTACATCCATATCAAGATCATGCAAAAGACCAGTTATGCCCCAAAGATCTTCATCCTCACCAAAGTGTTTAGCAACTTTTCTCATTATCACTTCACTCTCTCTTGAATGGAGCTTAATGTGAGGAGTTTGTACATATTTATCCAGAATGCTTACAGCTTCATTATAACCCATCTGATTCTTCATAATTTTTAATTCCTCTTTTTATTTTTTCTAAATATACTAATAACTAATAAATAGAAAATCAAGGGGAGCATGGATTACAGAGTAATGAAAATATAGGAGGTACAGATATATTTATTTGATGCAATAGGGAACCTCTATTCTAACCTCTTTATATCTGCACCAAGGTTGTTAAGTCTCTCATCAATTCTCTCATAACCACGATCGATCTGATGAACATTTTCAATGATACTTGTTCCTTCTGCTGCAAGTGCTGCAATGAGAAGGGCAACACCAGCTCGGATATCCGGAGAGGTCATACGTATTCCACGTAGGGGAACCTGCTTATCCAAACCTATTACTGTAGCTCTGTGAGGGTCACAAAGAATAATCTGTGAACCCATATCGATAAGTTTATCGACAAAGAAAAGCCTGCTTTCAAACATCTTCTGATGAATAAGCACACTTCCTTTTGCCTGTGTTGCAACCACTAAAAGTATACTTAAAAGGTCGGGTGTAAAACCGGGCCATGGAGCATCATAAATTGTAAGAATAGAACCGTTTATGAGAGTCTCAATCTCATATCTGTCCTGTTTTGGTATATGAATAGTATCATCTTTGATATTGATGATAATACCTAATTTTCTAAAAACATCCGGAATTAAACCCAACATATCCACTCTGCAATTTTGAATTGTGATCTCTGATGAGGTCATTGCAGCCAAACCTATAAAACTACCAATCTCAATCATATCAGGAAGAACAGTATGCTCACATCCGGAAAGTTCATCAACTCCTACTATTGAAAGTAGATTTGATCCAATTCCTGATATTTTTGCACCCATGCTATTTAGCATTTTGCAGAGCTGCTGAATATATGGCTCACAGGCAGCGTTATATATTGTTGTTGTTCCTTTGGCTCTTAATGCAGCCATTACAAGGTTTGCAGTTCCTGTTACAGATGGTTCTCCTAAATGGATGTAACTTCCTTTAAGATTTTTACCATCAATTTCATACATCATGTTTTTGGAATCATAATGAACAGTAGCACCTAATTTAGAAAGGGCAGAAAAGTGTGTATCAAGTGGCCTTCTTCCAATTTTATCACCGCCAGGATTTGGTATCCTTGCACACCCAAGGCGAAAAAGCATAGCTCCGATAAGAAGGACTGATCCTCTCAAAGCACCTGCACATTGAAGATATTCTTCCTTGGTAAAGAAACCGGTATCTATATTTTCAGCATGGAAAAGAAAAGTTCCTGAACCTCTGTTTTCCACAAAAACTCCCATACCTTCAATCAGTTCAATAATCTTGTTAACATCGATAATATCCGGGATATTGTGTACGAGAACCGGCTGATTAGTAAGGAGCACCGCTGCTACAATTTGTAGAGCTTCGTTTTTTGCACCCTGGGGAGTAATTGTTCCCGCAAGTGGCTTTCCACCAATAATTTCATAAGATGTCATAGTTTGTATTCTCTGTTGGGGTTTAAGACATTTTATACAATTATCTTATGGTTAAAATGAAAGCAAGTCTTAAATAAAAACTTGTTTTTTATGGTTGAATTTTATGCATGCTTCTAATTATAATAAATTAAAAATCTTCACTCTTTAGAACCTGTTATAACAGCAGAATATGAAGACAATGTCTGTACATTTGCATGAATAAAACCACATTCTTTTAAAATATCTATTATCTCATTGGTCACGTATGTTTTCCCACTATATGTATTTAGCATCATATGGATATCATATAGGGCGCCATGCCACGAGGTGTCTTTAAAAAAATCGTGTATGATCACATATGTTTTATCTGTAGATATTTGTTGTATATGCCTGAAGATAACCCTTATTTCATCAATATTATAGCAGTGGATTACATTTGATATCAGGATAATATCAGGCCTGATTTCCAGATTGGCAAAAGGGTTATCCAGCAAGTTACAGGGATGAAAAGAGATCCTATCTCTAAGGTCCATAATTCGCTGATTTTTCTTTGCAATATCGATAACATCATTTAGATCACAGAAAATGCCTTTCCAGTTTATGTTTCTTTCTAGAAACTCGCAAAGAAAAGCACCAGATCCAGCACCAACATCTAGAATTTTCCCTTTTGTATCAATTTGAATTGCATCCCAAAGTTCTGTTGAACGTATGCATGCAGCATCATCCATGGCAGAAATATACTGTTTTAAGGAGTTTTCATACGAGGCCTGGTCTTTATCATCCGTATTGAAATCTCTTTTTCCGGTTTTCAAAACATTCTCAAGTGTATTCCAGGATTTGGTTAACTTATCTTCAAAATTGAGGGATTCATTTTGAGAATTACCTGAGTTTTTGAGAAAAAACATCTCTGCAAATTGTGTAGGATAAAATTTATTCTCTTTTTTCTCAAGAATTTCAATATGTGTAAGAGCTTCTATAAATCTTCCTCCGGTTCCAATATCCCAGTTACATGATTTACATATTTTATCGATCGAAGCACCGTTTTTATATGATTTTACAATATCAATTAAACCTGATTTCCCAAGTAAAATATATATTTCTGATATTCTGTAACCTGTAAGGTTTTGAAAAAAATCTTTAAATTCCACTTTTAACTCTCTCTTTATTAAAAAATTTCAAATAGTACATATTAAAAAACATCAAATCCTTTCATAAGCAATAGAAATGTGTATTTTTTTGACTTTTACTTAAAAATAGTTCATTATTGAAGTTCAAACTATTGAAACTAAACAAACAACCAAACAAAATATTTTATTATATTCTCATGTCCCCCTTTATATTTTGTTTTACTATGAAACTACTAGTAGAATGGATAAAACACAAATTCTTGATATATGCAAACCTGAGAAAAAAACTTCAGTCAGTAGTTTTCTAAATGATGATTTTGACGTCATTACTAGTGAATTCCTTACTGAAGCAATTGAATATATCAAGAATGGATCATTTCCCGTTATTTTCATAGATTCTGAAGAGGAAGATAATCTGGAAATTGCTGTAAAGATCATTGAAAAATTTAAGGATATACCATTCATCTTCTATTCACAAATTCACTCGCTCGAATTAGAGAATATTTCATACCAAATGGGCGCTGTAGATTACATATCAAACCCATCAACTTTAAAATTTAAAAATAAGATAGATTTTTACTCAAAAGCATATGTGGAAAAAAAAATAATTCTTAAGATAAACAGAGAGCTTACAAGTCAAAAAGTGAAGTTAAAAAAGACTATACATGAGCGAACTCAATTTCTTGACGAGATAGATACACAGATATGGACATATAAAGATCCTGTAACTTATGGAGTTGTTAATAAAGCCCATGCTGATTTTATAGGTTATAGTCAGGATGAGTTGAAAAATAACGATTTTTCACAATTCTATACGGATATTGAGAGTGTTAAAGAAAGGATTATCGAAAATGTTAATGTGTTTACCTCCAAAGAGACTATTTTTGTAACCCACTGGTTTGAAAATAGAAAAAAGCAGAAGAAACTGTTTTATGTTCAGAAAGCACCTGTTTTAGATCAGAATGGTGATGTAAAATATGTTATTTGTCTGGCAGAGGATATAACAGACAGAAAAAAAGCTGAAGATGAACTAATATCTTCAAAATTGAGAGTTGAGGAGATCAATCAGGAGTTAAATCAGCTTGCTAAAAATCTTGAAGAATCAATTGCACGAGCCAATGAGATGGCTGTACAGGCTGAACTGGCAACCGTTTTAAAAAGTGAATTTTTATCAAATATGAGTCACGAAATCAGAACTCCTTTAAATGCAATTGTTGGTCTGACTGATCTTATTATTGATACAGAACTTAACCCGGAACAAAGAGATTATGTAGAGTCCATAAAGCTATCATCAGATACCTTCCTTGAGCTTATAAATGATATTCTTGATTTTTCAAAAATTGAAGCAAATATGGTGGAACTTGAATCTATTCCATTCTCTCTCCAGAATGTTGCAGAAGAAGTTATGACTGCGATTGGTATTAAGGCGACGGAGAAAGGAATTGAGATCTCTTTTGAAATTGAGAAGGATGTTCCTGTTGAGATTATTGGTGATCCGGTTCGATTAAAACAGGTTATTATAAATCTTATCGGAAATGCTCTTAAATTTACAAAAACCGGGGATGTGATTTTATCTGTTAAGCTTAATGAGAGAACTGAATCTGAAGTAATACTGGCATTTTCTGTTAAAGATACTGGTATTGGTGTACCAAAAAGTAAACAGAAAAAAATATTTGAAGCTTTTTCCCAGGCGGAAGGTGCTACCACCAGAGAATTTGGTGGTACAGGTCTTGGACTTGCAATTTCAACCAAACTTGTTGAAAATATGCAGGGTAATATTGGTGTTGAAAGTCCATGTTATGATTCAAAGGAATTTCCTGGTAGTAACTTCCACTTCACAGCAAAATTCGCTTATACATTAAAAACGGAAGAGATAGAAGAGGAACTTAAAAACTATAATATACTTCTACTCTATGAAAATAACAGAGTTCGAAAAATAATTAAAGAATCTCTTAAGTCCAACGGATTTAAGGTTATTGCATATGCATCTCAGTTAGAAGTATTAAGCGAAATTCAGATAAGTGATTTTTCTGCAGTTCTGATAGATTGTGACTGTATCGGAGACCCATCTCTTACTTTTATGGATAAAGTTAAAGATTTGCAAAAGACAAAAACAATATCGATAATAACTCCAACAAATATTGAAAACCTGTCGGAGTTCAGGGAGAATAATCTTGTTGATGGTATTATTACAAAACCAGTTCGTATATCTAATATGATATATAATTTAAAAAAAACGTTTAATCTGATTGAAGAGAAACCAGAAAGAATAGTAGTAAAAAATGAAAAAATGAGCCTTACCGTTCTTCTTGCTGAGGACAACAAACTTAATCAGAAAGTTGCAGTGAGGATGTTAAACAAAGCTGGACATTCAGTATCCATTGCTAAAAATGGTCAGGAAGCACTGGATAAATTTAAAAATGATTTGTTTGATGTTGTTTTGATGGATGGCCAGATGCCTGTTTTAGATGGGCTTGAAGCTACTCAAAGGATAAGAAGTTTTGAAGTGAAAGAGAAAAGGGAGAGAACGCCAATTATAGCACTTACTGCAAATGCAATGGTTGGTGATAGAGAACAGTTTCTGTCTGCCGGAATGGATGGTTATCTGGCGAAACCTGTAAAATCTGAGCAATTACTGGAAGCCATTGATGATGTGATGAAAAGAAAAGATGATGGAACTCTATCTTCCGGGATTGAGGAAAACGTTAATGAGATTCCAGATTTTTAACCTCATACACCTTTTGACCCAAATTAGCCAAAACATTTAAGGGAATCTAATTATTCATTGCCCCGCCACTTTCAGCGGGGATTTTCCATTCTTTAATTTAGCTTACAAGGTATTCTTACTTTGAAGTGTTTCCCATAGTCATCTTGATTAAAACAGCTATAGAACAAACCAGAATGATAGAGATAAACCCAAAAGATGGATAAACATTTTCAATCCCATACCCGGAAACAATGAAAGCTCCAACTGTTACTGCTATAGATCCTACACCAAAAGTTAAAATAAATTTTAATCCATAGGCAGAGTGCTTGAGTTTTTCAGGTGATAAAGCCGCAACAAGAGTGTTTTCAGCGGGTTGCATTCCCAGAAGGAAAAACAGGAATATTAAAATTGTTAAAATTAATGGATAATCAGTAAACTGAATTGTTAAAAATGCAGCGGGTATAGTTATCAGGTGAAAAATTAAATAGATATATTGAGGCTTGAATTTTTCCGCAAGTCTTCCTCCTGCATATTGAGCAAAAATACCCATTAGAAAAATAAAGGATGTTACAGTTGTTGCAACAAGATTTTCAGATATTTGAAATTTTGTGAAATCCTGTAAAAAACTAAAAACTTCAGGGATCTTTAGTTCAAAAAGAGCCGGAGTAATTACTGATGCTCCTCTGTATACAAAACCGCCTAACATCATGGCGATTAGTAGTACAAGAAAAGGGGAAACACTCTTATTATCAGTTTTAACAGATCCTTTTTTAACAGACTCCTCAATTGGAAACAAAGCCATGAAGAAAAGGCCTGTGAAATTAGCAAAAGCCACAACAAGGTATACACTCTCCACACCAAAAAAGTATATAATTAAACCCCCGGCAATTTGAGCTATACCTAAACCAAGATTACCAAACATTCCATTATAGCCCATTGCAACACTTACTCTTTTAATCTCTTTAGCTATCATCCCCAAACCTGCGGGATGATATATGCCTGAAAATATACCAATACAAGCAAGGCTAATCATAAGTCCGGTTCCGGAATCGATGTAATAAAATGCAGCGACACTGCTTAAACCGGACCCCAGGTATTGCATCATAAACAAAGGTTTTGCACCTAATTTATCAGCAACCATTCCCCAGGGAAGAGCTGTGACCCCAAAGAACATATACATATAAAAAGAGAGTTTGAGAACTTCAGCAATATCAAGATTCATCTTTAAAGAAAGAGGGATCAAAAGAGCTGGAAATATCAGCATATTAAAATGACTAAGAAAATGACCATAACACGAACTAATAAGAATATTTCGCTCTCTTGCTGTAAAATTATTCGCCATAGGGAACCTCTAATAATTAGGATTTT
>JAAELO010000063.1 GCA_024226555.1 Desulfobacterales bacterium | reverse complement strand
CATCTTTTTCTCTAATTTCCTTTTCTAATTCTTTTATTCGAACTTCCAATTCTTTTGTTTTTTCTTCATCTTTGGGAGGCTTGCTCGGTTCAGTTTCTTCTTCCGCCTTTTCTCGTCGTATACCCGCGATGCCTTCTTCGAGTGCTTCTTTCGCTTCTATTTTCAACAAACCCCAAGTCAATTGAGTAGGGAACCGAAACAAAAGAACGGGAAATTAAACTGGTTTCTTCATCGAGCGACCCTTCCAAAGACACCTTTTCGCGTTCTAATTCTTCTATACGAGATTTAAGCTCCAAAACTTGGGATTCGTTGTTTTCTGGTTCGCTGGGCGGTGGAATTGGCTCGGTTTCTTCTTCGGAGTTTTCCTTTATAAGAGTTGCCAATTGATTTTCCAAAGATTCTCGAAGTTCTGTTTTATTTTTAGTCGTAAAAGGGTAGAAAGAGCGAGAAAGAGAGAGAAAACTCCCAAACTTTTCTCATCTTCCAAAGAGGTCTCCAAAGGTTGGGTTTTTGACTGCAATTCCTCAACAGTTCGCTTGGAATTCTCCAATTCCATTTGGAGTTCTTTAATTTGCCTTTCTTCTTCTTCTATTTGCGATAAGAGATTCTCTCCCCTTTTCGCGTATTTCTCATCTTTTTCTCTAATTTCCTTTTCCAATTCTTCTATACGCGATTCCGATTCGTTTGTTTTTTCTTCATCTTTCGGAGCCTTGTTAGGTTCAGTTTCTTCTTCCCTCCTTTCTCGTCGGATGGAGGCAATTTCCCTTTCGAGAGCTTCATTCGCACCTAATTACACAAAAGTAAAGAAAACAAACGGGTGTGCGACTCCAACCCGCGAGACGAAAAAAAGAAATAGTCATCACTTTTCGATTCGTCGAGCGACTGTTGGAAAGCATCTCTTTCTTCTTCTCTGGCTTTCACCGTATCCATTAATTCCTTTATTTCCCTTTCTTCTTCCTCGATTTGGGATAACATATGATCCCCCCTTTTCCTACGCTTCTCATCTTTTTCTTTTATTTCCTTTTCCAATTCTTCCACGCGGGATTTAAGCTCCAAAACTTGAGATTCGTTGTTTTCTGGTTCGCTGGGCGGAGGAATTGGCTCGGTTTCTTCTTCCGAGTTTTCCTTTTTAAGAGTTGCCAATTGATTTTCCAAAGATTCTCGAAGCTCTGTTTTATTTTTAGTCGCAAAACCGTGAAAACGAGGGAGAACGAGGGAGAAAACTTCCAAACTTTTCTCATCTTCCAAAGAGGTCTCCAAAGGTTGGGTTTTTGACTGCAATTCCTCAACAGTTCGCTTGGAATTCTCCAATTCCATTTGGAGTTCTTTAATTTGCCTTTCTTCTTCTTCAATTTGCGATAAGAGATTCTCTCCCCTTTTCGCATATTTCTCATCTCTTTCTCTTATTTCCTTTTCGAGAGCTTCATTCGCACCTAATTGCACAAAAGCAAACAAAACAAACGGCGGCGCGTTTCCAACCTATGGGACTGAAAAAGAAGAAATAGTAAGCACACTTTTCGATTCGTCGAGGGACTGTTGGAAAGCATCTCTTTCTTCTTCCCTCGCTTTCACCGTATCCATTAATTCCTTTATTTCCCTTTCTTCTTTCTCAATTTGGGATAACATATGGGCCCCTCTTTTCCTACGCTTCTCATCTTTTTCTTTTATTTCCTTTTCTAATTCTTCCACGCGGGATTTAAGCTCCAAAACTTGAGATTCGTTGTTTTCTGGTTCGCTGGGCGGAGGAATTGGCTCGGTTTCTTCTTCCGAGTTTTCCTTTTTAAGAGTTGCCAATTG
>JAAELO010000062.1 GCA_024226555.1 Desulfobacterales bacterium | reverse complement strand
GTGTAGGGTGCCCCCACAACTATGGGGGTGGGAATGGTTTCCAGCCCGCCTGCTCGCGGCTACGTGCTAGAAAAATCGACTTTTCTTCTAAAAATGGACGTTTTGGCCCCTGGGCGGCCGGAGGGGGCCCCTGGGGGCCCAAGGGAAAAACGAGAAAAAGCCAAAAAGTGCAAAGAAAATTGCCGGTGGCTCGTCGAGATTTACCGTTTTCAGAAATGGAAAGTTCAATCCTCACGCTTACAGGAAACAATCACTCTCGCGCGCGCCAACGGAGCCGCGGCCCGTATTTGTCGCGCCCCGGAGGGGCGCGCGCGCCCGTCCCGGCTTGTCTGTCGTCGTCTGGCGTCGTCTGTCCGGATTCCCAGTGCGCTATCGCCGGAACGAGCTGGGCCGCCCGCGACGGCATATATGTGTAGGGTGCCCCCACAACTATGGGGGTGGGAATGGTTTCCAGCCCTCCTGCTCGCGGCTACGTGCTACAAAAATCAACTTTTCTTCTAAAAATGGACATTTCCGGACTGTGGCGGCCGGCCGGGGGCCGCTGGTGTCCACTTCTGGTGTGCCACGGAACACCCATTTTTTGAAATATAGATTGCTCGCGCAGCGCTATCCTGAACGAACCAGGGGCTCTCCGCCTACCACCCAGGTGGGTGTGCACACCCTACCCATACCCGTAGTAAAGGGCCGCTGATCTCTCCTGGCCGAGGAGTACGGAGCGAAAACCCTCACTTTTGGAAGGCTTTCGGACCTGGCAGACCCGGATGG
>JAAELO010000061.1 GCA_024226555.1 Desulfobacterales bacterium | reverse complement strand
TTTTTTTTTGTTGTTTTGCTTTGTTTTTTTGTTGTGTGGCGTGGTTTTGTTGTTTTGCTTTGTTGTTTTGTTGCTTGGTGTGGTTTTGTTGTTTTGCTTTGTTTTTTTGTTGTGTGGCCATGGTGTGGTTTTCGTTGTTTATTTGTTTGGCGTGGTTTTTAATGTTGTATTGCATGATGGGGTTTTGTTGTTTGCGTGGTGTTGTTGCCACTTGCCAAAGTGGCTGAATGTCGCAACTTGCGACGAAAACAACTTTGTATTAAAGTGGCTTGTTCAAACAATGTTGATGATTGTTTGCCAAACAAGCCACTTTCAAAGTCGAACCTTGATAATTGTGCAGAAATGGAAGGAGAAAAGCCAAGGGGCAAGGGCGCAGACTAAACTACAGTCTAGTGCATGGCGATCGCCAGTTCAATTTGGCAACGCATCGGCCTCCCACGCTTGCCTTGCGGGTTCGAATCCCCGTCTGATTTTCTGATCAAAATATTTGATCAAAATTTCAATTTATT
>JAAELO010000060.1 GCA_024226555.1 Desulfobacterales bacterium | reverse complement strand
TCAACATTCTGATTTGCGCAAATCAGAAGTATACACGAACTCTTTTCTGTTTTGTGCGAATCAGTCCACTCATTCTAAACTAATAATAGCACTCAAACAAAACATCCCCAAACAATCAACAAAACAAACCCCATCGTCTACAAACCTTTCCAAGCCTTCCTTATTTCTGCGACACCCGTGAAATGTGTGACCCCTCCCCACATGCAACTTTATTTTCTATACATATTCTTTCTTAAATTTTTTTCTCTCTTCCCCACACTTTCTTCCGTCCTTCTTTCCCTTTTCATCTCTTCCTCTTCAACACAAACAAAAAACAAAAACAAAGTAAGCAAACGCAAAACAAAAAACAAAAACCAAAACCAAAAAGAGTGCCTCTTTCCGACAACGAAAAACGCCTGGTTTACAATCAAAGATTAGCTATCCAATAGTTACATTTCGAACATAATATTATCAATTAATCACGGAACTGTGACATGTCCACGGGAGTCGCTATGATTCTTTTCGCACATTCTTTCGCCGATTTAGGGGGAACGCCATTCGCGC
>JAAELO010000059.1 GCA_024226555.1 Desulfobacterales bacterium | reverse complement strand
GCCATTCCCACCATATAAATAAAATAAGTTTTGAACTCTTACCGCTCGCCGAGAAGTGTCGGTATACGTTAAGGTGGTTAAGTACGTCCAAGTATTCGAGGGTAAGGCGGTAACGTGCATCCTTTCGATTTGATTCCCCCAATTCCCACCGAAAAGGTAAAATCTTTGGTTATAAAAAGCGCACGGACCATAGCCATGCTGGTAAATGGAGTTCGGTCCCCTTTCCCAACTCTCGTCGGAAAGGGTGAAAATATTCAAATAATACTCGCTATGAATAAATAGCTTCGTTTTCGCGTCGTTGGCGCACATAATACCTTGGGTCGTCGAAGTGGGGATGGTATATGCATTTGCCGTCCAAATCTCCGAGGTCAAATTGTAGGTATCCACGCGAGTAGGCGAATCAACCGATAGAATGTAAGCGATTCCGGCAATTATTTCTATCGCTTGCGAGTATATGATGTTAGTTTGTCCCAACGCAGTTCGAGACGTCCATGAAAAAGTAGTAGCCCCGCCCGTGCGGATTGGGG
>JAAELO010000058.1 GCA_024226555.1 Desulfobacterales bacterium | reverse complement strand
TGATGATGAAATAATAAGTGAAGTTGATGATGATGATGAAGATGAACTTGATTTTGTTGATGATGAAGAAGATTTTGAATTTGAAGAAGATGAAATAGATGATGAAGATTTTGAGGAGTTTGAAATCGATGAAGATGATGAAGAGTTCGATTTTATAGATGACGAAGATGAAGATGACGACGAAGAATTTGAAGAAGAAGATATAGAAGATGAAGATTATGAAGATATAGAGTATGAAGATGATTTTGAGTTGGATGAGGAACTTGATTTTGTTGATGAAGATGAAGATATAGACGATGAATTTGAAGAAGATGAAATAGATGATGATGAGTTCGAAGATATAGAGTATGAAGATGAAGACGATTATGATGTTACAGAGGAAGAGGATGAAGAACTTGAATTCTTGGATGAAGAAGAAGATGATGAATTCGAAGATGAAGAGATAGAAGATGAAGAGTTTGAAGATATAGAATATGAAGATGCAGAAGATTTCGATGTAACTGAGGAAGAGGAAGAATCAGAAGAAGAAGAGGATTTGGATTTTTTAGATGAAGATGACGATGAATTTGAAGATGATGAAATAGAAGATGAAGAGTTTGAGGATATAGAATACGATGATGATTTAGATCTTGAAGATGAAGACGATGAGATAGAAGAATTAGATGAAGACGATTTCGAGTTTATTGATGAAGATGATGACCTTGAAATGGAAGATATCGAAATAGATGAAGATGAAGATTTTGAGGAAATTGAAGAGGATGATGAATTAGAAGAGATAGATGATGATGATGTTGATTTTATTGATGAAGACGATGATGATGTTGAAATAGAAGATATTGAGGAAGATGATTTCGAATATGTTGATGAAGATGAAAATGAGGTCGAAGAAGAGGACGATTTTGAAGAGTTAGATGATGATGAATTTGAAGAGATCGAAGAAGATGCATTTGACGATGATTATGACCTGGACGTTGTAGAAGAAGATGAGGTAGACTTTTTAGAAGATGATGAAGACGATGACTTTGATCTTCAGGAAGTTGATGATGAGTACGATGATTTAGAGCTTGATGAAGATGAATTAGAAGATTTTGACATTTTAGATGACGATGATTCTGATTTTACAAATATCTCAGAAAGAAACAGAATAAGAGCAGAGAAATTTGATGAATATTTAGGTTCACTGGAGAAACATTATAATCAATATGAATCAGTGCCTGCAGGAAGATATTACGTGGGGGCTGAGAATCCTGTTGGTAATGAATTAATCGAACAGAGAATATCTTTACCTGATATTTATATGGGAAAATTTCCCATAACAAATTCACTTTTTGAGATATTCGTTCAAAAAACCGGATATGTTTCAACAGCCGAAAAAATAGGGTTTGGAAAGGTCTATGAAGGAAGATTCAGAAAAGAAAAAGATTTAAAAACAGGTAAGATGAAATCTATATGGAATTCAACTTTTTCCAGTAAAAATGTTAAAGGAGCAACATGGTACCAACCAACTGGTCCTGACAGCTCTTTACATAAAAAAAGGAACAATCCAGTTGTTCAGGTTAGTTATGATGATTGTATTGCTTTTGCTAAATGGGTTGGTAAAAGATTACCGACAGAATTTGAATGGGAAGGATCTGCAAGAACAAAGAAAGCAAATTTATATCCATGGGGTAACAGCTTAGATAATAAAGCTTGTAATATTGAGACAAGTGAAATAGCAGATACATCACCAGTTGATAAATTTGAAAATGGAATAAACAGATATAATATATATGATTTCATTGGTAATGTGATGGAATGGACAAGAGATGAAACAGATCCACCATACAAACGTGAGAGTGATTCAAAATACTATATAGTTAAAGGTGGTAGTTTTATATCAGATAAGACGATTTGTTTATATTCAAGATCTATGTTCCAAAAGGATTTTACCTCAAATATACTTGGATTCAGGTGTGTTTTGAAATAAAAAAATCAGGGAGAGAAAAATTGAGTGAAATTTATCAGGAAAGAATTAAAATATTAAGAAAAAAAAATGAGTTCAGAAGGATTAGATGCAATAATTATCAATTCCGCTGAAAACAGATATTACCTGAGTGGTTTTAATGCAGAAGATACTCAGATTAATGAATCATCAGGAGCTTTGATCATTTCTGGAGATGATTTAATTATCACAACAGATTCAAGATTTGAAACACAGGTTGAAAATGAAGCCTCTCTTTACAGCAAAGTTATATACAAAAAAGGTTTGGGAAGTGTAATTAAAGCTATTGTAACAGATATTTCTGCTAAAAAAATCGGTTTTGAGGCTGAAAGGCTGTCACATTTTACTTATAATTCAATAGTAAGTGAGTTGGAAGTTGATATGGAATTAATTCCAGCTGACAATATTGTATCTGAACTAAGGATTGTTAAAAATCAAAATGAAATAAACATCATTAAACAAGCTATTTTAATAGCAGAAAAAGCATTCCTGAAAACAAAAAAAGATCTTAAGGAAGGAATGACAGAGAAAGAAATTGCATGGTTACTTGAACAAAACCTGAGAAATGGTGGTGGAGAATCTCTTTCTTTTCCTTCAATAATAGCTTGTGGTAAAAATAGTGCCCTTCCACATGCAATCCCTGGAAATAAAAAGATTAGAAAAGGGGAACCCCTTCTATTTGATTGGGGTATTAAGTTTGAAGGATATTGCTCAGATACTTCAAGAACACTTTCACTTGGTGAACCAGGTAAACAGTTTATGAAAGTTTATGAAACAGTTAATAAAGCTCAGTCACTTGCAATTGAAAAAATAAAGGATGGAGCGCATTCAATGGAAGTGGATAAAGCAGCTAGGAATTATATTAATGAAAATGGTTTTGAAGGTAAATTTGGACATGGATTGGGCCATGGTGTTGGACTTGAAGTCCATGAACTCCCTAGGTTAAGCCCTATTAAAGACAATATACTTAAAGAGGGTATGATAGTAACCGTTGAACCAGGGATATATCTACCTGAGTGGGGTGGTGTTCGCCTTGAAAATATGGCAGTTGTTAGAGATGGCTGTGCAGAAGTTTTAAATACTTTATCCTATGAAGACTTTGTAATTGATTTATAGATAAAAATAAATTTGTTGTAATAAAACAAAGGGCTTGTTTTTGATATGAGAAAAACAATTGCAGTTGCTTTAATTGTTAAAGATGAATCGAGACATTTAGATGAATGCCTTAAAACAGTAGAAAAATGGGCAAATGAAATCGTTATTCTTGATTCAGGCAGCACTGATAACACAGAAGAGATATCAAGAAAATATACAAATAAATTCTATGTTAATGAAAATTGGTCTGGTTTTGGAAAACAAAGACAGATTGCACAAACATATATTGAATCTGATTATATATTCTGGCTTGATGCAGATGAAAGAGTAACAGAAAAGCTACGAGATAGTATTATTAAGGTGTTAGATAATCATGAAGAAAATGCAGTATACAGAATACCCAGATTAAGTTGGGTTTTCGGAAAATATATAAGACATTGCGGTTGGTATCCCGACTACGTAACAAGGCTCTATCCCAGAAAACTAACAGGCTATGATGATGCTCTTGTACATGAAAAAGTTATAATCAAGGAAAGTTTTAAGATTAAAAAACTGGATGGTGATGCTATCCATTATACATATAATGATCTTCACCACTATCTTGTTAAATCTGCTGGTTATGCAAAAGCATGGGCTGATCAGAGAGAAAAAAGAGGGAAAAAAAGCAGTATAACAAAAGGTCTGACCCATGGTTTAGCTTGTTTCATTAAAATGTATATAATAAAAGCTGGATTTTTAGATGGAAAACAGGGGTTATTACTTTCAATATTATCTACTCATTCAACATTTATTAAATATGCTGATTTATGGATAAGAACAGAGAAAAATAAAAAAAAAGCAAAGATGATGTAGGGGGATCACCTTTGCCTTTTTGAGAGGGGGATATCGTTCTACTTATTGTTAAATACACTTTATAATAAAAGTAAAAATAATTCTATGGGTGAAACACCTCAAATCTATAGGTATATTAACCCACATATATTACCTAAATAGTTAATTGTTTGTTATCTTATAATTCTTTTTAAGTTCTCTTCAATATCATAAAATCTTTCTGTACATTGTATTGTCTTGTTTTCAACTAAGTGAATATATGATGATTCTCCATCCTGGGTTTCTTCTATATATAAAATTTTATCTATTGGAATTATATATGATCTTCCGGATAGTGAGTTTACTCTTATTATATTAAACATTTCCTGCCTTTCGAATAAAACAAATTTATAGGTTCTTCACCTTCTAAAATTTGAGTTTATAATAGGATAAATTTTATCCCATGGTTTAGACCAGTTCAAATTTTGGTTACTTTATTTTGTCTTGTTACCTTTTATTGCTTGTAAGTCAACTAATTTTGTTATTTGAGATTCAGAACAAATATTATTAGATATGTAGGAATCATTATTCAATGATGCTAATTCAATTAACAATTACATCAAATTGAATAATTAAAAGTTTTGATCAAAAAATAAGAGATATTTTATTCTTGGGACAGATATTTTTAAAGCAAAATCTCATCAATATTATCAATTGTGGTAGTATCAATTATTTCATATCTATTTTTGGGAGAAACACAATTTAGAATTTCACCATATGATTTTTTCTCTGGGGGCGCAATTCTAACCATCCTTTTTAATTTTGCTGTTTGCATTAAAAATATAATTTTCTTAATCTGAAAAGAGGTTTTTCTTTCAAATTTATGTTCAAGCTTTGTTACATCACAAATAGCATCAAAACCTTCTTTTACGTTATTAAGTACTGATTCAATATTTCTGGTAGCTTTTTTTGCATCTGAATATGTAAATTTTCCATTAAAACCTAATACTAAACGATTTTTTTCCTCATTATAGTCAACTTCCCAAGCCGCATCCCCGGATTTACCTTGTTTTGTTGTTGGAGGTTTTAGCTTTTTTAGCTGATCAATTATACTATTTGCACTATCAAGCTTGTTTTGTAACGATATTATAGTCGATTGAAGTTTTGATGAATCCACATCTGAATTAGTTGGATTTTCATTCATTAATTTTTTTAATCTTGAAATTTCAAGTATAGCCTGATCCATTTTTGTCTGAAAATGTAAACGATCAGCACTTTTCTCTTCTTTTAACTGATTAATATCATCTTCAGATTTTTCAAGCATCTTATGCAGTGTTTCAATATCTTCATTTAAAACCTGGTCAGATACAGGAGTGGTTATTGTATTACTTTTAGATTCGAGCTCTTTTTTTAGTCTTTCAATCTCACTTTTAAGCAAATCATTTGATACTCTTTTATTAAGATCTTTTATTGTCTCTTCTGCAAGTTCAAGAGCATTTTTTGAATTTATAGCATCTTGAACTGCTTCATCCATTTTTCTTTTTAATTGGCCTTTTTCATGATCTGACTTGTTTTTAAATTCATTTAATTCGAGTTCAGCTCGTGATAAACCCTTTTGAAGAATATTAATCTCATTATTTAGCTTGGCTGATGTACCATCACTTTTAAAAATGTCAATTTCATTTTGCTTTTGATAAATATCATTTTTTAATCTGTTTATTTCATTTTTATCAGCATCTGAAGAACCGCCTTTTTGTATATTTTCAACCATAAGTTCAGACTGTTTTAGAGCAAGATTATAATTGTCCGCTCTTTTTTTTTCCTTATCAGCTTGAATTCGAAGGTCTTCGAGCAATTTACTTGTTTTTCCCATCTCTTTTCTGAGCATGACACTTTCAGTTTTTTGACGGGTTTTTACATTTTGAAGTTCTTTCTCCTTATTTTTCAAATCATTTTTTAGTTTATCATATTCTGATTCAGAGCCATCACTGGGATATCTTTTTTCAAACTTTCTTACTTTTTCCTGGAGTTTATAGACCTCTTTTGCCAAGAGTGGTGTTCCTGTCATCAAAGTATCCATATCAGCTATGCCTGCTCGATCAACATCTTTGTACTGACTGATTAAACTATCTAAATCCATTTGAATAAATTCCAAGTAATAATTATTAAGAAGAGATTAATTATATTTTTTATAACATGGTTTTCTTTATTTTACCAAAAATCAATCATTCAAACGTTTTTATAAATTTCCTTAAAATTTGATGATCATTTCTTGATGGGTCATCTAAAACATAATCAAGAGCACTATTCATTAATTTTCCAATCATGGGTCCTTCTTTTATGCCCAATATTTCTATAATATCCGAACCATTTATTTTAAGATCTCTTATATGAAAAGCTCTTGGTTCATTTTTTGAGTTTATTTCATTATATAGTTTAAAAACAATAGTATTAATCTCTTCTTTGGTTATATCCTGAGATTTTAGATTTGCCTTTTTATCGGCGATTTTCAATTGAAGCCAGTCTTTCCAGTTTAAATCATTTCTTTGAAACTGCATTAATAATTTTCTAACTGTTTTGGGTTTTGTTCTGTTTGTTATTGATCTTAAATGAAATTTCACCAGATTTTTTACATAAGCGATCTCTTTAGAGCTAAATTTAAGCTCAATTAGTTCATTTTCAACCAGGTCAGCTCCAATTAGTTCATGGCCTATAAATGAAACAGTACCATCTTCTTTAAATTTTGCTGAAGGAGGTTTGCCATGATCATGGTAAAAAGCTGCTAATCTTAACAATGGTTTTTTATCAGAGATCGAATCACCGGCGATTTTGATATGAGTTGCGACTGTTTCATTGTGATATGGTCCACCATCAAATCCATATGAGTTCTCAAATCCCTGTGATATATATTTCAAAGCATCAATTTCATGGAGTGCATCAAAAAAAATACTGGGTTTTGATTCTTTCATTACTTTTAATATTTCTAATCTGATTCTTTCAGGGGCTATATTTTTAACAAGATGACTATATTCTTTAAGTTTTTGTAAAGTATCAGGTGCAAAAGTACCTTCAATCTTTGCAAGGAATCTTGCTGCTCTTAGAATCCTGCATGGATCTTCATTAATACGATCTTTAGGTGATCCGTTAAATCTAATAACTCTATTTTTAAGATCTTTCTGTCCATTTGAAATGTCAACAATATCACCGTTCCATGGACAAAATGCCATTGCATTTATTGTAAGATCCCTTTTTTTTAGATCTTCATGGATTGAATCAGCAATAATCTCATTATTATTATCAAATGATAAATTTTTTCTGTAAGTAGCAACCTCAATACCATCAACAATACATACTTTAAAACTAACACCCACAACAGAGAGTTTATGTCCTTTAAAAAGTTCTCTTATTTCGTTATAGGATGCATTTGTAACGACATCAAAATCTGAAGGTATTGCTCCGGAAATAAGGTCTCTTGCTGCTCCACCTGCAATATAGGCTTCCCATCCATTTTCACATAAGCTGTTAACTATTTCGCCTGCTTTATTCTCTTCATTCATAAATTTACACTATTCGAGTGATTTAAGTTTGTAGTAGAAACCTCTTTTTTCCATTAGATTCTTGTGGTTTCCTGATTCAATCAGTTTTCCATTATTTAAAACAAGTATATTATCTGCCGTTGCTGCTGTTAGAAGTCTATGGGCTATGATTATGGTTGTTCTGTTTTTCATAAGTTTTGACATAGCTTCCTTTACTTTCCATTCAGAATCTGAATCCACATAAGAGGTTGCTTCATCTAAAATAATCAGTTCAGGATTAGATACAAAAGCCCTTGCAATTGATATCAATTGCCGCTCTCCACTTGATATGGATGAACCTTCTTCAGATAGAATTGTTTCAACTCCCTTATCAAGTTTGTCTATTATCATATCACAATTTGAGTCAGTAATAATTTCGTTTAATCTTTCCTCTTCAACATGCTTGATTCCGGTAATATTATCACGAATACTGCTTGAAAAAAGAAATGGTGTTTGCATTACTACTGCAGTTTTACTACGTATTGAATCAATTGTGAATTCATTAATATCAATTCCATTCAATTCTATAGTGCCATTTGTTGTATTATAGAATCTTTCAATTAAATTAATTAAAGTTGTTTTTCCGGATCCTGTTGGACCAACAACAGCTATTGTTTCACCCTTATTAATAGAAAAAGAGAGGTCTATAAGAACTTTTTGTTTATTATCATAAGAAAAAGAAACATTTTTAAAATCAAGTTTCTCAAATGATTTTAATATTATTTTACCGCTTCTTTCTTCTTCTGATGATATATCACTGTCCTCAAAAATCATAAAGATTCTCTCTGCGGAGGAAAGAGCATTCTGAAGAATATTGTATTTTTCAGCAATATCTCTGATAGGTCTAAAAAACATTCTAAGGTATGATGTAAATGCAACTAAAATACCTATTGAAATGTCTTCAGATAACACAAGTTCTCCACCATAAAATATTATCATAGCTAATGTTATAGTTCCTAATAGCTCTATTGTAGGCATAAAAAGTGCGAAAATATGGATCTGTTTCATACCTGCTAAATAGTTTTCATGGTTAAGATCTTTAAGAATTTTGTAGTTTTGCATTTCTTGTTTGAACAGTTGAATAATATTTATTCCACCAATTGTTTCTGAAAATCGGGAATTTATCTCTGCTACTTTTAGCCTGAGTGTTCTAAAGGATTCCCTTGAATATTTAGCAAATACAAAAGCTATTAAAAAGATAAATGGAAGAATAATAAATGTTATAAGTGCTAATTTAAAATTAATTGATAAGAGGATTACAATAATTCCAAAAAGTATTACAAAATCCTTAAATACAAATGTAAGAATTGATGTAAACATCTCCTGCATATTTGCAACATCATTGGTAACACGGGTTACAAGTCTGCCAACGCTGTTTCTGGTAAAGTATATTATATCTTTGAAAAGTATATGATTAAAAATTTTGATTCTGAAATCATGCATTATTTTCTGGCCAATAAATTGTATGATCATCATCTGTGTAAATTCTAAAATAAAACTTGTTATAACAACTAAGAAAAGGAAAAGTGATGCAATTTCAACACCTTTAAGGTCCTTTTTACGAAGTTTTTTAATATCAGATATTTCCAGTTTTGACATATTAATATAGAGAATTTTATAATCATCATTATCTCTTATAAACAGACCATCATATTTATTTACAATGCTTTCAATTTCATTATTGCTTGAAGGAAATGTAAGGAATCTTTTTTTTGTTTTTTCTATATTAGAATCTTTATTTGTATCTTCTGGAACTATATAAGTATCAATTGCAAACATTGTAATATATGGAATTACAAGGTTTAAAGAAGTGATAAAAGTTATTGTGAATATAGAAATTACTATAAATTTAATATAAGGTTTTAAAAAAGGGAGAACCAGTTTTAACAGTTTCGTATCACTTCTTTTTTTTATACTTTCTTCATCAAAGTAGCTACTTGTTTTCATGCTATTCCTCTAAATATGTTTGCATATGGTAGGAATTTGAATAGTATTTATTGCTTATAATCAATTCATCATGTTTACCACTTCCTGTAATTCTACCATCTTCAATAACATAAATTATATCTGCTTTTTTTAATGCACTGAATCTGTGAGACGATATAACAACGGTATTTGAACCTACTATACTATCTATTAATTTTGTTCCTGTTTCGGTATCAACCTGACTTATTGGATCATCAAGCAGAAATATGCTATCTCTCTTTAATAAAGCTCTTGCAAAAGCTACTCTTTGTTTCTGTCCACCTGATAGAATTACTCCTTTTTCACCGATTATAGTATTTACACCTTCTGGAAATCGTTTGATAGTATCTGTTAAACATGCTTTATCTAATAAATAAGAAAGATCTTCTTCAGAAAGATTATTGCCAAAAGTTATATTATCAAGAATCGAACCTGAAAACATAAAAGGTTCCTGTTCCATAAAAGAAAAGCGTTCTCTTAGATCATCAATTTTATATTTTTTTATGTTGTTATCATCAATTTTAACAGATCCGCTATCAACATCAATTATTCTTGGAAATAATTTTAGAAGAGTTGTTTTACCACATCCCGGGGGGCCTACTAATCCTGTAATTTTGCCAAATTCGATTTTAAGATCAATGTTTTTCAGAGTTAGGTCTTTTGCACCATCGAATTTGAAACTAACTTGATTAAATTCAACTCCTTTATGAACCTTTTTTAACAATAGTGGGTTATTGATATCTGAGATTTCAGGTTCAGTTTGAAAAATTACATTTAATCTATCAAGAGAAGCGCGGCCTCTCTGGATAAGATTAATAACCCAGCCTACTGCCATCATTGGCCATACAAGAAGACCAAGATAACTCATGAATGCCACAAAATCACCAGGAGTTATGACCCCTTCAATTGTTAACTTTCCGCCTTTTAAAAGGACAATACCAATACTTATGTTTGATATCATCATCATTAAAGGAAAAAGAGTTCCAGTCATCGCTGTAAGTTTGATATTTTTTTTAACATAATTGTTTGATGTGGATTTGAGGCTTAAGATACTGTTATTTTCAATTTGATATGATTTCACAATACGAATTCCTGAAAAAAACTCTCTTACACTTTCAGTCAATTCAGAAAAAACAGCCTGGGTTTCCTGATATGCTTTATGCATTTTTTTACTCATAAATAGAGCTACTAACATTATTAGAGGCATTGGAAGGATAGCATATAAAGTTAGTGTGGGATTTATATAAATCATAAATATTATTGATGTTGTTCCAAGGAAAATACTATCGGTTAGAGCAACCAAACCCATGCCTGTAGCCATTCTGATATGGTTAAGATCGTTAGTTGCATGGGCCATCAAATCACCCGTCTTGGTTTTGTTAAAAAAAGGTGTTGAAAGAGTTTGAATATGGTGGAAGAGTTTGTTTCTAAGCTTTTTTTCAATATATCTTGATAAACCAATAAGACTGCGACGCCAAATATATCTGAATATTGCAATCATTAAAGCCAGGAATAATATCAAAAGGCTATATTCAAGAAGTTTTGAAATTTTAATGTCAAATATAGTTAAAGCATCAATGGTATGTTTAACAACTCTTGGAATAGAGAGTTGAAAAATATCAACAGTAATGAGGCTTAACAAACCTATAGCTATTCTTAGTTTATGTTGCTTGAAATATGGAATTATTAAATTAAATGAGTTCATAATAAAAATTTACTGAGTTCTCATGTTTTGTATTTGAATCTTAAAGATCTCAATAAAGATTTACCGTGAAATAGATCCAGGGAATCTCTAATAACCATCTTTTAAATGAACTACTTCGTTATTACGAAAAAAAAACTGTTATAATGTTTATAAATAAAAGCTTTTTATAAACGAATCCGCTCGTTATTTTTTCTATTACAGAGATTTTACAAAACTAAAAGCTTTTGTAAACGCTATATTTCAATCAAAATTATAGTTATTAAATGGTTCCCTCTAAATAAAATCTTTGATTGGTATCAATTTTTTGTTTCTATCCAGACAAACAAGCTCAATTTCGGCTGAAACAGCGGCTTTTGTACCGTTTTCTCTCCATGCTTCCTGTTTCCAAACTGTTCTGTATTCACTTTCATTAATCCAAGTTGATCTAATTTCAAGTTTATCTCCAAAAACAGCACCTTCTCTGTAGTTGACTGTTAATTTATAAACAGCAAAACCAATTCCTTCTTCATGCCATAACTTTTTTAATGTATCAATTCCTATAACGTCTTCTCTGGCTCTTTCAAAATATTTAAGATAGTTTGAATGGTAGACGACACCAGAATGATCTGTGTCTTCATAATAAACCTGTACATTGAAATTATGTTGATGCATTTATATATCCTCTTATTTTTAGATTTTTTTTAACACATCAACATTAAAATGAAAACATATTCAATTTTTTAAGCATTTATGAAAAAAAACTAATCCTCATTTAACTCTTTAATATTAGCGAAATAATCAAGTGCTTCCGGGTTTTTTAAAGCATCTTTATTTATTACAGGCTTGTTATCAATAACCTTTTTCACAGCCATCTCTACTTTTTTCATAGTTAAAGTATAAGGAATATCCTGAACCTGTACTACCTTTGCAGGTACATGTCTTGGAGATGCATTTGTTCGTATTGTACTTTTTATCTTGCTGATTAACTCTTTATCCATATTAAAATCAGGTTTTAATTTAACAAATAAAATAATTCTAACATCATTTTTCCAGTTTTGTCCAAGAACAATGCTGTCTTCTATTTCATTTACTGAATCAACTTGTCTGTAAATTTCAGCAGTTCCAATTCTTACACCACCAGGATTGAGTGTTGCATCACTTCTTCCATAGATGGTAACTCCACCTCTATCATTAATCTCAATATAATCACCATGTCTCCATATGTTTGGAAACATAAAAAAATAAGCAGAGTAGTATTTATTTCCATCCGGATCATCCCAGAAGTATATTGGCATGGATGGAAAAGGTGCAGTACAAACTAATTCACCAGGTTCATTTCTCACACTATTTCCATCTTCATCAAAGGAATCTACTTTCATACCAAGTCCTCTGCATTGAAGTTCACCAGCATAAACAGGAGACATTGGATTGCCTAATACAAAACAACCATTTAAATCAGATCCTCCAGATATTGATGAAAGCTGGATATCTTCTTTAAACTCTTTATAAATAAATTCGAAATTTTCATTAGAGAGTGGGGAACCAGTTGACAATACGGTTCGTAATGACGAAAGGTCATAGTTCTCTTTTGGTTTGTAGCCTGCAGTTTGTAATGCAGATACAAAACCTGCACTTGTTCCAAATATTGTGACTTTATCATTTTGAGTCATTTCAAAAAGAGTACCTGGATCAGGATGGAATGGGTTACCATCAAAAAGTACAATTGAAGCTCCTGTTGCAAGTGAACTAACTAACCAATTCCACATCATCCAGCCACATGAAGTAAAGTAAAAGATATTATCACTTCTTTTAACATCAGTATGTAAAATAAGTTCTTTTAAGTGATGTAGAAGAATTCCACCAACACTTTGAACCATACATTTTGGCAGACCAGTCGTTCCGGATGAATACATAATATATAGGGGGTCATTGAAATCAACATATTCAAAATCTATCTCTTCTGTATTATCATCTTTAAATTTATCAAATGAAACAGCATTTTTGATACCACTGATATCAGGGTTTGTTTCTGAAAATGGTATAACAACAACTTTTTTGATTGAGGGTAACTCTTCAAGAATATCTGAAATTCGATTCAATGAATCAATTCTGTTTCCTTTAAAAAAATATCCATCAGCTGTAAAAAGCACTTTTGGTTTTATTTGTCCAAATCTATCCAGAACTCCTTTTATTCCGAAATCAGGAGAGCATGATGACCATACAGCTCCAATACTTGTTGCAGCGAGCATTGCGAAAACTGTTTCAGGAATGTTTGGCATGAAAGCAACGACACGATCCCCTTTTTTTACACCTTCTTTTCTTAAAGATGATGCAATCTGTGCTACTTGTTTATACATATCGTTATATGTAACTGAAACAGATTTACGGTTTTCACCTTTAAAAATAATTGCAGTTTCATCATCTCTATATCTTAAAAGGTTTTCAGCAAAGTTAAGTCTTGCTCCTTTGAACCATTTAGCCCCAGGCATTTTATTTATATTATCAATAACTTCATCATATTTTATTGAATATTTTATATCTGTATAATCCCAGATTGATTCCCAGAAATCCGGGATATTAGTTACTGACCATTTGTAAAGTTCATCATAATTAGAAAATTCAGTTTTAAACTTATTGTTGATGAATTTGATATAGTTAGACATGTTTGAATCTGCAACTCGATTTTTAGAAGGGGTCCATAGTAGTTTTTCCATGCAAAATCCTTTCAAGAATATATTATGTTAAAAACTAAGGGGTAAGAAGTATGTATCAGGGATACTCAGATAACTTTGAGTATTATTAAATAGAAAGATTTTTTATAAACGATGATTTTCAAGTTAAAAACCTCTTTATTACAGGTTCCCTTGATATAAACATTGATAGCATAAAAGGTTTACATTATCAAATTATAGACCATCAAAAAAAAAACATCTCATTACAATTCTAATAGAATACAACATTGATTATTAGCAATTCATTGACTTTTAGATAGATAAGTATGTCAGAAAATGAGAGTTCTCTTTTTAAGTAAAGGCAACTCTCTAATAATTAAAAAGTTGGTTATGAGAGACTCCTTTAAAATATAATTAATAAAGGGAGAATGAATGAAATGAAGTTTAAACTAATTGTGTGTATTTTATTAATAATTATTAGTCCGGTTAACGGATTTTCAGATGATGAACTACATAATGGTTTTAATTTTGAAATATCAGCTGGGATTTTATATGGAAATACGGAAAGCAATTTTAACTATGATGATGACAAATTAATCAATTCTATAAATCAGGATGGTAAAAACAGAGAGATACTCGAACCTTATGGGAATTTTAAAGTTAGTTACAAATTTTCTGAGGTTGGACCCTTTGTACTCTATGAATATGAGGGTAGCCATAGTTTAGCCTTGGGACAAAATCTGGGTCAATTTGGAGATCTCTCTTTAGCATTAAAATATGAAGAAGAAGAGATCTGGAAAAATCCTTATATAACAGGAACAAATAGAGGAAAAACAGATCTGGAAACTATTTCAACAACACTACAGATTGAAGAGTTTTTTGAATTTATAAACTTTAGTGTTACTGATACGGAATATAAAATAAAAGATGATGATTTAGGAAAAAGTAACAGTGATTTAAAAAGAGAAGGGCGATCTACTGTATTTGAAATAGGAGTTAATATACCTCTTGCGCCATTTTATACTATAATTCCTGGGTTTGGATATTCTAAAGGTGATTTTGATGGTGATTGTTATTCCTATGAGGGAAATATTATAAAATTAGACCAGATGCTTATTTTTTCAGAAAGAGCTATGACAATAATATCAGCATCATTTGAAGATAGAGAATATGACAAACTACATCCTACGTTTAATAAATTAAGAAAAGACAACGTTTATGAAGGAACTATAATGTTCACATTATCTGAATTTATGGGTTATGAGAATTTAAGTTTTTTCACATTAGGAATGTGTACTTTAAATGAATCAAATATAAAATTTTATGATCAGAATTCATTAATAATTGGGACGGGTATATCTTTCAAAATATAGATGCAAAAAAAATGCTTTATCAGTTTATTAAATTAAAAATTTAGAAAAAAAGAATAATATAGCTCTAATTAAATTGAGGTTTAATTTTTTACAAACAAACATTATTCAACGATGAAGAAATATCAGCAAGAAAAAGTATTGAAATAATTAAATAATATATCTAATTTGCTCTTTAAAAATAATTAAATAAAAACTATAATAAGTTTAGCATCGATAAACTCATCAGGTTATAAAAATAAGACATTTTCCTGAAAAAATTGCTTTAGCAGTTTCATCTTTAATTCCCCTTAAAGACATACTGAGTTTATCGATGCTTTTTATATTTTTAACAATATAATAATTGTCGATTTAAATAAATTATTGACATGTTTTTACCAATAAAATAAATTACCCCGTTATGATTAAAAGAATTATTAGAAGAAAAGATTTAGAAAAAAAGCCTAGAATCCATATTCAAGCAGAAAACATTCAAATTTTAGAAAGTACTAGCTTTTTTTATAAGGCTGTTTTAGAGCATATAGAAAAGGCAGAGAAAAGAATTTATATGTCTGCTCTATATCTACAGGATGATGAAGCTGGCAGAAATATTTTAACCTCCTTATACAAAGCTAAAGAGAGAAATCAAAAATTAGATATTAAGATATTTGTTGATTTTCACAGAGCCCAGAGAGGTTTAATAGGTGAAAAAAATAATAAAGGTAATATCGTCTTTTATAATGAATTTAAGAAGAATTTTCGTTCTGAAATTGGTATATATGGAGTACCTGTAAAAAAGAAAGAAATTTTTGGTGTTTTGCACCTAAAAGGTTTTACATTTGATGATACATATATCTATAGCGGTGCAAGTTTAAATAATATTTACTTAAATCATTTTGATAAATATCGCTTAGACAGATATTTTATAATAAATAACAAAAAAATTGCAGATGCAACAGTTGCTTATCTTGAGGAATACCTTTTAAGTAATAGTGCAGTCTCATTGTTTGAAGATGAAAATGGTATAGATACAAAAGATATTAAAAAAGATATCAGGAAACTTAAAAAATCACTTTCCAAAGCCGCTTACAATTATGATGGAGATTGTAAAGACTCATCAGAAACAAAAAATGATGAGGTTGCTTTAACTCTTCTATCTGGATTTGGGAAAAAAAATAATGAGTTAAATGATACTGTTTTAGCTTTACTCAAAAATTCAAAAGAAAATATAACTATATATACACCATATTTAAATTTCCCAAAAAAAATTCTAAAAGAGATAAGAAATCTTTTAAAGAACTCTGTTCAAGTAAATTTGGTTGTTGGTGATATAGTAGCAAACGATTTTTATACACCACCTGGCAATGATTTCAGAAAAATTGATATTTTGCCTTATATTTATGAGCAAAACTTAAGAAATTTTGCTAAAAAATTCTCAAAGAAAATTGATAGTGGAATATTGAATGTTTTTATATGGAAACATAATGAAAATACTTTTCATATAAAAGGTATTGAAAGCGATAAAAAATATTATCTTTTAACGGGTAGCAATTTAAATCCGAGAGCTTGGAATTTGGATCTTGAGAATGGAATGATTATATATGATGAAAGAGAAATTCTATTTGAGAGTTTTAAAATTGAAAAAGAAAGAATACTTGAAAACTCAACTAAAATAGCAAGTTTTAGAGAAATTCCAGAAATTAAAGAATATCCAAAAGAGGTAAAGAAGATAGTTGGAAGGCTAAAAAAAACAAAATTTGATTATTTTATAAAAAAGTTTATTTAGTTATTTTTTAACAAAAAATTTTATTTAGCTACTTAAATCCTGAGAAATAGGTATTTCCAACATAAATTTTGTGCCCACATCCTCTGTTGACTCAACACTGAGGTTTCCGCTATGATTTTCAACAATAATAAAGTAAGATACAGAAAGACCTAAACCAGTTCCAACTCCAACATCTTTTGTTGTAAAGAAAGGTTCAAAAATTCTTTTTCTTGTTTGTTCATCCATTCCTGACCCATTGTCTTCTATATCAATTATAATTTTATCATCAGTATGATTTAATAATATCTTAATAAAAGGACTGTCCGCTCTATTAGACCTCTCTGAAATAGCATATGCACCATTTTTGATGATATTTAAGAAAACCTGTTGAATCATATTTCCATCACATTGAATATCGGGAATATTATTGCTGTAATTTTTTATAATATTTATATTTTTGAAATCATATTTCTTTTTAAGATTGTAATCATTAGATACAATTTCAATGGCTTGGTCAAGTAGATCATCTATTCGATAAGTAGAGAAATCTAAAGAGCTTTTTCTACTAAAACTAAGCATGTTGTTTACAATTTTAGCAGCTCTTTCTCCTGAATCAATTACCATATCAAGCATTTTGTGAATATTGCGGTTTGTCAGATAGGTATTTAATTTATCCATAGTTGTTCCAGCTTCAATAGCAGAATATATGTTTTTATTATTTTTTTCTGAGAATCGGTTTTTTATGACCTGGGAATTATGTAGAATTCCAGCCAAAGGATTATTAATTTCATGTGCCATACCGGCTGCTAATTCACCAACAGAAAGCATCTTTTCATATTGCACTATCATCTCTTCAATTTTTACTTCTTCAGTAGTATCATCTATTCTTATAACCGCATCTATAGAACCATTCGCTATTAATGGATATATAGTTATGTCATAGAAAATTTTCTGATCATCTTCAATAACAATAACTTTTGATTTATTGTGTGGCGTTTTGTTTTTAATAGCCATTTCAATATCGTGTGTATTAATTGGAATATAAGGTAAAATAGTTTCTAATTTTTTTCCAATAGCTTCCTCTGCCGGAACATTGGTCTTTTCCTCTGCTTTCAGATTCCAAAGTGTGATTTCACTATTTGTATTTACCCCTGCAATGATTGATGGCATTGAATCAATTATATTTTTAAGATAGTTTCTGAGTTTTTTTACTTCCTCTTCAGCCCAAACCCTTTCTGTAATATCTCTCATAGCTGAAAGAAGAACTTTTTGCCCTTTATATTGAATTCTTCTAACCCTAACTTCAATAAGTATTTCTGAGCTATCCTTTACAATACCTTTTATTTCATAAGGACCTATAAAATCGGAATAACTATATTTTTCGATTAAGACAAGGGATTCGTGGTCAAAAAGTTTTGTGAAGATCTCATTAAAAGGAAGTTCACCTTTTTCATATCCGAACATGCTGTAAAAATAGTCATTAGCAAGCAGGATATTGATTCCATCATGTATTATAAGAGCTTCCCAGGAAGCATTAGTAAGTTGTCTAAATCTGTCTTCACTTGATTTAAGATCTATTTCATATTTTTTGATTGAGGTAATATCATCCTTAAGCCTTAACCTTAGATCATTGATTGCACTTGCTACTTTATAAAATTCATCGCTTTGAAAAAAACTATTTCTTTTTGAAAATACAAGTTTCTCATCTAATTTGTTGAGATCTAGTTTTTCTGCATAATCTGCTATAGTTGTCAGGTTTTTAGTAACTAACAAACGTATGATTATTAATATAAATATTGATACAAGAAATGTTTTTATTGCATTTGAACCCAATATAAAAAGGAACTTTCTGAATAACTGTTTATAAATATCCTGTAAACTAGTAAATATCATCATATTACCAAGTTTAGTTGTTTTATTATTGGAAACTTTATAATATATTGGAATATTGGTAATTCTTGAAGGAGATGATATTTTGTTACCAACAGCTATTCTGTAAATTCCGGTTTCATTTATTTCAATATATTCAATACCTTTAAATTTTAAAATTCCATATAAAAGGTTTTTTATTTGATCTATATCGAAATTATAAAGGCTTGAACTTATAGACTGTAAGTAACTCTCTTCAATTAAATAAATATTGTCATAAAGTGCTTTTTTATCTTGTCGATAATCAATATATAGCTGGAAAAGTGTTGTGAAAATTGTAATTAGAGAGCTACAAAGGATGACATACATAACTATTCTATTTGACAACTTCCTATCAAAAAAGAATTTAAGATTTATACTTTTATAGATTTTTTTGAACATTGAGATAAGTATTTATTTAAAAGTTAGTATCCTTAAACGTATTGATATTAGATATTAAGAGAATAAAATGAATTATGCAAGTAATCATTTTAAGGGAACATCTAACAACTGTCTTTTGATCGAACGACAGTTGTTTTCATTAATATTAGCTTGTGGGAATCTCTAATAACTGTTCTTTTGGTAAAATACTTTGTTATTTCCAAAAAAAACTGTAATAAAATCGGCTCGTTATTTTTTGAAATGCCTTGTATTTTATCCAAAATTCTAATTATTAGAGGTTCCCTTGTGACAATTTGAATGCTTAGTACTACATTGAATTGTTCACAAAAAAGAATGTAATTATTATAAATTAAAACCTTTAATAGAGGTTCTATAGTATGATTTTTGGAAATTATAAAGATACATTAACATTTAATATAAGGTCGCCTTTTTCTCCAAACTTATCATTATGACCATATCCATTAAGTACAAGTTTACTACCAGATACAATATCCTTTGGAATGCGTACTCTTAAAATTCTCTTATGAATTCCAAGTGGAATATTAAGAAATTTGGTCACTCCTATGGTTGCTTCAAACTTTGAAATTTCAATAGTTGCATATATGTTAAGATTATCAATAAAACCATTTGGTTTTATATATCGCAGACCAGGAGTTTTCTTTTTCTTTGAAAAGTTCTTTATTTTTTTTTCAATTACAGTATCTGGTATTAGTGAAAAGAGTTTAAGTATTAATATTCCAAATACGAAACCTCCAATGTGTGCCCACCAGGCGACTTCAGCAGGATTATTAGATGTGGCATTAAAAACCTGAAGGCCAAACCAAAATCCTAAAAATATAAAAGCTGGAATTTCAAAAAAAAGAGGTATGAAAAATACTGGTAATAGAGTTAATAGTTTTGCCCGGGGATAAAGAACTAAATAGGCTCCCATAACACCTGCTATAGCACCGCTTGCTCCAATAGTTGCTACAACAGAATCCAGATTAATAAAAAGATGCGAAATACCAGATAGAAAACCACACATTATGTAAAATACTAAATATTTAATGTGGCCCATATGATCTTCAATATTATCACCAAATATATAAAGGGACCAGAGGTTTGTGATCAAATGAAGTGTATTTCCATGAAGAAACATATATGAAAAAAAAGAAAAAGCTTGTTGAAAAGGAGTAAAATGAAAAAAGAAAGCAGGATTTGTGTATCTTGCTGGTACTAGTCCGTACGTATAAATAAAAACATTTTGATTATTTCCGTATGACAATTGATAGAAATATACGAAAATATTAAGTAATATTATAAAATAAGTTACATAAGGGAAATTTTTTGACGGATTCGCATCTCTTAATGGTATCATCAATCTCTCCGGGCAGATACTACTCATTGAAATTTGAGAATATTAAAAAAAAAATTCGAATAGCTATTTTTATGATAAAGTCTGAGGTTAAAATGTGCAAGTATAAACAGATATTTATCCCATTACATATTTGCCTGGAGCATCATATAAAACAGGGTATTTCTTATTACCAACAGCCACTGATGATATTTTGTTACTATCTTGTTCGATAAGCCAGTCAGTCCAATGATCCCACCATGAACCAATATTAGGTTCAATTTCATTAAAATCTTTAGTTAATTTACCTATATTGTTGTCATCAATTATACGATATTTCCTTCTTGAATTTGGGGATGGTGGATTTAAAAAGCCTGCAATATGGCCTTCAGATGCTAAAATAAAAACCGAATCAGAAGATATATGGTCACATATCTTATAAGTTTCTTTCCACGGTGCTATATGATCCTGCTCTGCACCAACAATATATACGGGTTGATTTATTTTGGATATGTCACAGGGAAAGCCTCTGAATTTAAGTGCATTGCTTTTAATCAGATTATTTCTAAGATAAAACTCATTAAGATAGAAAATACTCATCTTTTCTGGAAGCCTTGTGCTATCGCTATTCCAGTAAAAAACATCAGAGTTTGGAGGGTTTGAACCATTTAAATAATTGTTCGCAAAGTATGGCCATATTAGACTTTCAGATTTTAAAAGCCTGAATGTCTGAGATATATAACTACTTTTTAAATAACCTTTTATTTCCATTAGTTCTTTAATTTTTTGTATAGATTTTTTACTAACAAAAAAAGAGATTTCACCTGGTGAAGAAAAATCTGTTAAAGATGCGAAAAGAGAGATATCAAGGATTGGATTTTTCATTTTATTATTATTTAAAATACCTGATAGCGCTGTCAATGCAGTTCCCCCAATACAGTATCCAGTAACATGGGATTTTTTTGTTTTACAAATATCGTTTGCGATTTCTATAGATTTAAGGACTCCATCAAAAATATAATCCTCAAAATCCAAATTTCTTAAAGTGATATCAGGGTTTCGCCAACTTGTCATAAAAACAGTGAAACCCTTTTCAGTGAGATATTTAACGAAACTCATCTCTTCAGTTAGGTCAAAGATATAATACTTGTTTATCCAGGGTTGAATCATAACTATTGGAACTTTATAATTTTCTTTAGTTACTGATTCATATTGTATCAATTCAAATATATCATTTTTATAAACTATTGAACCTTTTGTAGTGGCTAAATTTTCTCCAACAGCAAAAGCATCTTCATTTGCAAAACTAATAAGATTATCTTTTGAATAATCTTTAAACCAGTTATCAATCCCATTTTTAAAGCTGCCTCCTTCTGAGTTTAAAAAGTTTTGCACAGCTGTAGGATTTGTCCAGAAAAAATTTGATGGTGAAATTGCGTTAAGTATCTGTTTAGACCAAAACAGGTACCGTTCTTTCTCTTTATCGCTTGTTTCCGGAACATTTTCTACGAATTCCTGAATCCACTTATGAATAGTTATGAAGTTTTTCCTGGCATATTTACTATTACTTCTAACTTTTTTGATTAAATCCTTTTTAAATTTATTTTCAGATTTGTCATTAGTTTGTAAAAAATTGAGGAAGTTACTATTAATATCTTCCTCAAGTTTTTTAAACATATCTTTGAGCCCATCTGAATTTTTAGTCCATGAAGTTAACAGATTTGTAAGCGATGAAGTGATATCAAATGGATCTGTAATCAAATTAACCCCCTACCTGAGTTACAATTTCACTAATTTTAAGTTCACCATGTAAAAAATCATTTGGTAGTTGAATATCAAACGCCTGCTGAAGAAACATCATAAAATTAACTGATGCCATTGAATCCCAATCTGGAATCTCTTCCAAAACTGTATCATCGTTAATTTCAATTTCATCTGCAGAAGGGAACAATTCAAAAATACCTTCGACAATTTTTTCAAAAATACTCATTTCTTACCTCCCTTTTGTTAAATTTTAAACTATACCCTGATTAAATTCGCACCCCATGATAAGCCACCACCAAATCCGATTGTCATCACAAGGTCATCCTTTTTAATTAGTTTGTTTGAAAACACTTCATCAAGTGCAATTACAACAGAAGCACTGGCTGTATTTCCATATTTATCCAGGTTAACAAAAAATTTTTCTTTAGGTATTTCAAGATTCTCAGCAATTTTATGCAGAATATTTATATTTGCCTGATGACAAACAAATTGATTAATCTCTTTTTTATTAACTTTTGCTTCTTTAATTAGTTCTTTAATAATTTTGGTGCCTTTTGATATCGCAAAATCAAATACCTTTTTCCCATTCATTTTAAAGAATGTTTCATTTGATTTTGCTATACTTAAAGGATTCATCGTGCCCCCACCAGGTATGCAAACCGTATTACTTCCACTTCCATCAGTTGCTAAACGGGACATAATGATTCCAGGGGAATTTTCGGAGCACAATAGCACAGCACCAGCACCATCTCCAAAGTATGGAAAAGTTGAAAAGTCCATTCGATTTGTGATTTTTGAATATACTTCAGAAGCGATAAACAAAACGTTTTTACAACTACCTGACCTTATCATTGAATCAGCAAGAAAAAGTCCATAAACACTTCCTGAGCATACTGAATTGATGTCAAAAGCAAAGGCTTTGGATGCTCCAATTTTATGTTGAACTCTTGTTGCTGTTGCCGGTTGTATTCTATCCGGTGATGAGGTTGATACAATTATGCAATCGATATTCTTTGGTTTAAATGAAGCTTTTTCAAGACATTTTAAAGCTGCTTTAATTGCTAAATCTGATGTACATTGTTCTTTGGCAGCATGCCGCCTGGCTTTAACACCGGTCTTTTGTGAAATTATGGGTAAAACATTAGCAGGAAACTGTGTTAAATCTTCATTTAAAACGATTTTATCAGGAAGGTAACTACCTGTTGATAATATAAATGGTTGGTTCATGATAATACTCCTATTTTATAAAGCTTATAAAAAATAAAAGATATATGAACAAAAGCATTTCGCTTTTGATAAATGTTTTATAAGGAGTTGTTTAAATTTTATATAAAATGCTAAATGTAAAAATATCAAAACAGAATGAAGTTCAATAGAAATGATATGAATTTAATTTTAATTTAAAATATCATAATATTAATATTTGTGCAAATATTGAGGTCGAATTAGCTAAAACCTTGAATATAAGCTGTTTGCTGAGAGTTCGAATTTAAGGAAAATAAGATTTAAAACAATAAATGTTGCGATGCGAAACATCATGGATTATACTGACGTTAATATAATTGAGCGTTTTTTCAATATTTGTGCGATGCGGTAAATGATTTAATCATTTAATTAAGTGTTTATTTTTACAAGAAAAAATGATAAAATTATTTTTAATTTCAAATCCAGAAATTATTAATTGTGTTTCTAAATTAACCCAGTCCTGCTTTTTTTAAATTATCAGATTTTTTTAAATTAATTTCAGTTTTTTATTTTCAATCAAAAAAAGGAGATTTTTTAATGAGTACAAATCCATTTGATATGTTTGACCATGAAAAGATGAAGAAATTTTTTAATACAGAAATTGTTAATGAAATGTTCAAAGCAAATCGTTTTGATAAGATGTTTGGATTTAAAAATTTTTTCAATCCTGATCAATATGAAAAAGTATTAAATTCTATGGAGGAGATTGTTAAGTTAAATAATAAATATATAGTAGATTCTTATGAACTTTCTACTAAAGTTGCAACAGAGTTTGCAAAGAAATAAAAAAAGCCTGTATTTATTAAAATACAGGCTTTTCATTATATGGTAGCGAAGCAGGGATTTGAACCCCGGACACTTCGGATATGAACCGAATGCTCTAACCGAGCTGAGCTACTTCGCCTTAATTTGTTACTCAAAGTACAGGCAGACTTTTAGAGTAAATTTAATGAAAGGTCAAGTCAAAAATTGAATTATTTTTTATAAATTTAAAAAAGATTCTACATCATCCAGAAAATCTTTAAGAAGAGTTTTACTAACAACAAAAATATGACCAATGTTTTTTTCTATAACCCGATTTAAGCCATTGCTTTTACGAGATATATTATTAGTGGTCAAACCCCATAGTTCACCAGCTATACAAGTGCTAGAAGGTGATATTGGATCTCTTGTACCTTTGTAATCAAAAATTGTCACACCAGCTTTTTCCAGAATTTCCATGTTAACAGGTTTATTATTAAAATTTTTACTTTTAGAAGGTAAGCAATAAGATCCTTTATAAATTTTATTATCTACAAAAATATCATTTATCCATTCCCTATGGGCCTTAGCTGGAAATTTTGTTCCGTGTGTAAGCCAATATAAAAATGGGGCAGAATCTTCAATAGCCCCAGGGTAGGCTGCACGACCATAAAAACCACAACGAACATAATAACGAACTCCTGGCTGAATTTCATTCATTCCAACTTCTATTATTTGAGGAGGAACATTTACATCTCCATACATTTCATTCATTAAAATTTTATCATAGTCATTCGATATAACTTTTCTCATTGGCTTATGACCGGATTTAGTCTCATCATCAAATTTAAATGGTGATGCCATTAATATAATTTTTTTAATGTCCATCTTTTTACCTTGCTCAAGCCTTTCTTCTGCTCTTCTTGCAAGATACGGTAAAACAAGGGTTCCGCCCATACAATAACCTATTACATAGATTTCAGCTTTTTTATGTCTTTCTTTTATCAGATCAATGTATTTGTCGTGAACCTCTTTACCGTAGAAATCCAGACCAAGGGCAGCCTCTTTTTTTGAAGGTTCTCCAGGATCTTGCAAATATACGTCGAACCCCATATTTAAAAGTCCTTCTACAACAGATTTGCCCTTTGAAAGATCAAAAATTTCAGGTTTATTGATTAAAGGAGAAGCCAGGTATAAAATTTTGCCATTTTTATTTTTTGATTGATAATACCTGAGTTTCATAATGTGAATTTCTGATTTTTCTACAATTTCATATTTAAGATAACCTATTTTTCCTTTAGTAAAATTCTCTGAAAAAGTTTTAATTTCAAAGGCATTAAACTCATACAGTTTTTCTATTCTTAATCTGCATTCGGCAACATATTCATCTAAATTAAATTCTCTCTTTTTTGATACATAGGGTAGATCCCCCTTTACAGGTTGTTCGGTTATAGCAATTATTAGAGTTACTAATAACTCTTTCATAGCGTTTAGCCCTGTAAGCCCGAGGGATTGATAACTAAGTTCAAGTCTTGCAAAAGTTCTCATCCTATTGATTAGAAAAAGGTTACCATGAAAAGTTGAAGATATTTTTTTAGCTTTAGATTTATTAAATTTTCCATTACTAATAAATTCTCCAGAGAAATCATATAGAAGTTCTGAATAATCCTTTTCTATTTTTTCATTAAGGACAACATAAATATCTGGATTCTCACCTTTAGCGGTACATTCTTTAGCATGTGCTGTTATCGGTGCTGTAAATGAAAAATCAATAATCTCTTTTTGCATACCTGCTAAAACAGATAAAGGACCGAAAAGAAAAGTTTTTTTTGATATGGTTCCAAGAAGGTTTTTAAATTGAAGGAAATATCTGATATTTCCTCCAATTATCTTACTTGAAATAGGTACATTTGTTTTATATTGTTCAACATTATTTGCAGGAGAGTATCCAGCTATGTTTAAAAGATCATCGGAAGAAAAGTTTATTAGATTTAACATATTGTCACCTAATTTAGGAGTGTCTCAATTTTTTTAATAAGAGCTTTTTCTTCTTTTACAACGATATCATCAGCTTTTGCTATTTTATGAGCTATTTTTATTCCAATCTCTCTATCCTTTTTTGATTTCAGAAGTAAAGGAAGAGCATCAATAGCATTTTTTTCATTAACCTGAAGAATCCTTGACTGATCTTTTAGTATTTCTGTAAGTTTTATCTTCTTATCTTTAGTTAATTTAATGTGATTAGACATAATCTTTTCCATAGCTTTTAACTCTTTATGGTCAATATTATCATCTACTTTGGCCATTGCGACCATTATGCGTGAGCATCCTTCAATTAAACTCCCTTCTTCTATTTTATTCTTCCAGTTTATTGTGTCCTTTCTTTTAATTGAACTCATTTTATCTTTTAACTTTTTTTCTTCAACGCCGTTTGTCTCACTGGTACCAAAAAAATCATTTAGTACCGGATTTCCATAGATATTTTTAAATATAAACTCATTAGTAGTGTCATTTGCATCTCTGTAATAATCAAATGAAGTAACTATTAAATCTGACACAACTTTTTCAACTTTGTGAAAAACATTTTCTTTTGAGACCAGCTTACGGTTCTTTTTAACGTACGGTGCCATGGTTTTGAAGTAACTCATAAAAGGATTAAGATCAGAAAAAGTATAACGATCTTTACGAAGAGGATGTATTGTTCTTAGAAACTCAGCTGAAGTCTCATTTGATAAAGATTTAACTAATGGACTGATCATCATTTCATATATTTGATCATTAAAGGAAGATACTTTATTTACAACTTCAAAATCCTTTTCATCTTCAAGGCCATCATCAAAATTCATAATATCACTGAAATTTCTCTCTACAAATTTAACATTAAATTCTGAACAGAAGTCTTTCTTTTTTCCTTTTTTATCTGTTTTAGGTTCTTCATCGATTACCATTTCATAAAGACCAGGTGATAAAAGCTCAACCAGATCGACATTTCCAATAATCTGTTTATGCTCTTTGTTTGCAACCTTTCCTGATACAAAAATACCAAGATGACCTATATTTTCATGTACCAGATATATAATAACCTGTCTGTGTCTTTTAATCTCTTCTACTGTACCCCAAACTTTCATAACCCAGTTTAAAGCTTGAGTTGGCGGTGTTATATTATCACCTTCAGAACAAAATAATATTACAGGCTCTTTAAGTTTCTTGAGGTCAATTTTTCGACCCTCTTCAAACTCGAATTCTCCAGATTCTAATTTATTACCAACAAAAAGATTTTCTGTTATTGATTTAATCTCTTCCTTATTCATAAAATAAAATCCGTTCCACCATCTCTCAAACTGAAGGAATCTACCCTCTTCAGTATCGATGTTTGAATACACATGATAAAGTTTTTTCCACATAGTGTTAGCTGGATTGAGATCTTCAAATCCTTTAACAAGGTTAGCTCCATCGAAATGACCATTTCCAAGGTCAGCCCAAAGAGAAGACATCCAAATACCACCTATTAATCCCCCCTTATATCTCATTGGATTTGAACCATCTTTTCCAGCCCAATATGACAAGGGAGAGCCATTTAGCATTATAGGTCCTGCTAAATCCGGTTCATCTGCAGCCATTAGTGCTATTGCCCAACCAGCCTGGCAATTTCCAACTACTGCAGGTTTGTCAGCCTTAGGATGAAGTTTCCCAACTTCTTTAATAAATGTTACTTCAGCTTTTTTTACATCATCCAGAGTTTGATTTTTTTCAGGAATTGGATAAAAAATAACAAAATAAACAGGGTTTTTGTTTCTAAGAGCAACACCAATATTAGAATCTTTTTTAAAACCACCGATACCAGGTCCATGTCCTGCTCTTGGATCTATAATGATTATTGGTCTTGCTGTTTCATCAATTTCAACACCATTATCTGAAGTTATTTTCAAAAGAGCGTAGTTAACAGGTTTATCGAAATCACGTCCATCTATAATAATTTCGGTATCAAAACCTTCATCAAAAACAGGCGGCATCCCATTTTTATTATGTTCATGAAAAACGTTACCTTGTTTTCTTAAAGTATCTAAAAAAAGTGTATTTCTTTGAACAAAATCATAATTATATTCAAAAAAATCGGTAAAAAGACCTGTATAATTGTTCAAATCGCTTGCGAAATTGGGAATCATTCTTTTACTCCTGTTTATTAGTTAAAAACCTTGAAATGTTTATCAGCTATTAAACTACAAAGAAATCATGACTAAGCATTGATTAATTTTTATTTTAGAAAATATATTATAAGATTAACTACTTAGATTAATAACTATAGCATGATAAGTAGAATATTTGAAATCTAAAAATAAAAAAAATTAATATTTAGGGAAATAAATTATTTTTTTTTGCTAAGATGGGAAAATATGTAAAATACAAAGTTTTAATTAAAGGCTCCCCGCCACAAGCGGACGGGGGCTGTTTAAATATTAAGCCTAAGGGATATAATCCCTAATATTGCAATAAAGAAGTTAAAAACCTGTTTTCTCAGGATCTTCCACCACTCCAATCAAGTTTTGCTTTAAGTACATTGAAATAGTTTCTATGGGGTAATTTTATAAGTTCAAGTGGATATGGACTTTTTTTAATATGAATTGTATCTCCTGTTTTTATCTCAAGTCCTTCCTGTCCATCAAACGTCAGGATAATATCATTTGCCTTGTCATCAAGTTTGATTTTAATTTCTACATTATCGGGTAAAATTATAGGTCTGTTGGTTAGGGTAAAAGGGCATATTGGTGTTACAACAACTCCGGGAACAGCTGGATGAACAACAGGACCTCCTGCTGCGAGTGAATATGCTGTTGAACCTGTTGGCGTTGAAATAATTAGTCCGTCGCTTCGAAATGTTGTTAAATAGTTATCATCTATATAAGTTATAATATTTGCAAGTCTTGCCAGAGCACCTTTATTAATAACAACATCATTTAAAACAAGACCTTCTGCTATAACTTTATTTTGCCTGATAACTTTTGTTATAAGGCGCATTCTATGCTCAACTTCAAAATCACCTGAAATTACTTTCTCAGCTAACTTGTAAAGTTCAGCATCATCTTCTGTTTCGGCTAAAAATCCCACATCACCAAATTTGATTCCATGAACCGGAATTTTTCTGTTACCAATCCATCTTGATGCGCTAAGAAAAGTACCATCACCACCTAATACGAAAACACAAAGTAAATTTTCAGGAACAAGGTGCTTACTGTTATCCCAGTTTAGATTGATTCTAAATCCATTTTCAGGAACATTATTTTCTTTTCTAAATACTTCAATACCTTTGTTTTTTAACCATCTCTCTAACTCATCAGCTTTTTTCAGAGCATATTTATTTGGTTTTACAACTAATCCAATTTTTTTCACTTTTTTATCCTAAAAAATTTAATTTTAAAAATTAAGTTTAAAGCATTCACACGTTTATTTTATTAAAAAAAATTAAGCAGTTTGTAATATTTGATCAAAAAATTTGTTAAAAAAGAAAAATACATAAAATAATTGATCAATTTTTAAAAAGTATCAAGCTAACCTTTATAATTAAGAACTCTGTATTTAGTACAAATATAAAAAAAAATCAGCAACAATTATTTCTTTAATTATATTAAAGCCAACTTTTTTAACTTGACTCATAACCTGTATTATTACTATCTTAAGGGCGTTTAAAGATTAATAATAAGTATAAATAAAAAAATGGGGGAATTTTTATGAAAAAAGTATTTTTTTCATTATTTGTTGTTGCAATATCTTGTGTATTCCTTTTTTCCTGCGGTTCAACTGATAAGGATAAAGGACCAATTAAATTAGGAATAGCCGGAGCACACAGTGGAGACCTTGCTTCTTATGGTATTCCATCAATTAATGCTGCTCAGCTTGTTGTTGATGAAATCAACGCGAAGGGTGGAATCCTTGGTCGTCAAGTAGAAATTATGGCTGAAGATGATGTTTGTAAACCTGAAATAGCTACAAACACAGCAACTAAACTTGTTTCATCCGGTGCTCACGTTGTTCTTGGGCATATTTGCAGTGGTGCTACAAAAGCTGCTCTTGGAATCTATAATGATTCAAAGGTTCTTTGCATGTCTCCTTCTGCAACAAATCCTGCTCTAACTCAGAGTGGTGATTATCCAAACTTTTTTAGAACAATCGCATCAGATGATGCTCAGGCAAAATTGGAAGTTGATTTTGCTCTAAATACATTAAATCTTAAAAAGATCGCTGTAATTCACGATAAAGGTGATTATGGTAAAGGTCTTGCTGAATTCGCAAAGAAATTTCTTGAAGAATCCGGTAAAGCTGAAGTTGTTCTTTATGAAGGTATAACTCCAGGTGCTGTAGATTACTCTGCTGTAATTCAGAAAGTTAAGAGATCTGGTGCTGAAGCTATTATTTTTGGTGGATACCACCCTGAAGCTTCTAAATTAGTTAGCCAGATGCGTAAGAAAAATATGTCAACTATTTTTATATCTGATGATGGTGTTAAAGATGATACCTTTATAAAAGTAGCTGCTCAATACGCAGAAGGGGTTTATGCAACAGGTCCAAAAGACACTTCAAGTAATCCTCTAACTATAAAAGCTCAAAAAGCTCATAAAGCAAAATACAAAAAAGATCCAGGTGCATTTTTTCTAAATGCTTATGCTGCAACGCTTGCTATGCTAAATGCTATAGAACAAGCTGGAACTACAGATTATGACGCTGTTGTTAAAGCACTAAGAGAAAAAAATGTTGATACTCCTTTAGGTTCAATTCGTTTTGATAAAAAAGGTGACGCTATTGGTGTAGGTTTTTCTATATACCAGGTTAAAAACGGAAAGTATGTAGAACTTAAATAGTTTTATTTTAATAATTAAAAGGTGTGGTATTTTTTTTTACCATACCTTTTTTTTAGATAAGTAGTTTCATTAAATGAAACTAAAATTGTGGAGTATAAACCTAAGATGGAACATGAAAATATTAAATATTTCTTAGAGCTTTTTTTAAGTGGTTTAACTAAGGGAAGTATTTATGCATTAATAGCCCTCGGCTATACAATGGTTTACGGAATTATTGAGATCATAAATTTTGCACATGGTGAAATTTATATGATAGGAGCATTTACTGCTCTGATAGTATCAAGCGTTTTAACAATGTTTGGTTTTCCTATGATTGCAATATTAATTCTTGCAACAGGAACAGCTATAATCTACTCATCAGCTTATGGATATACAATTGAAAAAATAGCATACAAACCTCTGAGACAAGCACCAAGGCTCTCTCCTCTTATTAGTGCTATTGGTATGTCTATTTTTCTTCAAAATTATGTATTACTTGCTCAAACAGAAAACTTCATGAAATTCAATTCACTAATACCTGAATTTGAATGGTTGAAACCTTATAAAGAGATTATTGGAACAGAAGAACTAATTATTATAATTATTTCAGCAATTGTGATGATAGCTTTGACACTGATTGTAAAGTATACAAGATTGGGAAAAGCTATGAGAGCCACGGCTCAGGATAGAATGATGGCACGATTGGTTGGTGTTAGTGTTAATAAAATTATTTCTTTTACTTTTATAATCGGATCTGCTCTTGCTGCTATCGGTGGTGTATTGATAGCATCATATATCGGACAGATTAATTACTATATAGGTTTTATTGCTGGATTAAAAGCATTCACAGCAGCTGTTCTTGGTGGAATTGGCAGTATTCCCGGTGCTGTTCTTGGAGGTCTGGTTCTTGGCTGGACTGAAAGCTTTGGAACAGGATATATTTCAAGTGATTATGAAGATGTTTTTGCATTTTCCCTATTAGTATTAATTCTAATATTCAGACCTGAAGGTATTTTAGGTAGAAGCACATCACAAAAAGTATAATTATTAAAATTGAAATAAATGTTTACGATAATAAAGTAAGCTAAAAATAATTTGGAGACGCAATAATGTTAACATTTGAAGAAATCAAAAAATCATTTTTGGTTTCGCTATGGTTTATTTTTCTAACATTTCCAATAATGGTAATTCGGGTTAATTCCAACGAAAATACTATTGATTGGAGATGGGAAAATATAGCCATAGTTGGAATAGCTAGTTTTGTACTTTCCTTTTTCTGGAGGGATTTTTTTAGAAGAAAAAAACTTGGTCAGAAAAAATTATCAAAAGATAAACAAAAATCATCAGCACTGATAGAACTTCTGAATTCAAAAAAGGAAATAAAATATGGTCTGTTAGGGGCTATTATCACATTCGCAATAGCCTATCCTTTTGTTCTTGGACCATACCAGACAAATATAATGATTTCAGCTCTTATTTTTGTTGTTTTGGGTTTAGGTCTGAATATTGTTGTTGGTTTAGCAGGTTTATTAGATCTCGGATACGTAGCCTTTTATGCAGTCGGTGCTTATACATATGCAATTTTGAATACTCAGTCAGGTATAATTGGACATGGTCTTCTTCAATTAAGTCTGTATTTGAATGATCTGTTCGGTACAACTTTTTTTGAAATTATAGCACAACCCTGGAGTTTTTGGATTGTATTGCCGTTAGCTATGCTTATAGCAGGAATATGTGGATTGATTTTAGGTTTTCCTGTTCTTAGATTACGTGGAGACTATCTTGCAATTGTTACCCTTGGGTTTGGTGAGATTATCAGACTGGTTCTTGAAAACTGGAACGAGCTATCAAATGGCCCAAGTGGTATTGCAAAAATTGCTAAACCAAACTTTGGAGTTAGCTTAAACAGTATTGAATCAATACCTTTTATATATTTTCTAATGATATTTCTTGTGCTTTTTACAATCTTTGTTGTTAACAGACTGCAAATCTCAAGGATCGGTAGAGCCTGGATGGCTCTTCGGGAAGATGAAATTGCATGTCAGGCAATGGGAATAGACACAACAAAAACAAAACTTACAGCATTTGCGATGGGTGCATCATGGGCAGGAATGTGCGGCGTTATGATAGCAGTAAAAACAAGCTTCATAAATCCTGCAAGTTTTACATTTATGGAATCTGCCATAATTTTATCAATAGTTGTACTTGGAGGAATGGGCTCAGTAATTGGAGTTATAATTGGAGCACTTATTCTATCGCTGTTACCTGAATATCTTAGAGCTTTTGATGACTACAGAATGTTAGTCTTTGGAGCAACCATGGTAATAATGATGATTTTCAGACCCCAGGGAATCATTAGCAATGTTAGAAGTACATATAAAATAATAAGAAAACAAAAGATATGAAACCAATTCTTGATGTAAAAAACCTAACTAAGGATTTTGGTGGGTTAAGAGCCATAGATAGCCTTGATATAAAGATTTTCAGGGGTGAAATAGTAGCATTGATTGGTCCAAATGGAGCAGGAAAAACTACTTTTTTCAATTGTATCACTGGTATATACAAACCCACTAACGGTGAAGTCGCCATAACTCATCCAAAAAGAGATACTGAAATAATAAACGATTTAGTACCAAATGTTGTAGTAAATCCGTTATTTAGATTTTTACCAGAATCTGTCTTAAAATCTCTTAAAAAATATTTTCCTCAGCTTTTATTCAGAAGTCTTAAACCAAATGAAATTACTGAAAGAGGGATGGCAAGAACTTTTCAGAATATTCGCCTTTTCAAAAATATGACTGTTCTTGAAAATGTTATGATAGGAAGACATTGCAGAACAAATGCAGGTATTCCCGGAGCCGTAATTAGAGGACCAGGTACCAGGAAAGAAGAGAAAGAAGTCATAGAGGAATGTTATAGATTACTCAAAAAGACAGGGCTGGATCATCTCTCAGATGAACTTGCAAAAAATCTCCCCTATGGTGATCAAAGACGTCTTGAGATAGCAAGAGCTCTGGCAACAGAACCATTCTTATTACTTCTTGATGAACCGGCAGCGGGAATGAACCCCCAGGAAACAAAAGATCTTGTTGACCTTATATATAAAATACGGGACGAAGATCAAATATCTATTCTTCTGATTGAACATGATATGAAACTTGTCATGGAACTATCTGAGAGAATTTATGTTGTTGATTATGGTAAAGGGATCGCAACTGGTACACCAGAAGAGATCAGAGATAATCCCGTTGTTATTAAAGCATACCTCGGAGAAGATATAGAAGATGCTTAAGCTGAAGAATATAAATACATACTATGGAAATATTCAGGCTTTAAAAGATGTAAGCCTTGAAATAAAAGAGGGTGAGATAATCACTCTGATTGGTGCTAATGGTGCCGGAAAAACCACAACTCTAATGTCAATTTCCGGAATTGTTCCTCCAAAAAGTGGCGAAGTTCTGTTCATGGGTAAACCTATCAATGATATGACCTCAGAAAAAATCGTATCGATGGGACTATGTCAGGTTCCTGAAGGAAGACATATCTTTCCACATCTCACAGTAACCGAAAATCTGGATATGGGAGCTTTTCTCAGAAAAGATAAAGCAAACATATCAAAAGATTTAAATTACATTTTTGATCTTTTTCCAATATTAAATGAGAGAAGAAATCAACCCGGTGGAACATTAAGCGGTGGAGAGCAACAAATGCTCGCAATCTCAAGAGCGTTGATGGCAAGACCTAAACTGCTTCTACTTGATGAACCATCTCTTGGACTCGCTCCAATTATTATCAGGCAGATTTTTGAAATTATTAAAAAGATTAACAAAGATAGCGGAACTACAGTATTCCTTGTAGAGCAAAATGCGAACCTTGCACTAAAGGCCGCAGATAGAGGTTATGTTATGGAAAATGGCAGAATAACCATGACAGATACCGGTGAAAATCTTCTTAGCAATGAAGATGTTAAGAATGCTTACTTAGGGATGTAATTAAAATAATTATTGGAGGACTATATAAGTGGCATCAATCAATGAGCAGATATTAAGAGCTGCAAAAGAGATTGTTGTAAAGTTTGTAGAAGGAGGTCGCGTATCTCCTTCAAGCTTTAAAGAATCGTTTAAAGAAGTCTACGATGCTGTGGAAGAATCTGTTAGAGATTCACATAAAAAGTATCCGGAGAAAAGTAAGAAGTAAATGGGTGAAGTTTCAGAAAAATTTCTCGAGTTTGGGCTTAAAACATCAGAAAAAAAAATACTGAAAGATTTTGATGGATACGGCAAGGCCAAAGGAGAATGTGGCGATACAATAGAATATTACATTAAAATAGAAGATGAGGTACTCGTCTCTGTTAAATATAATATCGATGGATGTATTAATTCAAATGCCTGTGCAAACGCTTTAATACATCTTTCCAATGGAAAATCAATAAAGCAGACTCTTGCTATCACCCCTTCCGATATTGAAATATTTCTCGAATCACTTCCCAAAAATGAATTTCATTGCGCTGAAATGGCTGTAGAAGCCATGAAAGGTGCAATGAAATATTATTTCAAAAATTCAAAAAATCCCTGGAAAAAGAATTATTCCAAAATAAACTAAAACCGCGAGTCAAAACATCCGCTCAAAGCACCGTGTCATTCCTGGTAACCTCTAAGCCAATGAAACTATGATTAATATAGCTTGAGAAAATAAGACTGCAAAACAAAAATGGTTTTATTTTGTTTTGCAGTCTTATTTTCGAAGAATTAACTATTCCATAATTATTAGAGGTTAACATTAAGCAGAGATCAAATTGGAATTTAAGGATATCTTTAAATAATACATCATCATTTTAGCTTTTCCAGTAAAATTGTGAGTCAGGACTCTCAGGTTTAATGAAATTGCTAATTACCAGACTGGTCGTCATTCCCGAGAGGAATTTTTAAAAATATTTTTAAAAAATTCGAGTCGGGAATCCATGGTTTTGATCTTATAAAATTTTCTTCACATGAAATAGAAATTCTGTTTGGAAAAAAGCAAAACCCTCTGCCGAGAGGCTAAACTTTTGAAAAGTTTAACAAACAGATTAAGAATGAAATTTTAAAAATGGTTTTGTAGCTGAGACTTGCCACCAATGAAAGCACCGTGTCATTCCTGAGAATGATTTTACAAACGCCTTTCCTGTAAAATTATGAGTCAGGAATCTCAGGCTTAAGAAGTATAATGTTGGATACGAAACAATACAAAATCTCCATTTCAAATGTCCCTAATATAAATGGAGGTAAAATTTGCGATCAAAAATATTTCAACTTTTTTTAAAAATCTCTATATACCTGAAAATATAACTACATTTTAAATCAAACTTGCTACAATATTCATAAAATATAAAAATTTTCAGAAGCAATTATTTACTTCATAAAATTAATAATATACAAAAATACCAAATCAGGAATCACCTTAAGACCCTATAACTAAACATTCGAAATCTATTTGAATAAAAAACTTTAAATTTAAGATAATTTCACTATCAAGTAAAATCTATAAATTTTCAAAAAATGAATGGAAGATAAAAAAATAATAATAAAAAGATGATTTTATACTTGAATTATACATATGCAGGTAATAGACTTTTAAAAAGTTAGTAAAAAATCCTATTTTTTACTACAGAGCGAGCCGATAAGGAGCGACGAACTCCGTTATCGACTCTAACATTAACTCTTCACTCATTAAGGAAAAAGAGCCATGTCTACCATCTCTTTTATCGAGAAACAGAAGTTCCGTCAACGCCTCTTTCACACCGGGCAGATTTTACACCAAAAACAAACTGAATGTTTAAAACGAATTAAAACATGTATAAAATGCTGCATGAGCTTTAATAGTGCAGAATCTACCGCTTTTTATACTGATTTTATCAATCAGGTTTGTTACTAATTGAGTTGCCCTTTATAATTGCTCTTTGATGCGAAATACAGCGTTCTTCGAAAAAAAGAAGCTAAAACAAAATTAAACCTTTTTTGTTTTAGTGTTCATTTTTTCTCATGTCTTGTATTTCAATCAAATTTCTAATTATTAATTGGCAACATGTGTAATTTGGAACCGGTAAAAACTTAAATAGTTTCATATTTTTTAAGTAAAAATATTAGTTGAAGAATTCTTTCAACTAAAACACTGGTTCTGCGTGATTGAGGCTTGGCTACAATAAACAAATACTACATAACATTTGCTATTTTGGATACTTGAAGGAAGTTGTTACCTGCCCATAATTTTTTTTATAGTCCTTAATAGCAAATCGGCGTGAAAAAGGCGTTCTGTAAAAGAAAAGGAGTGGTTGTTAATTCAACCACTCCTTAAATTAATTATAAGATTATTCACAAAAATCTATATTTGAAATTTTTACAATTCCACCCCAGTCTCCTCTATAAATATCACTCTTTACGAACCTGTGAAATGTAGAATACTCCCAATCTTTAACATTTTTAACGAGTTTCTGTTTAACAGGATTGTAATGGATGTAGTCAATGTGGTTATTATAATCATCCTGATCACGAATTTGATGCTCCCAATAACGCCTCTGCCAGATTGTCGATTCTTTTCTATTTATTTTAGACTGTGTCATATATTCATTGTTGTAATAGCCTTTACCACAGGATTTTGTCACATTCCTCTTTATCATTGCCCTAACACCATAATTTGAATCTCCTTTTGGTAATGTCCACATACAATGTAAATGATCGGGTAGCAAAATCCATGCATCAATAATAAAAGGTTTAGCTTTTTGTACTTCTTTAATTGCTGTACGTAAAGCTTCCCTTAAAACGTTATCACAAAGAATTTTCTGCCGTCGATATGAAACAATATTAAAAAAGAAAGTTCCACCTCCTGTCTTAGCTCTTCGATAATTAGACATTTTGACCTCACTATTTAAAACAAGAGTAAAATAATATATTGTTCGATATGCAAATGGTTTATAAATGCTTTTTGTATAATATCCAAAATTATTTCTTATAAAACGTTTAATGTTATTTTGTAGGGTGCACTCTGTGCACATTTAGGTGAAAATAGAAATTCGACCATTAAAAAAGGCAGTCAAGATTTCTCCTATCTGCCTTTATTATATTTTTCTTTGTGAAGGTGCATAAAATGCACCTTACGAAGCTGGATTTTTTAGTATAATAAAGGATAAGAGCTTAAAGGCTGTGTCATTAATAACAAAATTAAGTAAATAAATGAATTTTGACACAGCCTCATTTTCTGAAAGAAAAGAAAATTGAAGCTTTTTCTGATTTTCGCTTCCTATAAATACCTTGTATAGAATTCAGCAGATATTAACAAAGAAATTAATTGATTCTAAGAAATTTTTATTCTATTATATTACAAATAGTTACCAACAATTAAATCCAAATTTTATAAAGTTATATGGAATCTCTAATAACTGATCTTTTTGCGAATCAAAGATATAACAAAAATAAAATGAAACCTTTTTTATAAACGAATCAACCCGTTGTTTTTGTTATGCAGAGATTTTATAAAAATAAAAGCTTTTATAATCTGTTTTTAATCAAAAATTCTAATTATTAGAGATTCCCTATATTTAACCCAAAATTTCGTATTGCTTTTATAGGTAAAAAAGGAGGAGATTATGTTTAAGAATATTTTTATAATTTTGACTATAATTTTGTGTATTGGTTTAAATTCGGTGTATGCCAGAAATTTCAAAATTGCTTGCAACGACTATGCGCCTTATCATTATCCTAATGATAATAAGGTCAAAGGATATGTTGTTGAACTTATAGATGCAGTGATGAAGCGTATGGGACATAGTGCTGAATTCAAGATTTATCCCTGGAAGAGATGCCTTTACTCTTCGAAAAGTGGAATGGTTGATGGAATTGCATTTATTTTCAAAAATAATGATCGATCTAAGTGGCTTCACTATCAGAAAGGTAATGTGATTGCCTATGAAAGAATCGCTTTTTATAAGATAAAAGGCTTTAAATTTAGCTATGATGGAGATTTATCAAAAATTAAGGATAGAATCGGGGTAATTAGTGGGATGTCTTATGGACCAAAATTTGATACTGCTATCCCTTCATTGAAAATTGAAGGTGTGAATTCTGTTAAAATTCTCTTAAAAAAAATTGTTAAAGGAAGACATCCATTATTGGTTAACAATACAATGGTGACTGACTGGTATGGAAAAAAAATGGGATTCACCAATAAAATTGAACGAGTGAATCCTCCTATCTCAAAAAATAATGGATATATCGCATTCTCAAAAAAAACTGTTACAGAGACTCTGTCTAAGCAGTTTGCAAAAGCGCTTACACAATTTAAACAAACAGCAAAATTCAAAAAAATACAGAAGAAGTACAGTGTCGATTAACTGGTATATTTTTCACAATAAAAGTTCAAAAAACATAATTAAATAAATTGTCTAAAACATTCTCAGGAATGACAGTTGTTGAAATTAAAGATGTATTATCAAATTTTCTCTGGAAGAACCTTTTTGTCTCTGTTCTTGATTAATGTTGTGATTTTAGAGGTTACTATACCTGTTTATTAAACTTTTCAAAAGTTTAGCTCTCAGCAGAGCCACCGGAGGTGTTTTTAAAGTGTTTTATAAACCTGAGATTCCCGACTCACATTTTTACAGGAAAGGCGTCTGTAAAAATATTCTCGGGAATGACACGCAGGTTATGAGTATTGAATGGTTTTATTGGGATGGGAGACAAGAACTGCTTCAACAAAGGGTTTTGATTTATAAAAGGGCGATTAAAAAACGTAATAATTATCAAGTAAGAAGTTATTAATTAAAGCATCTCATCTGCTATATTCAGGCATTTATCAAAAACAGAAACTGCAAAATCTATATCTTTTTTACTAATTATTAGTGGTGGTGCTAATATGAAATGTGAAATCCATGAAAACATATAAACACCGTTATTCATCATCTCCTTACATATTTGATTTGTTAAAATATTCCTGTTCTCATATTTATCCATTGGTGTGTTGAAAGGTATTTTAGTTTTTAAATCTTTAACTATTTCCACGGCCCAGAACAGTCCTTTTCCTCGGATATCGCCAATGGATTTATGTTTATTCTTTAGTATTTTAAGTGCTTTTCCAAGATAAATACCCATTTCAGTAGAATTCTGATTTATGTTGAGCCTGATCATCTCTTCGATTGTTGCTTTAGCTGTTGCTAATAGAAGAGGGTGGCTTTCATATGTATGACCATGTGAAAACATATTATCATCAAAAAATGATGCTATCTTTTCAGATGTTGCGGTTATACCGAGTGGTGCGTATGCTGATGTTGATCCTTTGGCAGTTGTAATAATGTCTGGTATTGTATTCCAGTGTTTGCAGGCGAACCATTCCCCGGTTCTTCCCCAACCAGTCATAACTTCATCAAAAATTAGTAAAACATTATGTTTACTGCATATCTCCCTGAGTCTTGGAAGATAATTATCAGGTGGAATTAAAACCCCATTTGTACCAACAATTGGTTCTATAATGATTGCTGCAACATTCATTTCATTTCGGAGCATGTAGTCAAAATATTCAACACACTGAACGTTGCAACTGTCCTGATCCAGATTAAATGGACATCTGTAACAGTTACACTCAGGTCCAAAGATAAAACCATCTGTTTTTGAATATTTTTCATGAGTCCATCTTCTTAAATCCCCTGTTGCTGAGATGGAACCTGGTGTTGATCCGTGATAAGAACTGTATCTTGAGATAATTTTATATTTTCCTGTATACATTCTGGCAATTTTAAACGCTGCTTCATTGGCTTCGGTGCCTGATGTGGAAAAAAAGAATTTGTTTAAACCATCTGGGTAAACTTCTACTAACAGTTTTGATAGTTCAGCTCTTATGTTAGTTGTAAACCATGGAGCTACATAACTGAGGTTTTCAGCTTGCTTAGCTATAGCATCAATTATATTTTGATTCTTATGTCCAAGATTGGAACATACTGCCTGGGATGAAAAGTCCAGATAATTGTTATTGTTTGAATCTGTGAAATAACATCCTTCTGCATCAACTATATGAAGTGGATTCCAATCTTTTTGAACAGACCAGGTACCATAGTTATGCTTTTTTACAAAGTTTACATTGTCCACGATATTTCCTAATTATTAATAGTTTCAAGTTCCATTAAGCGGGGGCCATCAATTTTCAGAAAAGAGTTTTGTTCTGTTTTAAGAATGAAACTTGATTCTTTACGACCTCCATCGATTCTGAAACTAAAATTTTGATTTTCCATGTCTGTTGCCAGGGTGTTTTTAAAAACAAGCCTGTTCATTTTCCAGAGTTTTTTATGAGTTGAGTCTTTAAGGTTTCCAAATATATTACAATTTATACCAAGATTACTATAATTCATGTATTTAACGAGTTCATCTTCCGAATCGTATTTAACGACTGGAATTACAGGGTAAAATGTTTCGTTAACAACCATTTTCATTTGTGGATGGCAAAGGTAAATTGAAGGTTTGTAATAAAGCACGTGTTTTCCATGGAAGGAATCTTCTTTGGTTTCTGTATTATATATGATTTTAGCGGGTTTAAAATCTCCATGATTGTAGAACCCCATTGCATCATTATGTTGTGATCTGATAGTATTTTTAATTTTATCAGAAAGGATAGGGCCTACTGATGAACTACAGTTTGATTCTTCAGGGTGTGCAAACTCTATTTTTTTTACAAGGTTAGTGAGTTTTTCAAAATATGTATCAGCAACATTGGAATTAACATACACTCTTTTTGTTGCTATACATGATTGACCATCATTATTTAGAATACCTCGTAAGGTAGATTGAGCTGCTAAATCAATATCGGAATTTTCAGAGACAATAACGGAATCATTTCCTGGTCCCTCAAATATGATTTTTTTACCGGAAAATATGAACAGATTCCAGTATTCTCTGATCCATGTATTACTGCCATAAATTACAATTGTGTGTATAGAGCTGTCATTAAGGCAGTTTTTAATGAATTCTTTAGAAGCTAAATTTGAAATGGATATATTTTTAAAGTGTTTAAGATAATTCTTTTTAAAAATATTTGATGTTGAAATGTTTCTTTCAGGAAATCTTAATAATATTTCGTTACCAACTAAATAAGTTGGCAGGACTGATCTTGCAAAAATATTGACCAGACCATTACTCGGTAGTATGAATGCTACTTTTCCTTTTGACCTATTCTTTTCTAAATTAAATGGTTTGAACATTTTGTTACATAAATCAGTTGTTAATGGTGATTCTGTAAGATTTGTATCGAGGTCTGGAATGTTATAATTATCTGAGTTTAAAAATCTCTTACTAAGATTATATGGTACTTCTACCTCTCTTAAATATACGTTATCTCTTCTAAATGCATTCTCTTTAATAATTGAATTTACGATAGATTCATTATTATTTATTAAATTATCATTAAATCTTTCTATTTCTTCTGAAATTTCAAATAAATTCATTTTTCCTGATCTCTGTAGGGAACTTATAATAACAGCCTTTTGATCTAACTACAGCATTGTTCAAAAAAAATAACTGTTGTAAAACCGGCTAATTATTTTTTTTCTCACCCTTGTATTTCAATAAAAATTCTAATTATTAAAAGTTCCATTTATTTATTCTTAAATTATCAAGATACAATCCTGAAAATGATATAAAAATTCCAAGATATAATATTCTATCCAGTTTTTAGTTCAATTTCTCTATGAACAGTTTCTGTATCGGATTTTAATTGATCAATATCTTCATTAATTAAAATAACCATGCCCCATGACGTAAACAGATCTTTTGTTTCGGGGAAATATTGACCTACTTCAGTAGAAATCTCATGATAATCATAGGAATTTAGCTTTTTAATAGTTTCTAAACCTGTAATTTTCCGGATATTACCTGGTGATTTATTAGATAAAAAGCATATGTTATAATTTCTGGAATATTTAATATTGTTGTTTGATAAATTTTCCCCTGAAAAAAGTCGGATATTTTCCTGATAGCTATTAAAACCGCAACATTTCTCAATTGAGTAAGGTATTTTTGCACCGGATAATCTATTGTTTAATTCAACTAATCTAATACCATTAGGGGTTATTTTAACTTCTATATCATTTATTCCAACAGTAATATCGAAGGCTTCACTAACATATATTGCATAATTAGATATATTTATAGCTAATTCAGAATTTAAATCAATTGAGTAAACATTTTTATATATACTCGCATTTCCGTTTACCTGGAGTTTATCAACTCCTGCTATAGCGATTAAATGTCTTTCGTTATGATTGTTGGAAATATTTACAATATATTCTTTTCCATAAAGATATTCCTCAGCTAAAACTTTACCTTCAATATTTTGAAAAAAAACATCCTTCATTGATAAAATATCATTAAATGCCATGATAACATCATCGTTATTAAAACATTTTTTTACCAAAACGCTACCTCCTGTTAATTCAGGAGGTTTAAGAATAACCGGGTATTTTGTTGACTTAACCCAATCTAAAATTTCATCTATTTTATCTGTAAGAATATACTTAATATTTTCTATATTTTTTGATCGAAGTCTTTCCCTCATAAAAGCTTTATTTATTCGATATTTAAAACTTTCAGTGGGGTTACCAATTAAGTTAAGATTTTTGGCAATAAAATCAGAAACACCTAAAGCTAACTGACTACAAGGAATTACAGAATTTAATTTTAATTTTTCAAGTTTTGGTATAGTTTCTTCCATTGAATTAAAAAAAAATATCTCTTCGTACTTATCAAAATCAATATCTTTCACTAAAGAATCAGGAAGTTTATTGAAAATTTTGGTAAAGAGGGCATATGGTTTATAGCCTAACTTTATAGTTTCTTCCAAGTAAGCTGATTGAGAGCTTATTGGGTCTATTAGTAAAATATTTTTAGAGATCATAATTAAATTCCAATATCTATTAAACTGGGGACAAGTAATAAAATTTAATACAGAATATATTAATATATTAAAAGTGCAATAGCTAAACATAATCATATAATACATATATAGTTAAATGCAGAACTTTGCGCAGAATAATATGCGCATATAGATGGCTGAAGCAGACATATGTTCATTTAAAATGTTTTTATAGTCAATATATATTCTTGACAAACCTTTAATAAATGAATAATTATAAATAACTATTAAAATAAACATAAAATTCATATGGGGCTATAAAATGATAAAAATTAATGAAAATTACAATAAACTTCAGGCTTCTTACCTTTTTTCTGATATCGCAAAAAGGGTTAATAGCTTTCAGGAGCAAAATCCAGATAAAGAGATAATAAAATTAGGTATAGGAGATGTTACAAAATCTCTGCCAAAAGCTTGTATTGAAGCTTTCCATAAAGCTGTTGATGAAATGGATAATGATTCATCCTTCAGAGGATATGGACCTGAGCAGGGTTATGATTTTTTAAGAGAGGTTATTGCAATTGAGGATTTCCAGTCACGAGGAGCAGACATTCAGGCCGATGAAATTTTTATCAGTGATGGAGCTAAGTGCGATTCAGGAAATATTCAGGAACTGTTTTCTGATGATATAAAAGTTGCTATTACAGACCCTGTTTATCCGGTTTATTTGGATACAAACGTTATGGCTGGAAGAAGTGGTTTTTATAAGGATGGAAGATATGAAGGTATAACTTATCTTGATACGACTAAAGAGAACGGTTTTGTTCCACAGCTTCCAACTGAGCCTGTTGATCTGATTTACCTATGTTTTCCAAATAACCCTACAGGTTCTACAATCTCAAAAGATGAACTGAAGAAATGGGTTGATTATGCAAGGGAAAACAAAGCTCTGATTTTATATGATGCTGCATATGAAGCTTTTATTACTGATGATTCCCTTCCAAAATCAATTTATGAGATAGAAGGTGCTAAAGAGGTTGCTATAGAGTTTAGAAGTTTTTCAAAAACAGCAGGTTTTACAGGAACAAGATGCGCTTTTACTGTAGTTCCGAAAGAATGCATGGGTTACGATGCTGAGGGAAATAAGCAAGGTCTGCATTGTTTATGGAATAGAAGACACTGTACAAAATTTAATGGTGTGTCATATCCTGTTCAGAAAGCTGCAGAGGCAGTTTACAGCTCAGAAGGAAAGAAACAGGTTAAGGAAACCATAGATTATTATATGAATAACGCCAAAATTATCAGAGATGAAATTACAAAACTTGGCTTTGATTGCGTTGGTGGTGAGAATTCTCCTTATATATGGATAGATGGAAAAAAAGGATCATGGGAATTTTTTGATATGCTTTTAAATGAAGCTGGGGTAGTATGTACACCGGGTGCAGGATTCGGTTCCTGTGGACAGGGTTATATCAGAATAAGTGCTTTTAATAGTTACGAAAATGTTATTGAAGCCATGGGGAGAATATCAAAAATCTTCTCATAAAAAATATGAAGGATTTTATATGAAAGAATTTTTTAAAGTAGTTGATTTAGATGAAGTTATTAGTAAAACTGAAAAATTCCTTCATAAAGATAAAGAGAATATTTCAATAGACGATGCTTGTGATCGTATATTGGCAGAAAATATCAAATCAGATGAAAACCTTCCTGGTTTTACAAGATCTACAATGGATGGCTTTGCAATTAAAGCAAAGTCATCCTTTGGTGCAAGTTCATCCAATCCGGCCCTGATAGAAATTATTGGTAATATCAAAATGGGTGAGACTCCCGATTTTTCGATTGGCTCTTTAGAAGCTGCAAAAATATCAACTGGTGGAATGCTGCCCGAGGGTGCTGATGCTGTTGCTATGGTTGAAGATACAGATGAGGTAGACGACTCTACTATTGAAGTTTTTAAGAGTGTAGCTCCTTTTCAAAATATAGTGCTTTTTGATGATGATTTTAAAAAAGATGAAGTTATTTTAGAAAAAGGGACTATATTAAGAGCTCAGGAAATAGGGCTTTTAGCTGCTTTTGGTTATTCAGTCATACCTGTATATAAAAAACCTGTTGTTGGGATAATTTCAACGGGGGATGAAGTCGTAAGTATTGATGAAGATGTTTCGCCTGGAAAAATTCGTGATATCAACTCCTATTCTATCAGATCAATAGTTCTGAAATGTGGTTGTATTGGCATAAATTACGGTATTGTAAAAGACAATTATGATGATCTGAAAAATATTTGTGAAAAGGCTTTAAAGGAAACAGATATTTTATTAATGTCAGGTGGTAGCTCTGTAGGAACGAGAGATTTTACTATTGAAGTATTGTCATCAATGGCAAATTCAGAAATTTTAGTACACGGGATTTCACTAAGCCCTGGAAAACCCACAATTTTAGCTGATATTGATGGAAAACCTGTATTTGGTCTTCCCGGACATGTAGTTTCTGCAATGGTTGTTATGAAAGTAGTTGTGGAACCTTTCATAGATAGATTAAAAGGTATAAGTGAAAGGTCTGTTGAAAAAACATCCACTGCAGTTTTATCAAGAAATGTTGCATCTGTTACAGGTAGAACTGATTTTATAAGAGTAAAAACAAATATTGAAGATTGTAAGTTTATCGCAACTCCGGTTTTAGGAAAGTCCAGCCTGATAAACACAGTTATTAAAGCTGATGGTTTAGTGAAAATAGACAAAAACACTGAAGGTTTATATAAAGGGGCAAAGGTTAATGTAATACCTTTGTAGAAAAAAAATGGGTAGAAATGTATACTTGCAGAAAAAAAGCAGGTTAGAGGCCAAAAATCTTCTCTTTGAAAGATTTGATAGTCTAAGCACTGAAATTGAAAATGTAAATGTTCCTGACTCTACTGGTAGGGTTCTGTCTGAGGCAGTGTTCGCTAAAATATCATCTCCAAATTTCCATTCATCAGCAATGGATGGAATTGCAATAAAAGCTGAAGAAACATTTTCTGCAAGTGAAAGAGAACCTTTAAAACTTGATATCGGTAAAACTGCTTTTCATATTAATACAGGTCATGTAATTCCAGAAGATTGTAACTCGGTTATTATGATTGAGGATGTAATTGAAGGAGAAAATGATGAACTATTTATTGAAGCTCCTGTTTACCCCTGGAAAAATGTACGTAAAATGGGTGAAGATATTGTTGCAACTGAGATTATCTATACAAAAGGACATACTATTACTCCATATTGTATAGGAGCTCTTCTTTCTGCAGGCATATTTAAAGTTAATGTTAAGAAAAAGCCCAGAGTTTTGATAATTCCCACAGGTTCAGAAATTTTTGACTGGAAAAATGATAAGATAGAGAACTTTGAACAAGGAAAAGTGATTGAGTCTAATTCATATGTTCTAGCTGCAATGTGCGAAGAATCAGGTGCTGAACCAAAAGTTCATAATATTTTAGTGGATGATTTAGATTTAATAAAAAAAGTTGTAAGCGAAAATCATAAATTTGATATTATTCTTATAATTGGGGGATCTTCTGCAGGTTCATTTGATTATTCCAAACCTGTTATTGAATCCCTTGGTGATGTTTTTGTCCATGGTGTAACAATGATGCCTGGTAAACCTGTGATTATGGGTGATATTGAAGAAAAGCCAATTTTTGGAATGCCAGGATATCCGGTTTCAACGATCATAGTTTTTGAGCAATTTGTAAAACCACTAATTGAAAGATTAATTGGTAAAGGAAGTTTTGACAGGCAAAAAGTTGAAATAACACCTGTGAAAAAGATATCTTCAAAAATCGGAGTTGAAGAGTTTCTAAGGGTAAGCCTTGGAGTTGTGGGAGATAAAGTTGTAGCAACTCCTCTTCCAAGAGGATCTGGAAATATTACATCATTAACCAAGGCTGATGGAATCATAAAAATACCTTCAAATATTGAAGGAATAAAAAGTAATGAGAGTGTTACATGTGAACTAATACGTCCATTTTCCATAATTAAAAATAGAATTGTAGCTGTTGGAAGTCATGATAATAGTATTGATCTTATTGAAGATCAGATTAAGGATGTTAATAGTTCACTGACTATATCATCAAGCCATGTGGGAAGTATGGGTGGTATTCTGGCTATGAAAAATGGAACATGCCACATAGCAGGTACACACCTTCTTGATCCTGAAGATGGATCTTATAATGTTTCATATATAAAAAAGCATCTTGAAGGTCATAATGTAAAACTTGTAAATCTTGTATTACGTGATCAGGGTTTTATTATTCCCAGAGGTAATCCAAAAAATATTAAAGATGTAAATGATCTTTTAAGAGATGATATTTTTTTTATGAACAGACAGGCAGGATCAGGAACCAGAATATTACTTGATTACACACTTAAAGAAAACAATATTTCTAAAAACTTAATTAATGGATACGAAGATGAAGAGTTTACTCATATGTCTGTGGCTGTTTCTGTTTTAAGTGGACGAGCTGATGTTGGTTTAGGTATATATGCAGCAGCAAAAGCTCTAAATCTTGATTTTATTCCAGTAGTAACAGAGCAATATGATTTAATTATAAAAGAGGAATATTTTGAAACTGTTAATATTCAAAATCTTCTTGAAACTGTAAATAGTGATAAATTTAAAAAAAGAGTTGAACAATTAGGCGGTTATGGTACCAGTATGACCGGGAAAATAATCATCTAGGAGGTTTTTTTAGTTATGGGTTTAGTTGATGCGATTATTCTTGGTATCATTCAGGGTTTGGCCGAGTTTTTACCAATAAGTAGTTCCGGGCATCTGGTTATTGTAAATCATTTACTAGGTATCAAAGATGTAGATGTTTTTTTTAATATTAGTGTCCACATTGGGACACTTGCTGCTATTTTCATTGTTTTCAGGAAAGATATACTTAATATAATTCAAAGTATATTTAAAATTTTTGAAAAAGATAAAGATTTTGAAACAAAAACAAATATAAAACTGGGTTTTTTAATAATAGTTGGTTCGATTCCCACAGCATTTATAGGACTTTTTCTCAGTAAACATGTTGATACGATTTTTTCATCTATTGAATTAACAGGTGCGATGCTTATAGTAACTGGAGTGATTGTCGGATCATCCTATTTTATAAAAGAAAAGGATAATAAAGAGACTCTGTTTTCATTTAAGACTGCTGTGATAATTGGTATTTCACAGGGGCTTGCTATAATTCCCGGTATTTCAAGATCAGGGTCTACAATAGTTACAGGTCAAATAATGGGTGTTAACAGGGAACTTGCTGGAAAATATTCGTTTTTACTATCTATTCCTGCAATTGTTGGTGCGGAAATACTTGAACTTTATAAACAGGGTTTAAGTTTAGATATATTCACAACAGAGATAATTGTTGGAACATTAGTCTCATTTGTGACAGGTTATTTTGTTTTAAAATATTTTATGATCATAATAAAAAAAGGGAAATTCTATCTGTTTGCTCCATATTGTTTTGCTGCCGGAGCATTAGTTTTTCTTATAAGATAAAAAGGAGTGATTAATGGATTCCGGTATATTTAGAGAGTACGATATCAGAGGTGTTGCAGGAAAAGATTTAGATAAAAATGATGTAAAACTGATCGGAAAAGGCATTGGAACATACCTTTTAAAACGAGGAAACAGGAAAGTTTCCGTTGGTAAAGATTGCAGGCAAACATCAGACGAATATACAGATAGTTTAGTTGAAGGCCTTCTGTCAACCGGATGTGATGTTATGGAGATAGGAGTTTGTCCAACACCAATTTTATATTTTTCAATACATCATTTTGAACTTGAAGGTGGAGTTATGGTTACAGCAAGTCATAATCCTCCTGAATATAATGGGTTTAAGCTATGTTCCGGTACCGATTCAATACATGGAAAAGGTATTTTAGAGATTTGGGAAATAATTCAAAGTGGAAAATTTGAGACTGGAAGCGGCCAAAGAACTGATATTGATGCAATAACACCGTACCTTGAGTTTGTAAGAAATAACATATCAATAAATACAAAATTGAAAGTTGGTGTGGATGCAGGTAATGGAACCGGTGGTGTGGTTGCAGTTCCTCTTCTAAAAGAGTTTGGCATGGAAGTAAAAGATATCTATTGTGATATGGATGGAACTTTTCCAAATCATGAAGCAGATCCAACAGTTGCTGAAAATATGCAGGATCTTATTAAGCTTGTTAAAGAGAATAGTCTTGATATTGGTATTGGTTATGATGGTGATACAGACAGAATAGGTGTTGTCGATGAAAAAGGTAATCTGGTTTACGGAGACCAGTTAATGATAATATTCTCAAGGGAGATTCTTGAAAGAAAACCCGGATCAACATTCATATCAGAAGTAAAATGCTCTAAAACCCTTTATGATGATATTGAAAAAAATGGTGGTCGTGGAATAATGTGGAAAACAGGCCACTCGTTAATTAAAGAGAAGATGAAAATTGAAAAAGCAGAACTTGCCGGTGAAATGAGCGGGCATATCTTTTTTAAAGACAGATTTTTTGGTTTTGATGATGCTATATATTCAACACTAAGACTTCTTGAAATTCTTGATAAAACAGGTAAAAAGATGTCAGAACTATTGGAGGATATTCCTGAAACCTTTAATACACCGGAAATTCGTGTTGAATGTCCTGATAATCTTAAGTTTAAACTGACTGATAAAGTAACAGCATATTTCAAAGAGAAGTATGAAGTTATCGATATAGACGGGATGAGAGTTCTCTTTGATGATGGATGGGGACTAATTAGAGCTTCAAATACTCAACCCGCTCTTGTTTTAAGATTCGAAGCACTATCAGAAAAAAGATTGTATGAAATAAAAGATCTTGTGGAGTCAAACCTTTCAAGATTGAAAAATGAGATGGAATAGTAATGGAAAAAAAGAAGTTATTCGGAAATGATTTAAAGCAGCAACTGTTAGCAAGTAAAAATGACAGGCTTTATAATTACATAATGGATGATGGCCACATAAGGTGCGCAATTGTAAATTGCACCAGAATGGTCAATGAGATGAGGTCTAATTTTGATCTTGGAATTCTTGAAACACTGATTGCAGGGCAAGCTTATATTGCAGCATCTCTGCTCACTGCAAATTTAAAAGGTAATGATAGAGTAGCTGTAAAGATCGAATGCTCAGGACCTTTAAAGGGGCTAACAGTCGAATCAAACTCATTTGGAGAGGTTCGTGGTTTTCTTAAAAATCAGGCAATTGAACTTGATAAACCCCTTGAAAGTTTCAATCTTTCTAAATTTTTTGGTGCAGGATTCATATCTGTTACAAAATACCTTGAGGATGCAAAACAACCATATACAGGGCAAATAATGCTTGAATATGGTGATATTGCAAATGATATTGCTAACTATTTTCATAAAAGTGAGCAGACTCCAACAGCTTTTAATCTAAGCGTTAGTTTTGATAAAGATGGGAACGTAAAAGGAGCTGGAGGTCTTTTTATACAGGCAATGCCAGGAGCTGATGAGCAATCAATCATTAAACTTGAAGATAAGATAAATAATTTTCCTTCTATTGGAAAATTTTATGAAGAAAATCAGGACCCTGATATTTTAATCAGTAAAGAGTTTAAATCTTTGAAACCTAAGCAGTTAGGCGATTATAGAGTAGAATTCTTTTGCAGATGTGATGATAAGAAAATTGGCGGCATGGTAGAGATGCTTCCGATTGATGAATTAAAGGATATAGCAGAAAATGGCCCGTTTCCTCTGGAAATCAAATGCCATAACTGCAATACATCATATACTTACGATAAAGAACAAATTGAAGACTTATATAATAAAAGAACTAATTAGTAACAGAATTGTTTAAGAAATTTGAAGGTGGTCTGGAGAAATCCTAACCACCTTTTTTTTATGTTCCCTAAAAACATTAATAGAACTTTTTTTGTTAAACAAAATTAGAAAAACCGCCTCCCGGCAGGTAAACTTTTGAAAAGTTTAATAAACAGGTATGGTAACTGCTAAGCCATTTTCATTCGTTAATGGAATGTTCGTAAGGTGTAAGCTGGCACAATCATCCAAAACTCCAAGATACAGTTCGTAGGGTGTGTTAATGGTTTATCAACGCACCTTCACAAGGACTAAAGATATAAAGGCAGTAGGAGAAATCCTGATTTTCTTTTTTAATGATTGAATTTTTATATAGCAATAAATGTGCATAGAATGCACCCGACAAAAGAAAAATAAAATAATTTTTTAAATTAAAATTTCTTTTTCTTTAATCATAATGGGTTCCTGACTCATATTTGGTCTACAAATCAAACTAAATATTCTCAGGAATGACGGTCTCAATATTTATGAGTTCCCATAAGTTAATCGTTTTTATTATCGAGATAAAAACTGTCTCGGCACTTCTCGCTACAAAATTGGAATGTTTTTCCATCTAGTTTTAAAGGATATCCATCGTTTTTTGGAAAAAAAACTTTGCAATAAGGGTCCTGAATCAGATCATCTGATTTTGCTTCCGACCTGCTGAACCTTCTATCATGATTTTTGTTTTCATCGTTTTTAAGAGAATTAGTAATCAATGACCTTATAAACTTATATATCAGATAAAAAATGGCTAAATAGAAAAGTAATGGAATTATTCTCATAGCCTATCAATCTCCTGTTCAGAAGAACTAATATTTTCAATTAACTGGTCAATTGATTTCTTTAAAACAGGATGATTAAAATTACCATTTAGATCTTTTAACGGTTGCAGAACAAAAAAACGTTCATGCATTCTTGGATGTGGAACAATCAGGTCTTCAGATTCAATTATATGGTCATCAAAAAATATTATATCAAGGTCAATAATTCTTGGGCCATACCTAAGGTCTCTTTTTCTTCCCATTTTATGCTCTATTGAGTGAATCGCTTTCAATAGTTCATTTGGGGAAAAATCTGTTTCAACCTCAACTGCACAATTTATAAACCAATCCTGGTCTTCATAATCAACAGGGGAAGTTTTATAAAAAAATGATTTTTTTACTGATTTTACTTTATCAAGTTCTTTTAAAGCTTTGATACTTCGCTTGCAATTATCCTCTTTATTACCAATGTTCGAACCAATAGATATATAAGCTGTCATCAAATCCGCCAGTTAATAATCAAATTTAATAGTTTCAGAACTTTCGCTTTCCAGGCCATTTTCAGCAACAACGGTTATTTTATAAAAGTAGTATCTATCTTTATGAAGAGTTTCAAAGTAATAGTTTAAATCACTTTGAACTTCAGCAATTTTTTTATAGTTTATTGGACATTTGTCACAAAAAGATTCTTTTGAATAAGATGCTTTAAATAAATTATAGTGAGAAAGTGTGCTACTTTTAAATTTTTCTTCGGTAGGAGAATCCCATTCAAGTTTTACCTTATCCCCTTCTATTGAATATTTAATACTTACAATAGAAGGAGGAGGGAATTCCTCAGGTGGTAAAGGATCTGATTTAACACCACAATCAAACAGAAAAAACAAAGTCAAAAGATAGAAATATTTAATATATTTTCTATTCATCTTAAGAATTTGCCTTTAAGTAGGATTCAGCTTCATCAATTGCAGTTTTAACATTTGATGTTGCAGTTCCACCAGATGAGATTCGTCTTTCAATCATGGATTCAGTAGTAAGAAATTTGAAAAGTTTCTCATCTGCCAGTTCAGTAAATTCTTTAAGTTCTTTTACAGTTAACTCATGTATCTCTTTATTTTTAGAAAGAGCAAAGCTAACAGTTTTTCCAACAACACTATGTGCTTCACGAAATGGCATACCTTTAGTTACAAGATAATCAGCCATATCTGTGGCATTTATGAAGCCAACAGTTGTTGAATTATACATATTCTCTTTATTTACTTTTATGTTAGGTAGCATACCTTTATAAACTGCTATGCATGCTTTAAGAGTATCCACAGTATCAAAAAGAGGCGTCTTATCCTCCTGCATATCTCTATTGTAAGCAAGTGGCAAAGATTTCATAAGAGTCAGTATCGTCATCAGGTTACCAAAAACCCTGCCTGTTTTACCACGGACAATTTCAGCAACATCAGGATTTTTCTTTTGTGGCATAATACTGCTTCCGGTAGTAAATGCATCGGAAATTTCTATGAAATTGAACTCAGATGATGACCATATGATCAGTTCCTCTGATATTCTTGAGAAATGAACCATACATATTGAAGCAATTGAGTTAAACTCCATAATGAAATCACGGTCTGAAACAGAATCCATACTGTTTTTTGATACTTCAGGAAAATTTAGTAATTCCGCAGTTAGTTCCCTGTCTATATTATAAGTTGTTCCAGCTAAAGCAGCTGAACCAAGGGGCATAACATTTACTCTTTTTAATGAGTCTTTAAACCTTTCCATATCACGCTTAAACATCTCAAAATAAGCCATCATATGGTGGGATAAAAGAACCGGCTGAGCTCTTTGAAGATGGGTATACCCGGCAACCGGAATATCGATATGTTTTTTTGAAAAATTAACAATAACATCAAGAAATGATTTTAATTGATCAATTATTATATTTGTTTCATTTCTCAAGTACAGTCTTACATCAAGGGCCACCTGATCGTTCCTGCTTCTACCAGTATGAAGTTTTTTCGCAGAATCTCCAGCATGGTCAACAAGTCTTGATTCGATATGCATATGGATATCTTCAAGTGAGTCGCTGTATTCAAAAGAACCAGTTTCAATCTCTTCTTTTATTTTTAAAAGGCCCTCTTCAATTGATTTTGCATCTTCATTTGAGATGATATTTTGTTTCGCCATCATCTTTGAGTGTGCAATACTGCCTTCAATATCATATTTATAAAGATGTTTGTCCACATCTATTGAAGATGTAAAAGCCTCTACAAGAGCATCTGTTTTTTCTGCAAATCTTCCATCCCAGGGTTTATAAGACATATCTTTTTCCTAAAATATTATTTCTGTAATTATTTATTCATCATCTTTCTGATTCTCAAACGAAGGGCATTTAACTTAATAAAACCCTCTGCATCTTTCTGACTGTACACATCATCATCTTCAAATGTGGCAAAATCTTCATTGTATATCGATTGGTCAGATTTTCTTCCTAAAACATAGCAGTTACCTTTATATAGTTTCATGGCAACTGTACCATTTACATTCTGCTGGGTCATATCAACCATACCCTGTAACATCTCCATTTCAGGGGAGAACCAGAAACCATTATAAATTATTTCAGCATATTTAGGAATTAATGAGTCCCGTAAATGGGCTACTTCCCTGTCTAATGTAATAGATTCCATACCCATATGAGCATGACGAAGCAAAGTTCCACCAGGAGTTTCATAAACACCCCTTGATTTCATGCCGACAAATCTGTTCTCAACAAGGTCAATTCTTCCAATACCATTTCTACCAGCTAATCTGTTTAACTCTTTGAAAAGAACACCCGGGGACATCTTTGTTCCATTAATTGCAACCGGATCTCCTTTTTTAAACTCTATTTCAATAACTTCCGGAGTATCAGGAGCACTTTCAGGGGAAACTGACATTGTATACATATCATCAGTTGCGTGAGCCCAAGGATCTTCAAGAACACCACCTTCATAACTGATATGCAGAATATTTCTATCTGTACTATATGGTTTTTTAGGTGTTTGAGGAACTTCAATACCATGTTTTGTTGCAAAATCCATAAGAACCGTTCTTGAATTAAGGTCCCACTCTCTCCATGGGGCAACAATTTTTATTGCCGGGTCAATAGCATAGTATGAAAGCTCAAATCTGACCTGATCGTTTCCTTTTCCAGTTGCACCATGACTAACTGCATCAGCTCCTTCAATTTTTGCTATCTCCATTTGGCGTTTGGAGATTAATGGTCTTGCTATTGAAGTTCCAAGAAGATATTCACCTTCATAGATTGCATTTGCACGGAACATTGGAAAAACAAAATCCTTAACAAACTCTTCCGTAAGGTCGTCAACATATGCTTTAACAGCACCTGTTTTAAGTGCTTTCTCCTCAAGTCCGTCTAATTCCTCTTCCTGGCCGATATCTGCAGAAAAAGTTACAACTTCACAATCATATGTTTCAATTAACCATTTCAAAATTACAGATGTATCAAGTCCACCTGAATAAGCCAGTACAACTTTTTTTATATCAGACACGACGGTCTCCCTATATCGATTCTATTTATTGTTATTAATCAAAGTTTCTAAAATTGATTTATGCATATGTCTTTTATTCTCTGCCTGATCCCAGACAACAGAAAACTCTCCCTCTAAAACTTCTTCACTAATCTCTTCACCTCTGTGAGCTGGAAGGCAATGCATAACTACTTTATCAATCTTGGCTTTCTCAAGAAGTTTTGAATTTACTTCATAACCAGCAAATGCTTTTTCGCGTTTTTTCTGTTCGGATTCCTGCCCCATGCTTGCCCAAACATCCGTATTTACGACATCTGCATCTTTTATTGCTTCAAATGGATCTTCAACAACAACAATTTTATTGTTTTTCTTTTGAGCATCTTTAAGAATTTTGTCATCAGGGTAGTAACCCTTTGGACAAGCTAATACTAACTCAAAACCTAAAATAGAAGCAGCATTAATCCATGAATGTGCAACATTGTTTCCATCGCCAATCCAGACTATTTTCTGATTATAGTCTCCTTTTGCTTCAACAACAGTCATAATATCACTGAGAATCTGGCAAGGATGGTACATATCACTTAAAGCATTTATCACAGGAATAGAAGAATATTCAGAGAATTCATCTATTAAATCCTGTTCATATGTTCTTAGTACAAGAGCGTCTATATATCTTGATAACACTCTTGCAGTATCTTTAATTGGTTCACTTCGTGATAGCTGCATATCTTTAGCATTCATAAAAATTGGTGTAGCACCAAGTTGAATAGTAGCTGTTTCAAATGATATTCTAGTTCTTGTAGAAGCTTTGTCAAAAATTAACCCAACTGATTTTCCAGCTAAAGAGTTATCGCTAATACCTTTTTTGTGTCTCTTTTTTAGTTCAATAGCTCTATTAAGAAGGAAATCTATATTTTCCTTAGTCAGATCTAAAAGCGAACGTATATCTTTATTCATTTAATCACCTGTCACCTGAGTTCCTATTCCTTCATCTGTAAAAAGCTCAAGAATAAAAACATGTTTTTTTCTACCATCCAATATATGTACTTTATCAACACCATTTTCCACAGCTTCTTTTGCACACTCGACTTTTGGTATCATTCCACCTGATATTGTTCCATCATCTATAAAAGAATCTACATCACAGGTTTTAAAAGATGAAACAAGTGAACCATCTGATTTCATTATTCCTTCCACATCGGTAAGAAGAATAAGTCTTTCAGCGTTTAGAGATATAGCAATTTTGCTTGCCACAAGGTCAGCATTAATATTGAATGTTTCTCCGTTTTTGCCAACACCAACCGGAGCTATTATTGGAACAAAGCCCTGATTAGTTAGAGTATCTATAATTTCCGGGTTAATTTCTGTAACATTGCCAACAAGACCTGTATCAATAATCTCAGGAGGTTTATTTTCCTCCTGATAAACAAGTTTTAGCTTATCAGCTTTTATAAGGTCTCCATCTTTACCAGTTAACCCTACAGCTTTTCCACCTTCTGAGTTGATCTGGGCAACAATGGATTTATTAACTTTCCCACCTAAAACCATCTCGACAACATCCATTGTGGGTTCATCGGTCATTCTCATACCACGAACAAATTTTGATGAAATCCCCATGCTGTCAAGTACTTTATTGATCTGAGGCCCACCACCATGGACAACCACAGGGTTTAATCCAATAAATTTCAAAAGTGTAATGTCTCTTGCAAAGCTTCTTTTAAGCTCTTCATCAACCATTGCATGACCACCATATTTAATTACAATGGTTTTACCTGCAAACTTCCTGATGTATGGTAAAGCTTCAATTAGAATTTCTGCAACATTGGTTTCCATAACTATCCTCGATTAGAGTATATATCTGCTAAGGTCTTCGTCTTCAACAATACCTTTGAGCTTATCAATAACAAACTTTTTATCTATTGTAATGTTTTTTTCTTCAAGATCCGGAGCATCAAAAAGAGTGTCTTCAAGTAAACACTCCATTACAGTATGGAGTCTTCTTGCTCCTATATTATCTGTTTTTGTATTAACATCTTCGGAAATTCTTGCAATCTCTTCAACAGCCTCATCTTCAAAAACAACACTAACATCTTCAGTTCTGAGAAGAGCAATATACTGAAGAAGAAGGGCATTTTGAGGCTCTGTTAAAATACGGACAAATTCATCTTTACCAAGAGAATCAAGTTCAACTCTAATTGGAAACCTGCCCTGAAGCTCAGGAATCAGATCAGATGGTTTACACATATGAAAAGCACCGGATGCAATAAAAAGAATATGGTCAGTGTTAACGGTTCCATACTTTGTAGGAACACTACTTCCTTCGACAATTGGTAGCAGGTCTCTTTGAACACCTTCACGTGATACTTCAGGGCTGTTTGAACCATTATTTCCTGTTACTTTGTCAATTTCATCAAGAAAAATAATACCGGATTGCTCAACAAGCTCAATTGCGTTATTTACGACTTTGTCCATATCAACAAGATTTTGAGCTTCCTCGCTTGCTGTTATCTCTAAAGCTTCAGGAACTTTAACTTTCCTTCGTTTAGTATTTTTAGGCATCATCCCACCAAGCATATCCTTAACATTGATGCCTAAATCATCCATGCCAATATTAGAAAATATCTCAACCATTGGTGGTTGTTCATTTATATCAAGATCTACGTATCTGTTATCAAGTTTTCCTGATTTTAGCATTGTTCTTAGTTTCTCTCTTGTACTATCAGGAGTAGCTATACTAAGCTGAGATTCGTTATCATTATCATCTGATGGTGCTTTTGGAAGAAGTAGATCAAGAACTTTCTCTTCAGCAATTTTCTCAGCTTTTTCCTGAACGTTTTCATACTCAGTAGATTTCAATTTGTTAACAGTGATTTCCAATAAATCTCGTATCATCGATTCGACATCACGACCAACGTAACCAACCTCTGTGAATTTTGAAGCTTCAACTTTAAAAAAAGGAGAATCAGTTAGTAAAGCTAATCTTCTGGCAATTTCAGTTTTACCAACTCCGGTTGGTCCAATCATGATGATATTTTTAGGTGCTATCTCATCCCTTAAATCATCAGGAACCTGCTTTCTTCTCCATCTGTTTCTTAAAGCTATGGCAACAGATTTTTTTGCTTTTCCCTGACCAATAATGTATTTATCAAGTTCCTGAACTGTTTCAGACGGTTTTAAGTCACTCATTCTATTTTATTCCTAAATTATATTTCTTCAATAGTTATTGAATCATTTGTATATATACAAAGAGATGCAGCAATTGCCATGGATTTTTCCACAATATCCCTTGCTGAAAGTTCTGTATTTTTTACTAATGCATAAGCTGCGGCATGGGCAGATGCACTACCTGAACCTATGCTAATAACTCCTTCGTCCGGTTCAATAACATCTCCAGTACCGGATATTAAGAATATTTTTTCATTATCAACAGCAATCATCATAGCTTCGAGTCTTCTAAGATACTTATCTGTTCGCCAGTCCCTTGCTAATTCAACTGCAGCTCTTGTAAGATTTCCATTGAACCTTTCGAGTTTCCCTTCAAGTCTTTCAGAAAGGTTAAGAGCGTCGGCAGTGGCCCCTGCAAATCCCACAATGATTTTATCGTTGTAAATTCTTCTAACTTTTCTTGCTTTATGTTTAGTTATTGTGCTTCCAAGTGTTACCTGTCCATCTCCAGCCACAACTATTTTATTATCGATTCTAACCGCAAGTATAGTAGTTCCGTGAAAGTTATCCATCTCTCTTATTCACCATTTTAAAAGTTTAATTATACTACAATGTGAAAATTATCAAATTTCAATGTTTTTTTTAAATAAACATTAAACGTTTTTAATTAAAAAATGCACTTGATAAAATACTCATAAAATTGGAAAAGTCAATGGATTGAATGGTTTTAGGTTTTAAATTTCTGAAAGTTTTTCCTGAAGTTTTTTTAAATCACTCCATGCATCCTTTTTTCTTTCTGAGTGTTTAATTAAAAAAGAGGGGTTAAAGGTAGGATATAGTACTGATCTTCCATATTCAAAAAAGTGGCCCCTAAGATCTGAAACAGAACCTTCTTTCTTCATTAGGATTCGTGTAACATTAGAGCCTAATGCACAAATTACTGAAGGTTTAATAGATGAAATCTCATTTTCAAGTTCACTTGAGCAAAGTGTATAATCATTTTCAGATGGCAGAATGTGCTCAGGAACAGTGCATCTCAAAAGATAGGTTATATAAATATCATTTTTCGTAATACCAATTGCTTCCATCATTTTTAGAAAAAGTTTACCAGTATCATTATTCTCATCCATCAGGTTTTTTTCTATATCCGGACTCTCACAAATAAACACTATTTTTGAATTTGAATTACCAAGACCATTAATGAAATCACCTGATAAAATGCAATCATTACATTTTGATCCCTTATTTTTTACATCAACTTTACTATCAACTACATTTTGCTTAAGTTTTACTTTTATTTGATCTAAATTATTTACAATATTAAGTATATCAGAACTGCTATCAAATCCCTTACATCCTGATGATGAAATATAACCCAGATAGTTTAAAACATCATCACATATTTCATTTATTGAAGTTTCATTTTCCATTTTTCTGATTATCTTAAAAATCTTTTATAGATTTTATCTAAAATTGAGTTTGCGACCTTATCTTTTTCCATGGAAGGTAACTCTACATTATCACCGGATTTAAAAAACATTGTAACTTTATTTGTGTCTGCACCAAAACCAGAGTCAGGGATACCGACAATGTTTCCAACTATCATATCAAGATTCTTTTCTAAAAGTTTTCGTGATGCATACTCTTCCATTTCATTTGTTTCAGCAGCAAATCCAACTAATATCTGATCTTTTTTCTTTTTACCTATCTCTTTTAAAATATCTAAATTTTTCTTAAGAGTTATAGTAAGGTCATCATCTGATTTTTTTATCTTTTTATCTTCAATAGTGATAGGACTGTAATCAGCTACGGCTGCTACCTTAATTATAATATCCTTATCATCCATATGTGAAAAAACCTGATCTGCCATCTCTTCAGCTGTAGTAACAGGTAATAGATTAACACCATATGGTGTATTAAGATTTGTTGGGCCGGAAACAAGAGTAACTTCAGCTCCTCTTAATTCTGCCATTTTAGCCAGAGAATAACCCATTTTTCCTGATGAATGATTCGAAATATACCTGACAGGATCGAATGATTCTCTGGTAGGACCTGCTGTAATAAGAATCTTTTTACCTTCAAGATCTTTTGGAAACATTCTTTTAATCAAATTATGAACTATGAAATCATGTTCAGGAAATCTTCCTTTTCCCTTTGTGCCACAAGCCAATTCACCACTTGATGGTTCAATAATCATAAATCCTTCATTTTCTAAAAAATCAAGATTCTTTTGTACAACTCTGTTTTCATACATTTTAGAGTTCATTGCAGGACAAAGAACAACAGGGCAATCAATAGCAAGCATAAATGTACTTAGAACATCATCAGCGATGCCATTTGCAAGCTTACCTATTGTGTTTGCAGTAGCTGGTGCAATAATTACACAATCTGCTTTTTCGGCCCAATCAATGTGTCTGACAGACGTTTCATACTCATCACCAAACATTTTTGTATAAACAGGATTACCTGATAATATCTGAAAAGTAAGAGGTGTTACAAACTCCAGAGCTGAATCAGTAAGAATTACCTTAACATCGGCTCCTTGTTTTTGAAGCAATCTCATTAATTCAACACTTTTGTATGCTGCAATACCTCCTGAGATACCAAGAACTATATTTTTTCCACTTAAATTTCTCATATATAAATCCTTTTAAAACTATTTCAAAAGCCCAATAGGTTTAGCAGATGTTGATGAAGGTGTAACCCAGATAGAAACCCTTGCGGTTGAAGAATCTCCATCTATATCAATAATGCTCCATCTGCATTTTTTCCTGAACATTAAAATCATTCTTGTTGATGTTTCATTTTCACTAACTAAATGCCAGTTATCTTTATCCATATTTTCTTTAAAAAAATCTATGAGATAACCAAAAGTTGCTTTTCCTGTAAGGTTTAGCACTCCGGCTTTAGTGTTAGAGTTCATATAGATAACAGACCCTTCTCTGTCTTTTGTAAGTTCAAGCGGTATTAAGACATCAGGAAAATTGAAATATGACGGTTTTGGACTATCAGGGTCGATCTTATCACCACTTTTTTTCTTAATAGTATTAATACAACCTGAAGAAGTTAGTAATATTATTACAATTATGGTTAAGAGTATTTTTTTCATAGGATCTCCTCTTGATAGTTATCATTTCAATTCAGTTAAACCAGTCTTACTACTGTATAACACTTTAGAAGAAGTTTTGGATGAAGAAACTGTAACTGTATATTCATTTTCTAAAACTTCAATCCCTGCAGAATTTCCATTAGAAAAATTTTTAAATCCGTAAGAGGTTAATTCCTCTTTCAAGTCACCAACTGCAAGGTAATTATCATTTTCAGAATAATAAAGTTCCTGTGCAGTCCGAATAATATTAAGGTCACTTTTCATGGTAGATATGTAACCCCTTTTTTTGTATTCGCTATACATTGGAGTTGCAACTGTTAGAATCAGACCAATAATACATATTACAACAAGCAGTTCTATTAAAGTAAAACCTTTATCATAATTGTGTGTCATAGCAATCCTTAAAGATTAATGTCTATCAAAAACCACATTTCCTGAAACAATAGTTTTTACCGCCTGACCTTTTAATTTCCATCCAACAAAAGGAGAATTTTTACTTTTAGATTTAAATTCATTTGAATCAACTAAAAACTCTCTTGAAAGATCAATTAATGTCAAGTCAGCATTATTACCAATTTTAATCGAATTATCAATACCTAAAATTGATGCAGGAGACTTTGACATTTTTACTATTAGATCATCTAAATTAATTTGCTTGTCAATAACTAACTTAAGACCTAATGAAAGGGAAGTTTCTAAACCAATTATTCCGTTCGCAGCTTTATCAAATTCCACATCCTTTTCTAAAGCCGAGTGAGGAGCGTGATCAGTTGCAATTATATCAATAGTACCATCTTTTAACCCTGTAATTATTGCTAATCTGTCATTTTCAGATCTAAGGGGAGGATTCATTTTGGCATGTGTGTCATAATCACCAACTGACTTGTCAGTTAAGGTAAAGTAATGTGGAGCTGTCTCACAGGTTACTTTTATACCTCTTTTTTTTGCATCTCTAATAACATTTACAGATTCTTCTGTACTTACATGAGCTATATGAAGTTTTCCATCAGCGAGTTCACAAAGTCCAATATCCCTTGAAACAACTAAACTTTCTGAAATATTTGGTATTCCAACAAGACCAAGTTTTGTTGAGGTTTCTCCTTCATTCATAGAGCCATTTGCAGCAAGATTGAGATCTTCACAGTGTGATATAACCAACAAATCAAAGGCTTTCGCATATTCAAAAGCTCTCCTCATGAGCATTCCGTTTTCAACCGGCATTCCATCATCTGAAATAGCAATAGCTCCAGCTTGTTTAAGATCACCATATTCACACATTTTTTGGCCATTTAAATTGTTACTTATAGCACCAACAGGATAAACTCTTGAAAAACCTGCTTCAGATGCTTTTTTTATAATAAATCTGGTAGTTTGAGGATTGTCATTAACAGGGTTTGTGTTAGGCATTGAACAAACTGCTGTGAAACCACCAGCTGCTGCAGAATGGCATCCTGTTTCAATTGTTTCTTTATACTCATGTCCCGGCTCTCTTAAATGGACATGCATGTCAATTAAACCAGGTGTAATAATAAGATTTTTTGCATCTATTATCTCATTTGCTTCTGAATCAGGAAAAGCTTCAGAAATAAGCCCGTTTTTTATATAAATATCCTGTATTGAATCTATATTACCGGGGTCAAGAACTCTGCCACCACGAATTATTTTATTCATTTAAGAAACTCCGGCTAAAAGGTAAAAAAGAGCCATTCTCAGAGCAACACCATTTGTTACCTGTTCTAAAATAACTGAGTATGGGCCATCTGCAACCTCATTACTAATTTCAACGCCTCTATTCATAGGACCAGGATGCATTATAAGAACATTTGGATCAGCGAGTTTAAGCCTATCTTCATTCAAACCAAATGTTTTGGAATATTCTCTCTCTGTTGAAAAAAGAAAGTTTTCCTGCCTCTCTTTCTGGATTCTTAGCATTATAATAACATCTGCACCAGCAACAGCCTCATTAACATCGTATGTGACTTTAACTCCATATGATTCAATACCAATTGGAATCATTGTAGGAGGGCCGGAGATAATAACTTCTGCCCCCATTGTTTTTAAGCCTTCCATATTGGATCTGGCTACACGACTATGAGCAATATCTCCAATAATAGCAACTTTTAAACCTTTAAGATCGCCTTTAACCTCTCTAATGCTCATCATATCAAGTAAAGATTGAGATGGATGAGCATGCATACCGTCTCCAGCATTAATGACAGAAGTATCAAGTACTTTTGAGAGAATATTTGACGCACCTGATGATGAATGCCTCATTACAACAATATCTGGTCTCATAGCCTGAAGATTTTTTGCAGTATCTATCAACGTTTCACCTTTAACCATACTACTTCCTGAAGATGATATGGAAATACTATCAGCACTCAGTCTTTTAGCTGCAATATCAAATGAAACTTTTGTTCTTGTACTTGGTTCATGGAAAAACAATATTATTGTTTTTCCTCTTAAAGTAGGAACTTTTTTAACAGGTCTTTCAGATATCTCTTTCATTGAATCTGCAGTATCTAAAATATGTGTTATCTCTTCATGACTTAATGAACCAATGTCAAGAATATGCTTTTTATTAAAACTCATCAGTTCCTCATAATTTTTTTATTTATTATTCATATTCATAGGCCCGGTTAAATTAAACTGAGGTTCTCCTAAAAAGAATTTTCCATCAGATATCCATTCTTTTAGAGATTCAGCAATTTTACGTGCTTTTACCATACTTGAAAGAGGAGCTGTTTGTACATTTTTTCCATTTAGTTCAAAACTACCACTCTTAAGTTCTGCATAACTAACTCTTCTAAGAGGATTTGATATACCCTTAGGGTAATCGTTTCCATAATCTACGACATTTGTATAAATATCTTTATCCGAAATAGATGTAAATTCTGCCATCTCCTCATTTAAAATAGGTATTGGAATACCTAATCCAACAGAAAGAGAACAACCATAACCCCTTAAACTAACACCCATAAGAAACTCTTCATTCATTTGTTTTAAATCACCCATAACAAATAAAGTACCGGCAGGAGAGCATGGAATTCCTTTCTTTGTTCTCTCAACATCTGGTTTATGCTGGGTACCGTCAAAAGTAATGTATCCAACACCGCCGCCTAAAAATATTCTGGTTCCCATACCTATAGTTTTGTATAATGGGTCATTAAAGAGAGGACTTAATTCACCAGATGAGCAATAATTAGCATTTGCACCTTTAGGTTTCAAAGTACCCATGTAAGTATATATAGTTTTTTGGGTAAGATTCACTGCACAATTATAATTTTGGTATCCATTTCTTGGGTTGCAAAGAGTAGCGTTAGGTATTGTATCTAAGGTGAATTTTTTTTCATACTCTTTACTCGGATAACATGTTGTACCATATGCTTTAGCATCAAGATAAACTTCTTTTCCAGCAACAAGATCCTGAAGTACATGTCCACCACCATAATTAAATTCACCCGGATGTACTTTATTAAGAGGATCATCAAGGCACGGTTCAGTTGCTCCAATATAACAATCAACAGCTGCAATTCCAGAGTATGCCGGAACATTATTTAGAAGAGTTTCAGAAATTTTTGTTCCTGGTTGAGAGTGGCCAAGGCTTAAAAAAGCTCCCGATGAACACATTGGAGCAAAAGTACCTGTTGTCACAACATCAACCTTTTCAGCTGCTTTAACAGGCCCTTCCTTTTCAACAATATCTATTATTTCCTCAGCTGTAACTACAACAACTTTACCGGATTTAATCTTTTCATTAATTTCTTTGAAACTTTTATTAACTTTAAATTTTTTTGTCATTTTTAACGCCTAATTTCTAATTTTTTATTAAATGATTAATTAGATTCGACCTGTTCTATTTTAGATAATATATTGTTTTCAATCCATTTTGTATCCCACCATTCAATAGGATTAACAAAAACATTGTTAACATACATACCATAATGCAGATGGTCACCACCAGTCATACCTGTAATACCGGTTCTTCCAATAATTTCTCCCCTTTTAACAGAGTCGCCTTTTTTTACAAAGACCATAGAAAGGTGGGAATAGGTTGAGAAAAGGCCGAAACCATGATCTATAACAACTGTCTTCCCGTAGATTCCTATTTTTTTTTCAAGTACGATAATACCACTATTAGCTGCTGGTACCGGAGCATTTTTGTTTGATGCAAGGTCAATACCAAGGTGATATTGGTAATCTACAATTCTACCTTTGTAATAATAACTTCTGTAATCGCCATATTTTGCTCTGTTTGATGCACCAGGTAATCTTAAAAATCTGTTTTTCCACAATAATTTATTGATACTTTTATTACCTTGCGAAGTGATTTCAATACCATTATGTTTTCTGATTTCTCTATTAACATATAAAAACTGTTTTAAAAGAGGTGCTTTTTTATCAGTATCAAACTGAGGAAGTTTCCATTTTAAAAAATTATCAGAGAGTCTTATTTTGTCTCTCCTGTTGTTTCGAGGAATAATTTTATGCGCAAATCCTTTCAACCTTATATTTCCTGCTCTATCTGTAACCTTTAAATAAATTTTTGATTTTGTTTTCTGTTTGTGTGATATCGCAAAAAAAGACATGTATATATTTTTGTTTTTAAAATTTCCGGAATATCCAGGAAAGAAATTTTCTCCAACGACAACACCATTTTGTGTTCCTTCTTCAGGTATTTGATAAATAACAAATCCTGTTCCACCCCTATAAATTCTATGAAATCTGCTTAAAACATCTACCTCTGGTGGAGTTGTATCTACAATAACTTTTCTTTCAAGGTAAGTTTTATTAAGTCTCCATGAATGGTCCCACACAGCGATTCTGATAATTGCAGCTCCATCATTAATACCAATTTTTTCAGGAGATAAAGCAACAGTAATTGATTTTGTCTTTATTTTACCAGCTTTAAAGAAATTATCTTTACTGTAGGATTCATTAAAAATAACAGATTCTTTTCCGTCTTTGAAAATTGATACCCATACTTTCTTGACTCCGGATTTGAAATCTGAAATTTGTAATTCTATAATTCCTTTTTTTCCTAAATATTCAGATGATAGTTCAACATTAACCTTTGGAGGTTCCCCTTCCATACGCTGTATTAATAACCAGATTGTTGGAACCATCAATATTATAGCAATAATTATTAAAAACTTTTTCCATGATTTTTGTTTTGATCTCAAAGCTTTAAACCCCCATTAAATCGGAATAAAATTAATCCAAATTAATATCAGTTTATAGAAAATCAATCAAGGAGTGTTTTGATAATAAAAATAAAGAGCAATTTACCGATAATGTTAGTTACATATTCTTTTAAAAGAATGCTAAAGATGCTAAAAAGAATTTTATTTAAAAGTTCATGTTTAGAAAGGAAATATAATGTACAAAACTATAAAAATGTGTGGTTTTGAAATAGGACAAAATAACCCACTGACCATTATATCAGGTCCCTGCGTACTTGAAAATTATGAATCAGCTTTTGAAATAGCAGAGTTTTTAAAAAAACTTTCAAACAAACTTAAATTTAATTATATTTTTAAAGCTTCTTACTTAAAAGATAATAGAACATCTGTAACCAGTTATACAGGACCTGGCGTTGATGAAGGTTTAAGTATTTTAAAGAAAATCAAATATGAATTAAATATTCCGGTAATTTCAGATATTCATACTGTTGATGAGGTTGATAAAGCAGCTGATGTTCTCGATATTATACAGATACCTGCATTTTTATGTCGTCAGACAAGTTTGCTAAAAGCTGCATCGGAAACTGGCAAAATAGTTAATGTAAAAAAAGGTCAGTTTTTATCTCCTCTTGATATGAAAAATGTTGTAGAAAAAATAAAATCTTATGGAAATGATAATATTTTATTAACAGAAAGAGGTAGTTGTTTCGGGTACAACAATCTTGTAGTTGATTTTAGAGGCATCAAAATAATGCAGGAGTTAGGTTATCCTGTTGTTTTTGATGCAACACATAGTGTTCAGATCCCAGGAGGACAAGGTGGAAAGTCTGGTGGCAATAGAGAATTTGCCCCTGTTTTAGCAAAAGCTGCTATTGCAGTAGGTGTTGACGCTATTTTTCTTGAAGTTCATAAGGATCCTGACAAAGCTCTTTGTGATGGTCCTAATTCATTAAAACTTGAAAATCTTGAGGATATTTTAACAAGTTTAATTAAAATCAGGAAGGTCTCTTAATTAGTATGGATATTGAAAAAAAACTTCAGGATATACAATTACTATTATTAGATGTTGATGGTGTTTTAACAGATGGAAGTATAAATTATGATAATAATGGTAATGAGATAAAAACTTTTAGTGTAAAAGATGGTTTGGGCATCAGGATGCTAAAAGACTCAGGTATTGATGTAGGAATAATCACAGGAAGAAGTTCTGAAGCTTTGTTACACAGATGCAGAAATTTAAAAATAGAACATATCTTTGATGGTATCTCTGACAAAGAAGAGGCATTAAAAGATATACTTGTTAAATTTGATCTGAATGCAGAAAATGCTTGTTTCATAGGGGATGATTTTCCTGATATTCCAGCAATGAAACGTGTTGGTTTATCTGTTGCTGTTGCAGATGCTCATAATGAATTAAAAAAGATTGCTGATATTACAACAAAAGCTAACGGTGGAAAAGGTGCAGTAAGAGAAATTTGTGAAAGAATATTATCATCTAAAAATCTATTAAATGGTATTATAGAAAGATACAGTAAATGAAATCCAGAGTAATTAAGATTTTAATCGTTATAATCTCTATTGCTGGTGTTATTTTCTATCTTTTTAATAAAGATGATAAAAACGAAAAAAAAGATGTAACCGATATATCCATTATAGAATCAGGTGCAACTGTTACTATTAAAAACTTTAAGCAAACAGCAAGAAATAAAGGAAAAATAATTGGAATTTTAAAAGCTGAAAAGGCTTTAATATTTCCTAAAAAACAGACTGTCAAACTGATAAAAACTGAACTTTCTTATTTTTACAAAGATGGAGAAAAAGTTGTTATAATAGCATCAGAAGCCAAGATCAATATGGGTACAAAAGATATAAAAATTTTCGGCGGTGTTTTGATAAAAAATGCTGTTTATACATTTGAAACAGAAGAGTTAAAATATGTAAGAAGTAAGAATATTTTGTTCAGTACAGGTAAAGTTATAATCAAAAGTGACATCTCAAGGCTTATTGCTAAGAATATGGTTGTAAACCTATCAGAAAACAGGATTGAGTTTAAAGGCAAGGTAAAAGGATATTTTAGTGAAAATCTATAAATTAATATGTTTTATTACAATTTTTATATCAATGTTTTTAAATCAAACTGTATTGGCTCAGACAAAACTTACAGTAAAGGAAAATAGAACTATATCAACTAGTTCTGATTCTGTTATAGTTGGCACAAAAGGTCAATATATTGAGTTTGTTGGAAATTTTAAGGGCGTATATGGAGTTTCAACACTCTCAGCAGATAGAGTTAAAGTTTTCTATTATTCAAGTAGTGAACAGAAAAAATTAAAAAATAGAGTTCGTAAATTCAAAAATGATAAAGTTAAAAAAATAATTGCCAAAGGCAGTGTTATAATAATATCTGAAAATAAGAAAATTGTTACAGAATCTGCTGTTTATACAGATTTAACTGGAATTCTGGTTCTTTCTGGTAAAAACACATTACTTGAAACAGGTAAGAACCGAATTTCAGGAAGTAGAATAGAATATAATGTAGTAACTGGTAAAATTTCTGTTGAAGGAGCAAATACCATAATAAATCCTGATGAAAAAGCAGGATTTAAATTTTGATATTGAAATAATAATATGGCAATACTATCATTAAATAATCTGGTTAAAATTTATGGAGAAAGAAGAGTTTCAGACTCTGTAAATTTAAAAGTTGAGAGTGGTAAGGTTGTTGGACTTTTGGGTCCAAATGGTGCTGGTAAAACAACAACATTTTATATGGCAGTTGGGTTGATTAAACCTGATGAGGGATCAATTTTTTTAGATGATGAGGATTTAACAGCTCTTCCAATGTATAAAAGAGCAAGGAAAGGGATTGGGTATCTTCCTCAGGAATCATCAATTTTTAAAAAACTTACAGTTATGCAAAATGTTATGGCGATATTAGAGCAACTTCCTTTAAATAAAGCTGAAAGAAATAAAAAAGCGGATAAACTACTTGATGATTTAAGAATTAAAAGATTGTCAAAACAAAAAGCAAGTGTTTTATCTGGCGGAGAAAGAAGACGCCTTGAAATAACAAGGGTTCTTGCAACTGATCCTACTTTTGTATTACTTGATGAACCATTTGCAGGAGTTGATCCTATTGCGGTCAAAGATATTCAAAATATAATAATGCTGCTAAAAGAAAGGGGCATTGGTATTTTAATTTCAGATCATAATGTTAGGGAAACTTTGGGTGTATGTGATACAGCATATATATTAAATAATGGAAATGTTATTGAATCAGGTGAGCCTGAAAAAATAGCATCAAGCAAAATAGCCCGGGAAATTTATCTCGGTGATGAGTTTAAACTATAATGGCATTAGAAATACAACAACAACTTAAACTTTCACAGCAACTTGTAATGACACCACAGTTGCAGCAGGCAATTAAACTACTACAGCTAAACAGGTTAGAGCTTGTAGATATGGTTTCTCAGGAGATGGAAGAGAATCCTGCACT
>JAAELO010000057.1 GCA_024226555.1 Desulfobacterales bacterium | reverse complement strand
TGGAGAGTTAACATCCCTAAGAATCAAATAAACTAGGTTTAAAACTAGGTTTAAAGCCGGGTTAAAACTAGGTTTTTTTGGGAAAACTAGGTTTAAAGCCGGGTTAAAACTAGGTTTAAAACTAGGTTTAAGAAGATGAAAAATCGTAAACCCAGTTTAAAACTAGGTTTAAAACTAGGTTTAAAACTAAGTTTAGAACCCGGTTTTAAACTAGGTTTAAAACCTAGTTTATTTAAATTATCATGTTATTTTCAAGATATTTGTGATGATATGTGCTCGAAGTTTATGGGGTTTGGTAAACCATTTGGGGAATAAGAAGACTACTATGGGTCTGGAACAGCCAATCATATTCTTCTTTCATGTCATCCATTCATGGAAGGTACATTTGGGATAGATGGCTGTCTCTATCGCACCGTTTTGGTTGGCGACAAGTTCGTGCAGAATATCGCGTGCCGAACATCTCTGGATCATCGTTATTTCCTTAGTTAGCATGCGTTCCATGAATGGATGACATGAAAGAAGAATATGATTGGCTGTTCCAGACCCATAGTAGTCTTCTTATTCCCCAAATGGTTTACCAAACCCCATAAACTTCGAGCACATATCATCACAAATATCTTGA
>JAAELO010000056.1 GCA_024226555.1 Desulfobacterales bacterium | reverse complement strand
GTATGGGAAGGAGTGAGAGATATTTGTTTGTTTATAGGGGTTCGCAGACCCCATTTGGCCCGGCACCTTTGGGTACGCTCCACCCCCTTCCCCCTTTTTTTTCTCGGCTGTTAAAAAAAGAAAAAAATGTGTGCCACACCGCACACGCATAGGAAAGTGATTATATGGGGTATAGAATGGATAATAGGATGTATGGGAAGGAGTGAGAGATATTTGTTTGTTTATAGGGGTTCGCAGACCCCATTTGGCCCGGCACCTTTGGGTACGCTCCACCCCCTTCCCCCTTTTTTTTCTCGGCTGTTAAAAAAATAAAAAAATGTGTGCCACACCGCACACGCATAGGAAAGTGATTATATGGGGTATAGAATTGCTTTAAGGATGTATAGGAAGGAGTGAGAGATGTTATATTGTTTATAAGGGTGTCTAGACCACATTTGGCCCGGCACCTTTGGGTACGCTCCACCCCCTTCCACCTTTTTCTTCTCGACTGTTAGAAATGCGTGGTACTCTGCGTACTCGTGGAAATGTTTTTAAATGTTGGAGATTTGTGAATTTTCAATAGTGTGATGATGAATAGTTGCTTTGTTAAGACTGTTAATGAAATTCTGACTGACATTTTTGCTGTGTTGTGACTGTCTCTACTCCCTCATTAATTCATTTTCTGCATTTGTGCAGGCTATGGGCCCTGTGGGCTCGTTCTAAAGGGTCAGTGGGTTGGCGCATGCGTATCTCGACTCCAGTTGCCGTTACTTTCCCCTGATGAACACGTCCATTGGTGAGTTTTTGC
>JAAELO010000055.1 GCA_024226555.1 Desulfobacterales bacterium | reverse complement strand
CGGGTAGCAAAATCAAAATACATCAGCCATAAACGTGTGACTATTTTTGTGGCTATTTAGTTGGCGGCGAGGGTCGGACCACGCTAACACATTGATAAATGGGAATAAGTCCTCATAATACAGCTCGAAAACACTCTTAAACCTTACATTTCGCTCTTTGAAAAAATATTTTTGGAATTATTCCTGTAAAAATATTTACGTACCAGTAAATTGCCACCAGTTACCCTTAACGCTCTCGTAAACCAAAGCAGGTACCTCCAGAAGTCGATTGATTTCTTTATGCCAGTTGTGGAGCCCCATGACAGTGGTTTGAATTAAAACACCATCCCGGATAATTTCTGATAAATGAATATTCCGAAAAAAATATCTAATATTATTCCACGTTGGTTTTTTGGTATTCATTCCTTGCGGCAATATCGGAATCTTCTCTATCTCTTCCTTCTCCATATTCATCCGTATTTTCCGCTCAATGAGAGACACAATCATCAAAGCAATAAAATACAGAAATAGAATCGCTTCAATTCGTTTCTCTTTTTTCAGAAACACTGGTGCTACTTCTAAAACAGTCTTTTTGGTGTACATTCGTTTCTCAAGAAAAGGCTGTTTTTTATATTTCCTTAAAACTTCAGCGGCTTCCAACTCTGAGTTTGTAGTCAAAGGAAAAAGGCCGTCTCGTTTTTTTGCTTCAGCAATGGTTTCATCATTTTTTTTCCACTCAATTCTATGTCTGAAATCCCACTTATTTTTATAAACACTCTTACTTGACGGTCTTCCAGGTGAAACTTTCACCTTTATTTGCTTGCGGTCGGTTAGAATTTTGACTTGGATAAAATCCTTTACACCTTTACAGATCTTATCAACGGCTGCTTTGATTTCCTTTTTGGTTTTTAAATGATACGCATTCAGTTTTGGTGATAATTCTTTTAATTCTTTGATGGCTTTATCTATTTTCTTTTGCCTTCGTTTATTATCCTCTTCTTCTTTTGAACTGCTATGTACCAATATAATGCGGAACCCATTTTTAGTTTTACCTGCTTCGTAGATTTTATACTTATCTATTTTGCCTTTTTTACGTGAGTTCTCAATTTCAAAGGCATCTGTCCATTCAATATCGTTGTCTTTCAGATATCGATAAATCTGTTTTAACTCTTTTCGATCCTTTGGAACTATTGTAATAAAGATTCCGCCGTTTT
>JAAELO010000054.1 GCA_024226555.1 Desulfobacterales bacterium | reverse complement strand
GAGTATCCAATGGATACTGAGGAAGAAATTGAAGCTTATAGAAAAAGTGTGAAAAATGATCCCTTTTGGTGTGCGATGTATAGACACATTAAATTAACTGATAAAATAGATTCATTAATTGTTAAAGCTCAACAATTACAGCTTGAGTATGTAGATGCAACTAAAAAGGAATTTTCCGAAGTTGAATTTGAAGCAAAAATTGCTAAACGGCTAAAAAAAGTGAATCTGAAAGAGCTGCTTTTGAAGATGAATTGCTAGTAAAGATTGATATGTGAATTGCAGTTCGCAGTTTGCGAATAAGCTTCAAATCACAAAAGAGCATTGTGTGACTTAGGCAGTTATATATATATAGTAATTATAATGTTAAATAGAGTAATTTAATGGCAAGTTCATCAGAAATACAACGCCCCCACAAAGAGAGTGAGATTGAGTGGGAAAAAGCATTACTTGTATTACTCGATATGGGGCATGTATGGCTACAACTCCCAGATAGTGAACCAGCTTTAATTAATAGGGATTATAAAACTCGTTACATACAATATTCATTACAGTCAACTATTGATTTCCTGCTTCGTTTAGATTCTGAAGGATATGAAATTCTTATTATACAAGCAAATTATGCTGCCTCTGAAACGATAGTATCAAAGATATTGTCACGTCTAATTGATATGGAATTTGTGAATATAATAAGGGATGAAAGTGGAAAATGTCCTCTATATATCCTTAGTCCAAAGGGCATTGATTGTGCTTTGAAATTACGAGAACATAATGATTCAAAGGAAAGGTATGACCAGCAAAAAGACATAAATTCCATAATAGCAAAAAATTCAACATGGTCAAGATGGATTGCGGTAGGCGCTCTCATCTGTGCTGCTGTATTAGCTACATCTTCAACTGTAAATGCTGCGAAGATTTTAGGTTTGATTTGTTAATTCGCAATTAAAGGAGCTTAATAGCCCCTTTTTTAATTCATATAATTAACCATAATTCCGTATAATTCTCCATGCTGCATTTTTCAGGATATAAATAAAAGTTAACAGGATCAATAGCTTACACATAAATCTATGGAGAAAATACAATTTTGACATGGTTGTAGTTTCTCCATGAAGTGTGTTCTAAGTGTTTGTTTTTAAAGAAGATTGAAAGTTTTAAGAATTTAGAAAAAAGACAAATGGAGAAAACTTTTCTCCATGAATAATTTGGTTAAATAGTAAACAAAATGCGCCAGTAGCTCAGTTGGTTAGAGCGATGCCTCGACATGGCATAGGTCAACAGTTCAAATCTGTTCTGGCGCACCATTTCTTAATCAAGCCGCAATATCACCAACAGCACACACAACATCATAAATTTCTTCTTCATGCCCACGCTTATAAAAACGCTCTGTAGTTTCTGCATCTTTATGACCCATGAGCATTGAAACATCTTCCAGCGACATGCCACTTTTAATAGCTCTGTGACATCCTAGAGCGCGAATCTCATGAAAGGTTGGGCGTTCATCAACGGGCAGTGAGGCGATCTCAGGGAGCATGTCACGGTACTCTTGAAACAGGTTTGAGAGCTTACGTGGTAGAACTGAACTGATGTGATTCTTTTCACCTTTCCTGCCACTAATAACCACATTTCTGAATGAGTGTTTTCTATACCAAATCTTATGGATCAGATTAGTTGCTGGTGTGGTGATGCTTCCTTTCATAACATCATGGCTCTGAACTCGACAGCGTTTAATCACATCATGTAATGCCTGATTGCTTTCATCATTCAGGTTAAAAACAAAAATGACAGGCTGTTTCTTCTTTATCAATTCAACATGTAATTTATCGTCTTCTATATTCGCAAACTGCAAATTGCATATATTGGTGCGTCTTAGCATTGTTAATAAGCCGATGTCCATAGCATTAATTAATGCCCATTCGTTATCTGCAATTGCCAAATCTCGAATTTTATTAAATTGAGATCCACTGAGTCTACTGCGCTTCTTATCAGAAATATCTATCTTCAAACCACCTGCACTAAACAGCAACATGAAGCGAGGATCAGAATGTATATTATGAGTAAAAAATTTAAGGTAAATAGTTCTAGCTTTTGCTTGGGTGTTGCCTGTGAAATTATTATTATCCTGATACCAGTCTGAAAGTTCTTCAAAAGGTAGTTCACTAAAAGTGTACTGATTAAAAGCATCACCCATACGCCTCAAAAGAGACTGTAAACCTTTCCAATTTTCCTTATCAACACGCTTGCCATTTTTAATTAAAGTGAGTTTATGATTAGAGTCATTTTCAAGCATCCATGTTATGAAGTCTTCAACCTGATCAGTCATATAACCTTTTAGTTTTTTAGGTGACTTATTTTGAGTGCGAATGCCATAATGTTTTTCATTCAATATTTCGGCAATCTCAATTGCCATTTGTGGAGGTATCAAGTCAGGAACTTTATCTAAAACACATTTATGTAATGACTTCTTTCCCTCTGGTAATTTGTAAACCCATTTACCCTCAATTTTGTGATTGTTGGGATACAGGTTTGCTGGCAATACAAATTCTTTTTTTGAAGTTGGACAGGTGTAGGTGCGTTTTTTCATTTGATTCCTTCTCGCGATTACTTAACTCTTAAAAGCAATTCTATGGAGAAAACACCACCATGTCAAATAACATTGTATTTTGGTTTTGGTGATGGTTTGATTTCTTCTTTTTTAACAATGAAGTTATCAGGGTCAATATAAGCCGCACCTCTTATAAAGATACCGTTTATGTCACCAGACTTAATCCAGTTTTTTACTGTGTTGAGAGTCGGGCGGGAATTTTCTTCAAATGTTTTAATTATCCATATCTGTGCTTTGATCAACATAACTTACTCCTTGTTATCCATTTCCTATAACCATTATAATTTGAATCTGATTTATAGCAAATCAATTTGACAGCTCCTTAATAGGCAACCATACTATTTATAAGGAAACTAAATAACACATAAGGAAATGTGAACATGTCAGATGAAAAATTGATCAATGCACTTCTCGAAGAAAACGAACTACTTCACCATATAATTTATGAAACACGTCAACAAGCTATAAGCCTGTTCATGGCTTTTATAAATATGAGTGCTGACAATGCACATATCCCTGTTTCATGGTTATTATCATATATTGTCAATGATGATAAAGATGTACTTGAATGTGAAACTACAGATGAATGGCCGTTAGGGTATGAAGATAATGTCAAAGAATTTTGTGACATGATTGCCTACTACAATGGCGAAGAAAATGAAAGCATACCTGTGAGGTTAGTGGTAAAAGAAATGTCCAACTGGCCGACAAAAGAGAGCTTGAAAAAAAGCTTACATTAATTTTATTTATTTTCTTGACTTGAATAGATCACCGTCTTATCTTAGATATAAGCTTTTAAATTAAATTATATATATATTATGGATAAGGAAATGGGATCGAGAATTTTAAATGATGATGCGGGAGGGGGTCTACTTTCACGCGGTTACTTTCTCATCAAAAATATTCTTTCAAATATCAAATCAAACTCCAACCATGAATTCTCTAAACCCTTAATGCACTGCAAACATCCTGTTAGAAAGTACAAACTTGTAAGTTGGGCTACTGATTGTCGTTATGGACATAAACAAGGTTTTAATCATCGAGTTTGTTGCGCTATTTGTGGATGTATTATTCCTGAAAGAAAAGAAAATAAAACATCCGATTAAGAATTAAGGAACAACTATGACTTTTGCATTACAAACAGCTACATACAATTATGAAACTATCCTAGATATTCTTGATAAGAATCCTCTAGGAATTAGTGTAATTGAAATAAGAGATAAATATAAAATACATGAAGAGTATGACATTCTTGCTAACATAAATTGGAAAGGCAGTAAGAAACGAATTCAAAATGGTGAAGAACCACACTATGAAACAGTGAGAGATCACGGTTCTCCTTTAAAGTTTATAATAACAGAATCAGGAAAAGCTCATTTAAAAACGGTTGAACATTTAGTACAACATAATATACCTAATGTTGAGCTTCAATGGAAAAGAGGTTACAACAAAGATGGAACTAGGAATGAAGAATTTATATCAAGGAGTGGATCACGGGCAGCAGAAAAACCAAAAGTTCAACAGCAGGCTTTACTTCCAATTGAAGAACCAATTGTTTTAAGTTCAGTAGCGCAAAGAGCAACAGATATATTACAAGATGTTATTGTATCAAATCATACTGCTAAGACTTGTTTAGAAGAAGTTCATTGTGCCATTGGGAAATTCCTAGAAGAATATAAAGACAACGATTATAGAACTTTACGTGATGGAATGTTAAAAGAAGTTATTGAAGAAACTGACAGGTTTGTAGAAACTCTTGAAGAGTTTTATGAAACAACCACAGCAACATTAATAGACGCAACTCCACAAGAAGAAATGAGGGATTAATCATGGCAGCAACACAAAAGAAAATAACACCAATCAGCCAAGCTGTTTCTAAAAAGCTGAATCAACAAATGGTTGAGAATATTAAAAACAACTCATGTTTAGGGAATAGCAAAAGAGAGTTGAAGGATTTAGTGCAAGATCTGCTTCAAGAGAGGTGTAGCGGTGATGCTGACTTTGCTATAGTAGCTGATCAAGCATTTCTAATGACTAGCACAGTTCTAAGGGTAGCTAATCAAGACAGGGAGGAGGACTATCAACCTCGTGCAGATACGCTTCAGAGGTTATTAAAAGTGTTAGATGTGAGACTCGTTGCAGAATACCAGAAAATTCAAAAGAAATACTTACCACATACTAAACGTCCAGATCTAGAAGATGTTTAAAACTAACCAGTAAGTTTTTTCCTTAAATAGTATGTATTAAAAAAGCCCCTTAATTGGGGCTTTTCTTTGTCTGGTTAATGGAATAGTCTAGATACTGCGAATATCGCAAAATCACCTCCTATTACGGTGTGTTATGTACTGGTAATAAAACATTAAATGCACCTATCTGGTAGGTTGTAATATAAGAATCAGTATCTATTGTAACCACATCATATGAATTACTTCTCACTAACCAATTCTCTGTTTCTGTATCTGGAACAATGAAAGTATGTACTCCTGTAGTTGGGGTGGTGAAAACCGTGTCACTCACGGTATATAATTCTATTTCATTTTCTTTAGATGTCTTCACCGTGTATTCAAGCGTATAGCCTGTAATATCTACAGGGTTTCCATCACTATCAACTATTGATACTGTAACTTGCTGGGTATCTCCAACATAAATTGCATCTAATTGTACTTGTGTAGCCATGATAGGCGCTCCTTGCGAGGTTTTAATCCGTATCAGGTAACAGAAAGAGGTGGGAATAATAGTATTAATGCGCGGTGGTTGTTAATACTATTTAGAACACTATTTTAAATTCTACTTAAAGATCAGCCTTAAATACATACAAACTTAAAAGATTATATACAAGAAAAAAAACCTTAAGATATACTATTATTTTAACATGTTTTTGTGTAAATGTAAAGCTTAGTGTATGTGTTAGTAGACGAACGGTAGTGTTAATGTGTTAGACGGTTGTTTAGTGTATATGGGGTTTTTAAGTTAAACTTTTAATACTTTTTAAAATATAGTGTCTAACAAGTATTCTAACAGTAGGGCTTGGGAAGAATTCCCCATTAAGCCAGTTTTCAAATGTGTGGGGAGAGATGAGTAGAAGCTTATAAATCTCAATATTATTTATAGTAGTTTGTTTATAACTGATAGTTATTAAGGTTTTAAACTCTTCATCATTAAGTGGGTTGAGTGATTCTATTTGTTGAGTTTTAATCTTGTACCAAACATCCATTTTGTAATTCTTTTTTTGGGGGTAAAGGGGGAGAATTCCCCCAAACTCATAGTGCGGTTTTTAAAATATAAATAAATTTATGTTTAGTGATTACCTCGATTTTCATCATCTTCAGGGTAAGATCTACTTTTAGTTCTGATGACTGTGGTTTTTATTTTATTTCCACCTTGAGGGTCTTCAGAGTTTGTTACATGGGGTTGAGGGGTATGGGGAACACCTTCCTTCACCTTGTGATAAATCTCTTCACGATGCACATCTACGTCACGAGGGGCATCAATACCCAAGCGTACTTGATTACCCTTTATACTAAGAACAGTTACAGTGACATCATCACCAACCATTATAGCTTCTTGAGGTCTGCGAGTAAGTATTAACATAGTTTTGTATTTCCCTATAATCTGAAATTATTTATTGTTTAAAAATTAATTTGTCAAATATGACAAACTTCTAAAGATTAATTTGTTTGACAATCCGTGTCAAGTAGTTTCTATATTAAAAATAAGAGCTTACGAGCCATAAAACTTTTAATTGGCATACCTATAAAACCTCTTCTAGTCTTAATAACACACCAAGAGGAAGGATACATTTAAAGTGGAATATTGAACAGGAATGTTTAGTGGTGATGTCCAAGAGGACAGCCCTAGCAGTAATGTTAGGTTTAATAAAACTATAAGAAATAAAGGAAATAACATGTTTGACATAATCGAAAAAGGCCAAAAACTTGATTTATCTGTAGTAAGCAAGCAAGGAGGTTCAGGGAAGTTCTATTTTGGTGCAGGTTGGGATAACCCTAGTGGCCCTGTTGATTTGGATATTGTAGCAGTGATGCTTGATTCAAGTGGTAAGATCACCAAAAAAGCTGACTTGATTTACTTCGGAAACAAAACCCAAGCAGGTGTTACATTGTCAGCAGACAATACGACAGGCGAAGGTGACGGTGATGATGAGAGTATTGTAATAGATACATCATTAATCCCAAGTGATGTAGATTCAATCGTTGTAGGCTTGGCTGCGTATTCAGGGAATGAAGACCTAGCTACAGCTCCTAACGCCCATTTTCGGGTGTGTGATGGTGAAGCAGAAGGAGCTGATCAAATTGGTGCTGTTCACCTCTCTGATGCGGCTGCCTCTGATACTGTTGTAGCTGCTTTCACGCTTACGCGATCATCTGAAGGTTTGTGGGAGCTACAAAATACAGAGCAATTCCATCAACTTGGTAATGGTTCTCGTGCTATTGAAAGTTTTGGTGAGCATTACGCTTGAACTTTGTGGTCTAAACTCAAAGCTTTAGTATTAAGATTAGTCAGTACAAAATAGGATAACGGGGTTTTAAAGATAATAAGAATTATAAAACCTAAGCCCCGCTATTCTAAATAATGAGAGATAGCATCATGAACGTTAACGAGAAAGACATCAGGTTTTTATTTGAAAATAGAAAAGATTACATGAGAGGTATGCGACTCTCACCATATCAAATTAATATTATAAATTTTATCAGGCAACAAAAACAAGCAGTGACATGGAAAGAAGTGTCAGAACATTTTGGAAAACCACCTGTAAACACACATGGAGTTTTAGGTAGATTGACCAAAAAAGGTTATCTTAAGATCATAAACGAAGGCTTTCAACCTGCTCTTTATGTTACATATGATAAACAAAGCCCAATTTCTTTCCTACCTATTGAAGAGAAGCCACTAGCAAGAAGTTTAAAAGTATGACTAACAGTTATACTACTATTTTTATAAATTGGCGTATAACTCATAAACCTATAAAGTAGGTTTTTATTACCTACAAAGTAGGTTTATGAAAAATCATCCGGCAAGGTTTTACTTTTTTGAGAGATATTGAAATAAAAAATCGTCCGGCAAGGTTTTACTTTTTTGAGAGATATTGAAATAAAAAATCGTCCGGCAAGCTTTTACTTTTTTGAGAGAAACACAGTTTTACCGTATTGATAAACCAGATTTTATGGTTCATCAAATAGAATAATACTCAAATAGGAATGATTCTCATCCATTAAATTTAAGATGTTAAGAATCATTCTCATTTAAGAGAATTTTAATTACTTTTATATATCAATGACATATGCACATAAATTAAGCCCATTTTTCCATTAGCCTTTTAAAGCTAACATATCAATAAAACGAAAGGAAGCGTTTTAATATGAATACTGAAAGTACTATTTATGATTATAAATTAGATTTGTATTGTGATTTATGGATTGAATACAGTTTAGATTGTTATGACTCACCAGAACCACAAACTAAAACAGATCCTCATTACCCTGAACAATACTGGTTTAATTGGAAATGTAACGATTTAGAACAGTTATATGAGTTATATCATGAAGATGAAATAGAACTCTTATTAATAGAAGACTATAAGAAACAGAACGAAATTATATACTAATCTCGATTAAAACTCTAAAACTCCCTCCCTAACTTATTGATTCAAATCAAAATATAATTTATTTTAACTTTTAACGTATAAAAAACTTGACGTTAATAGTTACATGCCTATACTTGAACGCAACTACTTAGAAAAATAATTGAGGTTATCAAAATGGGCGCAGGTTGTTACTACACATTAGAAGAAAATAGAGATATAAAAGCTTATTGGGTAAATATTCAAGTTGAAGATGAAGAAGGTTATGGTGAAGATGATGATGGTTGGGCTTTTGAATTTGTTTTAGACCAACTAAAAGAAACTATTCTTGAATTACCGATTTGTGCAAAATATGGATTAATACCAAGCAATACAGGTTATAACAATAATAAGATTTATTATGGTGATATGTTTATAGTTTCACTTGATTCTACATATTATGGTGATGGCATCCTTATTAATTTTGAATTTCAAGATGTTGATTGTGAAGGTTTACAAAATCATAATTATGAAATTAGTTATAACAAATTGATTAAACATATAAATAAGAGTTTTGAGCTATCAATTGCAACAAGTGGTTATACTTCTGCTACTTTGGCAGTTGATACAATTAAGTAACACATAACAGTTGACACTAAGTGTTAATAACTTATAATCCTCAATAATGAAAAAACAAACGAAAGCATAGTAGGTGTTTATAATGGATAAAACAGGTAAAAAATACATGGTAATGTTTTCACTGGTTCACAGTGAACTTGATAATTTTAAAAAAGGCTGCGACCCTTCCACTGGTTGTAGTCGTTTTTTAGATGAGCCATTAGTTTTTGAAGCTGACACACTGAAAGAGCTTTTAAAAGAAATTAAAAAATTCTTTAATGTTTCTCAAAGTGGATTGCTTCTGAATAGTTGTGATGAGCTTGGACGTTTGGATGTACAAACACATAGTTTAACGCTTGATGGTTTACGTTGTTCTTATAATCGAACGGTAAAGGATTTTAAAACAGGAAAGCGTGATTTATGGCTTAATGATATATGTGGTCATGTGACAAAAATTGAAAGTCCAGACTTAAAAAAAGAATTAGAAATAGAAAATAGAAAATAGGGGTATCTAAAGTGCATACTGCAAAACAGCGAAAGTTTACAGAACTGGTTACTACTCACATAGAAGTAGAGTTAAAAGATTATGTTTCGTGTTCAAAAAATTTCGATAGAGAAAAGTACTCTCTTTACACGTTACAAACTAAAGCGGGTAAATTGTTGATAACTGTCCGTCATGAAAACTCAGCAGTATTTACTGTTTTCACTCGCTTTGAAAATGCTTTAAACGGTAGAGAATTAACACATCATTCAAATCCATATTCTGGTAAATGGAATCATCATTATTCTGTGAATGGCATATCTCCAGAAAATGCAGCTAAGTTAATAACTAATTCTTTAAGTTGGGTTTGTGGTTATAAGCCACAAAATAAATAGGTATAAAATGAAAATTAAAAATTCAAATGTAATTGTATTAGATAATGGTGGTGAAACACTTGACCGATACACAATCGTATATATTGATACGTTAGAACGTGGTGTTTATTTTGCCCGTGGTTGTTGTGAAAATCCATCAGCACCTAATGGCGTTGGTTGTTCAATAGAAGTAACAAAATCATTTTTAGATGAAACTAGTGATAAACTTTTAAGACTTGATCAAATACCTGATAATTTAATGGTGTTGATTGAAGCTGACTTAGCTGATTTATACAAAAAAGTTGAAATCCCGTTAGCGATGTTAGAAGCACTCTATTATAATTTAACAGATCTAACTTCAAATGATAATTGTTATAATGATGAGCTAGATATTAATCATCCTGATCATCATTTTTCATTTGAAGAAATCTATTCAATAATTGAAAAGGCAAAAGAATGACTACCGATACAGATACATGCCTAACCGCAAAAAACCGTTATGATGTTAAATTAAAAATGATTGACCCCACTGGTAAAAATAAAACATGGGTGAAAGAGATACCCGTTTATGGTGAAAGCTTTGCAGCTATTGAAAAGAATGTGATGGATTGGAGTGCTAAAGCGTTTCCTAAAAATCAGAATGAAATTATAGAAATTTCTTTAAGGAGTTATTGAGATGGAAATTAACGTAACAGATTATTTTACTAACGATTTAGAACCATCTAATTATTCTGGCTCAATAATGGAAAAAGGGGAAAATGCAGCTAAAATCACATGGCAAGCCGCTATTGATGAAAGTGAATCCTTAATACTACTTAAAACGCCTGAACAAATACAAGCATTGAAAACTGATATGGTTAATGCTGGTATGGATGAAGAAGAAATTAATCAAATGAGTGATATTGAATCTAACGCTTTATTCTTGCAGTTAATTAGTGGTGATGTAAGAGAAGATAATGAATATCTTGAACAATCACCAATAGATTGGGAAGGGTACGAAAAAGACGATAAAACTATTGGTAGGTTAGGACTTGGAACTGATAACGAAATCTATTATTATCTAGGTTCTTAAAAAGGTTTTAAAATGAAAATATTACAATCACAAATAAAACAACTCACAAATAAACTTGATGGTTTACGATTAAAACCTTCAAACGGTAAATATATTCAAGCTATATCAAGATTAGAAAAAGCTATAGAAATTCTTGAAAAACCAGAACGGGTTTATGTTGGTAGAGTGTTAACTGATGAAGAGAGAGAGTTACATAAGAAAATAATTAAACTCTTATTCGTTAATAACCTCAGAGCTTTGGATGTTGCTAAAAAATGCAACTGTAGCCACCAGACAGTGTACAGGGTGAAAAGAGCGCATATAGCAGAACAAGAAGCTAATAAAAATTAAAATCCACTAGAGAGTATTAGAAGCCGCCTAACAAGCGGTTTTTTTTATTCATTAAATAACACATAAGTTGTTGACTATTAGTGTTACATGATTATAATAGAGTTTAATTAATAAATATTGAGGGCTAACAAGTGAATGAAGTTGATGCTGTTAAAAGTAAAGATGATATACAGCGAATTGAAAACTTGCTGTTAAAGCATGGTTCACAAGATTATGCTGATATATGGAAGCTGGGAATAAATGTAGCATTTAGAATTTCAGACTTGCTAGATATTGAGTACAGCAATATAAACATGAACACAAGAGAATATACAACCAAGGAACAGAAAACAGGTAAATCTAGAACTGTGCGTTTTAATAATAGTGCATTGGCTATAATTGAGCGTAGACGTGAAGACAGACCAGACGATAAGTTTTTGTTTCAATCTCAAAGTAAACGCATCAAGTGCGATCACCTAAAACGTGAAACTGTAGCCAGAAAGTTTAAAGAGATAGGGGATATAGTTGATATTAAACTTAGTACTCACTCTATGCGTAAAACTAGGGGCTATATAATGCATTCTAGTGGTGTTTCTATTGAACAGATAAGCGAAGTGTTAAACCATAGCTCACCTGCCGTTACAATGGCTTATATTGGCTTGACTAAAGAAGCTACTCTGAAAACATATGATGAATTTGAATTATAGAGGATAGAAAAATGAGTAATGAAGAGATCACTATAAAAATCGTAGCAGAAGTTAAAACAATTGTAACTTTAGAAGAAGGAGAAACGTTAGAAGATGTTAAAAATAGATTTGTAGACATTTATCTGCATGGCGCTGGGGAGCATGGTTATCAAGATAAAGAAGACCTTGGAGCAGATAAGATAGAGATAACAATAGTTGATTGAACTAATTTTTTTGTTAAAAATTTCTTCCAGATAGGTTTTACTTTTTTGAGGGAAAAAAAAATCGTCCGGCAAGGTTTTACTTTTTTGAGAGATAGAGCCATTGTATCATTCACAGGTTATAAATTTAATCTGTTTTATATCTGGCTCTACTGTATAAACACACAGCAATATAAACCACTATATAAATATACAGTAGCAGAATATAGAATCTAACTAGCTTTATCAGCCTATATTATTGAGTCAACAAATTAAACCACTTTTTAGTGGTTTTTTTTATCCATTAAATAACAGATAAAAAGCTTGCTACTATGTGTTAAATGTTTTAACTTAAGCGTAATTATTAAATTAATTGATTTTACGAGGTTATACATGACTAAAGAAATTAAACGCGAAATAAATTTTTATCATATGGGTAACGGTTACTCTGTAGCGGATAGATTGCATGAAAAACACGGTGACTATTTACAGGTAGCACATATAAACGCTAATAGAAATGTTGATGTATACGAGCAATTAAACGATAAGGATTTAAACAGAATTATAGAGCTTGCTGCTACGAACGAAAATAAATCTAACAATAGTTCTCAGTCACTTATTCTATATGCTGCTCCACCATGTAAACCAGAAGAAATAAAAGTAAATTATAAAATTAAATGAGGGTTAAAAAATGAATACATACAAAAAAAACACATTTCCAGAAATTGCCAAAGCAATTCAAGAGCAACAACCACTACCAGTAGATGGACGCTATCATTTTAAAATTGATAATTTTAAGGTTTCATGCAAGGCAACTGTAGAAGCAAAAAACGCTTTAATTGCTAGATTTAATAAGGGCTGTTATACAGGCACTTTTACAGCACCACGGAAAATATCAATTAATCGTGTTTATTGTTCCACTACTGCTAAAGAATTTATGCTTACAGGTGAAACAGCCAACGCTATTCAATACCTTGAAAACTTTGATAAGCCTGTCATTTTTCATCATAATTCTAATCAATTACTTGTTGATCTAGTGGCTGCAAAAATAAAAGAATGGCCTTCTCTTTTTGTCGCTCGGCCAGCTTCTATTGATTATTTGGGGGACTGGGGAGTATATACGCATAGTGGGCAATGTTTAGCAAGTGGCAAGTCTAAAGCCAAAGCATTAGAAAATACAAAAGCCCAACTGTTAACCGAAACTAATAAAACCATCTTACAGGATGCATTGCAAAAACCTGTTAATAATACAATGCAACACCAATCTATATAAATTTAATTAGATTTATAAAGGGCGCTTTTTAGTGCCTTTTTTATTGCCTGAAAAATAACAGATAAAAAGCTTGATATTATGTGTTACATGAATAATAATTATCTTAACTTAAATAATAAGGGCTAAAAAATGAAATACTTATCTGATTATATAGAAGAAGCACAAACAAAACTTTTTAATGATATGGGCGCGTTTTTCGCTTTCAGCAATTCTCAGCTTGAAGAGAAGAGAGAAAAAGATGTAATTTATGTTAGTTGTGGTGCTGGTTTAATCGCTCCAAAATGTAATGCTAAAGAGCTTATGGATGGACTCAATAAAATTGCAGAACAAGGTATTGAACAAGATATAAAAGAAAATGGAATCAAGGCAATTATTGAACGCGAGTTAAACAATCATGAATGTTATTATACTGGTGATATAGAAGATTGTGTTGATAAGTTAGCAGATTACCCAATCACCCAACAACAAATTGCAGAACATTTTTACGGTAAACAATAATTTAATTAAATTTATAAGGTGTTAACAATGAAAACTTCTCAATCAAAGAAAGAAAATTTTTATCATGTTTTTACTATGGAATCAAAAGAACAAAATTATTTTGTTTCTATGGTTATCGTTGAAAATGACACATCATTTAACGCTGAAGATGCACAAATTATTCAAAAGAAATTAAAAGAAAGTGGAGATTTTGAAGAGGTTAGTATTTATGCCTGTAATAACTTCAAAGACGAAACAAAAAGATCAGCTATTATAAAGCGCATTGCTTACCAAATGCAGCCAATAGAATTCACACGCCCATTTGTGTTAGTTAATAAAATCAATTCAATCTGGAACTTTTACAGCGATGAGAGCTGCGCTATAGCTACACGCGATGATAAAAATAAACCAACTGAAAACGAATATGAAAAGAAAGATCAACCTTATAAAATTATTACATGGTCAGAATATGAAGCCACTCAAAAGGCTTGCTGGGTTTCAAATCCAATTGAAATTGACCGTGAACGCTATTGGGATATGCTAGAAGTTTTACCCCCTAAAAACTGGCATACTACCAAGGAAGGATTAAACATGTTTTTTATGAGTGAATTTAATTCTGGAACTTATACAAATTCATTTATCAGAACTGGCACAAATGAGGAGAATTATAAATATTACGAAAAAGGTGTTGATTACTGCGATACCTCAACATGGTGCAAACGTGCTGATATTGAAGCCCTCGAAGCTTAATCATAGATAAAAATAAAACTTAACTCAAAAATATAGGCGCTAATTAAGCGCCTTTTTTTATGCCTGAATTTTCTTCCAGATAGGTTTTACTTTATTTATTGAAAACTTGAAAAAAAAAATCGTCCGGCAAGCTTTTACTTTTTTTTGAGAGTTATTGAAAGAGAAGTTTTGAAAATAAAAATTTGATGGTGTTATTAAAAAATCATTTACGGCTATTGTTTAACGTTAGCTATTACCGAATCAATAAAACCGCTTTTCTAATGACTATATAAGCGTAATAGATAGCTGAAAAAAAGAAAAGAAAAAATGTGAAAAAATAAGAATCAAATCAATAACTTATAAGCATTATAAATTTAATTTAAAATATAACAGATAGAATGCTTGCTTCTATGTGTTAAGTGTTTATTATGTGTATTGTAAATATTACATTTTAAATTAAATTATCAACACGAGGCTCTACCCATGCAAAATTCAAACATTCCTACTGTTTACCCTACAAGCAAAAAAGCCGTTTTTACATCCACTGATGTAGTAAACACTTTTGAACGTGCAATAGAACAACAACATGATAAAAACTATAAAAACTATATAGCTAAGCAATTAGGCAGAAAAGTAATAAAAACTTTACGATAAACCAAAACCAAAACTTAAAACCAAAACTTAAATTAAAAGGTAAAATATTATGAATACTTCAAACAATAACGTAGTGGCTATCTTTGGTAAAAATCAAGAAACACAAGCGCAAGCTATCGACTATTCACAAGCAAAGGAAGGAACAACACATTGGAACGTTCCAACCATAGCCACTGATGATATAGGCGCAACACTAACGGAACAAATTGAGTCAAAAGGTTTATTTTATAATGTTGTTGCTCGCAATAACTCAACAACTGATAATAATGGTAATACTGTTAGTACTGGCATGAAAACAATTTTTAATGCATCAAGTAATAAGCCTTTAAGCGTTCAAGGTGAGGGATATAAAATTGTAGATAACAGGCATTTAACAACCAATCTACTAGCAGCGTTAAATCAATCTGATATTGATCTTACAAATGCATTCACTAGAACCCGCATTGATAATGATGGTTCTAAAATGCGTTTAGAAATTATCCTACCGTCTACCAGTTTTGACGTATCAAGCAATCCATCAGTTAGGGATGAAGTAGCACTTTCAATAACAGCTACTAATAGCTTTGATGGTTCTGGGAATTTTTCTATTAAATGTTCTGCATATCGTTTTATTTGTGCAAATGGCATGGTGAGTGCAAAGCCTGTAATAGAATACAAACAAAAACATACGCAAGCTTTAAGCGTAGAAAAAGCGGTTAAGGTTATTACTTGCGGAGTTGAGGCATACCAAAATGATAAAGCTGATTTTATGCAGCAAGTTAAAACCGATGTTAGTTTTCAGACTGTTTATGAAGCGTTAGCAATTATAAATAAAATTGATACCTCATTAGCACCAACTTATGAAGAATACCAACGTGTAATTAGACCAACATTAAAACGTCAACCAATTATTGAACATCACATGGCGCTATGGTCAAAATATAAAAGGGAGCTTGGCGCTTCACAATGGGCATTAAATAACGTTTTAACTCATATCAGTACACACGGCAACAAACCACAATACAGCGAATCACAAAGCGTAAATGGCCGCAATGATAAAGAAAAGCTAGTACATAAAGCTTTAAAACATATGCTCGAAGCCGCATAAAAAAAACTTTTAAAAAATCCTATATAAGCCGCCTAAAAAGCGGCTTTTTTTATGCCTTTAAAATATCCATGCTATGCCCTCCCTATAAGCCCCTAATCAAATTAAAATACTAAAGCTATTAACTAGCCTTAGAAAATTTATTGTGCAGTGTAGGCAAGCTGAGAGCCTTGTAAAGCCTGTTTTTTGTTTAGCAAAATAAAAAAAGTTTTTTAATTCTTTTTTTTTTCCTTTGATTGATTGTTGAATAAAAATTCAATTTTTTTCTGTTTTTTGGCCTTTCCTGAGCAACAACCAACAAAAAGCCCAATATAGCGCCCAATATAAAGCCCCTTTGAATAGCTGCCCACAATACCCGCTTACAAGTCACATAATAGTATTGTGTGATATAGCAAAGCCCCTATACATGGGGCTTTATATAAAGGGGGCTATATATGGGGCTATATAAGGGGGCTTCTATATTGTGTGACATGGGCAGATATAATATAAATTAAAATCATAGTAATTAGGTGATTATGTCCATATATGATATAGCTCTATAAGGCTCTGTATACTCACTGTGTACACAAGCGCATTGACACCAACATTCAAGGATGAAATAGAGAACGTCTAACCTGATGCATGTGAGAGAGCCACAGCACCATAGTGGTATTAGATTAGTAGAGTGTTAAAAAAAGTAGTCTTCTTTTATACACCTATAAGACTCTCAAATCCATTTTAAGCTACATTAATATGGGGTATCTCATGCTATAAAAAAAGTTTTTAAATGCAGTACAGGGTAAATGGAGATCCTTTATGGATATTTTCAGATTGTGGATTGGAAGTGGTCGTACACACCCCCCGCGCTCAACACGAAATTGCCTCTTCCAATATATTTTAATATCCAAAAAGCTTTATTGATTTACAGTCTCAATTTAATATATGATATTTAAATCATGCGAAGAAAGAGAAAGATCAAGAAAATAAAAAAAAAATTCCAAAAAATCGAAATCTTGTCGCAAAAAACCTTATTCACAAGGGTGGTAGGCATGGTGTTAGAACAAAATATAACAGGCGTAACAAGCATAAACCTTCATTAGAATAATAGGAGAACTTTGAAATGAAGAAGGAAAATAGGATATTTGTATTTGGAAGTAATTTAGCTGGTAGGCATGGTAAAGGTGCAGCGTTACACGCTAAACACAGTTATGATGCAGTTCAAGGTGAGGGGAGTGGTAGAACTGGCAATGCCTATGCTATTCCTACAAAGGATGAAGATTTAAATATTTTGGACATCTATACAATATCAGAGCATATTGTAAATTTTATTACTTATGCCATAGGTAATCCAGATCTTGAATTTGAAGTTACCAAAATTGGTTGTGGATTAGCGGGGTATAGTGAAGATGATATAAAGATATTCTTTAAAGGTGCGCCTGATAATTGTCATCTACCAGAGGGGTGGGGTTAATGGTTAAGGTTATTAAAGGAGCTTTTAGGCAATATTTTGAACCACGTAATTATTTGTGGTATTGGGCGTTGTATATTTCAATACTGTCTTTTTTGGCATTAGTGACATATTGCTACCCTCTATATTTATTGACACTATAAGCTATAGAGCATACAACATAATAAGCTAAAAATGGGGTGTAAATATGAGTGAAGGTATAGAGATATTTTATAAAGATGGAAGGCGTGAGTATCATGCGTATAAAACAGTTTCATTTTATGGCATATCATCCATGTTTAGTTGTCTGTTAAAGGATGAGAAGCCAAACGTTGAAGATGGTGGAATTGATGATGAATTACAATGGTTGTTAGAAAAGGTTAGTGAGCTTGGAATAGTAAAAATGGAGTTTGGTAGTTATAGAGTTTTATCTTTTAAAACAAGACTAATAGATGATAATAATTTAAATATTGAGGTTATAGTCGATGATGCCGAAGAGAATATAGTCGATCATACTAAAGAGAAGCTTCAAAAAGGTAAGAAGCCAAGTGTTAGTGATCTGTTGCAGGGATTATTATCAGGACAAATTAAAATGGAAGTATTAACACCTGATGATTTACCTAGTTCTCTAAAAGAAATGATTAGAGAATATAATAATGATAATTGTGAGTGTGGTGAATGTAATCCAAAAAAACGTAATACACATTAATAATGAAGTTACCAAGATATACAATGCTTTTCCCAAATAAAGAAAATCCGTTAGCTTACCGTGTGCAGTGTAAGCTTATTGGGTTAAATCAATATTTCTTTTATAAAAAGTATGGAAGTAAGGGAAAAGCTTTAGACGCTGCAAAAAATTGTAGTAAGTCTGTGTTAGAACGTTTGAATGCAAAAAATCTTCGAGACGAATTGTTAATAAATATACTATTTGACGGTGACTCTATTAGAGGCTTATCAATAATTAATAATAAAAGGACTAACCACTATAACTTAGTTATGCGTACTCGTGTGAATGGTAAGCTTGTGTTAGTTGGAGAGCGTAGATTGAAAAGCAGAAATCCCTCCTATGTTGTTGAAGAGTTATTTATGCAAGCTTTATGGATGCATGAGATAGAAATGGATAGGGAGATTAAGGATTTATATCTTGTGGCTCGGACAAAGATGGTTGATAAGATTATAGTTAAATGTGGTAGTTAGTAAACTAATAAGAGGTATTAGTAATGCAAATTGAAGGATTATATACAAATGAGCATAATTGGAAAGTTATACAACAGGCTATAGAAGAGCGTAAGGATTGGGTTGAAATTGCAATTAAACGGTATCAAGAAGAGAGAATGCCAATCCACTTTATAAAGGAGTTAGAAGTAGAGTTAGAAAGATTGAATAATATATTACATATGATTCAAAAGGTAATAAGAATGTTTTGTTGATGATTATAAATTAAGAATTCAATAATAAGTGGGGTTTTAATAAGATGGATGAAAAAAAATTATTAGAGACTAAAAAGCTTGCAGATATTGAAACTTTATTTTCTTCTGAAAGCACTGATGATACAAATCTAGATTTTTTGCGTGAAATGGATCATGTGCTTATGGGAGGTAAACTTGTGATAAGTAGTGATGAAGATGAGATAAAAAAAGGCTTTATTACTGAATATGTATAACCATAAACTTATGATATAAAATATAACATTGGTAAAAGTTAATGAGCTTAACTATATTTGAAGAGCGTTGTGGTACAAAACGAATACGTGTTTTTTGTAGTCGTATATCGTTAGGACAACCTAATATTCAGGAATACTGGACATTAACAGGTGTTGCAGAAAATGATGAGAAAATACTCAAAGAAGCTGAAGAGCGTGATGCAGAGTTTAAAGCTTTATATAAAACTACTTTAGAGGATTATCACGAAACCCCATTTCACCTGAAAGGCCGTATAAGATCAGGTAGGAAAGCTTATATTGATTTAAAAGTTAAAAATATAACTTTATCTTGGCAACCGTGTAGTAGGGGCTATATACCTGATTGGGGTAGTATTAATCATTATTACTGGTTCAATACTTACCCACCTTCAATAAAAGTTTTCTATAAAGATGATGATGGCATAAAAAAAGGAAGAAGCTTTAGTTTTAAAAGTAATCGCCAGCTTAGAAAGGCTTATAACGAGGCAGTTGAGTTTTATTTAGAAGAATATCCTCAGTATGAAAGTTTTAGAAGAGAAATACTTAACGCATGTCCTAAATTTCATGAAATGAAAGATTATTTAGATAGTAAGTATTTACTTTTATATGGTGTGAGGCCGTGGTAATGATAGAAGAAGTAGAAGGTAAGATACTTGATAAATCCAAGTGGGGTAGTGGAGCATGGGATTTAGAAGAAGATAAAGCTGCTTGGCATGATCCTATTAGTGGTTACCCTATGTGTTTAGTTAGAGTATCTGGTATGGGTCACTGGTGTGGATATGTTGGTATTCCAAGAAGACATCCATACTACCGAGTAGATTATGATGATAATTATGAATACATAAATGCACATGGTGGGCTTACTTATGCTTCACATCGGAATCCACTAACGAAAGAGCATGATAAGTATTGGTGGTATGGTTTTGACGCAGCTCACTCAGGAGATTTAGTACCGGGTATGGCAATTCTTTTAAAAACACTTTCTTCTAACCACATACCTGAAGATCTATTTGGTAAAGATGTTTATAGAGATGAGTTTTACATGACACTTGAATGTCAGAAACTTGGTTTTGATTTAAGAGTAGTACAGGATAATTACAGTTTTAATTATTTGAGTATATTTATATTCTATTCTTTTGCTTTCTGTACTGTAATGCAATTGATTATATTAGATTTCAATAAGCCTTGGTGGATTTATTCTATAACACTTTTATCAATTGGTTTGATGTTTTTTCTTATGTATAGGTCATTTGTGGAATGCCAGAAGTTTAAACATAAATATAATAAATTTAATTAAAAATATAAGTGAGACTATGAATGCAGATTAGACGTGAGAAGATAACACCAACAAAAGCTAAAGCTATATTAGAAAAAAATGAAGATAACCGGAAGTTAAGCATAAAGCGGGTTAAAGATTTTGCTGTTGTTATGAAGGAAGGTGGTTGGAAAGAAGATAACGGTGAAACAGTAACAATAGATAAACTGAATAATCTTTTAAATGGGCAGCATCGTTTAAATGCTATTGTTGAGTCTGGTGTTTCTATTAATATTTGGGTAGCGCGTGGAGCTGAACCAGAAGTTAAAAACTCTATCGACACTGGTAAGGCTCGTTCTGTAGCAGATATTTTTTCTCTAAATGGTGAGGCTTACGCTACTCAGAAAGCTTCTATTTCTAGATTTATTGATAGTTGGATTAGGGAAGGTACTCACCTCAATGGCAGTATTACAAATACATTAAGGGGTAGACCTCAATTATGCCATGACCAATTACTTGAGCTTTACAGGCTCTATAGTAAAGAGTTTGAATGGGCTTGTCCTCTTGCAGAAGCAAACATAATTAACGGTTGTAGTAAGGGGCAGTTAGTATTTGCGTTAATGTTATTAAAAATTAATAAACCAAAAGCGAAGGTTGAAGAGTTTTTAGAGTTTTTTAAACATGGCGGTGATTACAGGGATAGCCCAACACACCGTTTACCTTTTTATCTTATTAGTAGACGTGATGGTGAGTATAAGAGACATAGACGTGAAGACGTATTTCTAGTATTACATTCTTATGATCTCTGGGAAGAAAAGAAACCATTTTTAAATAAAAACATACGCCTTGATAATATTATTAATAGAAATCATGATCGCTTATATAAAAGCTATAAAATGAAGGGTAAGTGGAAAAATATAATCACTGAAGAGTATTTTAAAGCAGAAATTAACTATGAAAAGACAGAAGCACAAGAGACACTATTATAAGGTTATTGGATAGATGGAGGATAAAATGGAAAGACATAAGCTAGACTTAGCTACCGAATATTGTAATGGGATTTTGAGAAATTATCCTATGTGGCCTAGCACATTTGGCCCATGTCGTGATATGTGTGGTAACTCTGGTAGAGGATCAGGGTTATGTGCTGATTGTAGTGAAAAAGAGTTAGCTAAAGTTGTAGGTTATTCACTAGCCAATGAATATCATCTCAGTATTCAAAATACTACTAGGCTTTGGCGTGAAATATATGATAAATTGGATGAATAAGAATTAAAGGTAATTTAAGATCCAAAGGTACATATCCCCTATTTATTAAATGTAGTGAGGAAATTATGAGATTTTGTGAAAGTTGCGGAATGCCATTCAGTCAAGACCCTGAAAATGGTGGAACAAATAGTGATGGCAGTAAAAGCACAGACTATTGCAGTCTATGTTATAAAGATGGTGTTTTTCTTGATGGCTGTACAACAGCAGAAGAAATGCAAGAATTTTGTATGAAAAAAATGAGAGAGAAGGGAACACCAAAAGGAATAGCTTGGGTATCCACTAGAAGGATTCCCAAGTATAAGCGTTGGAAAAATACATAATTATCCCGGAGTAGTACTCTTACTCTCTAGCGCATCCATAGCCTCTATAAGCTCTTCTATATCAACTTGTCCATCTTGTCTAGCTCCTTGTGCCTCAACTGCGTCAGCAGCATCTCTGAGGCACTGAGCAAGCCCATTGTAGGTTCTGTTATGTAAAAACTCACAGATAACGCAATTATTGATTCTCACAACGTATTGATTCTCACCAACAGGTATATGATCATTTGTTATATTTGTAATTATGATGCTCATAAAACTTCCTTCTCTTTAATAATTCCAAGTCCCATCTCTAGAATTTCAACAATTAAGTCATTAATTAAACACTCACCAAACAATTGACTAAGAGTAAGAATATCAATTACACAATCTCGCTCTTCTTCCCAGATGGTGTATGAGCATGGTTTTAGGTTCTCAAGTAAAAAATTGTCAACAGTTATGGTTAAGCTATCAAGAAGCTCTTGAGAAACATCAATTTCTATATTACTGAATTCATCGTTAGTTGGCATATTTCTAAATCCTTTTAATAAAATTTTAGCTTTTTGGAATCCAATTTCACCCTCTATAGCAAAACCTTCACTAACAAGCCAATCATTAAAGTTTAATGATTCTTGATAAAACTTATCCAGATTAACCATTTTAGTTTTCATTCTCTTACACTATCCCTTTAATTGATTCCTCTCCACTATTCTTGCATTCCCATCATCAAGCCACTGTTTCCAGCCTCGTTCACCAGCTTTAATTCGTTCCATGCTGACAGGTGCGCCTCCAGTGTTTTCCATACAAACATTGATATATCGTTCATCACATTCATTAGTGTAAGGTCTTAGTATTGAGTTTTGGTGTACATGTCCATGTATGTTTTTCTTTCCACGTAGCTCATGTGGGTGTATGGGTGCATGTGTAAGCCAATAACTTTTATACCGAACCATACCCTCAACTGAAGTAAAGTATTTAAGAAAAGTTTCTGTTTTGATTCTGTCATCGTGATTGCCTCTGATTAAAACTTTTAATCCATTCATCTCATGCAGAGTACCAAGCCAGAATTCATCAAAGCAAACATCACCTAACACATAAACTTTATCACGCTTACTAACAACCTTATTCCACAATTCAACGGTATAGTGTATGTTCTCTATAAAGTTATCACCATGTCTATGATCACCTGCAAAGTTTTGGATGTTTTTATGACCAAAATGTAAGTCACTGATTACAAATACTTGTCCCATATTATTACCATTAAAACCATGAGCTGGTGATATAAATCAACTAGTGGTTATGTATCATCTCCCTCTTTATCAGATTCAAGCATATAGCGAATAAAACTATTATTAATAGGAATCTGTTCACCACCTAAGCTGTCAAGGAACTCAACAAGCACTAGATCAGCTACTCCTCTATGTTCAACACTTTCCCTATATCTCCTCATTAATTTAATTATTCTAACTCTATCTGGTGATAACTCTTTTTCTGCATCATCCAAGAATGAATCCAATTTTTCTAATTTATGAGTAAGAGAGTGCATTATATTTTCTTCCTTAACCATTCCATCAATGTTGACCCTTTTTCTGATGTTGAAAAATCTTTCCACGCCATTTTTGCTAATAGGGTAGGGAAGTAAGCCCAAGTTAAGAGTAGCACTTTAAATCTCTCTTCTGGATTCCTACTAACTAAAGGCCACGGTTTAGCTATATTAGGTTCAAGCTTATAATAAATAACATGTAGTGTAGAACAAAGCCACGTAGAGAGAGTTATACCAATTAATAAAAGCCATATTGCATAAAACATAATATTCTCCTAATTAAAATAATCATCAAAAAATTCAGCTAATACAGCCAGAAAAAACAATGCTAAAGCTATATAAACAAACATCATCTATGCCGCCTCAAGTTTATATGTTCTAACTTTGATCAGTTTTCCATGATCATCTGTAATCTCAATCCATTTCTTTGAGATACTAACACCCATTGATACAAGCTCACTCATACGATTAGTAGGCCATGTAATCCCTGTTATATCTCGTAATTCAGTGTTTGTTAGGTAGCGTCTAGCTTTACGCATAGCAACCCATAAATCATGCTGACGTGTAGAAAGGTGGAATATGTTAGATCCTTGTTTTACTTTAGTCTTTTTGTTGGTAGACATTGAAAATTCCTTTTTCAGTTTCCCCTAATTAAAGAGTTTTGTTTATATTTGATTGGATGCTTATCAGAGGGTGCATGTCCATCAGCACATGTTAATGAGTACGTTCCTTCTGTATTACCTATTGAATTCATTTTAACATAGCCTGTACCATCGTGCCAGCTCATACAATCCACATAATAATCGTCAAGGTCACTATATTTTAGAATAAACTCATGCTTTGTTTCTATTACAAAACTAGGAAGCCACATAACAAACATTCCGAGTAGGAAAATTCCTATATATAGAATCTTGTTCATAAGAGGATCACAAAACATGAGCTAACCGTTAAGCCGCGTTTTCTACAGGTTCAGGAGTTGTAGCAGCTTCTGCTGCTTCTTTTTCCTCAAGCTGTACAGCCATATCATACATTTGCTTTATAACCTTTGGTGTAATACCCAACATTGCTAAAGCCTGTGGTACACGTTGATCTTGCTGCATATTGGCAAACTGAATTCCATCATTAAAGAACTTGTTACCAAGATTAAAGACTTCTTCAACTTGTTCATTAGTGAAGCTTTCACTAACAAGGAAAATAACATTCCCACCAGCTCTAACACCTCTCTTTTTAACACCATCTTGATCACCGTCAATAATTTCGTATTGAACAGCATCTGGGTTTTCTGTGGTTTCATCTTCAAGAGTTGTCTCTTCGATTATTTCTGCATTTTCTATTTCATCTTCTTTAGCCATTTTTAACTTCCTCTGTTTAAGTTACTTTAGTGTTTTACGAGAAAGCTTTATTGCTTAAACGTATAAACCTTGTGATATGGTCTATTGCGTGTATCAAAGTGAACCCAATTTGTATCTTCTTCTATTGTTATAGGCCACTCATAACCGTATATATTCCAATTTGTTTTTATAAACTCTCTTACATCTTCTGCTTTGTGATTTGTAAACTTACAATCAAAAGCTCTTCCATATTTATGTTGACTAAAACTTTCAGCTACCAGCTCTTTTGCTATGTATTTTGGAGTAAGTGAATTCTGTTGATAAAATTGGTAAGTGCGTAATCCACTTTGATCATATGAACCACCCCAAGCCCAATTATTGACAGTGCAAGAACCAAGCTCATCACGCAACCACTCTAACGTCTTAATTGCTCTGAAATCTAGAAACCACCAAGACATATCTCCCCATTGTTCATAAATGTGTTTTGGTACAAGCTCCTTGATACTGAAATGCCTAATCATGTTAATCTTCCATTTCTACTCTGAAATTCTGCATCATTGTTTCAAACTTCTGCCCACGATTAAGATCAACACCAAATTCTAGTGCATATGCTTCAAGTGCTTTTTTAGCATCAGTTTTACTAACACCTTCACTCATAGACTCCGCATAATCCCAATCCGGTAAGTTCCTACTCTCGCTCGTGGTAGGTTCTGGCATATCTGTTGAACTTTCAGATGATTCCGTAGTCTCATCCACAGATGTTTTTTCTTTTTCTGTGCCTCGTATTGGGTGATCTTCAACTTGTGGTTTCTCATTGGTAAATTCATCTGTTTCTTCCAAGGTATAAGAGCATTGAGTTAGAATTCCATGCGAAGTTGCAGAAGCAGCTATAATATTTGCACCCTTGTCTAATAACAGATTTAAAGTGTAGACATATTCAGGCATACATGTTGCTCGTATACAAGTTCCAAAGGACATATCCTTACCTTTGTAGCCACCTTTTTGTTCATCGTTATAATAAAACACTTCTAAAGTGCCACGACAGGCAGCAGGGTTAAAAGGTTTACCAGAAGCGTGAGATTTTATTACTGCTTTTGTGAAGTTCTTAACTCCGTAATATCTATTTAAACTCATTTTAATTCCTTTTTATTTGTAGTATTCATAATCCGCAAACTCCACCTTTACATGAGTCATTCTCTTCAAAAATAACGCCTTTATGTTTAAGTGCAGTTTCATAAGAGATGGGTGTAAGAGGTTGACCACCTCTTGAACCATCAGGGTAGAATGTTAAACCCCTCAAGCGTGGTGCATACTGAGCTACGATTGACGCTATTTTAATAACAGTTTTCTCATTGTTATGTTTAGATCCCCATTCTGGTAAGTTCAGAGTAGAACTAATAGCCATATCAATATAGTCTTGTACATCTGCCTGAAACTTAATGCGCTTCTCAGGATCTTCCGCTAACTGGTAAGCTGTTTGAATATCGTTAGGATCTATCCCATGCTCAGTTATTAATGTGTCTGCTGTGTGGTCTACTACATACTCATAACGGTAATGAGAGCCACCAACAAGATAACGTCTTTTGTAGGCTACAGCATATAGAGGTTCTATTCCTGTTGTTGTACCAGCAATGATCCCAATAGTACCAGTAGGAGCAATAGCCCTATAAGCAATGGGGCGAGAAATGAATAAACGATCACAATGCTCATTAGCAGCACTTTCTGAAACAGTTTCATAAACTGATAACCATTTGTGCATTTCTGGAGTAACTTCATAGTCATATTTTCTCTTGAGTAGCCATTCATGAACACCCATTATCCCTAAACCTAAACGTCTATTCTTTTCACGTATTTCAGCTATTTTTTCAGAGGGTAGTTTAGCTCTCAATGTGCCACAAACTAAAAACTTACTTCCAAGCTCTGTAATTTTTATAAATTCTTCAATAGTTTCAATTCTGCCCATATTAATTGAACCAAGATTACATACATCTGAATCATCTTCACTAGTAACCTCAGTACAAGCGTTACGAGCAGTTTCATTTTCTTTATCAAAAAAGTTAAATGAAAATCCTGGCTCTCCATTACGCATTGCAAATTTAACATTATCAACAAAGGTTTCTGGTAAAACTACTTCATGCATAAAAGCATGTGTTTCACATTCAGGGTCAAATAGACACTCCCATTCTTCCATGTCAAAATCATCAATATTTTCACCACACAAAGTACTTAAGAAAGCATTGTCATAATTCAAACTAATATTAGTCATATCAAGAGGGCAGGGGAAATTGAAATCAGCTCTCTTGGCATCCCCCATAGTAATTCCAGTATTACCAATAGGTATATTGTCCCAATCTTTAACTCTCATGAATACTTGTGCATCATCATGTTTCCAGTTTAGTGAGGCATAAATTGCAGATCTTCTTGAACCACCTTGTTTTACGTTTCTACCTATCTCGTTCACTAAATACATTAATGGGATAGGGCCACTAGCTTGCCCACCAGTTCTACCTAACAAGCTTCCTTGTGGTCTAAACACTGAGTAGTCATTACCAACACCACCACCTGTCATTAATGCACTAGTAACACGTTTAGATAAGTCTGCCCACTCTTCGCGTGTATCTTCTTCTGATTTAAAAAGATAGCAATTATTGTAAAATGGTGCTTCTCTACCTGCATAATAGATGTAACGACCACCGGGCATAAATTTGAATTCAGTTATGTATTGAATTAAGGTTTCTCTATCTTCAAGAGACATGAGAGGATGTTGTGTACCACCACATGTTCCACAAACAAAATCAACAATGGTTTTAGCACGTTGCTTCCAAGTTTCAGCTTGTGTAAGTGCATATTTTTGTTTGAAGATATTTCTCCCCAAATCTGTTCTGAATTCAGATTCCATCAATGATTACCTAGATTAACAATTGTTAGTGATTCAATGTAAGGTACAAGTACGTCTAGCATATCTTTACCGTTATTTGCATCAAGTGTAAGAATGAGCATCACAGTAAGAAAGCTTAAAAACCTGTTTGAACCTATACGTAGTTGATTTAGTTCTGACATTATTGAAGTCTTCCTATTAATCTTTTCATCTTTGCATTTCCTCGTTTAATCTTTAGTTCCTTGGCTTCACGTTTGGCAGCTACTCTCAACTCTTGCTTTGTGAGTTGACCAAGTATTTTACGCATCTTGTAGGTATATTCTCTATTGGCTAACTTAGGTACTCTGTCTATATCCCATTTCATCACTTCGCATAATTTTTCTACTGTCATTTTCTCTTCAAAATTACCAGTTGAAAGCTTATCGGGTAGTGCGGTAAATGCACGAGCATCAGATATTTTTATTTCGTTATCCTTGAACATCCTGTTTTTCCTGTATTTTTGAATACTCTTTAAAACGTCTTCTGGTGCGTCTATTCCAAATCTTTCTTATTTTATGTTTTGGCCTTGAACACCAGTTTCCTTTCCTGAGTTTATTTAACTCATTGCGTTTCATGCTTTAGTGAGTACAACATCATCAACGTAGGCTTTTGTACAACAATCCATCGTTGCACCATAGGTTTCAAAGCCACGAGCTGATTTAGCAACTGAAAGGCATGAGTTAGCTCTTAAGCCAAACTTAGAACCTTCTTCAAAAGCATCAATACCAGTTCCAATGAAATTAAACTGCCAACCTGCTTTTTCAGAATCAGAGATTAATTGTTTGATGTTAGAACCACTATACATTCTGCTTGAATTCTCTTGACCATCAGATTGAATGAGGAAAAGAACGTTATCAGACTTATTAGCGAGAGCTATAGCTTCAATAGCAAGCCCCATACAGTCATACATTGCTGTATTACCCCGTACTTTGTAGATATTACTTGTAAGCTCTTCTGCTCGGTCAAGTGGCTCACGAAAATAGATACACTCTTTCTCATGATCAAATAAGATAAGTGTTAGGTATGCTTCAATTTCGAGATTACGCTGCTCTTGTAGAAAACTGTTGAAAGCACCAATTGTTTCTTCTTCCATTCCACCCATTGAGGCAGACTTATCAATCAGTACAACAACATCTAAAACTTCCTTGTTACTCATAACTATTTCCTTGTTCATATTGTGCGGCTTTTTTTGGTTAGTGGGAGGAAGCCGTAAAACCTCCCAAACTAAATCATGGTATATTTTTACAATCCTTTGCGGGGCTACACCAAACCACAACTATGAAAAGTGGTATACTTCGGTAATCCTTACCTTGGCTATACCAGACCATACCCTCCAATCCATTTTTGTATACTTTTTGCGATCCTTCGTGTGGGTATACTGACCACTCCTCCTTCCATGAAAACTAACGTTTAATCTTTGTTTTTATATTTCATGTTTTAATTATGATCTGGATTTCAGAGTTCGTCAAATAAAAACTTTCTTATATTTATAATATTCTTAAACTCTTCATCCGTACTAACATTTTAAACTATTTGTAACACTTATGTCAAGCTTCTTTATCTGTAATAACACTTTATCTATATTTGTTAGTGCAGTAACAAAACAAGATAACTACACTAACATTCTCAGATTAGTCTATTAATATAGGCTAATTTATTAAAAATACGTTCCATCAACGTCATGATGTAGATCTTCACTAAAATTTGTATCATCACTATTTAATCCTGAATAATCTGATGAGAATTTCCATAAGTAATATTCTTCAACAGTTTTACAATGCCATGCTCTTGGATCTACAGGGAGTTTCTTTAGTAATTCTTTGCTTGGTAATATTTCATCATACTTTACTTTATTATTATTAGTTTTCTTTACACGCTTTCCTTGTGTTTCAATGAATTCCATTTTCTTGTTCTCTATTTTTAAGTGATAAATTAAATGTAGTGGGGTATTTTGAACTATGCAAATTAAAAAAACAAATTGACAAGACATAGATGAATCGTTTAAACTAATAATAAGCTAGAAGGATTTTTAAATGGATTTTTTAGCGGTCAAGGAAGATATGTCGATGGTAGAAGAACTCTATTATTCCCTCACCACCCTTGATCCCCTTTACAGGGTAGCCGTAGAAGATAACTCCACGCGGCAACTGAGTTCGTAAGACAGAACAGGGAGTGGACTTGTTAAGGCAAGGAAGGCTGTCGAACCAATTTAACCTTAATAATAATTGGTTGCCAATGGGCTATACTAACCTGATACGGTTGATATAAGATTCTGAGGTAAAAGAACTAACCTGATTTACTACCTTCTTGGTTAGTGATTGGGTTGGGGTTCTTTTACCTCCAAACTTCCTCCCTTCCTCGATTGATATACTTAAAACCTTATAAATATATACTTATATACATATATATTTATAAGTATGTGTGTGTAGGTATATGTTTAAATTAGTATCTTAAGCTCCTATGCTTAGTGCTATTACATATACCAGTAATACACATAATAATATTATATTACCTGTGGATAAGTTTAGTCAGTTTTTGTGAGGTAGTTGAAATGTACATAATTGTGTATATGAAAATACCATTATAATATACAAAATAGCCATATAAGATTGTTTTTACCAATATTATAGTATTTTATAACACGTTAACTATGTTTTGTTGTTGACAGTTTTATAATATCCATGCTATACTATTAGTATAGAATATAGTTTTAACTACCTTTCAATTGACAAAAAGGATTTTGTTATCAGATGTAAAGCCTGTGATTGCATTCTCTCAAGAGAAGATATGAAACGTAAATCCAATGACTGGGATTATTGCTCAGAGTGTCGCTATCAATCATCAAAAAAATACTCTGCAAGTGATAAAGAATATGATCATGGGTATCTAACGAATCTTAGTTCAGATGGTTCATGTTTATCTATTGACGAAGATTTTCATGATGATTTATGAAATATTAACATTTAACGCTTGACTCTTTATGTGATATAGGTTAAACTATTAGTAGAGGTATAAGTTTTTTTGTTATATTTTTGATAAAAGGAGTTTTCATGGCAGGAATTACCAAGGACGCACGTAAGCTAAACCTAGCACAATCGTTATATGATGATGGTGTGAATAGTTGGCTTGCAATAATTGCTGAACTTAATACTGAAATTCTTGAAATCAATGACATCTTGCGTGGTTATGCTGCGGGAGACACTCGCAAGAAATATCAAATATCTACAAAACAGCACAGCGCATTACAAGATAGGTTTACTTTCTGGACACAGTTCATGAAAGCACCTGATAAGGCTGTAGCACATATCAATGATGGCTTGAAGAAACAAAACAAAAAATCAAGCAAGAATGAAACAATACAACATAAACCCCAATTAGCAGTATTTAGTCCTAAAGCTAAATAAAAAGATTCGTTTAGGTAACCTCTCACATTCCGCAATTAGAGCGCGTCTGTTAAGTTACACTAACAAGTTTCCACTGCCAAGGGCTTCTAAACCCTTACGGGTATGCAATGTGCCTGACCATTGCGAGAGTATATGGTTTAAGGGACTTTCACCCTTCAGGTGATTGTAAACGGTTTATTATCAGCCCTCCAGTAATAAACCCCCTTACTTTTTTTGTCATGGAGGACAGATGACGAATCAAATTACTATTACCCCTCAGAAGGGTAAGCAAGAGTTAGCATGTAACCTTGTAGATAAGGTTTCATTTACGATTTATGGAGGTGCGAGGGGAAGCGGTAAATCTTACCTTCTAAACATGCTTCCACTGAAGCACATAAATGATCCATTTTTTCAAGGCATATTCTTTCGTAGGCAGTATAACGAGCTTACAGGTGCTGGTGGGTTATGGGATACGGCTAATGAGATGTACCCACAATTTGGTGGGAAAGCAAACATAGCTAATTTGAAGTATAAGTTTCCTGCTGGTTCAGATGTGCGATTTAGTCACATGTTTACCGAAAAGGATATGTTCTCTCATCGAGGCTTACAATATTCATTTATTGGTTTCGATGAAATAGATCAGTTTAGTAAAGAGCAAGTTACATTCCTGATGACTTGTCTACGTTCCAAAGCAGATATGGATTCATTTTGCATTGGTACAGTAAACCCAGATCCTGATAGCTGGGTATTAGAGTTAGTTGAGTGGTATTTAGATGATGCAGGTTTCCCAGTTGAAGCACGTTGTGGTGTTATCCGTTACTTCGTTGTTATTAATGGCGATTTTGTGTTTGCCGATGACGAGCAGTGGTTTAAAGATAATAGACCAGACTCCGTTTACGTTACAAACCCTGTCAGCGGTGAAAAAGCCTACATACCACCAAAAACATTTACGTTTATAAATGGAAATATCTACGATAATCCTGCATTAATTGCCAAGAACCCCCGTTATCTATCTGAGCTTCAAAACTTGATTGATCACGAACGAGCTAGACAACTTTGGGGTAATTGGTATGCAAGACCTATAGGATCAAACTATTTTCAGCGAGATTGGTTAGTTGAAGTAGAAAAATATCCTGCTAAGTCTAAGTGTTGTAGAGCATGGGATAAAGCGGCTACACAGCCATCAGATACATATCGTTGGCCTGATTACACTGCTTCGAGTCCACGTTTATACATGCATGAAGGGCTTTATTATATTGTCTGGGATACCCACGAACAAAATACAGATCCTAAAGACAATGCAAGTGATATTAAGGGGCGTTTTAGACTCCGTTCTGGTGAAAGAGATCAGAAAATATTACAACAAGCAAAACATGATGGTACAGATTGCCATGTGATATTTGCAGTTGATCCAGCAGCAGCAGGGAAGATTGAGTATGAACATTCTGCAAAAGCAATGGTGACAGAAGGATTTATAGTTAAACCAGATCCAACACCAAGTAATAAATCAAAATTAACAAGATTTCAACCTTTTGCTTCTGCTTGTTCTAATGGATTGGTAAGAATTGTTAGATCATCTTTTCCTAACAAGTCTACCTATGATGCTTACATGAAAGAGTTGGAAGCTTTTGATGGTACACCATCAACACCAACAAGAAAAGATGATTGGGCAGATGCTACAGCTTCGGCTTTTAACTACTTATCTAAGATGGTAACAGTTCCTGATTTTATTTTACCTTCTATGGCTGGCAATGGAACGCCAGTTTTAAACCTCAAAAACTTAATGAAGTAGAGATGGCTATGGCGATAACAGCTATGGGAAAAAGCCCCAAAACTGGTAAAGATATTCCTATACGAATTAAAGGTAAACATCGTCCAACACTTTCACTAGAGAAGAAATCTTCTAATGAAGTTGGTGTTTCTCGTTTAACGTTAGGCGCTAAAGGTATAGATGGACTTCGTACAGTTCATGGAAGAGTTGTAGAGCATCTACATCCTGATCTACGTTGGCCTTTAAGTATAATAACTTACAAAGCCATGTCGTTAGATCCAACGATAGCTGCCGTTAATAATTTTTACGACATGATGATTTCAAGAGCTGATTTCAAATTTGTCGCACCTATACAAGAAGATGGAACAGTTAAAGCGGAAGTACAAGCAGCTACTGATTTTCTTAACTATTGTATGGGGAATATGGAAGACCAAACTTGGCAACAATTTATTGCAGGTGTTGGGACTTACCGTGTTTTTGGATTCTCAATAGCTGAGAAAGTTTGGACTACGGTAAAACGTGGTAAGTACAAAGGTAGATTAAAGTGGAAAGCTCTCGCGCAGAGATCCCAAGAAACTGTCAAGGAATGGCGTTGGGATAAAAATAACCCTGACTTGTTAACAGGTGTTATTCAGCGCAGCGAGGTCATGGACGCAACCCGATATAAGCAAACAGATTTCAAGGGTGAGCGTGAAATAGACCGTAGCAAATTTATTCTGTTTAGATTTGATCCTAAAAAGAATAATCCACAAGGAACATCACCTTTAGATGGGGCATGGAAAGCGTGGAAGTATCTGAACTTAGTTCAGGAATACCAAGCTGTTGGTATTGCCAAAGATCTTGGTGGTATACCTGTGTTGGGTATCCCAGTTGATAAACTTATAGAGGCTGCTGCTGATCCATCAGGTGTAGCTGCACAAACGCAATCGTCCTTAAAAGAAATGGCTGCTAGTTTACATGCTGGTGATAGGACGTTTGCTATCAAGCCTATTCTCTACGATGACCAAGGGAAAGAGCTTTACACATTTGAGCTACAGGGTATTACAGGATCAGGTAAGCAATACGATACAACGGAAGTTATACGCCAGTATCAAAACGAAATCTTAACAGTTTATTCAGCATCAATGCTCAAGCTTGGTCAAGATGCTTCTGGATCGTTTGCACTCTCTGACAACATGAACAATATGCTTGGATTTGCTGTTCAACACAACCTCGACATATTGCGTGACCAGATAAATATAGACCTTATTCCTCAAACGCTTGCTGTTAATGGTTGGTTGTTTGAACAAGAAGATATGCCAACACTTGAATATGGTGATGTTGCACCTAGAGATTTGGATGAATTGGGTAAATACGTTCAAAGAGTTGTTACATCAGGCGCTATGACAATTGGTAAGAATCTGGATCAATCATTACGTGAAGCTGCTGATTTACCACAAGCCACATATGATGATGATGATGAAGTACCAAATGAGTTTATGACAGGTAAACAATCTAACGCTGGTGAAGGTGAAGGGACAAGTGGTACTGGTGGATCTCAAACTAACGGTGATAACAATACGGAAAACAAATAATGGCAAAAACTATTGAAGCAAAGCCAATCATGAAGGCTATTGATGAATTAAAACGTGAAGTTACTTTCTTGGTTTATGAGCCTAACGTAAATGATGCACATGGTGAGTATGTCTCGAAAGAAACTTTAGCAAAAGCTTGTGATAATTTCAATGATTGTTATTTCAATAAAAGTATTACGGTTGCAAACTTATTCCATGTAAAAGATGAAAACGGAGTTGCGGAAGCTACTGACTCATTTGAAGTTGTTAAAACATTTATTGTTCCAGTTGATTCAGTCATTGGCGAAACTGAAGTTTCAGAAGGTAGCTGGTTGGCAATAATCAAATTCAATAATGACACTCTTTGGCAGCTCTTCCTTGATGGTGAAGTCAGTGGTTTAAGCATGGGTGCAAGAGGAGTAGTAGGTTAATGTCAATAGAAAGTTTAAATCCAGAAAACGAAATTACAGAGATTACCTTTAATTTCAAAGGTTCGCATTTAGCCTTATGTCACAAGACGCAAGGATTTTCAGCTAACAATAAACCTCAACCTATATTGATAAAAGCTGATGATGCAAAAATTACTGATGAAGCAAAGGAAACTTTAGCTATCATCAAATCTGGGAAACTCCCAGAAAAAGATTCATTTTCTGAGGGCGACCCAGAAATGAAGAGTGTAGGCACTGAGTCTACAACCCCCTCAGAAAAAACTAAAACAAACCAAGGAGAACTCATGTCTGATAAAACTACAGACCAAGAGAAAGCACTTGAGAAAGCTAAAGAGCTTGAAGAACGCCTAGCTGCAATGGAAAAAGCAGTGGCAGATTCTGAAGCTGAGAAAGAACAACTAACCGCTAAGGTAGAATCTTTCGAGAAAGCTAATCAAGAGCGTCTAGAGAAGGCGTTTATTGCGAAGGTAGAAACTTATTCTTATATTACAGAAGAAGAACGTGAAGACTTTGCTAAAGCGTTAATTGAAGTTGATAGCGAACTTATTGTACTGGCTCTTGATAAAGCACAGGCAGCTATTACAGCTCTAACTGAAACACAAGGTGTTGACGGTGGTGAAATTAATTTATCAAAGTCTACAAAATCAAATCGCGTTAAAGAAATGGTCATGAAACAACATGGTCTAACTGACGTATCTAAATAAGGAGATAAGCAATGTCACTAATTGCTGATAAGCAACGCATCCAAACTACGGTACTCGCATACGAGCTGTTCGCAGATTTTGGTTTTTGCCGCAAAGAATTAACAATCGACAATGATCCAGACTTAGGTTTGGAAATTGGTTCTGTACTGATTTCAACAGATCGAGGCGCAACTTTCACGTATCTAGACTCCGCAGCTATAGATAGTGATGCAGAAGTAGATGCATTGTTAGATGCTGTAGGTGATCTGAATCAAGTTGCAATCGTTATTGATCCAAAAGCAGGAGTTGGCACTCTAGAAGTAGATGCTGCTGCACCAGTTCTAACACTTATTCATGGCCCTTGTGCTGTTAAGCGTGAAGCTTTGGTATACACAGGAACAATGACTACGGCTGATACAACACGGCTTGCACGTCTAATTGAAGGATTAATGACCAATGTTAACGTTGAAGACTCTCAAGATCTTATTGAAGCCTTCACTGACTTTGGCGCATAAGGAGATAATAACAAATGGCTATTACACATAGTTTTGAAAATGCCTATACCATTGTTGATTATACTGAAGAGCTAATGCTTGTTCCCAATATGTGGAACTTGGTTGAGCAAGAAGGTATTTTTTCAAGTGAAGGTGTAGGTACTAATGTCGTGGTCTTTGACAAGACAGAAACGACTGCACAAGTAGTGGTGGATAAACCTTACGGTGAACGCTCTACTTTTGGTGGTAATGAACAAACTGGTCTTTACAGTTATGCAATACCTACTTTCCCTTTGGATGATGACATCACTGTTGGTGATGTTTATGGTTTGCGTAGAGTGGGTACTGCTGATATGCGTGAGTCTGTCGAAAATGTTGTTGCTAAAAAAGTAACACAGATTCGTAGATCACATGCTATAACAGCAGAGTATGCACGTTGCCAAGCAATTCAAGGTTTGGTTTATGCTCCTAACGGAACTATCCCTACAACTAACTGGTATACCGAGTTTGGTCAAACGCAGACAACAATTAACTTTGATTTTGCAAACACTGCAATCGATCAACGTGCTAATGTTCAAGAGGTTGTTGCTCATATTCAAGATAGTTTTCACAGTGGTGGTGTTCTAGAAGAGATCATTTTCTTCTGTACTCCTAACTGGTTTGCTGCATTAATTTCTAATGCACAAATTGAAGCTGCTTATACCTACTATAGTTCTACACAAGAACCATTACGTAATGATTTGCGTTTTGGTATGTATCGTAGATTTACATGGCAGGGAGTAACTTTTATCGAGTATAGAGGGGCTAAACCTGATGGTACACCTTACTTCCCAGAAGTAACTGGTGGTCAAGCATGGGCGTTACCAAGAGGCTCTGATTCATTTATGACATATTATGCGCCAGCATATCGCTTTGATTCTATTGGATCAGATGGTGCAGAAAGTTATATGTGGACGTATGAAGATCAACGCCAATCGGTTATTGAAATACAGTCAGAATCTAACTTCCTCTGTATGTCAAAACGACCAGAGCTTGTCGTTCTGTGTACTAACACAGTTTAGTAAGCGTATAAAAAGGCTGACTGCAACGGTCAGCCTTCTTTTTTCCTTTCAAAAATACCTACCTAGTCTATCAGGATACCTTTATGGCAACTCAGGACAATCTCTTCATATCATCCCTCACCGATAGAACTACTGGTAAATCTTTTACTATCGTAGAAGCTTATGATGTCATAATTGGTGGTGGTGGTGGTGATGATCCTTCTTTTACTACTCTAACAGAAGGTCAAATACCTAAAGCTAATGCTTCCCAGAAACTCGTTTATGGTGGAGCTACAGTTGATCCAACCACTTTGGAATGGACATTTGATAAATCAATTAATGTTCCTTCTGGCTCTGTTAATATTGGTGAAGTATTACAATTATCTGAAGGCATAGCCGATTTAGTTATTGTTAATCACTTAGCTAATGAAATGTCGTTTGCAGTAAAATCAGACTTTAGTGAAGCAACAGGCTCTTCAGACCCTTTCTATTATGATTTTGGCGCTGCTTTTATCCTGCCTATTCAGACTGATGATTCAGAGATACTAACGGCTAATCCTCTAACTTTCTCACTAACAGGGACTGTCGTTGCTCCAGACGTTAGATTAGTAGACGAAGTTGTTCTACGTACTAATGGCCCTATGACAAACTTTAGAGCAAAGTTGACTGATACTGCAACAGGTTTGGCTATTCGGTATATACCCAGTAAATCAGCTTATGAAGGAGATTCAGATGGGCTAACTCTAGGCACAGGTGATATTACTTTCCATTTTGCCGAAGTAGGAGCTAACACATTAACAAATATTTATTTAGGTTTTACTCCATTTTTGTTTGAAGCAGGTCAAAATGTTGACCTTACTATGATTGCTGATTCAATTGATTTGCTTGGTGATATTAGTGATGAACCATACATGACAGCAGAAGTTCATGATGGCCCACCAATTACACTTGGACAGGATACACATTCAAAACAAGTACAAACCACAGGATTGTTACAAGGTGGTGTTATATCAATATCTTCACCCGGTACAGTAGATTGGACTTCAGGAAAAGGTCAAGTAGTTGATTATACAGATCCAGAAAATGTGATAATTACAGATGTTGAATGGGATGCTGTTTCTAACATTATTCCTGCACACATAGGGACTGATGGAACAACTTTATTTGGTTATGACTCAACTGGATCAATAGAGCAAAGATTGTCTACTGCTGTAACAATAGAAGACGCTCACAATATAATTTGGTTTGGATCTGCGACTCATTTAAGTAGTACACTAGTTAGCGTTATAACTGCACCCGGAAATCTAGGCTATGATGGTATTGGTAGCTTTACAGACTTTGTTAATTTGATTATTGGCCCTGCCAATGTTGATGGGAATGTTTATGGCCCAAATGGTACAAATCTAAATATTGATGTCGTTGGCGGTAACGCTTTCATGCTTGCATCAAATTTCAGAAATAACACAACTGTCCCTGACATAGTTACATTAGCAAGCGATACAGCTCTAACGTTTAGAAAGTGTTATAGAAGTGCAGGTGCTGGTGCTAGTATTGTATATGATGGTGCAGCAACCACAACTATCGACCCAACCCAATATGATGATGGTTCTGGAACTTTACAAAGTGTTACCGCAGGCTACTTCACTATTCAGCGAATATTTAGAAGTCGAGCTGGTGGAACTTTAGTTGCTTATGGTCAAGAAGAATTTGCATCTTTAGCGTTAGCACTAGAAGCACTTGGAAGTGAATCATTTGTTGAAAAGAGTCCTCTACCTTTTACTCTATTCAGAAGTTCTTTAATTGTACAAGAGTCTGCAACAGATTTAAGTGATACAGCAGAAGCTGAATTTTTCGAACAGTCGAGCTTTAGGCTATCTGGTGCTCAAAGTGCAGCTTCAACAATTCCCGGTATAACTACACCCGGAGGTGTTGACACTTCTATTCAGTATAACGATGGTGGTGTGTTTGGCGGTGAGATAAATTTTGCTTTTGATGACACATTAAAGACAGTTTCTTTACAAGCACCAGCAGCAGGTTCTGCTACCTACGATTTTGTAAATAGCTCTAGTGTTTCAAAGGCACAAGTTCAATACGATGAATCTACAGATGAATTTAGTGTTAGTACTTCTGGTTCTGATTTAATTTTCAAAACTACAGAGACAGTATTCAACGAAGCTTCAGCAGATATTGATTTCAGAGTTGAGAGTAATGCTAACACTCATGCTATCTTTCTAAATAGTTTGAATGGTGTAGTTGGCATCAACAATGACACTCCTGTTAATACATTCCACATTTACGATAATAATGCAAATGAATATGGAGCAGTAGGTTTACAGCTAGAACAAGATGGTATAGGTGATTCACTATTGCAATTCCATCTTACAGGTAGTCAATATTATTCACTTGGAATAGATAATGACGATGCTGAAAAATTTAAGTTATCAAGAGGGATAGATTTAAACTCTGACACTGTATTTGAGATTAATTCAAGTACAGGTGATGCAATTTTCTCCGAGAGTGTAACCGCTACGAATTTCTTGATAGGAGTTGATTCAGTTGTTGTTGGCCCATCATCTTCAACTGCAAATTCTATAGCTGTTTTCGATGACACAAATGGTCAAGTAATTGCAGAGCGTAATACAGCTCTTATTCAGGTATCTGGATCTAATACACTTCAAACATTACAGGCTGCTGGCGCAGGCGGTGCGGCAAACTTTTTCTTAAAAGATAGTGCTGGAGGAACTGGTGCTGTTTTTGGGTATAACTCAACAAGTGGAACTGCAACCATTGACGCTCTTGATGGAATATTAGAGTTACAAGGCTATGGTGATATTCAAATGCAAATCGCTCAAGGTGGTTTGTTGGATCTACTTATTACATCAACTGAAGACTATGACCCTGCAATAAGAGTTGATAATAGTTTGGCTATAAATGGTGCAGTTTTTGATTGGTACTTTTCAGACAGAACACCATTAGGCAATATATCAGCACCTCCGGGTTCTCTCTGTTTTCGCAATGATGGAAACAGTTCTGATATATATTTACATCGTGGAACAGCAACGAATAACACAGATTGGGTTGATATTTTTGCTACTGGTTCAGGTGATGTCGTTGGGCCTGCTACGTCTAGACAATTTGCCATACCAACCTATGCAGACACTTCAGGAAAAGTTCTTCTAGATAATGCTACAACAACACTGTATACAGGTTTATCAGAAGCGGTTTTTAAAATTGACGCTTCTGGTTCTAATGGTGATTCTTACATAAGACTAGGAGACTTTGCCACAACAACATTGTTAGAGTTACACGTAGATGATGATTCAAATGCGGTAGCAATAAATACTTTCAGTACGGCAACTGCATTCAATATATCAAACTTAGCATCTGGTGTAGATACAGACATAGCTGTAACTGGAAATGCTACTATTGGTCTTACAGCCACTGGAGCAAATACAAATCCACCTGTCAGAATTGGTGCAAGTGGAACAGACGGAGCATTAATACAATTCTTTACGAGTGGTGTCCATCCTGAAGGAGTAATTACTGGTAATCCCGGTGATTTGTGTATTTATAAAGATGGTTTAGATTCAAGAATACTACAACTTGAGTCATTATCATCAGGTAATACAGGCTGGACAAGTCAAGAAGGTGGTGATGTTGATGGCCCAGCTTCATCCACATTACATGGAATAGCAACTTATGCTGATACTACAGGAAAAGTATTAAACGATAATCCAAGAGCAGTTATTCATGATGATAGCTCGATTACAGAGATAATACTTACGTCAGGCGATGCGGTTGGTGATTCTAGAGTTCGTTTTCGTAATTACTTAACTACAGATTTGTTAACTGTTGGTATTGACGATGATTCTGACACAGTAGCTATAACAGCATCTAGTTCTGCCTCGTCTTTTGATATTGTAAATAACGCTACTGATGTAGATTTAGGATTAGTAGTTACTGGTAATGCTTCTGTTGATATTGTTGCTTCTGGTGCTAATACTAACGCACCATTACGAACAGCATCTTTAGGAACTAACGGTGCTATTATAGAATGGTTCATGAGTGATACCGCTCCTGAAGGTGTGATAACTGGTAATCCCGGTGATATTTGTATATATCAAAATGGCGTTGCTTCAAGAATTTATCAACTAGAAGCTGCTAGTAGTGGTAACACAGGTTGGGTAAGTCAAGAGGGCGGCGACGTATCTGGCCCTGCAACTACTGTAGTTAATAGTATCCCAACGTGGGGCGATACGACAGGGACAACTCTTCAAGAAAACGATAATGCTCGTCTGAATACAACCGCATCAGCAACGACAATCATCCTAGATTCTCCTTCGGCTACAGGTACTTCAGCAATAGCTTTTAAAGATTCTAACGACTCAACACAAGTTGTTCTTGAATATGTTGAATCGTCAGATAGAACCCAGTTATTAGATTACAGTGGATCAGGTGTTGATATTGGTTCAGACGTAGGTTTAATATCTTGCAGATCGCTATCTGCTACAGATATGTTTGTTGATATTGAAAGTCCAACTGCAACAAGTACAGGCTCAGGGTTTAGGCTTAAAAATAGTTCTGATGGAACTGAATTGAGCATATTGTACGATGAAGATGATGATGAAACATTAATTAGTTATCAAAATCCACTAAGGTTAATAACCACTGATACAACCTTAAATCATGTTAAGTTGATTTCACCATCTGCTTCAGGCTTCTCTATATTTCAACTGTTAAACTCTACTGAAACTATCGGCTTCAGTCTGAAATATGCTGAAAGTACAGATACTTCAACTATTCAAGATGGCAGCGGTACAGGGATAGATATAGTAACAGCGGAAAGAGTAAGAATAGAAACGTCAGCAAGTCATTCTAACCCTATTCTTGAGTTGCAAACTACAGGGGCAACTGGCGGTGATATTGGTATTCATGTTGGCAATGAAAATCCTGAAGGAACTGTAACAGGAACTCCCGGTTCATTATACATAAGAGAAGATGGTGTTGATTCTACTCAGTATATCCATGATGCAGCAAGCTCTGGAACAACTGGATGGAAACCACAATTAAAAGGGCCAACAGCAGCAGTTACAGCTAACACAATGGCATATTTTTCAGATACATCTGGATCTAATATAGTCTCTGCTCCCGGTTTCATAATTTATGAGGCTGGCAGTAATACAAGTCTTGACATATATCCATTAGCAGCTACAGGAACTTCACAAGTAGGATGTTGGGATTTTGCAGGATCAAACGGTGCATTTTTCAATTGGGTTGATAACACTGATACCGGCGAACTTGATATAAATAATAGTGGCATACATGCGACAAGTGATCCACTTAATTCAACTTTAGCAATTGCTAGTAAGGCTGCTGGTGGTGCAGCCTCTTTAGAGCTAAAGAACTCTTCATCATCTACTAGATTAAGGTTTAGTTATAACGAGTTTTTTGGATCATCGCAGATAGTAGCCTCTGATAATTTAAATTTTGGTTTGAGCGAGAATGTGACATTTACATTAGCTTCAGGAAAACATGTTGATATAACTTCGGCTGGCCCTAATACGAGTTCCCCATTCCAATTAGAAACTTATGGAACAAACGGAGCAAACTCTGAATTTTTCCTAAGTGATGTTACGCCTATCAGTGCAATAACTGGTACTGCTGGTGATGTATGTTTTCAAGCAGATGCAGGCATAGGCTCAAATATCTATCTTCACGCTGGAGCTTCTAGCAATAACACTGCTTGGCACTCTGTTGGTTTCCCAGAAGTAAGAACATCAACAGCCACAGAAAGTATTGCTATAAACGAAGACTATATTCGTATTGATGCGACAGCAGCTACAAGGGTTATTACATTACCTGATGCTACAAGTGTTCCAATTGGTAAAGACTTTAAGTTTAAGTTGGTTGCAAAAGGTACTGGATTCTATGGTGAGATAACACCATTTGCAGGTGACACGATTGATGGCTCGACTAGCACTAGACGTTTAGCAACTGTAGGTGATGTGTTTACATTGCGTAAAGTTAGTGATACTGGATGGGATATTGTTCAAAGTGCGAGAACTGCACATGCTGAAATGTTTATGTCAGGCAGTAATTTCACGCAAGGAAGTATTAGTTCTGCTGTTGCTGTAACAGCTTGGACAGATAACGGTGATGATTGTCAAGGAATTATAACTTCAGATCAAGCAAACAATAAATTCACTATAGATCATGTAGAAGATACAGTTAATGGAGATCATTACAAGATCACGGCTAATCTTTCTTACGAGTATTCTTCTTCATCAATAATGATATTAAGTGTATACGTTGGCGGTGTGGCTACAGGTCTTGAAACCTATACAAAAGGGTTAGGATTTTCTAATGATCAACTAAGTTCTATTGTCATAGGAGATTTTTCAACCACATCAACAGGTGACGTTGAAGTTAGAGTTGAAGCACTATCTGGTACAGATACAGCAGAATGGTGGGCAGGTCATGTTGATATTATACGTCATTAAATAAAAAATTAAATTGTCTACGACAAGGGAATGTATTATGTCAGGTGGTTCAAAGAAAAAGAAATCTAAAGGCTCTAAAGGCTCAAAATAAAGTATTAATTAAAAAAGGAATTTAAAAATGGCAACAAGTCATGACAATTTTTATGTGACAACTCTCATTGATAGGTCAACAGGTGAGTCAGCTCGCGTTAAAAATATCGTAAACACAGTAGCTACTCGCTTGGGATTTACAGAAACTACAGATACAGATACAGTTGGTGATGCTACTTTATATGCTTTTACAACCACTGGGGGTGCAACTCTAACAACCTCTGATACTTTAATTGCAAAAGGTACACCAGAAGCACCTTTTGTCTTTAGTGTAAAAGATGAAGGTGGTGATGCTTCATCTGATAATTTAATTGTAGATGGTGGTACTGCAACTATTGATGGTGGTGCTGATATTACAATATCTACCGATTATGGTTCAGTAACTTTATACTCTGATGGAACTAATCTATTTTCTATAGTAGTTTAAGGAAGATATTATGCCTGTTGAAATGGAACGCAAGTTAAGAAGTGAAGCCAGAAGAAAAGGTATGAGTGGTAAAGAAGCTGATGCATTTGTTTATGGTACAATGAGAAAACAGGGATGGAAGCCAAGTACCAAAAAGGTACTAGCAAAAGTAAAACCACGCATGGTTTTTAGTGTTAATGAATCAGATAAGGATTTCTAATGACAGATGCTATTATAAATCTGGATCTAACAAACTCCATTGATGTTGTACGTGCCTTAGTTGGTGACTTTGATAAAACTTGCCCAATCATGTCTGATAATATGTATCAACAAATCCTTGATATGTACACTGAAGTTGATGAGTCAATCGCAGAGTGGTTTGCTGCTATTTACGCTTGTAGTATTATTGTTAGACACTATGCTCAAAGTGGTCTTAGAAGCCGCGAGAGGGTTAATGCAGTCGAAGTAGAAGAGTATGGGAATGAACGTTACCAAGCTTATAAAAATACATGTAAATGGCTCAAAGCAAATCCCCCTATAGGTTCTGGTGCAGATGGATTACCTCTTTTCTTTTTAGGGGGTTATTGCAATAACGGTCTACGTCAGTCAGGAATTAGTATTGGTTGGTTTAGCTCGGCAATGTTAGCGTGTCATGCTATCACATGGGAAAATGGTTATTTTCGTGGATACAATAATGGACTAGCATTTCTAGGAACAATAGAAGTTAACTTATGCGGAACATGTGGGCTTGGTGTTGGTAGTGGCTGCTGCTGTTAACAGGGAGCAAGCATGGTAGGAAAAACAAGTATAACGTTGTTAGAAACACATTCTATCGACTTTACAAGATATGGAAGTGACACAGATAAAACTTATGTGGATGAGTACGGCAATATAGTAACACCCACAACTACCGAAACAATTTCTACAATTGGATCACTTCAACCATTTTCTAAATATCAAAATCGTGTTGGTTTAGAAGAGGGATTTCGAGAAGAAGACTACTTTGTATATTACTCAAAAGATGTCCTTAGAACTACTAACCAGTTCGATAACAACTTACCCGACACTTGCGTTATTGATGGAAATAGTTACAAGGTTTGCCGAAAGGGTTTATGGACAAGCTACGGATTGTTAGCTGATAACAATGAGTATTACTTACAGTTGATACAACCTGAAGGCTCATAAAATTTAAAAATCTAAGGAAAGAAAATGGCCGATACATTACCCGATATTCTTCTAAACAATGACACATATACTGATTTATATGATGAGTCAGGGTTAGATGTTGGAACTGAATTACTTGTACAAAATAAAGGAAGCATACCAGTAACAATTACAGTAGTTGCAGCTGAACCTACAGTACCAGATAGAGATGGTATTAATATTCCAATGAATGGATATGTAATTGTTCAAGCTGGTGCTACAGGTGCTTGGGCGCTTGGATCTTCTAAAGTGAATGTTCAAGATAACTCGTAAGGTTCGTAATGGCGATTATACCCGTTGTTGATCAAGTTCAATTAAGAGAGTTAAGATCTGGTATTTCACCATTCTATTTTGGTGAATGGGGTGGTGTATCACCTATAATCCCTAACGATGCTGTTATTTTTTATAGCTTTGATTATGGAATTCTTGAATGGGTTAATCAAGAAACATCTGTACTAACAATTCGTGATAGTGAAACTAATGTGGTTCAGTTAGATTCCAGTATGACTACATATCCAAGCGGTGGAGCTGCTATTATAACTGGTGAAAGTATGCTAGTTGAGGGTATAGCCACCACGCAGACAATGAAATGGACAGAAGACCTAACTCAAGCAATATGGCTTGAGCGCGGCACAGGTACGGTAGACACTACGACAGTGACTTCCCCCAAAACTGGCTTGTATATGTTTGAGTTGACGGTTGGAGCTGATGGCGTAGACGATGTAAGACAAATAGCAAATGGCGCATTTTCCGCATCTGTTGCCTTAGCCGCTAGCGTATTCTTTAAGAAACATGCTAGTTATTCAACGGGTACAGCTTTACTTAGAAACACAGCAGGCTCACCACTTGGCTCATGGGAGATTGATTTAAGTCTTATAGGCGATGGAATTGAGAGACTAACAGAATACCATGCCGCTGTTACGGTTGTTGATAGTTTTGTGTCTGCGGGAACGGGCAACGGAGGACTTAGGTTTGCTTCTGACAGTGGCACTATAAAGTACTACGCGTGGGGTGGTAACTTATGTGAAGGCGGTTTATCTAGCTACGTTAAAGCTGAAGGGGCTGTCACTACAAGAGTCGCCTGCCAACCCACTATCAGTAGCCTAATTGAACAAGGCGCTTTTAGAGAAGTTCCAAGTAACAGTGTTACTGCTACCGTTTTAGGTGATTACACTTCTGGTGGTTGGACTAATGGGTTATTTACAAACGGTTCTATTGGTACAGTAGGTTATTTACAAAGCAGCGGAGTTACAGGTAAGTATTACTCTTACTGTACTGCTAATGATGTTGGTTGCATTTATACTAGTCTAACAAACAATGTTAAGCTTAGAATAACAGGATATGTAAACGTTTCAAGCCTACAGTATGAAGTTATATATAATCCTACAGGATTGGCCGATGATGTAGCTACACAAGCTGGCTTTGAAAACACTGGAGATAGTTCTAACGTATTTACTATTGATTGGTCGCTTTCTTTAAAAACTGAAGCAGAAGTAATAACAATACGCACAACGGTTGGCGATAGTAACGTATGGCCTGCGGCTGAAGAACATCCAGCAAATGATTTTATTTGGGAAGGCGAGTTTCAATACTTAGGTGCTGAGGGTACTGGTTCTCCAAGTTTTGGGATTGGGTCTGACACTACAGATAGGTTGTGGGTTTATGTTAACTCCACTGATTTAAAGGGGGTAAATTTAGTACAAAGCACGACAGCTTTTGGGTCTAAGTTCGTAATATTAAACTTTGGTGCTGATGTCGAGTATGGGGATTGGATAAGCTGGAAAGCTACGAAAGACTCAGCAGTAGGCATAGAGTTTGAAGCTACAAACATAACACAAGCGTTGACAGATTCAGGCAATGATACTTCTGCCGAAGCTAAAGCAGACTTAACTATCACTGATAGGTATGCCCATTACAGCCGTATTCAAGGCGGCACAGTTATGAACCAAGCTGTAAAGAATACAGTAGTTGCAATATGATTTAAAAAGGATATTTAAGTGATTTCTGTCAAGATAAAAAAGAAAGGAAAAAAACTTGACAGTATGTTGGCATCTATAAAGAAGCTTGATGGTCAAGGAACAGAAGTAGGATATTTTGCAAGTCAAGGAAAACATAAAGGATCAGATGGAATTGGAAGCTACACTTATGCAGGTTTGGCACAAGCGTTAGAGCTTGGTTATTTTCCTTTGAGTGATCAGCCGTTCAGAATACCTATGCCTTTCATGGAGCATATAGTACAACGAACATTCTATGGCTTACGTGGTTCTATGAAGTACAAAAGAGCTATGAAATCTTGGTTTAAAAAACTAGATAAAAAGGGCAATCCACTAGATGTATTAAATGCTGTTGGTTGGTTTGCAAAAAAACAGGCTCATGTTGTTTTTAACAATACAGCTTATTTTCCTCAAGCACCAAACAACCAAACACCACTATTTGAAACTGGCGAACTATTATACCACTTCACTTACAGAACATCTTTTGACGGTAAAGTTAGGCAAACATAATGGCTCTAGACTTTAATGAAATAAGAAAGGTTGTTATAGATTCAGTTAAATTGGCGATTGGCGATCTATTAACACAGACAACTAATCCAGCAACTCAAGAAACATATGGAATTGTTTTTAATGCTAGACCAAATCCAGAATATCCAATTCCAGATTACCCTTATGCTGTTCTAGATGTTTTAACAAGTAAAGATACTGATTGGTATCTAACAGCTCTTACATATGATGACGGTGATGATGAGTTTGCTTATCAAACCCATAAAACACTTGAATTGCAGGTATCAATTTACGGTAGTAATACAACGTTAGGTTTGAGAGCAATAGATATTGCAGAAAACTTAAAAACAGCATACCGAAGAGATGACATGATCGCCTTACTAAGAACTGGCGGCATTGCATTAGGTGATGTTGAAGTAGTTCAGATCCTACCAGAACTTTTACAAACTGACTTTTTGGAAGCATCTTTCGTCCAAATGTCAATTAGGGTAAATGATATGTTCGTTGACCCGAACCTAGAAAGTATCGAAAACGTTATTATTGATGGGGAACTAACAGGTTCGTTAAATTCCGATCCAATAATAATTCATGTCGATACTACATCTTAACTTTACCCTAACGGGAATAACAAACTAAATGAGGTAAAACATGGCTTTGCAAGACATAGCTCTAGTTTCAATCAGCCTTTCTACATCTGGTGTCCAACGCGCAGGTTTTGGAACGCCATTTTTCTTAACGGCTCACAACTATTACACAGATCGTGTACGCACTTATACAGGTACAACTACTATTGGTGCAGATACACAAACGACATCTAACGCATTTATAGCTGGTCAATCTGTGTTTTCAAATGAACCATCAGTGGACAATTTAAAAATTGGTCGATTGATAGGTGACTCTATAATCTCACCTCTTGTTACTGTAGATGGCTCTGTAGTTACAGGAACAACTACTGCATTAACTGTGACAGACCTTGTTGGTACAACAGTAGATGCAACCTATACCACTATTGGTGGTGATACTGTTGCAGATGTAGTTGACAATTTGGTTGCACAGATTAATGGTGCTGGTCTAACAGTAACACTAACTGATAATGGTGATACGTTCACTATTGCTCGTGCTACAACTTATCCTACAGAAGACTTTATACTAAGTGATTTCACTAATATAGGTATTGAAGCTACTGCTGTTGAAGATGCTGTTACAGGACTAACAGCGATACAACTTATCGATGATGATTGGTATGCATTATTCTGGGAGCAGCATGATACATTAGTTGACATCGTAGCAATGGCTACTTTTATTGAATCACTTGATAAACTTTACTTCTACGGAAGTGAGGCTTCAGAATCTATTACTACCACATACACTCCCGGTTCAGATCCATCTAGTACAAGTGACATCCTTGGCTATCTTGCCGAAGGTGGTTATATGCGTACTATTGGTTGGTGGCATGACGAAGCTGACACATCATTCAATGAAGGTGCTTTGCTAGGATATAACCTACCATTTGATGCAGGCTCTATAACTTGGGCTAACATTCAAGTTCCAGTGAGTGCAGCTAAGAATTCTGATGGAGTCAAACTAACACCTACTCAACAACAAAACCTTGCAGATCGTTACTCAAATTGGGCAGCTATAACTGGTTCAACTGTATATAACAGAGAAGGTAAGGTTGTTGGTAATGAATGGATTGATATTATTCGTGGTAGAGATAATCTCAAATCAGACATTACAGCAGATATGTTTGATATTCTAACTAACCAACAAGGCACAAAAGTACCTTATACCGATAAAGGTATTAATGTATTTTCAGGCGCTCTTGAACGTAGATTGAATGACTATAAAGTGAACAGGGATTTTCTAACAGATCCTATAACAATAACAGTACCTAAGTCAGCAGACATACCAACCAGTGAGAAAGTTACACGTATTCTTGACGGTTTGGAATTCAACGCTACCTTGGCAGGTGCAATTCAGTTAGTAGATATTACTGGCGTATTAGAGGTTTAAGGAGAAGATAATGGCCGATTCATTACCCGTATATAGTGCAAGAGAAGTCGCATGTGCTTGGGGTCTAGTAAATATGGAAGGTTTCTCTAACGATAATATCGTTACTTTTGCCTACAATACAGACCTAACTACAGAAACAATTGGAGCTGATGGTTCATTAGCTACCAGTGTCACACCTGATCGTTCAGGTACTATCAAAGTTGAGTTGATGCAAACATCATTAACTACACGACAGTTAGCTGGCATCTTGGCTTATCAGAATAATCAAGCAGACACAGCAGCAATTATTAAAGCTGACTTTGCTGTTTCTGATCCTTCAGGTTCGGTTTTATGTATTGCACGTAATGCTTACTTGAAGACAGCACCAGAAATTATGTTAGGTGTTGAACAAGAAACACATGAGTGGACATTCTATTCTGAGAAGATTGACTTCTTATCTATTCCTCGTGGATTAGATGATGCAACATTTGCTATTGAAGTAGCAGCTATCGTTGCAGGGATGGTTGCACAATCATCACTTTAAAATATTAATAAAAAATGGAGGGCGTTAATATGACTTCAGTTAGAGATGTAGTTGAATTCAGGATTGACAATACAGATTATAAACTAACACTTCTATGCACTTCTCGTGCATTTTGTACAGGACAAGAGATTGTTAAATTGAGCTTACCTGCGGCTGGAGCTGCTTTCGATGGGATGATGTCAGATGATCTTTATGATGACAATCAAACCTTTGCAGCTATAGCAATACATATGAAAAATCAACTTGGTAATATTGATGTTCTAGATATTATAAAAGAGTTATTACAAAATCTTTTGGCTAATGATGTGCCTGTTGATTTTGAATCATATTTTAAAGGTAGACTTGGTTTACTTGTAAACGTCCTATCTGAAGCTATCAAGGAGAACTATGGTAGCCTTTTTACGGAAGTGAGTTTGAAAGCAAGACTTATGACATATATAAAGGAATTTCAAGCTCAATTAACTCCGCCAAAAGAAGAAGTTCAGACAGAGCTAGGCTAATCGTTGAAAAGAAATCTACTCTAGCGCCAGAAGACTTGTTCATATATGGAGTATCTAACTCTAAATATTGTACTGAGTCTTTTCTAGATTTGAAGTATTCATTTTCAATGCGTGAATTCTCACGTCATAAACAGAATATACAGATACTAGAATTTTTAGATGCGGCTAGTGATCTTGATCAGCACAAAGAAAATTTGAGGCTTAGGAAGGATGGCAACAACAATTAATGATTACACTCTTGAGATTGGATGGAGTGCAAAAAAAGTCAACAAGGGTATCAAAGACCTTGAAGACAAAATTCAAAATCTTGGGAAAAAAACTCAAACAGCAGTTGACCCAACGGCAAAACAGCCTAAGCAAACTCGCCAGAAAAAAGGCGCTGATCTTGATCTACTCAACGCTAGAAAATTAACTCTCCTTCAACAAACAAATGCACAGTTACAAAAATTAAGAACATTGGCTGCTGGAATTGATTTGAAAATAAAGGGAGGTGCAGCAGCACACGCTCAAATCCAGAAACAAATTAAATCTGTTGAGAGCTACCAAGCTAATCTTAGAAAAGCTACGATCACATCACAGCAACAATTACGTGTTCAAGGGCAAGTTTGGTCTATCTTAAAAGTTAGGATCAAGGGAGCAACTGATTCTGTTAGAGAGTATACCAGATCAACACGCTCTGCTACCAGTGTTACTCAAAAGTTCATGGCAGCTTTAAAGCAAGGTCGTATTGCTGCAATGGTTGCTGGTGTTACAATGCTAACACGAGAGATATACCGTAATGGTAAAACTTGGGAAAATCTAAGAATTCAGTTACAAGCATCTTTTGGTTCAGCACAAGCTGGCACTAAACAGATGGCTTTCCTCCAAAAAACTGCAAAGCATTTAGGTGTTGATGTATTAGCTCTTGCAGATGGTTATGCAAAGATTGGTGTTGCTGGTCGTATGTCTAACATGGCACTTGAAGACTCTCAAGAGATCTTTATGGCAGCTTCTGAAGCATCAAGAGCATTTGGTTTATCTACTGATGATACTCAAGGTGTTATGAGAGCTTTTTCCCAGATGATGGGTAAAGGCCAAGTCATGATGGAAGAATTGAAGCTCCAACTTGGAGATCGTATGCCATCGGCAATGGGTATTTTCGCTCAGTCAATGGGAAAAACAGTTCCTCAATTCATGGAGCTTGTTAAGGCTGGATCAGTTGGTAATAATGAATTAGTTAACTTCGCCAAATACCTGAGAAAAGATATTCGTGCTTCTGGTGCTTATGCAAAAGCCTTGAAATCTACAGAAGCAGAACAAACCAGATTCAATCAAACAATGCGAGAAGCAGGGGATGCTTTTTTTGCAGGTGGTCTTGGTGAAGCAATGTCTGAAGTCTTTAAAATGGGTGCTGATTTTTTTGAAGAGACTAAAGACTTCTGGGGCTTAATGGGATTAGGTCTAAAGGCGTTTGTCAAGATGGGTGCAGCATTTCTTAAAGTTTTTCTAATTCCTATAGCAAAATTGGTTGGTACTATTGGTGATGGTTGGAAAAAGATACGAGAGTATGCATTTGACAGTTTAGATGATGCGTTAGTGCCTTTGAATGCTATGCAGTGGACAGTGAACAGAATCTACAAACACTTTGTTGACTTATGGCTAATATCAAAATGGATAGGCTTACAGTGGGATGAGATGTTTAATAACCCTGATAAGTTTTTAAAAGATATTAAAGATGAGTTCAATGACCTAGTAAGAACACTTCAATACTTTGGGATATTACCTAAAAAAGTTGATCCATCAAAATTGGCAACCGAGGGTGCAGGCGCAGATGTAAGAGCTGTGAAAGCTGCTGGAGGAACAAAAAAAGATATACTTAATGCATATAGGTCAAGCGTACAAGAGAAAGACAAAAAGATTTCTGAGGAATTAGAACCAAAAAATACAATGAATGTTCAAACTCTAAATCTAACACTACCAGATGGAACAACAGCAGATCAAGCTCCTGAGTTTGCTTACGCATTCATTGATGGTCAATTTGCATAAAAGTGGATAGTTATGGCTAGTTTCTATTTAACTCCTTTCGGAGAACCAGAAAAAAAGTATGAGCTTCATGCTACTACAAATATCAACGTTAGCTTTTCATCAACAGTTACAAACTACCCAATAGAAACAGGTTCTTCTGTTAGTGACAATGTAGTTATGAATCCAGCCTCTGTATCTTTTAGAGGTGTTCTTACTGATGTCGCACAATCAAAAACAGTATCTATAACAAGCGCATTAAATTTAATTTCTGGAAAAAACCCGGATGTACCAAAAAAGCTTGAAGAATATATAAAAGATTTAAGGGATTTACAATTTAAGAAAACAGTTTTCACAGTATCTTTTTCTGGCAATGATGATGGAAAAATTAGTGGAATACAAAAAGCAATACTAACGAAATTTGATATTAGCAAAGATGCCTCACTTGGTAAATCTTGGGAAGTTGATATTACTCTTCAAGAAATTAGATTTGCATCTAGAGCCTTAACTGTTGATGCACCTAAAGATGATTTTAAACATTTGACTGCAAAGAATAAGGAAGATTCTGGTGGTACATCTGGTCTTGATGACTCTCAAGCAGTAAAGACAATTGATGGTGTTGCCCTTAGCGGTGATTTAAACGCTAAAGGAACAGTCATTGATGTATCTATTCTACAACCATAAACAAGGTATAAGATGCTACAGATTCCAGTATCACAGAATGGAAATAGTGACACTAATATTACGTTAGAAGGTGTTACTTATATTTTTCAATATAGGTTTAATAGTCGTAACAAGCGTTTTTTTCTTAATATATTAGAAGAAGATGGTACTGAGCTTGTTATGGGAATGAGACTTCTTGAGTTTAGTACCCCAAATTTCAACTACCCAAATGTAGATGCACCTCAAGGTTTGTTGTTTGTATCACAACTTCAACAAGACGCGGAAGACTTTGCAACACTTGGTAACTTTGGAATCAGTAAAGACTATTCATTAATCTATTTCACATCAGATGAAGTGGAACGTCCATAATGGAAGCTCTTTCTAGAAAATATGAAATGTACATAGGTTTTATTCCTGAACTTGTTGAAGTTAAAAAAGAAACCGATGCTACAAAGAAAGATGGAACTAAACCAGAAGCTGATACAAAAACAGTACCAGCTCAAGGTGATTTCATTCTTTTAACTGATCATCATTTTGAAGCACAAATAAATTACCCAAAAGAGGGTAAGGGTAACAAAACTGTAAGTCAAAATATAAGTATATTTAATCCTGCACCTGACACTGAGAGTAAGATAAAGACAGGGAATGCTTTGCTATTGAAAGCGGGTTATAACACTGATGCACAGCTTCCTATAATTTGTGCAACTATCATAACCAAATCATGGATTGAACGTTCTGGTAATAACAGAGTGCTTAAACTACTTTGCAGTGAAGCGCATGATGTAAAAAAAACTATTAGTTACTCAGAAACATTTGCTAAGACTCTTACATATGAAGATGGAATAAATAAACTACTAGGTGTATTTGCACAGTACGGTGTTCCTGTTGGTAGAATTCAAATAACTGAAACCGCTAAAAATACTCAGTTTGGTAAAGCTTATAGTGTTAGTGGAAAGCTCAGTAAGTCAATGGAAACATTATGCTCTCATACAGGGCATAGGTGGTATGTGATGGGTGGTGATATATATGTAGAGCCATTGAATCCAAATGATGTTGAAATGGTTAGAGCTTTACAGGTAGAACAAGAAAATCTGAAAGGGAACATAGAATTTTTAGATGATATTACCAACAAAGATCAAGTTCAAGACAAAACAAAAAAACAAGGTGTTGCTTTCACTATAAATTTAAATGGAAATATAAACCGCGAAGCCTATGTAAAAGTAGTAGCAACAACAGGCGCTAACCCAAGTACAGAAGAGTTTAATAGTTACTTAGGTGCTTATGCAGTTACATCAGTTATACATAAGCTTTCCTATGAAGGGGCAGCTTGGGACACCATCATAGAGACTCGTGGCTAATGTCAACTACTCTTTCAGATCTTATACTTCAGTACATAGAACTTGAACAAGCAGAATTATTTACTGCTATTCCTGCAACTGTTGTTGATGTGAGTTTATTGGAGTCTGAGAATACCATCTCGGTACAGCCAGCACTTAATAATCCTGATGGTACAACTCTTCCTATCTTACAGGATATACCTGTCATCTGGCCTTCAGGTGGTGGTTCTATAATCACTTTTCCTGTAGCTGTTGATGATGACGTTCTAATAGTATTTTCAATGAGATCAATAGTTGAGTTTCAGTTATCAGAAGAGGGTACGGTTGATCCATACGATTCAAGATTACATAATATTTCAGATGGTTATTGTTTGGTTGGTGTGTTTAGGGACAACAATCACCCTTCACCAAACCCAACAGATTTAGAAATCAAATATAAAGGTTCTGAGATAACCATCAAAGAAAATGGTGATGTTGAAGTTACAACTGAGAATGCAACTTTAACACTTGAAACTACTGGTGACATTAGTTTAGTCAATGCTAATGCAAGTATTGAAGCTCTAAATACAGGAGCTATTGACATTACTAATGCCTCTGGAAATATAACAATGGCTGTTAGTGGTGATGTTGATATTAATGGTGCAACTATTGATGCTGCTACTGGTAATGTTGTAACAGCAAGTGGTGCTGATTTAGATGCTCTTCTCCTTGCATATAACACTCACGTACATAATGCAGGTATTGGCGCTCCAGCAGGTGCAATACTCGACAGCGTATCAGGCCCATGTACAGGTGCATCTTCTACAACAACTGCACCAGCTTAAAGGATTTAGCAATGGCACAAGATTTCTATATGAGTCCTGTCACTGATGATTGGGACTTAGAAAATAATACCACAATGAGATTATGTGACACACACGAAGAGCTTGTACGTCAACGTCTAGTTATAAATCTTTTAATGGTTTTTGGTGAGTGGTTTACAGATACAACTTATGGTGTTGCATATTTTGAGAGCATATACGGTAAAAATACAAAAGCAGCAGCAGATGCTGCATTTAAACAAACAATTAGAAACACAGAAGGTGTGACTAATATAAATAGATATGCTTCTTCATTAGATAAATACACAAGAGAATACACGTTAGAATTCTCAATAACTTCTGACACAGGCGAGATAGTTAATATTGAGGTAACCCTATAATGGCTTTAACTGTAAATGGATTAACAGTACCGACTTATGAAGAAGTTTTAGATGCTATCATAACTGCTGAACAGGAAAATGTTAGCTCACAAATTGATGTCGATGATGATACAGCTTTGGGGCAAACAAACCAGATAATGGCAGCTCAGATTGCTCTGGTAAATGAACTCACACAAGATATTTATGATCAGCGTAGTATATTTAATGCAGAAGGAAAAGCGTTAGATGATAATGTTTCTTGGCTAGGAGTTTATAGACAAGGAGCTGCTGCAACAGCAGGTGAATGTTATTTTAGAGGTGTAGATGGCACTCTTGTTCCAGCAGGTTCACGAGTTCAAAACATATCTTCTAAAGAAAACTATACCCTTGATTTATCTTTACAGATTTCAAGAAACTCTTGTAGAGACTGTACATTCAATGTTTTAAATGTACTTGATACTACATTATATACTCTCACAGTTCAGGGTGTAGCATTTGAATATACTTCTGATGGATCTGCAACTAATTTAGAAATTATTGCGGGTTTAGTTAAAGCTGTAACAACAGTAACACTTATCGTTGATAGTATAGATGATTCAACTTTATATAGAGTTGTAATTGCAGGTGTTAACAATGATTATACTTCAGATGCAAGTGCAACAAGTTTAGAGATAACAGCAGGACTTCAAGTAGCTATTCAAGCTAACTCAGGATCTCATGGAGTTGATGCAACTGATAATATGGATGGCACAGTAACTCTCTCTACATCTGTAGTTTCTGACATAACAACAAAGAGTGTTGTAATTTCTGAACCAACTCTCATGTCATTACAAAATATTCTGTATGGAGTTAACTACACTGCTGAAGATAATTTAGATGGTACAGCAACAGTTTCAGTGATTGAATCCACTGACATAACTGCTTCTGTAGATTTGAATATGTCTTTTACAGAGGCTACCAGTGCAGGAAATGTCACAGGTGTTAATACAGGTATTCTGCCAGCTCCTGCATACAGTGTTATTACTATTCTTTCACCAGCAGGTGGTTGGACTTCTGTTTTCAATCCTACTGCCCTTGTAATAGGAAGAGAACAAGAAACAGATCAAGAATTAAGAAGTCGTGCAATCAACTTTAAAACGGCAGGTGGTACAGCAACTCTAGATAATATGACTTCTAGCCTTTTAGCTGTTGATGGTGTTTCTTCCGTAACAATAACCGAAAAGAATGTTAGCGAGTGTTATAACGGATCTGGTGATTATATATGTGCTGCATCAACAACTCAAAATGGTGGCTCTGTACATATAGTTGTTGCAGGTGGTACTAACGATAATGTTGCTCAATCAATCTGGGATACAAAACCAGCAGGTGTTGAGGTTTGGGCATTAGCAGGTGGTACTTATAATGAAGGTGATGCGATTGATATTAATGGTGATACTCAAACTATTAGCTTCAACAGACCAACCAGTATAGATATGACAACAGCTATAACATATAAAGTATTTGATGACACATTATATCCTGAAACTGATGCAGAAGCTTATGCAGCAATTACAACTGCTGTTGTAGAGTTTGGTAACGCACTTGGAGCAGGTGAGGATGTTATACCATCTGAGTTTGAAAGTGTTGTTTATTGTGCAGTTAAGGGGCTTAAAGAAGTGTTGGTTGATATTAATGGTGAGCTTTCAAGCAATCCATCAGACGCAGTTGTTATTGCTATTGACGAAGAAGCTTTCTTTAGTGACGCTTTAACAACAGTTACAAACCAAACATAGTAGGTTAGTTATGGTTGAGATAACTCAAATTGATCACGTTGAAGCAGGATTGGAACTTCTACCGGGTCAATGGGATAACAAGCCAATCCTAAGAGGTGTTTTAGAGTCATGGTTAACACCATTGAATGTATCTGAGCAATGCGCTATAGATGTTAGAGATGGTTTCAATATATGTACAGCTATAGGCGCTCAGTTAGACATTATTGGTGGCTACTTTGATGAACAAAGGGCAGCAAGATCAGACACAGAATACAGGGCAGCAATTTTATCACGTATATCATCGGCAAGTGGCAGTGGAACTCCAGATCAACTGATAGATTTATTTGCAACGATTTCTGGATCTAGTTATGTAACTTTTTATGAACACTACCCTTTATCAGTAGCTCTTTTATCTGTAGGTGGATCTGATACTGATTTAACAGCTCCATCGTATATGTTAGATGCAGCAGCAGCATCTATCGAGTTTGTAGGCTTAATGTTTGATCCGGCTGGTTTTGCTTGGCTTGCTAGTGATGCAGAACTTGTATTTGGTGATGTAAATCTCTTTGATAATGAAAGCAATCAAATTATTGATAATAATCTGAATGATATTGTTGCTAATGTTTTATTGGGTTCTATTGATGATGGTAATCTGCGAGGTTCGTTTGTAGATAATACTGTTGATGGTGATCAGGTTTCTGGTTATGGATTAAATTATGGTGGAATTTATGGTGGTACAGCAGCTGAGTATAGTTGGTTAGTTGAAACTACTACAACAGATAATTCATTAATAACAAGCGGGGGAAATGGTTTTGTTCCTTGGGCTGGTGGTGTTGGTGGTAATGGTATAGCAATACTTGATCCTTTAACTCAATCAACAAATAAACTAGAACCAATTCAACAATATAAAGATAGTGGAATAAACAACAAACAACCTATACCAAGACAATTTTTCAATTGGGCAATGGCTTTAATTGATAGTTGGTTAAGTTTAGTTTCTGATAGAGCGTTAGTTGATGCTATTCGTATGACAGTAGATGTAACACAAACAGCAGCAGACTACGACACAAGATTTGGTGGAACGTGGGCTTCAGTAGGTTCAGATACTTTCGGTGGAGTAACTACATACATATTTAAGAGGACAGCCTAATGAGTAGGCCAGAAGATTACCCTTTTTGGGCAACGAATGACATAGTAGATCCTGTTAGTGGAAGTAATAACAAAGAGTTGCCTTCAGTAGAAAAACAAGAGATTGGACAAGCGGCAAATAAAAACACGCTTCGCCAAGATATTAATTATTTATTTAACAAAATACGAGAATGGATTCAATTCTTTGACGAGCAATATCAAGTTGATGATGTCTACTTTATTGTTGATTCAGGTCAAACGGTAGGAACATTAGAAGCAGCGATAAGTACACAGTTAGGTGGCACTTGGGAATTTATTGATGGTGGTGCTTCTGATCCAACTGACACAATTGCAGGACAAGATGTTTACGTTTTCAAGAAAACCTCTGAGGTTAATATATAATGGCCGATATTAATATAGCAAATCTTCCTGATGCAAGTTTACCAGTTGATGGTGCTGATTTACTTCATTTAAGTCAATCATCTGTTGACAAAAAAGTTACGATAGATGACATGAGTGCTGAGTTTGGTAAGGCTGAAATAGCTAGTCTAACAGAAGACTCGACACCTTTAAGTTCGTATTTTCTGGTTGAGGCAATTGACTCTAATATAGATAATAATAAAAAGGTATCTCTAGCTAATGTAGGATTACTTTTTCAAACTGATGGTTTCTATACTGACAAAGTTGCAATTGATATAACAGATAATATTATCTTCAGAGATGATACAGATACAACCTTATCTGAAGTACCACTATCTTATGTCAGAGCAACTGTAAATGATTTTTCTATTCTAACACCAGAAACTATATTAGCTACTGGTGATCTTTTTAATTTTTATGATGTTTCAGTATCTGATAATAAGAGAATCACTACAGCTAATCTACGATCAGAGATGTTTGATGTTGGTGCGCTCAGTACAATAGGAACAATTGATACATCAGATTATATGTACATATCTGACAGTGGTACATTGAAAAAAGTGGATATATCAACTCTTGACTCAAGATGGGAATTCAGTGGTGTTAGTGGTGATGTCTTCTTAGCTAATACCCAAACATTCACAGGAACTAACTCATTTTCTGCTAGTGCTGGGATTATTGTTAATAAAATAACAGCCTACTCAGGCTCAACGGTTGAAGTTGGTAGTACAAATCTAAATGGTACTGCGGCTACATTTACAAGTACTGTTAGTGCAAATAAGTACATTGGTGGTGGATTCTTTGGTGTATTAAATAACACAGCAAATATAAATTCATATCTTTGGGGTGGTGGTGTACAAGCATTTACTTTAGTAGGAACACAAACAGCATTAATACCAGCTACTATAAACAGTGCAGGTGGTGTTCAAGCAACAGATGCATGGTTAGGTGATGCTTCCCGTCAATGGACAGATGGATACATTCAGAATATCAATGTTGATACATCTGCTGCATTACCAACAGCTACTACCATTAATAGTGTTGATCTTATGGATGGTGGTAAAATAAACAGTGGTCTAATACCTGATGCATCAACTTCAAGCGTTGGAGGATTCTTACTAGCTTCAGCTTTACAATTAGAAGATGGTATAGGGGCTAATGCAGGGATAACAGCAGCATTGTTAGGTGGACTTCTTGAAAAAGATTCTCACACTAAAACTATCTTATCTAGAACATATAATATTAAAGCACGTAGTTTTAAGATAGGTGGCCTCGTCATCAATTTTGGAAGGTATGTTGACTCTAGCCCAAAGTCGGGAGGCAGAGAAGTTTCAGTTGATTTATCTCTCGGAGGATTTAGGCAATTTAGTAATGCTAATTACACAGTTGTAGCAACGCCACTTAATGACGGGCATGGAGGCGCAACGAGATTTCAAGAAATATATAATTCATCGAGAACATCTGGCGGTTTTTCCATTGCTCTTTCAAGTGATGGAAGTCCCAGTAATGGAATGCAATTTATAGCCATAGGTGAAGGATAACAAATAATGACAGCTTCAAATGAAACAAACTTAGGCTTGTACTACGGATGGAATCTTGGAGAAGATGGCTGGAATGTAGGTATGGATTTAAACATGGTAACACTAGGTGGTGTTATCCGTAAATCTGTTATAAGTCGTACTACTACAACGCCAGCAGTTTCACCAGTTGATGGTGATAGGTACTATGTACCTATTGGAGCTACAGGTGTATGGTCAACTAACACAAATACAATAGCTATCTGGTCGGATTTTGAAGTAAATTGGGTATATGTGCCTGTCTTATTGAATTTCCAATTTAGAGTAGAAAATGAATCTGATATTGAGGTTCGTTATAACGGATCAGCTCTTGTTGATGCTGTTGATACGTCTTCATTCTTAACAGCAGCTTCTACATACACAGCTACAGGTGATGTAGAGTTTAGTTCTGCGGTCACTTTCACAGGCTCTCATACAGCAAATGGTGATGAGCTTGCGACAATGGATGATGTCGATACTAAAATTGCAGCACAAGACTTTTCAGGTTTTGTTGCTACTACAGGCGCTCAATCAGTTGCAGGTGTTAAAACATTCACTTCCCCAATATCTGGTGTTGATGCTGTTGCTGGAAGTGATCTTGCAACATTAACTCAAGTTAACTCTGCTTCTGGTAATACTACAGCTTCTAATGTTGGTGGTTTTGCTGGAGTATTTTTACAAAAAACCGTTAATGATCTAGAATTTAAGTCATTCCAATCATCAGATGCGTCTTTAACAATCACACAGAATGCTACTGATATTGATATTGTATATGCAGGTGCTGTAGGTGTAAGTACATTTGTTGCGTTATCTGATACACCAGCAAATTTCACAAGTAGTGCTAATAAAAGTGTTAGAGTTAATGGTGGAGAAACTGCACTTGAATTTGTAACACCATTTGGTGAAACATTCTTAGACTTAACTGATACACCAGCTACATTTGGTACAGTAGGTCAAGTTGCTACAGTTAATGTTGCAACTGATGGTCTTGAATTCACGACTCTTCCAATTCAAGGTGCTTTAGTATTTACTGACTTAACAGATGTACCTAGCATTTATACTTCACAAGCTGATTTCTTCTTACGTGTAAACCCTACAGAAGATGGAATATCTTTTGATAACATTTCAGTTCCTGAAACTTTCCTTGATCTAACTGACACACCAAGTGATTACACTGGTCTAGAGAATTATACTATAGTTGTTAATGGTACTGCAACAGCTCTAGAGTTTAAAGAGCCTCCAGTTAATCCGGTATATGATTTCCTTGATCTTAATGATACACCTAACACATATGATACATATGCTGGGTATGTTCCAGTAGTTAATGTTACAGAGGATGGGTTAGATTTCGAGTCTATAAGTGGTGGTAGTGGTATAGATGAATGGATTCCAGATATTTTATATCCTATAAGAATACCAGATACAAATTGGAATAACATGTCCATTATTGATAATGGAAATGGATATAATATAACACAAATCAGTTTAACAGATACTCTGGTTACTGCTGATGCTATTTGTGGTCTTGATTTTAATTATGAGGAAGTCACACCTGATGCAACTGAGCGTGGATGGTATTTTAGCCCAACAAGTATCACGACTAACACTGATGGTAATTCGTCAAGTTTATATATTGCTTATTCAGATGGTAATCCATTAACCTCAACACCTATTACAACATTTAACTTTGGCGTAAATTGTGTAAATAGTGCTGCTGATCAATGGACTATTGAAAGTTCAATTGGTGTCGATGCTACAACTTATGTTACAGATAATGCTGGATTTCTTGGGAAAGAAATAGGGGTATCAGTTACATGGGATAGTACTAACGTAGTTCAAAAGGTTTATATTGATAGTATTCTGGTACTAACTTTATCAGAGTTAGGTTCATCATTAAGTTACACAGGTCAATCTGCATACTTTTGTCAAGCACTCATACCTTCAGATGACCAGTATATTACAGCGACTGTTATTGAAACTCCAGTTTTAGATGCTGGATTCACTCAATATGTAGCATCACCAATAATTGATCCTGCTTCTTACCCTGTAGACGGTACTTACACTATAAATGGTTTAGGTCAAACTGTCGGTTCAGTTGTGGGTGATGTTTGGGATGGTGTAAACATAGTTATATTAGGTAGTGTTCCTCTTAGTAGAAATAATGAAGTAGAAGTACCTGATTTACTAAATTCAATCAATACGTGGACAGAAAATAATTGTTTTCAAGGTGATGTTGAATTTCTAGGAAGGTTTGATAATTATATAAATCTTATTGTAAATGATTACACATCAACTCCTTATGATCTTGAATATTCAGCAAAGTATTTGTTTAAAATTAAAACTGGTACGCCTTTAGGGTTAGCAACACTTCCTGAAATTATTCCTAGTATATTAGGAGATCCTAATCTACCAGTTGTTGATGTAACTACAGCAGGTGCAACAGGTACGCTCAGGGTTTCGACAGATGCTGGTGGTGGTAACTTCTATCAAGATGGTATTGACACAGGCTCTACCACTTACGATTTGACTACGGGTAAACAAGCTACGTTTATTCGCGCTGGAACAGATCTCCCCGCTAATAGGTGGCATATTATTGAAGTTTCTACAAGTGGTGGTGGTGGAATTGATCTTAATAATCCAACCACATGGACATCAGGGAATTTTGATACAACTATTGGGAACGAACAACAAGCTTCAAGTGATGCTTATCCATCTGTCAATATTGAATTAGGTGACGATACATATAACGTTTTTGGTGTATGGGATAACATAGCATCAAACAAAGTTGGTATTAGTGGTCTTCTATTTGATACTAGTGATACTGACACAGCAAATTATCTATCTGGAGTATTTAAGAGGTCAACATCCACTGAAGCTCCAGTTTCTTACTCTGCTTGGGTTAACACATATACTCATACTGGTACAACTGGTATATCTTCTTTATATCTTTCTCAAACAAATGTTTTTGAAGCTACTTGTGATGGTACAAATACTGTTATTGATTTGAATGCATCAGGCTCAGGTGCAATAAGTCTTAATCATGGTAGTGGTGGAGAAGTTGAAGTAAGTAACACTGGAGTAGATATATCTACTATTGCTGGCGCTGATATAATACTTGATTCAGATGATAATGTGACTATTAGTGCTGGGAGTTCTGGTAGCAATGATATATCTCTTAATTTGGGAACTAATGGTGACCTTAATATTAAAAAAGATGGGTCATCTGGAATTAGATTAGATGATAATGGTACAAGTACATTCCAAATCCAACCATTAACAGGTCAAGACGACCAAGATTTATGGATAAATGCTGGTTCTACAGATGGAGATTTAAATCTTACAGCTGGTTCAACAACTGGTGTAATAAACCTTATTACTGGAGTTAGGGTAGCAACTGATTTACAAACTTCTGCAATGACAGGTGGTACATCTGATTTATATATAGCAACTAAAAAATATGTAGATGATAATAGTTTTAATTCAACAATTCCAACAACATGGACAGCTGGTGATTACGATATAACAGTTGGTTCACAGCTACTACCAAGCACAAGTGTGCATGAATTTTTTACTGCCGATTTAGGTGATAATACCAATTTCATTTTAGGTTATCTTGACCTATCTCCCACTTATAAAGTGGTATCAAACTCTCTATTTGTCGATTCCGCTGATACCGATATACAGATATTTGCAACTGGCGTTTATGAAAAACCAACAACAACAGGCGAGCCAGATGCTTACGCTGCATCCAGATATTACTATGATCCTAGCAGTGGTTTTTCTAGTTTCAGAGTTCAATTCGACGATGGAAATTACCAACCATTTTATGGAAGTACAGATGGCTCTAGTAATATGGATGCTGCTGTTACCGCTGAAGGTACAGGTGATATAGAGTTACAGTGTGATGCGACAGGAAGTGTTTTATTAACTCAGCAAACTTCAGCAATGAATTCTGGCTCGCCTTCTGATCTTGCTATCGCCACCAAAAAATATGTTGATGATAGCGGTGGTGCAAAAACGATTACAACTAGCAATGTTACCGCATCACTTGGCGATGATCTTCTAATAGGAGATGGTGTTGTAGTATCGCTCCCATTGGCTAATACAGCATCTTCTACTGATGTAGTGATTATCGAATCAAGTTATCTTGCTTCTGATGGTACGATCCAAAGAAATGCTGGAGGCTCTGATAATCTCTATTTTAGGGGTTACATGGGAGATATTTTTGGCAGCCAGCCTATAGAATCTTATGTTCGTATGGTTGTCACTCAGAGAGATAGTACCTCATGGTATGTCGATGTAGAGAAGCTAATACTCTCAGAATACGCTTCCGATAACGGTGTTTCCATGACCTCTAGCGGAGCTTTTGAAATAGGGGCAGACAATACAGCGGTAGGCGCAGAGCTAACTTCAACTCAACAAACAGCAGATATGAATGCTGGTTCGCCTTCTGACTTAGCTATCGCTACTAAAAAGTATGTTGATGATAACGTTTTTGATGTGTCGGCAGATTATACTCCAACAGGAGAATGGGTATTTAATCTTTCAAGTAGCGAAAGCCACATGATAACAGATAACCTTACCCTTGGTTCGGCTAAAATATACTCAATTGTTCAAGATCATACTTCAGTTCATCCGTTTGCTATGTTAATAATGCATAAAACACAAACTCCATTAGGTATTGAGTCTAGTATATTAATAGAAGGTATAGATGATGAATCAACACATCTAGCAATTCGATCTGGTGACGGTGACTTGATTTTTGATCAAACAACTAGTGGCGATGTCTCGATTTCATTAGCAGCTAATACTGCTGGGCTAGACTTCTTTGATGATGGTACTGATGCTTATATCAATTCTACAATGCAAACATCTGCAATGAATAATAGTGTACCAGATGACTTAGCTATCGCCACCAAAAAATATGTTGATGATAACGTTTTTGATGTGTCTGAAGATTACACAACTACTGGTACATGGATTCATGATATAGGTAACGGAACGGCTGAGAATTTCCTTATCAGTGACGATGCAACCTATGTTGATGGCGATACTATTTTCTATGTGAATAGTAATGCGACAGACAGAGAAGTAGATATATACACCTCGGAAGAGTCAAGCACCAACACTACTCACGCGGATATGTATCTGTGGAGTGATCCAACTGGCGCTGGTGGATCAGAAGCTTATTTGACTACAGGTACATCTGACTTCGCAACGTACTCTAACTCTCTTCAGCTGTTAGATGATGGGACTGGCGGTATTGCCGCAAGCTTGATTTCAGAAGGGATTGTCTTAATTAAGTCTAATGAAGGAAATCTGAATCTTCAGCTTGAAGATGATTCTAGAGAGATTTTGTTGAATGTTCAGACTGCGGATATGAGTTCAGGCGCACCTAGTGATTTGTGTGTTGCCACTAAAAAATATGTTGATGATAGTACACTAAGAACACCAACAGTGATAAGTGCATCACAAACCGCTTCTGTTAACACTCACTATGAAATGGACACTACAGGCCAAACGCTCACATTCACTACAACAGTTGCTACTGGGGATGAGATTTGGGTTTCATGTTCAGCAACGGCAGGTAGTGTTACTTTAGCGGCAGGTGCAAGTGACACTTTAACTATGTACGATATTGCTACTGGTGGAGGAGTAACAATTACAACGGTAGCTGATGGTGAAATAGCTAAGTTAACAGCAGTTGTTGATGGTGCTGGTGTAGCGCACTGGAAAGGAACTGTAGTTTAGTGAAACAACATCTTATTCAAGCTACACAAGATGCAAAGGTAGCAGCGACTATCGCAGGCAGTACGACAATAACAAGTATTGTTGATCTCGTGTATGGAGGGGTAAGTATATTTGCGGTAGCAGCAGGTGCAACTCTATCATTAACACTTATTATAATACATTTGAAAAGATGGAAGAATGATAAAGCAATTGCCAAACTTGAGAATGAAGAATTGAAACTTAAACTAAAACTATTACAGAGAGAATTAAATAATGGGAAAAAATAAAAGAAAATTAAAAGAGACTGAATTTAAAATACCTATTGATTTAATAACATCAATTGTTACACGATTTATCGACACAAAAAAAGCAGTGAGTAAAACTAATATCAGTACAGTATCTGGTAGTGGGTTAATGGGTGTAGCATATATGCTCATCAATTCACCTGATCCAATAACTCAAAGCTTAGGTTATATATTAGGAGTTGTCGGTTTTGGTATAACGCTATATAAAGAAAATAAAAAGAAATAATTTAAAAATGTATATCAAGTAATCAGGGCTTGATATGTGTTTTTGCCTCGCTTTTATAGCGGGGCTTTTTTTTGTCTGATTGACAAGTAAAAAAATAACATGCTAAAATGAAGGCATAAACCAAGGAAGCGTTTAAGAATAACAGGGAGTGTTATTATGCTAATCACTTATCTATTTCAAAAACAACAGGACGCTGTAAGAGATATAATCTTTTCTAACCTTTATGATTTCGTTAAAACTTTCTTTGGTGAAGACGAAACTGAATTCCTTCCTGATCTTGATTTTGAAATCTTCTTTGGTGATGGTGTTTTAATCGTTCAAGAGCAATGGTCTGATGAAAATGAAATTGAGCATTGTCAGGATGTTCATTTATTGTTTGAAGATTACAATAATTGGTTTAAAGGATTAAACAAAAATGTATAAAAAAGGATATGTAGCCCCTGAAGCACAAACTTATGATAAAGAATCACAAAATAGTTGGACAACAACTGTAGAAGAGGTTTTACAATTCCCAATAAAATCTATTGAGGAAAGAGGGATCAGTCAAGAGACATGTGAACATTTTGGTGTTAGAACTGAGATGTCTGAAACAGTTGATAAAAAACCTGTAGCTCATTATTTCCCCTACACTGAAGGTGAAGAAGTTGTAGGCTTTAAAAAGGTTGACCTCACAAAACATAAAAAAGATTCATTTCGCTTTACTACAGTTGGAAGAGTAAAGATTGATTGTGATTTGTTTGGCGTGAATGCAGCTAACAAAACAGGCGGCAATAGAGTTTTTATAACGGAAGGTGAATATGATTCTCTAATGTGTTGGGAAGTTTTAAGGGATGGTTCTACAGGTAAATACCGTAAAGGTAATCCTGCTGTTGTAAGCATAGGGCTTGGTACTGCAAATGCTGTCAGGCATATAGGCTCTATGAACAATATGAAATTCTTAAAGAAATTCAATGATATTGTTTTAGCCTTTGACAATGACACAGTAACACCTGTTGAAAAAGCAAAAGGAATTAAACGTGGAAAGGAAGCTGCCTCAGAAGTCTATGGTTTATTCCCTGATGTTCTCATGGCAATTTTCCCAGATGGTGAAGATCCATGTCAAATGGCTCTTGAGCATTCACGTAATGAGCTGTACTGGTCTTTACAAAAACCTATACGTTATACCCCTGAAGGCTTTGTAACCTTCGAGGAAGCTCGTGAGGAGGCTATAAAGCCTAATGAGTTAGGTCGTGACTGGCCTTGGCCTACAGTGATGAAACAAACCTTTGGTAGACGTGACGGTGAAGGCTATTACTTTGGGGCTGGTGTTAAGATGGGCAAATCAACACTTCTTGATAAGCTCGTTGAACATATTACCACAAAAGAACGTAGGATAGATTCAAATGGAAATGAAGTTAGGCGTAAAGCTGCCTTGTTCAAGTTTGAAGAGAAACCCGCACAAACACTCAAGAAAGTTGCAGGAAAGCTTGCAAGAAAAGATTTTTGTAGTCCTGCCAAGCGTATATTTATAGATAAGAATGGCGCAGAGCATGACATATGGGGTGATCCTATCCCCCCTGAATTACGAAACACTTTCTATACTGACAAGGAGCTTGAGGAAGGAATAGACAGGGTAGGTGATACATTAATACTCTACAATAATTATGGACGCTGTGAATGGGACGAACTGAAAGGTGCTATTAGATATGCTGTCTTGGTAGAGCATGTTAAAGATGTATTTATAGATCCAATTACTCGCCTCACAGCAGGGATGTCAGCCTCGAACGCTAACACTGAGTTGGAACGATTTTCAGATGAAATTAGTAAGATGGCTCAAGACTTGGGTTTTACATACTATTGCTTCTGCCATCTTAAAGCACCAGATTTTGGAGCTAAACATGAAGTAGGCGGGAAAATAAATTCAGCTCAGTTTCGTGGCTCTAGAGCAATGATGCAAGCATGTTATTACACTGTAGGACTAGAAGGTAATAAAGATCCTGAACTTTGTCCTCGTGTTAGAAACACACGCTACTTCATAATTCTTGATGATAGAGCTAATGGAAACACTTGCAAGATTCCACTCTTCTATGATGAAAATACAGGTGACTTCATTGAGCCACCAGAAGGATTTCTTGAACAAGAATCAGAACCATTTGATGCTAATGGTAATTACGGAACAATACAAACGTTATCAGAATGGTATAACACTCACCCAGAAGGATATAACGGTACATTTTATTAAGGACTGATAATGGCTGAATTAGTTTTTGACATTGAAGCAGATAATTTCTATCCAGATGTTGAACAAACATGGGTGATAGTAGTAAAGAGTGTTTGTGGTTATGTGAAAGAAAAAATATTCCCTTATAGAGATCCAGACGCAGCAGAGAAGTTTATGAATCTGTTTGTTGATGGCGATACAATTATAGGCCATAACATTTTAGGTTATGACTTCTTTACTATCATGAAAACTATGGGAGTAAACTTCAATATAGGTTCTTGCATATTAGAATATAACGGTATGCATACTACTCTTTGTGTGGTTGATACGTTATGTCTTTCACGTTTCATAAACCCTGATCAACATGCACACTCTCTTGAATGGTGGGGAAAGAAATTTAATTTCCCAAAGATTGACTTCCATGATTTCCATGAATTCTCACATGACATGGTTGTATATTGTGAAAGGGATGTTGACTTAAACATTCTAGTCTATAACCATTTGATGAATATTTTTGAAAAGTTATATGGTTCAAGAAATACAGAAGCTTTTGATTGTTATCAACATGACTATTACCTGATGTGCTGCCAAGGCTTAACAGGTGTGTTTTTTGATATAGATAAGGCAATAAAAATTAGAACAGATTTATCTCATGATATTGAAGAGATTCGTGCAAGAGTAGAACCACAACTACCACTAAGAGGATTGAATAAAGGTGAGCAAAAAAACTACACAATGCCTAAAAAACCCTTCAAGAAGGATGGCTCTATAGCAGCATCAACATACAACTTCATTGAGAAGATGAAAAACTTTGGTCATGAATGTTCGCTTATAGAAATAGATGATGATCGTTTAATTGAGTTAGATGGTTATAGATATAATCTTGTTAGTCAATTTACAATACCACTACAAGTTCCTATGACTTTATCTAATCAGGCTCAATTAAAAGATTGGTTACTAGAACTTGGATGGAAGCCTACACTATGGAATGTCAAAAAAGATTCAAACGGTCAAGCTATTCGCACTGATCATGGTCAACTTATTCAAACGACCCCAAAACTTCAAGAGCAAGGTAAGATTTGTGAGAACCTTGAGGCAATGAATATGCCTTTAGTTAAAGATACAGTTAAATGGTTAAGTCTAAGAAATAGAAATGCTGTTTTAACAACATGGATTGCTAACCCACGATTAAATATTGATGGCAGACTTTCAAGCAGATCATCTGGCACTACCCCAACATACAGACATAAACACACAGAAGTTGTTAACGTACCAAAAGCACAAGAGGGTGTGTTATATGGTAAAGAGTTCAGAAGTTTATTTTGCGCTCCCAAGGGCAGAAAAATTGTAGGTGGTGATGCTTCAGGATTAGAGGCTAGGGTAGATGGTCATTATTGTGCCAAAACTGATGGTGGTGAACGGGCAGACTTAATTTTAAACGGTGATATACATAGCCGTAATGCAAAACTATTTTTCCCAGAAGAAACAAAAGATTTTGATATTGAAGCAGAAGATTTTGACAAAGATCATCCAGATTTTAAACCTTACAGATCTAAATCTAAAAATGCAGCCTATGCGTTAGCTTATGGTTGTGGTGTTGCTAAACTAGCAGCAACGCTTGGTGTGTCACATCAAGTAGCACAAGGTTTATACAATGCATACTGGGAAGGTAATCCTGCACTCAAAGCTGTTAAGAATGGTGTTACCGATTATTGGAAAAGTAAAAAAGGTTCTAAGAAGTATTTACTTGGAATTGATGGACGCTTTATTAGTACACGTAAAGAGAGTGCATTAGTTAATTCACTATTCCAAAGTTGTGGCGCTATCGTTATGGCTTACGCTGGGATTATAATGGATAGAAAACTAGGTGGTATTAAATGGGATAAAAACTGGTTACCTTACTATAAATATAAAGGGAGATTTGCTAAAAGAATAATATATAGTCACGATGAGTTTCAATATGAAACTGATCCTGAAATTTCTAACGAAATAGGCCAGATGATTGTAGATGCAATCAAGGAATCTGGAGAATTTTTAAACCTGAGATTGCCATTGGATGGCGATTATGGAGTGGGTGATGATTGGAGCGCAACACACTAAATACTGTAATGGATGTGGAACGAGAAAACATAAGACAAATTTTTCAAAAAGTATAAGAATGAATGATGGTTTACAAGCTCAATGTAAAAATTGTAAATGGAATTATGCAATCTTAAAGAAGTTTAATATGACAGGAGATGATTATAATGTCTTACTAATAATACAAGATGGTGGTTGTGGAATTTGTGGTGCTACTGAACAACAAATTGGTAAAAAACTTTGCATTGACCATGACCATAAAACCTCTGAAATCAGGGGATTATTGTGTAGTCCTTGTAATAAAGCTCTTGGTGGTTTAGGCGATACAATTGATGGTGTTAGACGAGCGTTAAGCTATCTTGAGTGGAAGCCTATTGACTTTAGTTAAAATGTTAGTTAAAATATTATTATAATGAAAGTGTTTAATTTAAGGATGAATTATGTTCCAACCTATCTCACCAGAATTCAAAAAAGAAATGGCTAATGCTCATTATGAGTATTGCTTAAGGCATCGTTGGGGCAACCCTAACAATGCAGGAAAAAATTACGTCCCTAAGAAGAAGAAAAAGAAATCTACTGAAGGATTATAGAACATCATAACGATGTAGCCGATGATGGCGAATATAGCTCTAGTTTGAGCATTCCCTTTGGGAAAACTTATAGGAAGGATTTTATGAGTGAATTTATATTAGGCGAACCAAGTAAAAAGGGTTTCACAAAAGGCAAGATTAACGATGTTACATTTCTATATGTCAACATTCAAGAACCTCGAAACAAATATGAAAGTGAAGACAAGGAATTTTCAGCTCAATTAGTGGTTGATAAAAAAACTGCTAAAGCTTTCAAGAAAAAGTTTCCAAAAAATAGTTGTCGTGAATACGATACAGAAAACTTTGAAGAACAGTTTGGCATTGATCCACCTTTTCCAGATGAGAGTGAGCAGTATGTTATTAAACTAACTGTTAATGATTTTCATTTTAGAAAAGTAACTGATCCACAAACTGGTGAAGTAGCTACTAAAACTTTGAAACTACCTTATGATGATTTCAAGCGACCTAAAGTATTTATGCCTGCTACTGATGGTGATGTCAATGATGTCACAAAAACAATGTTAGTTGGTAATGGTTCAAAAGGTCATGCAGCTTTCTGGATTATGACGCATGATAAGTTTGGTGATTTTCCAAAGTTACATGAGATTTGTGTTACTGATCTTATTGTCTATGAAAACAGATCCAAAGCTACTAGTGAATGGGGATCTGTAGCAAATGCTTCAGGCTCATCAGAGCATTTTTCTAGTCAACAACAAGAGTTTGAACCTGAACTCGGTGAGGAAGCTCCTTACTAATATTAGGGGGCTTATAGCCCCTTTTTATTTACAACTAAAGGATTAGTTAGCATGGATAAATGTAATTGGATTGATGCAGATACAATAATAGTTAGTGCTTGTATGGCGGCACAGTATAACTATATGGTTTATAAAAATGGTAAACGAATAGAACCTACTAAATCAAAACGTCAGTGGGTAAAAGATAATCCAAAAAAAGATGCTAACAAATATGAATTTGTTAAAGAAGCTACCCTTAAACCTGATGAAGATGGACAACCTATAATAAATCTCTGTAAAAATTCTATTGTTGCAGCTATTCGTAAAATTGAATCAAAATACCCTGACTATAAAGCTTGGGTGTGTATTGAAGGTACAGGTAATTTTCGTGAGGATTTATATCCTGATTATAAAGGTAATCGTGTAGGAAGCATTTTACTTCGTAAAGAGCTTTCACGTTGGGTGATTGATTATTTTCCAAGAGTTAAGGTGAGCTTTGGGTGTGAAACTGATGACACTGTAGCTAAGTGGATGTGGAAAGGTTATCAGGATTTCTTAAAAACTGGTATCTACACACACATGGCTACCTCTTGTGATAAGGATGCTAGAACTGTAGCTGGCAAGCTTTATAATTCTTGTAAAGACATAGAACACTTGATTACTGAACTTGAAGCCGATAGATGGTTCTGCACTCAACTTCTTATGGGTGATAGCGTAGACAACATTAAAGGAATTAATGGTGCTTTAAGCAAAGATCTTACTGATAAATTTGATGTAAGATCTAACTCTAAAGGTGTTGGTGAAGCTACGGCAAAAGGTATTATGAAATCTGCTAACAGCTCAAGGGAATGCTTTGAGACAGTTTTATATTGTTATTTTGATGTTCATGATGATAAGTGGTTAGAAGTTTTACAAGAAGAAGCTATAGCGTTAAGGATGCAACACTTCAAGGATGAACGGTATTCAATATCGTTACATATGGAAAAACTAGGGATAAATTATTGTGACTGATGCATATGATAAAATTAAAAAAGGATTAGATGAAGCTTTAGAGTTTTCTCAAAAGAAGCCTTGGGAAGAAACACATGTTTGGAAAAACGAATCACAATACCTATCTTGGCTACGTGGTCAATTCCGTAAGATATGGATGGACTTTATACCAAAGAATGAATTTCTATCTGAAAACTGCTTTCCTATAACCGATGATGAGAAAGCACTGCATGGATTACACAAGCAAACCAAAACAGCAGGCAAGTGTGTTTTTTGTAAGAAGGTGTTTGGTAAAAGTAAATTACAAATTGATCATAAAATACCCGCAGGAAGTATGTTGACTTATGAAGATGCTCCCAAGTATTTATTCAGACTCTTGTGTTCAAAAGATAATATGCAGCTCACATGCAAGTCATGCCATGACATCAAATCATACTGTGACAAGCTACAGATTAGTTTTGAAGACGCTAGAAAAGAAAAACTAGCCATAGCCTTTGGTAAATGGACATTAGACCGTCAGAAGGCTTATATACAGGATGTGCTTGGCCTGAAACTGAGTGAAGTTCCAAATGCAAAAGCACGTAGACAGGCTTACAGGGAATCTATTGATTAGTATACGTTTTAATTGAAGTAAACCACTTAAATATGTTAGTTGGAAATCAATTGATCTGGAGTTTTTTTCAGCTATAAAAAAAAACTTAATAAAAAAACTTGATTTCTTATCTTCATCGCATTATTTTTAATTTTATAGGTGTAGAAACCATTTAAAGCTGGTTATTAATTAGGCATGGAAATGGATAGCAGGGTGTAATATGCGTATTATTTCAAATTTTAAAGACTACTATGATATTGGATTGTCAGAAGGCCATGATAAGACAATTGTTTATAAGCGTTTCATTGAAGAAGAAACCTATCAGGTATCTCGGTTTAGGCCAAAGAATGTAAAACCTTTTGAGTTTGAAAAGGAAACAAGTGTTTTGAGGCATTCTTTAGGGTTTGACTATCAATGGATTGTTATTGGATTTTGCGGAAAAGTTTTTCTATGTTTAAAACTGGAACGTAGTTTTGTTGTTCATGATGGTAAAAAGAATGTCAATCAAATAAAAACATTTCATTGTTATAAGGCTGAACAAGTTACAAAAGTTTTTCGGAATTATGCTACCAAGGATGAGTTGAAAAGTTTTTTTGGTAAACCAAGATATATTTGGCGTGAGAGTTTACGGTTGTCCACTATGAGAAATCGTTTTTTCGATTGGAATAATAATAAATATGAAGATGTTTTTATCAAAATGAACGCTCCTATCTTTGTAGTTGATAGAGTTGAAACAAAGTTTAGGCATGACTTAATCAGGCTAAGGTCAAATGTTAATTTAAAATATTATCAGTTTTACCAAGTGTTTTGCCCTTATACAACCTTTCAAGAAATATCCATGTTTATATCTGGTGTGTTAGGAGTAGGAGATCCTGATATGATTGAAATATCTGATGAACACAAACGAGATGCAAAGGGGTTCAATGAAGAGTCATTTAAAACACGACCCAATACTAAACCTAATAGAAAGAGGAACAAACCATGAAAAATAAAATTTCATTTGAAGACTTGATAAGAAAATTTGAACCAGATCTAACAGATGAAGAGTGTGACTTTATCTTAATGGAAAAAACTTCCTTCCCATTCAGTGATCTGGAAACTATTGAAAGACAGTTGAAAGATTTTTTTGATAAAAAGAAGTGTAATAGATGCACGAAGTAGTTAATGTGATTCAAGATGTGATTCAAGAACGTTTGATTTCACTTCTACGCCAACTATAAATACAGTCAGCTCCAACACTAGCACCTCTAGAGAATAGCCAATCTTGATAGATCGTTTCATGAGGTAACTTCATTATTGGTTTCAGGTTATGGACTGTTGAATTACCAACTACAATATATTCCTGCACTCTGTTTACAAGTTTATTTTCATTTATACCCAACTCATTTCCCTGAAGATGATGGAGTTTTGAATTGTATAAGTGAGTTACCCAACAGCCTATAACAACTTCAGGTTTGAAACGTTTTACAGCTGATAGAGCATCACACTTCAAAACATCACTACCATAACTAACAATTGGCTGTTGCATAGCTTCATAAGCTTTTCTGTATTTTGGTATCAATTGCTGAAAGTTATCAGTCATCTTGATTCCAAGTGATCGGCCAACAATCCCACATCCTGCACCTACCTCTATAGCTTTACGATCTCCTATCCGTTCCCGTAACCACTCTATCAACTCGGTAGTGGGTAAGCAGTATATGCCATGTTTAAGAGCTAACTGTGAGATGTGGCTTTGTGAGAATTGTTTGTAGATAGCAGCATCAACTACTTTGATTTGACCAAACTCATCAAGCACTTCAGATTCAATTTCAGTTAGATCAACTTTAGTAAGTATATTTAATCCAGTATGTGAACTCATGATTCATTAACTCTATTTTTTATTGTTTCTATTGTTTGAGAGTCATACCAATTAGTCGTTAGATTACATAGCTCAATATAATTTAGTGGTGAATACCCCATTTTTTTAGCTTGCCATAATGTAAACTGGTGAAAAAATTCATTACCGCGTTCCATTCTGAAGCCAGCACCACTTGCGTTATGAAAATTGGTAATCTCTTTAAGGATTTCACATTTCCCTGCTAAATGGGTAAATAGTATTGGGCTTGCTATTTGTCCTTTGATATGAATGTCTTTTGCATAAACATTAATACTTAAAAACGTTAATAATAATACAGTAATTTTTTTCATAATTTACTCTCTAATCACTCATTAATTGTTTTTGCTTTCATACCTTTTTCATAAGGAGGTATGAAAATCCAGCGTGATCCTATCTGTTTATTTTTATTCTCTCCCTTATAATATTTTTCATGTCGTAATTGTCTGAAGTGATAGCCCACCTCTGTAGGAGCTGACTCACTACCAAGATTATCAGAAGCTTTTATAATATGTCCACTTGGTTTAAATTTATTATTACCTGCACGTTTATCAGGAACACCTCTAACTACCTTCTCTGGTAGGGCTTGAGCATAAACCATTGCTTTCAGAGTAATGTGACAGATGTGAAGTTGATACTCATAGTCTTCATCATCCAACTGCAAGCCAAGCACACGATCATCTAAAGCGGCTCTCATCTCTTCTACCGTATCAGTTGCAATAAACTTACCTAATTTCTCAAAAGGGATTTGTAGCCTACATGTAACATCTTTCTCAACAGGGCTTTGATAACTGAATGATACATAACCTGTTACATTTTCTGGGAATTCATAACCAGTTATAGGCCAACCTGCGTTAACCTGCATGGTGTTGAGCCACAAATTTCTGGCATCAAAATCACCCCAACCAAACATAACACCAGAAGCAGGGTAGCCATCTATTTTAAATCCTTTTGGGAAACTCAAGAATGTTATCCCTTCATCAAGTGCTATTGATTCAGCATTAAATTTTGAGCGTTTAATAACTTCTGCTAACCTAACAGAATCAATGAATAAAAATTCAGGTGTTTCAGCTAATGCCACACACTCTTCTGCCATGCAGAAAACTTCTATATCACCACCGTTATTTTTATGTGCGTCTAAAGCAATACCCCAAATTTCTTTTGCTGTACGTTTATCACCATACTTTTTAAAAATAGACTGAAGCCCATGAGTACGAAACTTATAGTTATAATAGCTACTCATTTCAGGACACTATCGTTTGTTTTAATTCAGACTTTAATTTCAAGTCTGGGAACAAGCCAGTGTCTAATAGTTTATTAATCTCTTCTATATTAACAGTCTCTATTGGTGTGAAATCTGTTGCCCAGTCAGTAATCTGACTCACAGGGCGTGAGTCTACAAAACGCCATTGAATACCCCTATTATCTATCATTGGATATATCATGTCTGTATCTCTTCAAGATCCTCTTCAGTAAATGAAAAAGGTGTATCAGCTATCTCAAATGTAATTTGTCCATCTTCTTCAAAACTTCGTGGATCACATAGTATAGTTAAAGCATCTCGCATTTGTGTAATCAATTGTTTTCTTCTTGTAGGACAGTTCATAATTAAATACCCTCTATTTTAGATTTTTTTCTTTCAGATAATTACAAAAATATAAAAAATTATCATAAGATTTATTTTTGCTTTCTGCATAAGTTTCCCAAAATTTCTGGAGCATTTTTTTTGATTCAGGATTTTTTTCTATAAAGGAATTTTGTAAAACCATGATTTCACATGTACCAATCAGTTTTGATGTTGATATAAGTGTTTCTACAGAAGATGTTTGTTCACTTGAGTAAGTACTAACACTTATAGTTAATAATAATAATGTAATAATTTTTCTCATTTAATGTAACTCTTTATTTGGTTGGTCTGCTAATACGTTAAATCTAGGGACAGGGAATCCCCAACTATGGAAGAAAGTTTCTATCTCTTCAAAATGTTTACCATTAAGGAAAAACGATTGGTAGATTTGAGATTTACAGGTTGTGTGGTGTAATCCAAGTTTGAGCCTACCATCAGAAAAGTTTATTAATTCAGGAGCTGTATCATCAAGAGGCCACTGAGCAGAGATAAAAGGGGAGTGTAGCATTATATAACCTGCTTGCACTGACAACGTTCCTTTAATCCATTTTTGTTTTTTAATAAAAACATCCCCTAGAAATTGAATTTCTACTTTCTTTATATGGTATTTTTCAGTTTTCATTTCCACTCCATCTCGTTCCAGTTGAGTTAAGATTTAATCATTTTACAAGAATATCTATATACTTTTTTGTTTGGATTCCCATTTAAAAAAAGCATTTTATCTTTTGGTGGTCTTAGTGTTTTAGTCTTAAAATCAAGAATCACCATATCTTTATCCCAATAAGTACACTGGACTTTTGAAGGTTTAATTACATCAAAAATGATAGTGTTATATTCATTTCCTAACATGTCATCTCTGGTTTTAGTAGAAACTTCTTTAAAATGGTTCTCACTAATGTACTGTGATCTTTTCCAGTTTGCTTTAATCTGAGCCTCAGTTATTAAACCCCATTCATCAAAGACTTTTTTCATCATGTAGCCAACAGAATTTTGTTTATTTGAAGCTTGCTGATATTGATTATTAAATTCTAGCTTCTTCATCCATACCCTACATTCAGTCGAAATCCCTTTATCCCCGAAGAAAACCTCAAAAAATTCTTTACTTCTTTTATTATATTTCTCTTCAATTTCTTTAGCAGATTCATCAATAGGCTCATGAGTTATATGTTGCTTGAAGGTTGAATGAGTTAGTTTAATAAGAAGAACATCATTTCTTAATAGTTGTTTTATATTATCATTAGCCAACTTACAGGGTTCTTTTGCATAAACTGACAATGGTAAAAGTAATAAAATAATTAATAATTTTTTCAATTTAATTTTTCCTTTTTAGATTCTTTAATAAATCTTTCAAGTTAATATTTTACTACTCTTGACAAGCCATTGCAAATGTGATTATAAATCTGATTTGTTTTATAAATATAATAAATAAGGCGTGTTTAAAACTGTGAATTGAGTCATTCAAAATATATGTTTACAACTTTATAGATTATAGTAGTAACTATTTTTTAAGAGGATAGTTAGGTCATTAGTTTAATAAGGAAGGATAATACGTTAGGGAGTAAAACACGTAAAGAAATAGTTCCATAGGTTGGTGCATCCTTGCACCAGATATTGAATTTTACCAAGATGTAGAAAATAGAATCATCACACCATACTTAGTCTTTTCTTTGTACCTGATCTCAGTTTCACCTGCTGGCAGTTCTTTATTAGCCTCAATACCATCACCAAGGATCTGAACGTTAGGATCTGCCGCAATACCTAAGCCTAAATTCCAACTGGAAGTATCTTCACTGGCACGTAAACCAATCATGTAACCAAGAGCAGCAGTATCTATAATCTCTTCATCTCCCGGCTGTATAGCGATAAAAGGGCCATGTCCAAATCCATCATCTGCATCAAAGAAATAGTGACCTTCTAGTATCACTCTGGGAATACCGTTCTCTTCATCAGACACTCTCACTTTTCCATTAACAATTTCTGCTGATTTGATACGATCACTATCACCAATATTAATCGTGTAGGATATACCTACACCTAAGCCAAACTGTTTCCAGACACTCTCATCACCATCTGCTGCATACACATTCGTAGATGCAATCATGCCACCAAGTATTATTGAACATATTATTTTTTTCATTGTCGTTTCCTAGTTAAAAAAATTATTCTATTTCACATTGACTTTGAGTGAAAGGGGTATTATTTTTATTTTTTTTGGATTTCTGAAATTTGGAGAGAGTGTAATTTTGAAAAGAATAACCCTACTTTTTGTGGTAGTATAGCTGAGTATTATTTTTGAT
>JAAELO010000053.1 GCA_024226555.1 Desulfobacterales bacterium | reverse complement strand
TCCCAATTTTTTCAAACTGAGGATACAAATAACGCCGAATATACATCTGAATTAAAGCATTCTCTACTCTATACAATAAATATGGTCGATGATCTTTTCTCATTGTAACTTTCACGAAGATTTATAAACAGAAAACCAAGTACCCCTTTAATTGTGACAAGGACATATCTAAATGGAAATTGTATGTCAATTCAAACATGGCCGACGCATAAATATAAGCTCATGCGGATATTTTGCCACTTTCAAGCAGTTTTGCCAAATAAACCTCTAAATTTTCTAAAAAATATTTTCTGACTGACCCAATTTACATGCAAAATATCGTGTAATGGAACAGCTATCCCTCAATTTTTTTAAATGCCAGATATGATTCTTATTTCAGCTATATCAATCGCAATTGAATAGGGCCAGATAAACATTCCTCAACATATCGGCTGTCTAATAAGGAGGCCATTATCGTTTCACGTACAAAATCGATAAAACCTCGTACACCTTTATCCCTCACCACTTTGATTAAATTTTCGGAAAATTGAACCAAAACATTTAATGCATGACCAATCCGCATCAAATAATGATAGCCCCTCATAGAATCCCAGTTATATGAAAAACAATGCTCATAATTATAACCATGATGTTTTTCTACTAAAATCTCTGTTTCAATATTCCAACGGTGACGTGCAGCCAGATTGCATCGCTCATGCAAGTTCCATTTATCAAGGGCTACACTGGAAATCCAGGCATGATGAGATGTTTTAGGTATTATCTCCCCTGTCTTTTTATCCACCTCTTCCCAACTTTCATTACAAACAACAACATGGATTATTTCTTTTTTATGTCTATCATAATGATACACTATGTCATTTACCCATTGGAAATGCTGCTTCTTTTTACCCCATTTCATTTTGTAACTATTCTCAGGTAATAGCTTTAGCAACCCCTCATATTCCTCCCATACTGTGGAAAGACTATCGTCTTTTAAAACAATCATAAAGTCCCAGTTGTTCTTTCGACATATATTCATAGCAGGGCCATTGGGATAAAGGCCATCCAATAATAACATAAACGGTAGCCTTTTAAATTCAGCTTTTAACCTTTTGGCTAACCGTTTAAATGCTTTGAGTTCGCAATCCTGCTTTTCTGTCTCTATATCACCATCAGGGTGGATCAAAAACTCACTCATCAAAGGGATTGTCATACCATTTTGAAAGGCTAAACTTGCTTCCAGAACATATACATAATATTGCTTCTTGGGCTCTTCACCCTTTTTTACCTTTATGTTTCGTTCCAGACACTCCTCACTCCACAAATAATCCCTAACAAATTTTTGGGTGCCATCTATCGCAAGAGGATAACGACCTTGAATCAAGTAACGCACAAACTTTTTTTTGCGTATCAAATTCTTAACCAATTCAATTTGAGCCTTTTCAATTTCGTTAACATCGATTCTTGAGATTAAACGTTCAAGAGTATCATTGTGAGGCATACTTTCCAGTTCAGGAAACAGCAACTTCAGATTTTTAATTATTATAGGATTTGTCATCTTTTTGTTGGCTTCTCGGCGAGAGGACATATGATAAACAAATGTCAGAATGCCATAAAGCATAAGAACAGTCAGCTTATGTTTTATTTTTTTAGGATTTCTCGGATCAGGAATCCTTGCTAAACGCTTTAGAAGAACTGGTAAATTGGCTTTATACACTTTAGCCTCTTTTGTAACGGCTTCGTGACGGGCATCTATTTCCTCTTCCACGGTTTTGTATCTGGATTTATGGTTGGATGCTGAAAAGGTGGATGATACCTCCAATCCTTGAGACTTCAATCTCTGGCGTAATTCTTTTTCAGATTTTCTCTTCTCTTTCTTTTGGAACTTTATCGCTTCACGATTTGCTCGACGGCTGGGTTTACTCATATTTCTGACCTCCCAACCAATTCACCTGAACAAAGTATATCTCTGAATTTTTTTGTCAGCGGTTTAACGAAAATCATCTTTGGGTTTGTCGTATAAGTCTTTCCTTTACGTACAAGACCTTCTCCCGTAGTCATCCCAAGGTGTTTCCAGTTGGCGGCTTTATAACTGGTTCCAGAATAGTAATTCCCATCAACAAAGGTCTCCATTAATACAGGGTAATATCCCCACCGTTCATACCAGTCTTTACCGATTTGCCTGGATACCTGACCTAATATATGACTGGCAAGATATTTGACCTGCACCCAGGGAAAAATTAAAAACCTTGAGTTGTTAATAAGCCAGGATAAATTTCGAAGACGTTGATTTTTCGTCCAGCCAATCCAATCATCCCTTACTCCTAAGGATTTTGCCGCTCCTGAAAATAATGCACATCCTAAAATCTCAGACTGGCTTCTAAAAAAATACCGTAAATAAAACCCGAATGGCCTTGTGTTTCCAAGATAATGATATCGGGCCATATATTCCTTCCACAACTTTTCCGATTCTTTATCTTGAACAACCTCCAAACTTACTTTCCCTAAAATACTGAGATTACCAACAATATTCGGGCGTTTTTGTGTTCTTGCGGTGAAATCAATCGCTCTCTTGAATTTTCTGTTTTTTATTGTTGTTGGTGGAAGCTTAATGAATCCACTTTTTTCCAGCTTTTTTAACAGCTTCAAACATGCCTGTTCCTTGCTGCTGCCTGAGGCTGTGAACCATTTCAGGTGTTCACAAATGGTTTGAGCTAGTTCTGTACGACTTAATTTTGGAAATAAATTGACTGTTTCCTGGATTTGTTCAATTTCCTGTGGATTCAAATGGCGGCCACATTGTATGAGGGAAATGTTTCCTGGGGTATTCATCATATTTGCATCCTTTCTCAGCTAAATAGTTTCAGCGTATTCTTAGCAAACTGCAAATATAATGTCTACCCCTTTTTGCGATAAAATATTTTCTCTTTTATTACAATGCCTTGACTGTATTGGTGTTCTCACACGTGCTTCAGGGCTGGACAAAGAGGAAGATTAAAATGTAACTTTCAAGAAACTCAAGACTTATGAAAATTAAAATTGATGATCTCGTAAAAAATCAAAGTTGTGATGGCAAAGAAAAAAGTTCAAGTTCAAGGCGAGCGAATCATGAGGAATGAGGCGTAGCTAGCCTACTCCGCAGTGACGAATGATGAAGCTCAACGCAGAAATTGGACTTTTTACGAAGCCATCATTTTTTGCTATTCAAAAAAATAGCGGTCAGTGATTTAAGGGGGATAAGAATGAAAAAGGTGTTTGTTGCACTGTTTGCCATTTATCTGGGTACAACCC
>JAAELO010000052.1 GCA_024226555.1 Desulfobacterales bacterium | reverse complement strand
CTTCAATTGTTTGTAAAGTAACATTGAGAGTAAGATAAACACAATCAGCTGAATGTTTTACTTGTGTGTCTATAAAACCAGAAAGAGCCACCATGTACAATCAGTTTGAGTTTCTATACTTTCATCACAAAACTATGAAAAATGGTTATTATATAACTCTGCTTCTACGACAGCAATAGCATGTTTTTTGTTGGCGGCCTGAAACAACCAAATGCAAATAATGCTAATGACGGGAAAATATGTATCAGAGCTGCAAAAAATATTTTTCTTTCTGGGAACCTTGAAAAAGGGAAATATTTTCTGCCATAGGAAATATTCCATCTAGCTTAGGCTGAAAGCATATCATGACAATTTTTCTGAATGCAACAATAAAGAATAACGAGTACCAAGTTGTATATGTAGAAAGCTCGACGTGATTATTTGTTCTTTATAATTTGCATAAGATAGAAGGGTGGACAAAACACTTTCTTTGCTATAGCAGCATTCTTGAAAATGTCCAAGATGTATTTTTCAGTTTTAACAACTTTGAATCTTGAAACATTTCTGTTCTGAAACTACATTAAAAAATCTCTGTGGGGAGTGTGAAATTTTGATTATATCCTTCATCCTAGCGCATACATCATAGAGCCTGCATTACATTGAGAGTATTTCAGTCTGTAGTTTATAAGAATACCCTTTTGTTATTAAGAAAGTGTAAACAAATCATTTTATGAGATGTTTTTGAGAATTTTCTGCCAATGCTGCAAATTTTCTGGGAACCTAGTTCCTAGGTTCCGATACTTTTTGCAGCTCTGAGGTAGAGTCTATAAGCCAAACGCTGAAAAGCTTGACAGTACACTTAGGTTCGATAAGTATTGCACCACCTTCCTCAAAATGGCGGCTAGCCGTGGCTCTCGGCCTAAAACAATATATTTTCATTATAACATCAACGAGGCTCAG
>JAAELO010000051.1 GCA_024226555.1 Desulfobacterales bacterium | reverse complement strand
TTTGAGGAAGTGATAAGTTTGAAAAACACACAACTTCCCCGCACCCCCCCCCCAGTAAGTCAAACGTAGACACAAGTATGACTCCTGTGAAACGAGACGTTGTTACCGATGGGGAATGCAAGAATATCGTGATGTAGTTCCAGATCGGGGCTTTCAAAATATGCCGACAAATCTTTCCAACTCTTAATCATAATGAATGTCATGATGATTGAAAAACATGATTTTGAAAAACCCTATTTTCATTCCTACTTCTCAGGAAGAAGTAAACAGGGGCAGAGGAATACTTCCCCGTTTGAGGAAGTAAAACGCGATGTCGTGCAATACTTCCTTATGCAAGGAAGCTTTCATGAGATGTGACGGGTCACGCAATAATATTATTATATATTAAAAGCAGAACATGCACTATATACAAGCATGTCACACCATGCACACAACACGCAAAAATAGTGCATGCAAACCACTCCTTCCTCTTTTTCTATTCCTCTTTTTTTTCTCCCCTATTCTTTTCTTTCCTTTTTTTCTTTCACATTTTTCCCTTTTTCTCACGAGGCAGCCGCCCCTCACCTTCTTATCAACCACACATATATGTCAATTCTTAATTTCCCCATCTTTATTTTCTATACATATTTTCTTCTAAATCTTTTCTCCCCTTACTCACACTTTCCTATCTCTCTTCTTTACACCTTCCTCTCTCTCTCATTTTACAAAAACAAAACACAATTAAGCGCAACAAACACACGCCAAACCACCCACAAAAAAAACAAAAAAACAAAAAAAACAAAAAAAACAAAAAAACAAAAAAAAAC
>JAAELO010000050.1 GCA_024226555.1 Desulfobacterales bacterium | reverse complement strand
TTGTCTACCACCTTATACGGTAGGCAGACACTTTTTGTGGGGAGAAAGGGGCGAGTGTGGGAGGCAAAGGGGGGAGGGTAGCTTACCGTCTTCCTTCTCTTTTCCTTCTCCTTCTCCGTCTCCTTCTCCTTCTCCTTCTCCTTTTCCTTTTCCTTTTCCTTCTCCTTCTCCTTCTCCTTCTCCTTCTCTATTTCAGTAAAACCTGTGTGTTGAGGAGTGAGAGGGTGGGTGGGAGAAAAAGCAAGCGTGTACCTTTGTGTATTCTTTTCTGTCCATGTTGGGGACAAAAAAGAAAACACAATCCGCCTCTCTCGATTTCGCAACATCTGTCAAGTGCGTTGCTTTGCGAGACGTGTCGTTCCAATCGCGTTGCGAGTGTGGCTGGGTTGTCAACGCGTGACTAACGTACAGTGTCGCGCGTTCAGTTGTTCCTTCCCACAACAGCGACTCGTTTGAAGAAGGAAAAGAGTGTGTTTTGGGTTGATCCACCTTGTTTGATGACGATGGGATATGGTTGGGTTTGGGTTTCGGTTGTTGTGGTTGTTGTTGTTGTACTGTGGAGGGCGGCCATGCATTGCCCTTTGGAACGAGACT
>JAAELO010000049.1 GCA_024226555.1 Desulfobacterales bacterium | reverse complement strand
CGGCCCTCTTCCACGAGGCCGCGGGTACCATTGCCCCCACCAGGACCCGGGCGCCCGACCGGTCTGTCGCCGCCAGGGTCATTGCTCTGGCCCAGGAGGGCATGCTGGCTAAAGCCATCCAAACCTTGGGCACTAGCGGGCTTCACGCTTTCTCCCCGCGCGTCCTCGACATCCTCCGGGACAAGCACCCTGTGTCTCAGGTGGTGCTCCCTCCTCAACCTGACCCGCCCGTCGACTTCGAGCCTTTCTCCCCTCGTGATGTCCAACGGGCGGTTGGAGCGTTCCACACCGCGTCCGCCCCTGGGGCCTCCCGCCTCCGACCGTCTCACTTCAAGGACGCCCTCAACATCCCCACGGGCGATCAGGGAGGCCGCATCACCTCTGCCCTCGCTAACATCTGCACCACCCTCGCCCTGGGGCGGGCGCCCCCTTCTGTGGCCCCCTGGCTGGCGGGAGCCCCCCTCTACCCACTGCGCAAGACCAACGGCGGAGTCCGCCCCATCGCGGTGGGGGAAACCCTCCGGCGCATTGTTTCCCGTCTCCTCTGCGCCCGTCTCAAGCCTGACTTCGCCAACCTCCTCCTCCCGGCTGGACAAGTGG
>JAAELO010000048.1 GCA_024226555.1 Desulfobacterales bacterium | reverse complement strand
TGCCCTTCAAGAAAAGCTGTTTCACTCGTTCCCACCCATATCAGTTGCGTAGGAAAGTATCCACTAATACTTTTTTTCACAATGGAAAATTCATGTGGAACCGGGCCCACAGCTTTTGGGGGACCCCTCTAATAAAGGTGTTTGAAGGCAAACGGTGGGTGCTAGCACTGTTGGTCAGTGTTGGAGACGACAGTACTCGGTTTTAGTCTGCTTTGGTGTTCATCATCGTTCCTCCTGCTTGCTTTGATTTCGGAGATCCGCTGAATAAAAAGCAACTTTTGTGTTACATAAAGCAACAAATCAGCACAAAAAGCAACAAAGCAGACTATTGTGAGCCGAGTTTGTGAGCCGCCCTTCAAACAAGACACCCAACGTCTCCAACCCAGGCCGAAAGGTTGCAACAGCCATCAGACATTTGTTAAGGTTCGAGGACCTCATGAAACACCACATTGCAAGGTAAAACCCACACAAACCCTTCCATCGTCCCTTGTTTGTGTACATGCAAAACAATAGGGGTACACACCGCTTGCGAATGTTTCGCGACAATTTCTCCCCCTTTTTCAACAACAAGGGGAGAGGAAGGTGTTGGCACCCGCCCTGGGTTTTTTGAAACTGTCGCGCAATGTC
>JAAELO010000047.1 GCA_024226555.1 Desulfobacterales bacterium | reverse complement strand
GCTGTAGTTCGACCAAAAGGCAGTTATTAGCGACTCCTCCAGAATAGATAATCTGGAACCTAACTGCCTAATAACACATAATATATAAAAAGTGTTACTTAGAAGAGATTCCCTGTAATATAAAGTTGCTCCAAAATTACAAAAACGTTTATTTTGGAAAGTATACTTTTTTAGAAACAGCAAAAGCATCGTTTCTATAGTAAAGATGTAATGGATATTTCTGCATACTCATTATGTGCCTAAATGGATTTTATAGATTGAAGTAATCTACAATTCAGGATTTTGCCAAAAATCTTAAAACTGTATAAGGGAACCTCTAATAACTCCTCTTTTGCAAAATACTGTGTTATTTCTAAAAAAACTGTAATAAAATCGGCTCGATATTTTTAGAAATGTCTTGTATTTAACTTATCAGCTTATCAATTTTAGAATATTGTTCCCTACATAACATCAAAGAGACCGACATTAAATAAAACTTTAATCATTCCATTATTTATGTAATATTTTAATTTCCACAATAACAAAAACTAAAATGTCATTGGGTATAATAATGGTAGTAGGTTATGGAGTCTTAAAGTTCAGAATATATGAATGTCGGTCTTTAAAAGAAAAAAGAAAGATAATTAAACCTATAATTGAGAAAATACGTAATAAATTTAATGCTTCTGTTGCTGAAACTGGTGGATATGACTCATACAAAGTTTCTGAGGTAGGTATATCAGTAACGGGAAATGATCGAAGAGTAGTTAATTCTGTTTTGGATAAAATAATTCAGTCTGTTGAATATATGGAAATGACAGATCTCATCGATACAGATTTTGAAATTATAAACTTTTAAAAAAGAAGGGAACCTCTAATAATTGTTTTTTTTCCGAAATACTTCGTTATAACCAAAAAAACTGTTGTAAAATCATGCTCGATATTTTTTGTTATGCTGAGATTTTATAAAACTAAAAGCTTTTATAATCTGTATTTCGTCAAAAATATCTAATCATTAGAAGTTCCTATATGAGAATGTAAATGAAACTGCAGAAAATCATTCTGATTATTTCACTGCTCTCTTTTATCTCCGCAACAACCGGGGGATATCTATACTACTCCTCAGTAACAGAAAAAGTTGATAACGAAATTCGCTTACAATCTGAAAGCAGAATAAGAACGATTAAAAACAGCTTAAAAACCTATCTTTCAAGAAATGTTAATACAGTTAAAACCCTTGCGGGTATTGAGGATATTAGAATTTGTTTAAACGCACCAAACAGTGAAAATTTAGATCGTGCTAATAAAGTTCTCGATCATTTTACCAGCACCCTTGGAGTTGATGTCAGCTATTTGTTAAATGATGAAGCGATTACAATAGCTTCAAGTAACAGGAAAAAAAAAGATAGTTTCATCGGTAAAAATTTCAGTTTCAGACCGTATTTTAAAGAGCCTATAAAAGGAAAATCATCCTCATACCTTGCTCTTGGGACAACATCAGGTAAAAGGGGTGCTTTTTATGGCTATCCGGTTTACGGAACATATGGAGAAAAAATTCTTGGTGTTGTTGTTATAAAGGCTTCGATAGAACCATTTGAAAAATCAATTTCCCAGGAGAAAGACAATATTGTCGTTTTTACAGATCCCCTTGGTGTTGTATTTATTTCAAGTGAAAAAAACTGGCGTTTTAAAACGCTGTGGAAACTCACAGAAAGTGAATATTACAAGATAAAAACCTCAAGGCAATTTGGGAATGGTCCATGGAATCCACTTAATTTAATTAAAACAGATGAAAACAGAGTTCAGAAAAAAAATGGAGATATCTATCTCTTAAACAGGTCACAACTTAAAAACTATCCGGAATGGGAGATAATATATTTTCTTAATCTAAACTCTTTCTACAAAAAATTCTCTTACCCCTTTTTAAGAATACCAGGTCTTATAACACTAATTTTACTGATATCCATTAGTCTTGTTGTTTTTATTTTATACAGGCAGGCATCCCATGAAATTGAAATAAGGAAAGCAACAGAGGATGCTCTTCTTGAGAGTAAAGACAGGTATAGAACAATTTACCACAACACTCCTGCAATGCTCCACTCAATTAATAATGAAGGTAAGATAGTAAGCATTAGTGATCACTGGATCGATGTTATGGGATATGAAAGGGATGAGGTTCTTGGCAGAAATCTCATTAATTATCTTGATGACAGATCAAAAGATCTGGCAAAAAATGTTATTTTCCCTGCATTCTATCAAAAAGGATTTTGCAGGGATGTACCATACAGGTTTATTAAGAAAAATGGTGAGGGGATGGATGTTTTACTATCAGCATTTGGTGAACGTGACAAAAATGGTAAAATTGTGAGGTCTCTTGCTGTTTCAATAGATATAACAGAGCAGAAGAGATCTGAAGAAGCTCTGAAAATTGCAAAAGAGTCACTCAGTATACATTCTAAAAACCTTGAAAGGCAGGTTAGGCACAGAACAAGAGAGATCACAAATCTTATTAAGTATACTCCGGATATTGTTTATATAAAAGATAACCATGGGAGATATATACTCGTAAATTCAAGATTTGAAAAACTTTTTTCTGTTAAAAATAAAGATATCAAAGGAAAAAGTGATGATGAAATATTTCCTCCATATATCTCAGAGATGCTTATAAAAAATGATAAATTGATATTGGACTCAAAAAAATCCACTTTGAAAGAGGAAAAGCTTAAACTTAACTCTGATCAGACCTACCTTACAGTAAGATTTCCCATCTATGACAGAAAAGACCAAATTAGTGGTATTGGTGGGATATCAACAGATATTTCTGAACTTAAACAAACCCAGGACAGGCTCAAAAAACTATCCGGCGGTATTATGAATAGACAGGAACAGGAACGATCTGCAATAGCAAGGGAACTTCATGATGAACTGGGGCAGGTTTTAACAGCCGTACGTTTGGATTCGGTCTGGATGGTGAAACGTTTTGAGGATAAAGATACTGAGGCATCGGAAAGGGCAAGATCTCTTTGTAATCTAATAGATAATACAATAAAAGAGGTTAGGAGCCTTGCTTTTAGATTGCGGCCAGGGGTTCTGGATGATTTGGGTTTGATAGATGCCATTGAATGGTTAACTGGTGATTTTGAAAGGCGAACTCAGATAACCTGCATCTTCCACCATGAAAACATTCCAAGTGTTCAGGATTGTATTGACGAATCCATCTTAACTGCTTTTTATAGAATAGCACAGGAAGCATTAACAAATGTTGCAAGGCATGCCGAAGCTACAAATGTTGAAGTGACAATTAAAAGAGAAAACAACCATCTTATAATGACAATAGTAGATGATGGAAAAGGTTTTAATCAGGATGATCAGAACGATTACGAAGGACTTGGTGTTGCAGGTATAAAAGAAAGGGCCGATCTTTTAGGTGGGACAACAATAATAGAAACTAAATTGAATTCCGGAACCAGAATTATTTGTAAAATCCCAGCCAGTTTTGAGGAGAAAAAATGATTAAGGTACTTCTTGCTGATGACCACAGTATAGTTAGAGCAGGTTTAAAGAGAATCGTTGATGATAGTCCTGATATGGAAGTTATAGCTGAAGCTTCAAATGGGATAGAAGCATTAAAAAAGATCCGGGAAAAATCTCCTGATGTAGCGATTATTGATCTTTCCATGCCCGAAATGGATGGCCTTGAGGTTTTGGATGAACTGAAGCTTCATTTTCCTGACCTTCCTGTAATTATTCTTACAATGCATGAGGAAGATCAGTATGTGGTCAGAACCATTGAAGCTGGCGCCAAAGGATATATAACCAAAAGATCAGCACCGGAACAATTGGTTGATGCAATAAGAAAAGTTAATGATGGGAAAAGATATTTAACAGATATGGCTGCTGAAGCTTTGGCTCTAAAGGTAAGTGAAAAGGCTCAGAAACAATCCATGCAGGAGATCCTTTCAACAAGAGAACTTCAGGTATTAAGGCGGTTAGCCCTTGGGCATACTAATCAGGAGATAGCAAAAACATATAATATTAGTGTTAAAACTGTAGATACATACAGACTTAGAATACTTAAGAAAATGAAACTTAGAAATAATTCAGAACTGTCGATTTTTGCAATTAAGAATAAGTTGATAGAGCCTTAAATAAAAGACTTAATTTTATAGGGAATCTCTAAAAACTGTCCTTGAACGAAATTCTGCGTTCTTCAAAAAAAAGAACTGTAATAAAATCGGCTCGTTATTTTTTCCTCAGCCTTGTAATTAAACCAAAAATCTATTTTTTAGAGGCTCCCTATAGGTTGCTTATAAGTTTAATTCTTTTGTAAGAAATTTTCTTACAGAAGAATCAGAAATACTCTGATTGACACTATTGATGGTACTTGGTTTAAATATAATTAAGGGATCTATACTAACTACCCTTTTATCGAAATACTGAAGTTGTTTAAAAGACAAAACAACAGGATTGATAAAAAAAGAACTGTTGGAATGTTTATAAATTAAAGCTTTTTATAAACGAATCAGCTCGTTATTTTTTCTCACGCCTTGTATTTCAATTAAAATCATAATCATTAGAGGATCCCCTTTCCACATTTTCTTTATTTTTCATGGAAATTCCGAAATCAGAATTCGGTTTCCAGTTTCAATAACTTTAGGGTAACTCTGAGAGTTGGGGTTTTTCAAATTTTCAAAAGATATTATTAGGGTACTCTAATAAATTTCGAGTGTTTTAGGAGGGGTTAGTATGAAAAAGAAATTTTTACCGGTTTTATTCATGGCGTTTCTCGCAGTAACACTTATTTTCACACAGGAATCATTTGCAAAAAGAATTTATAGTTTTGGAGGCGGTCCGGCTGGAGGAACTTTTCAGTTTATGGCCGGGGGGATTTCAACCTATAAACCTGTAAAGAAGATTAAGAAATTTAGAGTTCTTGCAAAAGCTTCCGGTGGTTCTGTGGAAAATCTAAGAAAAGTAAATTCAAACCGATTTAATATGGGTGTTGTATATTCTGGTCACCTCTATCTTGGTAGAAACGGAATGCTTAAAAACGATACATTCAGATATGATAAGGTGTTAGCTGTATCCTATTTTTATGGAGCACCTGCTCAGTTAGTTGTTAGAAAAGGTTCTGGAATAAAAAGTGTTAAGGATCTTGTTGGAAAAAAAGTTGGTGTTGGAAATGCTGGTTCCGGTGCATATGCAAACTGCGATCTTCTGTTTAACCATATGAAAGTCTGGGATAGAATCGAAAGAAATGCTTTAGGATATAATGCAGCAGCAACAGCATTTGGTAACAAACAATTAGATGCATTCTGGCTTTTTACAGCTTTCCCAAGTGGGGCTGTAATAATGGCCGCCCAAACAAATGATATTGAACTTGTAAACCTTGGAAAAGATGCAGAAGATAGTGGTTTTTTTAAAAAATATCCATACTTTTCAAAACTATCAGTTCCCGCAGGAACTTATAAAGGTGTTAGTAAAGCAACTCCATCTTTTCAGGATTCATGTCTTTGGGTAGTAAATAAAAAGGTTCCTGCCGATGTTGTTTATAAGCTTCTTTCTACAATTTATACAAAGAAAGGTCTTGCCCACATGGTTAATGTGAAGAAAACAGCAAAAGCTATGAGTGTTAAAGATGGTATTAAAGGAATCGTAACTCCTCTTCATCCAGGGGCTATTAAATTCTGGAAAGAGAAAGGAATTATGTAAAGTTCTTCAGAACAAAGACGGGGGTACTATTGTTTTTTTAAATCTCTCTTTAAATTTATCCCCGTCTTTTATTTTCCCGATATTTGTTTGTCCCTTTCTTTGATAGTACTTTTAAAACTTTTGTATCAGCATGAAGCTGAAACAGGCAGGTGTAACGTGTATGAAAAGTTAAATAATTTTGAAAAAATTGTTTTTGCCATTCTTTCTATTGTACTGGTTGTATTTTACTCAGTTGCAGCAGTCTATAAACCAGCAGCTACTCAATACCACAGGGGGCTTTTTGTTATTATAACCTATGTGTTGGTCTTTTTATCCTATAAATCAAAAATACCATACCTTCGTTTTGTTGATTACATTTTTATTATCGTTTCAATTGTATCAGTGGGTTATTGGATATTAAATTTTGAGTCAATAAACTACAGAACAGGTGCAGAGAATACTCTTGATAAAACTATGGCGGTAATAGGAGTTCTAATAGGAATTGAGGTTGCAAGAAGAGTGTTAGGATACGCATTTGTTATTATTGGTACAATAATGCTTCTGTATGGTGTGTTTGGTGAAAGTGCAATTATTCCTGAGATGTTTGCACACTCTGGTGATACATTTGTTGGATTATGTACCTCAATTTATTATATGGCTGATGGTGTTTTCGGTATAATGGCGAATGTTCTTGCGACCTATGTTCTCCTCTTTGTAATCTTCGGTGCCTTTTTAATGAGATGTGGAGCACAGAGTTTTTTCATTGATTTTCCACTTGCTGCAGTTGGACATAAAATAGGAGGTCCTGGAAAAGTTGCAGTTATTGCAAGCGGTCTTTTTGGTTCAATTTCAGGAAGTGCCATCGCTAATACTGTATCAACCGGAGCTTTTACAATTCCACTTATGAAAAAAGCGGGTTTTAAACCACATGTTGCCGGAGCGATTGAACCGGCCGCTTCAATAGGTGGTATGTTTATGCCGCCAATCATGGGAGCTGGTGGATTTATTATGGCAGAGCTTACAGGTGTTCCCTATTCAAAGATTATGCTGGTGGCTGTTTTTCCTGCACTAATGTACTTTTTCTCGGTCTTTGTAATGATTCATTTTGAAGCAAAGAAACACAATATCGTTGGAGAAAAATCAGATATAAACGCTATGGATATCCTGAAAAAAGAGTGGTTTTATCTACTTCCTCTAATAATCATTACTATTTTTATGTTGCTTGGATATTCCGCAGGGTACTCTGCTATTCTTGGATTGATTTCATGCATTGTGGTTAGCTTTGTTAAAAAGGAAACGAGAATAGACTTTAAAGGTTTTGCGGAAGCTTCTATCACAGGAACTGAGAACAGTCTGAAAATTGGAGCAACAGTTGGCGTCATCGGTATTATAATCGGTGTGTTAACATCTACAGGACTTGTTCTGACATTTGCAGATATCATGATAGAACTTGCAGATGGATCACTATTTGTGACTATTGTTATGATAGCTTTAGCATCTTTAATTCTTGGAATGGGCGTTCCAGTTACAGCTGCATACCTTATTACAGCTGTTGTTGCCGTTCCTGCATTAACCCACTTAAATGTTAATCCAATTGCTGCCCATATGATAGTTTACTGGTTATCACAGGACTCCAATATTACACCTCCTGTTTGTATTGCTGCTTTTGCCGGTGCTACTATTGCAAAGGCCAACATGTGGAGAACGGCAATATCTGCATTTAAGTTTGCAAAATTTTTATATCTTGCACCATTTTTATTTGGTTATGTCCCTGGTTTTTCTCTTGTGGGAACAAGCAGAGATATCATTGTAACCTTAGTTCTTATCTTTTTCGGTACCTGGTTATATTCATTTCTTCTAAGTGGATACTGGATAAAATCAATTAAAAACATGTTTTCTTCAGATAACTCGATACATAAAAAGTAATATAAAATTTTTTCATCTAATTAATATACTCTTCTGTGGTTAAGTTAAAACACGGAGAGTATGTTTATTCACATCGCCTTCTCAAAAAATTTATAGACAAATAATGAAACTTATTTGAAATTGTAAAAAAAAGTAATTTTCTCTATAATAAAGGATTTTTCTCTGGAACCTAAATTGAATGAAGAACTATTCCGGGTAGAAAATTTTTCGTAAAGAAACTTTATGGTGAAGCGATATGTAAAGTTACAAAACAAAACAGCACAGTGGATTTCCTCATCTTCTCTTTTTGAAATAACATTATAAACTATATAGATATGCATACCTAATATAATTAGGTAAATATAAGTATTCATTTAAAACTCAATTGCAAAAATAGCTTTAACTTTAATTAAATAAAATTCCTGAATGATATCAATCATCTAATCTAAAAAAATAATTAAACAATATATTTTCGTAATCAAAAAACTGTGATAGGGACTTAAAGTTTTAATTTACTCAAATGATATTTGATTTAAGGAAAAAGTATTATGGATTTACAAAAAAAATATGGATTTTGGACAGCAACCGCTATGGTTGTTGGTATCGTTATCGGATCAGGTGTTTTTTTTAAAGCAGATGATGTTTTAAAAGCTTCAAATGGAAGTCTGCCAACAGCTCTTTTAGCATGGTTAATTGGTGGCACTATTATGGTTGTTACAGCATTTGTATTTTCGAATATAGCAACGCGAATTGAAAAAGTTAATGGTGTTGTTGATTATTTTGAGGAGGCGTATGGGGAAAAAGCAGGATATATTGTCGCATGGTTTATGACAATAATTTATTATCCCACACTGGTTGCAGTTCTTGCCTGGGTTTCTGCAAACTATACAGCAGGGCTTTTAAATATGCCAGATGCAGTTTGGTATATCTCAGCATTCTATCTCGTAGCTTTTTTTCTTCTTAATTGTATTTCTCCGGTACTTGCCGGTAAATGGCAGGTTTCAGCAACTTTCATTAAGTTGATACCTCTTGTTCTTGTTGCAGTTGTTGGAACTGCTGGTGGATTAATGAGTGGTCAGACACTTGAAAGTTTTGCAACTAATGCTAAAAATATTACGGATTCAACAGGTGGACTTGCTGTAGCAACTCTTTCAACAGCTTTTGCTTATGAGGGTTGGATAATTGCAACTTCAATTAATGCTGAACTAAAAGATGCAAAAAAAACATTGCCTAAAGCCCTTGTTTTTGGAACTTTAGCAGTTGTTTTGATATACATGTTGTACTATTTGGGGATTTCAGGGATTCTGTCCAATGATCAGGTTATTGCAGCAGGAGATAAAGCTCCCGTTCAGGTAATTTCCAAAGTTTTTGGTAATGTTGGAGGAACTCTTCTAACTGTTTTTGTTATTATATCATGCCTTGGAACTCTTAATGGATTAATCATGGGCTGCACAAGGGGAATGTTCTCAATAGCTTCAAGGGGTTTTGGTCCAGCTCCTGATCTTTTTAAAGTTGTAAATGCAAAAACAAACAGTACTATTAATTCTGCTATAATCGGTTTTGTTTTATCCACAGCATGGCTTGTAGTTTGGTATGGAAACTTTCATGGTTGGTGGAAATTCATGGATATTTCTGAGCTTCCCATCGCATTTCTATATGTTATATACATCGCTCTTTACATATGGGTTATAAGAACGTTTGATGATTTAAACCCTATAAGTAGAATTATAGCACCTGTTTTGGCATGCTCAGGCTCTTTATTCATAATCTATGGAGCTGTTCAGAAAAGCATGTTTATTCAATTTCTAACAATCTCGATAATAATTTTTATTGTTGGGTTTTTGTTAATGAATAAGAAGAATAGATAGATGATATTGGGTCAGAGTTTCTTCTGACCCTTTAATTTTCCAGAAATTTTTTAATAATTTCATCATACTTTGTATATGTTGAAATATCGTTATGGTCAGCAGCTTGTATCTCTTCAACTATAAGATTCCTGTTATCATCAAAAGCCTTCACAAGGGCTAAAGATCTTTCATTCGGTATAACCTGATCTCTTCCTGCAATAACAATTAACACCGGTATTTTAATATCTTTTGCTCTTTTATCTGATTCATATTTATCTTGTAAAAGAATAGACATGGGATATATTGGAAAACTTTTTTGGGCTACATTTCGAATACTGTCATATGGTGTTACAAGGACAACTTTTTCAAGTACTCTTTCAACAGCAAGGTATGTTGCAACCCCACTTCCCAAACTCCTACCAATAACAGAAACAGTTTCGTGTGATCTTTTAATTTCGTCATATATTGCAAGGGCATCTTCATATATTCCAAGCTCTGAGGGAGTTCCTGAACTCCTGCCGTAACCCCTGTAATTTACAAGATAAAGTGTGTATAAAGGAATGCTTTTTTGGATAGTGTAGATACTATGCCCAACAGATTCAGCATTCCCACCAAAATATATGACAGCTTTTTTTAATCCAGGATTGACAACATGAACTTCAATTTTTTCATCACCACTTTTGAAGTAGGTACTATCTATTGGCAGGTTAACTTCTGGTGTTTTGTAGTATAGGAGGCCTCTTTGTGATATGTAGAGGACTAAACCCACAAAAAAATATAAAACAATAAAAAATATAACAAATTTCATTAGATTCATGGCTCTATTTTTGATATTGAGTTTAAGTTTTAAGTTGCCAATTTTCAAAAAGAAGATATCATCTTTTTTTAATAAAAAATAGAAGGAAATATTAAAAATGAAACTTAAAGTTCAGGGTTTAATGCAAAAAATTAACTATACAGAGCAGGATATGGAACTGCAAAAACAGATACTTGTAACGATTCCCTCAAAAGAGAAAGATAATATTAAAGAGGTGATACAAAACATAGCTGACCTAAAAGAAAAAATAAATGCTCTGAAACTTGAGATTAAAGAGATAGATCCTGATGAGTTTAACGGAATGATGGCTATGGAAAAAGCCTCCGATAGATTCAAAGAGATCGCCAAAGATAAGAAATTTGAGTTTGTTAAAACATTCGGAAATGATGGTGATTTAGCTATTGAAATGGCTGATGATAAAATACAAAATTGCCTTGTTGTGGCTAAAGAGGAAAATGGGAATTGGGTCGTACTTACAATGGAAGGTGAAGTTCTTGAACTTCCAAATGAATCGATCAAAAATGTTAAGCAATAAGAATAAAAATTGCGATTTAAGAATAATTTTTTACAACATGAAAAATTGAATTCATAATGATTTGGGGTAGGTATAAGCCTACCCATTAAAAAAAAAATTTAGAAAACAATATTAATTCCAACTGTATAAACCCAAAAATCACTATCTCTTCCTTTATCTGTAACATAGTATTTAGCAGAGATGACAAACTGAGAATTTTTATCCATATATATCATTAGGCCTGCTTCAGGACATGTAGCCACCATAGTGTCTTCAGTAACCCATTTCGTTTCATTTGCTTCATCAACAGTTCCATCCTCATCATTGTCAATCCCATCATTTGCAGCATCCTCTTCCTCTTCATAAGTACCTCCGAAAAAATGAAGACCAATAAAAGGAGTAATTACTAAAGGAAATTTCATTCTAAAACCAACGGTTGCTCCACCATAGGTGTGATCGTCATCATCTGAAAGTGCCTCACCACCAATCATTATTGAATACCACCCTCCATAGGTTCTGAAAACACCTATACGTGCTACAGCAATATTTGGGTCATACCGGCCACCAAGCTCAACAAAGAGTCCACCCTTTTCTCCCTTAACTGAACTAAATGGATCCAGAACACTGAATTTACCAGTTCTTCCTGATGGTTGAGCATTAATTGTATCAGAGAGATCGAATGAGAAAAAATCCTGATCATAAAGATTTTCTTCAGCAAAGCAAATGGTCGGAACCAAAAGAAAAATAAATACAAGGGATTTTAGCTGATTCATCAGTTAAACTCCTTTTAAATTATTATTATTGAGAAATCTGATAATGCAAAGTACTTAAAATTTAACAGTTTATGGATATAGATGTCAAGATTACAAGATTCCTTATCTATATTTATAAAATAATATATGGGAAGCTCTAATAATTAGAATTTTTGATGAAATACAAGGCATGACCAAAAATAACGAACCGATTTTACAACAGTTTTTTTTGGTAATAACGAAGTATTTCGTAAAAAGAGCAGTTATTAGAGATTCCCATATTTAAAAAATTTGATTCAGATCAATTATCTTTACATTTAAAGGGTATAGTCTAAGATTAAATAAAGGTTCCTAAGAAGATAATAAAAAACCGGAGGAAATTATGACAGAAAAAAAAGAACTGATAAAAAATATCCCATTTTCAGAAGCGATCACTATTGAAAATTTAGTTGATTATGAAGAAGGACGAGTGGTTAGCAGGACACTTGCATCTAAACAGAATATTAATATAACACTTTTTGCATTTGATAAAAATGAGGAGATAAGTGCCCATACCTCTCCCGGTGATGCTATGGTTCAAATTTTAGATGGAGAAGCGCTGATAAATATTGATGGTAAAGAGATTACAGCCTCAAAAGGTAAGGTTGTTGTTATGCCTGCAAATGTTCCCCATTCTGTGGGTGCAGTAACCCAGTTTAAAATGCTACTTACAGTTGTTAAAAAACCTCTAACTATTGAAGGTTTATAAAATATAAAAGAGCATGTAATAACATGCTCTTTATTAAAAAACGCATCTATTATAGTATAGTATGAGCCCATTTACGAAGGCACATCTTATTAACTCTGCTGCTTTATTGGTGTTCAGTTATTAGATTCCCTTTCTATTTCATGAATTTATAGATTATATAGCAATGGATGCTCCATGGCTTAATCTGCTAATACAGTCTGTTAGCTTTTTTATGGTGTTTTTAATAGATAAAAAGCAGGATGTAACTCTTTCTTTAAATGTACATGATGTTAGCGTATTGTGTTGTATTATTTCTTTACCAGAACAAATTCAACCCGTCTGTTTTTCTTACGATTAGCTGTTGAATTATTAGGTCGAACTGGAATGGTATGAGCATAACCAGTTGCAGTCATACGTTTTGGTGAAATGCCACCATATACAACATATCTGAGAACTGTTGTTGCTCTTACAGCTGAAAGTTCCCAGTTGGATGGGAATCTGGCACTACGAACCTTAACATTATCTGTGTGACCTTTAATATTTACATTATACTCTTCATATTCTGAGATTATGGAGATAACATCATCTAAGACTTTTCTTGCCTTGGGTTTTAAGTTTGATTTTCCAGAGCTAAAAAGGAGTCCGCCACTTAATGTTATTGTGATTACCCCATCTAACTCCTTTAACTTAATATATTTACCAACTTTTTTTTGTTTAATAAATTTTTTGATATCCTTTACAACATCTTCTTCACCAAATGAATTAGTATCAAGAGGGATTTCAGTATCAGGACTTTCCGGGCTTTCTATATATTCCCTGTAAAAACCTGTTCCAAAAGATGATTTTAAGGATTCTGCTGCAAGCTCAAACTTCTTTTTATCCAATGTTGACATTGCATAAAGAATAACAAAAAAACACAACAGCAGTGTTACAAGGTCACCATATGTAGTAAGCCAGGTTGCGCCTTCTTCTTCTTCTAAAAGAGGATCGGACATATTGCTTACCTTCCAATCAAGTCTGACAGAGGTTTACGATTAACAGTCGGGATAAATGATGACAGCTTTTCATAAACAATTAATGGGTTATTACTCTCAAGAACGGCAATTGAACCTTCAAACATTATCTCAAGATTTATTATTTCAAGAAGGGTTCTTGATCTTAGTTTTCCTGCAATGGGAAGGAAAAACATGGATGAGAGCAGGGAACCATAGAATGTTGTTAATAGGGCAACTGCCATTGCAGGTCCAACCGATGCCGGGTCACTTAAGTTACCAAGCATTTTTACAAGACCGATCAAAGTTCCAATCATTCCAAATGAAGGGGCGTAAGCGCCCATTTTTTTAAAAACATCCTGAACTATGAAGTGACGCATTTTCATAGAATCTATTTCTGTTCTTAAAGATGCTCTGATCATCTCCTCTTCTGTACCATCGGCTATTAAGTTACAGGCTTTTTTCAAAAAACCTGATTTTGTTTCAATTTTACTTAATTCGAGAATACCTTGTTTTCTACTGATATTACAGATCTGAATCATTGTCGCTACAACTTTATTAGGATCTTCTTTCTCCTCTTTAAAAACAAAGTAAGCCGATTTGAATGCATTTCTAACATCAGAGAGTGGAAAGTTTAAAAATGTGGCAGCAACTGTACCACCAACAACTATCATAATTCCTGGCAAATTCCAGAATTGATATATCTGTATGATATCGATTGAGTATGCGCCATTTGGATCCTGAAAAAGGAAAATAGAGCTTAAAATCAGTGTTATGCCGGAAATAATACCTGTAAGGGAAGCTAAATCCATTTAAAATCCTCATTATAAAAGGAATAAAAGTTATAATTTTTTTATAACACTAGCAAAAGTTTAATATATGGTCAAGAAAGGAGTTCCTGAATCCTCATTTTAACATAAAAAAAATATATTAATAAGAAAAAATATTAAAACTATATTTTGTTGGGATGTGAGTCTTTGAATATTTATAAAATTAAAAAAAATTATGGAATACTATATCATTGAAGGGTCTATCTTGCTTTTATCATAGGAGACTTTATAAGAAATCTTAGATTTAATTAAAAACGACTACATGAGTTTAGTACTAAAGAAGAGTTCCATGAATAAGTCGTTCAATTCAAATTATTATAGGTTCCCAGAATTGTTTTGCAATAATTTAAAATGTGTCTTATTATTTTTTCCGAAAATTAATAAAGGATATATCCGGTTTTACTGAATATATGCTTTTACATTGTTGTTCGATGTGATATCTGAATACCACATAGTGGTATATTAAATTTTTTGTAATTTTTTTTAAAATAGGAAAAATATGGAAAAATCTTCAAATAAAACAAGTATACGTCAGGAATTGTGGAATATACTATATGAAATATGGAATTTTTTTGCATCCATGCAACTTTCTGTGGTTACCATTCTGTTTCTTGCAATAACATCAATTTTAGGAACTGTGATACATCAAAGTGGAGATTCCGGTCATAATTTTCAACACTATGGCCCATTTTGGTTTCAATTTTTTGAAACCCTTGACTTGTTTGATATGTATCATTCAATTTGGTACCAGGCTGCGTTTTTGATTCTTTCTATCAATATTATTGTATGTTCAATAGATAAGTTGTCTTCAACCTGGAAAATAATCTTTAAAAAGGACTCTTCTTTCTCTTTTTCAAAATTTGAAAACTTGAAAAGTAATGTGACTTTTAAAGTTCCTGGCTCATTGAAGGAAACTGAATTAAAGATAAAGAGCCAGTTTTTAAAACTATCAAAGAATATTAAAGAAGAGAAAGTAGATGGCAGAATAACTTTCTATACAGAGAAAGGACGTAAAACCAGATTAGGTGTATATGTTGTTCATCTAAGTATCCTTTTCATGATAGTAGGTGGTGCTATTGGTATGTATTTTGGTTTTGAAGGTTTTGTTAATATTCCTGAAGGAAAGTCTATTACGAAAGTGCTTTCAAAGGATAGAACTGAAATTCGTGATCTTGGATTTGAGTTAAGATGTGATAACTTTGATCTTACATTATATAAAAACAGTAAGATGGCAAAAGAGTATAGATCTGATCTTGTTGTTATTGAAAATAACAAAGAGGTTCTCAAGAAAAGTATTATAGTTAATGACCCTCTAAGATATAAAGGCTATAATTTCTATCAGTCAAGTTATAGCGAGATAAGCAGTAAACCAAATGTTATGACAGCTGTTTTCAGAAGTAATGAAACGGGTATTGAGTACTCAAAGAAAATGAAAATAGGTGATAAGTATGAAATACCTGAAGGTCTTGGAACATTTTCTGTAGATAAATATGACAATTATCTTTTCAGGGGGAATAGCTTAGGAGATGCTGTTTTTGGAACAATTAAAAGAGATGGCAAAAAACCTGTAGAAGTTGTTGTTCCATTGGATCACCCTCAATTTGACATGATGCGAAATAAAATGAAAAAGGGCAAAGTTTATGTACGTTTTACAGATATAGACAAAAGCTTTCAAACTGGTCTACAGGTAACAAGCGACCCAGGTGTCTGGTGGGTTTATTTAGGTTTTATACTACTAATAGCAGGCTGCTATATAACATTTTTTATGTGTCACAGGAGTATTTGTATAAGTATATCAAGTAACGGTAAAAAATGTAAAGTAATGGTATCAGGTACTGCAAATAAGAACAAGCAGGGTATGAAGTTCTGGGTGGAAAAGTATGCGGGAAAAATTGAAAACGCCTGCAAATAACTTTAATATTTTAAGATAAGGAATCAAAAATGAGCAGCTCTTTAGTGCTTTCAATAGTAATATATGTTTATGGATTTGCTTTTATTTTTTATACAAGTTCAGCTATTTTTTCAAAAAAAGAGATAACAAAAGTTGGAACTATATTATCATATATCGCTCTTTCAGGAAATATTCTGGGTTTTGCTTTAAGATGGATTGAATCGTATGATAAAGGATATGGACATATTCCCCTTTCCAACCTCTATGAATCATTGGTGTTTTTTGCACTGGTTATTGCGATTTTGTATCTTTATCTGGAGTACAGACACAAAAAATATATAATTAGTATAATTTGCAGTCTGTTTTGCCTGATATGTATGCTATATGCATCATTTCAAACAGCAGATGCTATAAGACCTCTTTTACCAGCCTTAAAAAGTAACTGGTTAACAATACACGTTTTAACTTGTTTTTTAGGTTATAGTGGATTCGCAGTAGCTTTTGCACTTAGTGTATTACTCATTATGAAAAATGCTCTTCCGGAAAAGATAGTAAAGTTTACAGAGGCTGAGATTGATGACTTAACTCACCAAATGGTTTCATTCGGTTTTATCTTTCTTACCCTTGGAATTATTACAGGGGCAGTTTGGGCAAACTCTGCCTGGGGGTCTTACTGGACATGGGATCCTAAAGAAAACTGGTCACTGATTACATGGTTTGTGTACCTTGCATTTCTTCATCTAAGATTTATGAAGGGATGGCATGGTCGAAGACTTGCAATTGTATCAATAATAGGCTTTTTAGCAGTTATGTTTACATATTTTGGTGTGAACTATCTTCCTGGTTTACATAGTTATGGGAATTAATTAAATTACTAAAAGGTCATAAAATTGTTAATAAATTAAAAAAGGCCGGATCCTTATAAAAAGTTCCGGTCTTTTTTTATAAACTGAATTTCATCCAAAACTCTAATTATTTAGTTCTCTCTATTTAAAACCGAATTCTGCCATAATGGAATTATATGTCCCGTCTTTTTTAATTTGTGTAAGACCTTTGTTGAATTTTAAGATTACCTCTTCAGAATTCACCATATCTTTGTGACCAATTAAATGAACTGGATTATCCCTTAGAGGCGGTTCATAGAATACAAATTTATCTAATGGTAAATTAATTTCTGAATTATTCTTAACAATGTAAATAGCAGGAATTTTTGACATTGCTACAAAATCAAGTCTCCCTATAATTAAATTCCTCAGATTTGATATATCTTTATTAACTTCTATAATTTTTGCACCTTTTTTTTGCAGAAACTTTACAAGATAATGCCCTCTTAAAACACCAATATATTTATTTTTAAACTTTTTGCTTCCATTATATTCTTTTCTCTTTAAACCTATTAAATAACTTGCAGCATTATCGTAAGGATCAGAATAAATGAATATTTTTCTTCTTTCCTTCACATCGCTTGCACATATTAAAAATGCTTTTCCATATAATGCCATTTTATAAGCCCTTTTCCAGGGATAAAAATCGAAATTAACACTAATACCCACTCTCTTAAAAGCTTCTCTAACAATGTAAGCATGAACACCATTATGCTTAAGTTCTTTCCCAACATAAGGTTTCCAGTTAAATGTCACAATTGCTATCGACTCAGCAACAGAGTGGGCATGAAAAAGAATCAGGATCAATAGAATAAATATAATTAATTTTTTCATACTCATTTTTCCAATTCCATAGAATTGTAAGGGTTTATGTAAAAAACAATATAAAAAGGCTTGGTCAAGGTATTTCAGCATTTTTCGTAATGAATATTTTATTATACAATAATGGTTATGGATTTATAAATAGTTTTTTAAAGGATAAAATTTATGAAAAAAATAATCAATATTTTAATTGACAATAATATCAGAATGATATTACTTGACTATGTAAAATAATTGCATGCAAGATATGGGGGTTGGAAATATGGAAAACAGAATAATATATCAACTATACAAAGCGGAACATAAGCTTAAAAATTTCATGAAAAAGCTTTCAAGGGATAATAATATAGAGATTTCAGCAGGGGAATCCGGAGTTCTTTTCTTATTGCAGAAAAAACAATTTAAAATGAGTGAGTTAAGCCAAAAGCTTGGGATAGATAACTCTGCTGTTACAAGGCTGGTAGATCGCCTTGAAGCTAAAAAACTTGTATTAAGAGAGGTTAATCCTTTGGATAGAAGACAATATTTGATTTGTCTAACAAAAAAGGGAGAATCAGATGTTAAAATTCTTACGAAATTAACCAATAAAACCAATAAAAAAATAAAAGATGGTTTCACAAAAGAGGAAGTAGATATTTTTTTAAGGGTATTAGCTTCATTTGAAAAGAAATTCAAATAAATAAAATATAGGAGATGCTTAAAATGAGTAAGGTGCTAAATCTGTACAATAAATTAGAGAGATTCCCACTTGGTAAGATAATTTTTTCTAAACTGGTGTGCTTAAAAGCCCCTTATTTCGGCACAATTAAACCAAGATTTTTGGAACTTAAAAATGGTAGTTGCATTATTTCCATGAAAAAGAGAAGAGCAGTTCATAATCATATTGGTACAGTGCATGCTATAGCAATGTGCAACATTAGTGAACTTGCAGCCGGAACAATGCTTGAAGCATCGATTCCTTCACATATGAGGTGGATACCAAAAGAGATGAGTGTAAAGTATCTTAAAGTTGCAAAGACAAACCTCACAGCGACTTGCGAACTTCAGGATATTAAATGGGAAGGTATATTTGATCTTCCTATTAGCGTAGATGTTAAAGATAGAGATGGAAACGTTGTTTTTAATGCAATTATAACAATGTATGTTTCCCAGAAAAAATAATTGGGAAATATAAAAAACGCGTATGATAATTAAAGCATACGCGTTTTGTTTTTTTATTATCTGCCTGGAACAATGATACGTGATTGATCTTGCTGAGATGCTTGTTGCTGTTGCTTCTGCATTGCCATCATGCGTTCATACATTGTCTTAAAAGCTTCCTGCATAACCTCAGGAAAAGATGCCATAGCTTCTTCAAAAGTATCTCCCTTTAACTGAGCTTCCAGAGGAACAGGTCCTTCAGGTGAAACAAGCTGAGTGTGAGCATAAAAAACTTCAGATCTGTCAGGATCGATTGAACCATCAGCTTTTATTGGTATCATCTTTCTTATTGTTGCGGTTTTAAGGTCTGTGATTGATTCCTGCTTATATAGATTGTCGCTGTCTATTGTAAATTCAACTTCCGGCATCTGTTCTTGCATATTGTATCTCCAATTGTATTAATGAACTTAAAAATTTAAATAACAAATCTGTTTAACTATTTGAAATATGTAAAAAAAACAAGAATTATATTTAGGAAATCTCGAATAACCGTCTTTTGATTGAACTACGGCGTTGTTCTCAAAAAAGAACTGTTGTGTGTTTATATCTAAAATTCGGTTTTAAAACTTAATTTCAGTATTTTTCTTTGATATTCTTTGAGATGTTAAGGACTTTCATTTTTGAAGGGGTATTAAAAAGCCAACGCTTTTCATTTGAGGATTGACATGGATATCTTTAATATCATATTTTATTAATAAGTAAGCTTTTTTTGATCCTGTTTTACAAATACAAAAATAGGAGGGGGAATGAAGTCTCTAAAAGTCGAGTTTATAAAAGATGAAATAAAGAAGATTGATGGTGTCGAAAGCGAGGATTGGCAGAGGGTTTGTGAAATCTTCAGCGATGATGTTCATAGATTAAAAGATATTGAAAAAGATATTTACACAGGCCTTTATGAATGTTTTGATGATGACAACAATTCTATGTTTTACATTGTTGAAGAGGATGAAAAATTAAAAAAAATAAGAAGGAAAAATTTTATTGAAAATATTGGCATGGACTAACCTTGGACAACCTCATATTTTATCTTTGATTGAATTACTCAGGTTTTTGTTTACCATCGTGAAATATGCTGTGAAATAGTTCGTCATTTTATATAGGGAATCTCTTCTTCTAAATAACACTCTTTATTTTTTAGTGTTATTAGAGATTCCCTTAAAACGTAGGCAATTTTTCTCATGCCTTGTATTAGAAACAAAACTCCAATTATTAGAGGTTCCCTATAGTTTTTATAAACGCTATACCTTTGTGCCTCAATTAAATTTTTAATTATTTTAGGTTAACTGAATTATTTTGTATTTGATTATTTTTAAATAGTAATCTATAAAATCTCAAATTAATTGAATTATTATTGAATAAGTTTGAAACTGAGGAAAAACGAGATATGAAAAAAAAGAGAAACAACAAAGTTGATCCGGAAAGAAAGATGGCTCTTGAAAGTCTTCCCCCAAATGTACGAAACAGTTTAACTGATGAAGAAGTGGAACTGTTTCTAAATTCAGAAGAATGGCCGGAGTCCCTGTTTAAGAAGATGAAGGATTTCATTTTATAATAAAAGTAGGAATCTCTAATAACAGCCTTTTAATCGAACTTCTTCGTTATCACGAAAAAAAAACGTAAACTTTATAAAGCAAAAGTTTTTTTCAAGTTTTAACAAACAGGTCTTTTATAAAACTCTAAAAAAAACAACGTGTTATTCCCGAGAATATTTTGCAGTGTTTTTCCAGTAAAATATAAGTCGGGAATCTCCTGAATACGTCGAGAATACAAATAAAAATAATCGAACCTGTAGGGGCCTTGCTTGCCCGCACCCTTTAATTGTTACTTAAATCGTGATTGATTAAAACACCACGAACGGTCGTCATTCCAGAACTTCAAAATATACTTGTTTATCATTGAAGGGGACTCTCTAATAACTGATCTTTTTGCGAAATACTTAAGGTTCCCTTAAATCATTGATTGAGGATTAATCCTTGGTCTTTTATTCACCGGATTAATATCAACTAATATTTTGCACTCATAGGTCTTTTCCAGAATTTCCCGCTTCAAAACAGAATCAGCATCACCCATTGTAACGATCGCCCCATTTTTTAGAAGCAGAATAGTGTCCGCATACATGGAAGCAAGATTAATATCATGTGAAACCATCACAACTGTTACACCTTTTTTGGTTAACTCTTTCATCAGATCCATAATTTTAATCTGATGAGCAATATCAAGAGATGCTGTTGGTTCATCAAGAAAGATGATAGATGGTTCCTGACAAATTGCCCTTGCTATCTGAACCCTTTGTTTCTCTCCCCCACTAAGTTTACCGACATTTTTTTTATGGTGTCTGTCAACCCCGGTAAAACTCATAGCTTTTTTTGTGATTCCAATATCTTTTTCACTATTGATTCCCAGTATTCCACTATGCGGGGTTCTTCCCTGGAGAACAGTTTCAAAAACTGTAAACGGAAACTCTGAAGGTATATATTGCGGAACATAGGCAACTTTCTGTGCAAGTTCTCTTTTACTGTATTTTGAAAGATTTTTGCCAAAAATCCTTACACCTCCCCTTTGAATTTTCTCAATTCCTGCCAGAAGCTTTAGAAGGGTTGTTTTACCGGAACCGTTTGGTCCAGCTATAATGAAGAAATCACCCCTTGATATACTGAAAGATAACTTATTCAGAGTACTCTTTTCAGTATAAGAGTGGGACAAACTCTCTATTTTTAAGACTTTATGAGACATTTTTCACCCTTCTTAACAGATAGATAAACAGTGGAGCTCCTGTCATGGCTGTTATGACACCAACAGGAAGATCTGCCTGGGTTGGAAGTGTTCTTGATAGAAGATCACAGAGAACCATGTATGATCCTCCAAAAAGGATTGAAGCAGGAACAAGAACTCTGTGGTCTGAGCCTAAGATTAGTCTTAAAATATGTGGAATCACAAGCCCCACAAATCCAATAAGTCCGCAGTAACAAACAGTTACACTAACCATAAGAGAAGTTACAACAAGCAGGATTATCATAACCTTTTTAACATTAATTCCCATGGAACTTGCCATCTCTCTTCCTGATAACAAAATGTTCATCTTATTTGAAAAAATAAAGATTATTAAAAAACATGGCAATATAATTTTAAGCAGAAGCAATGCTTGTTTCGGGTCTGCTGAGGAAAAGTCTCCCATCAACCAGAACATTATGTTATGAATTTTATAATCAATGGAGATGGATATCAGAAACATGATAACAGCTGAACAAAATGCATTTATCATAACTCCTGAAAGAATCATTGAATCTTTACCAATATTGTTTCCTGAAGAGATAATCATAACTGCAATTAGTGTTATCAGGCTTCCTGAAAAAGCTAAAAAACTTACTCCTGGAAAATATGAAAATCCTAACTGTATACCAATGATTGCACCAATTGCAGAACCACCCGATATTCCCAGTATATACGGTTCTGACAGGGGGTTTCTAAGAAGTGCCTGAAAAACAAGCCCTCCAAGAGATAATGCTCCTCCTGCAATTACTGCAAGCAGAACCCTTGGAAAACGAAGTTGCCATAAAATCATCTCAAAATTAGGATCGGGTTCAATTCTGTTAAAGATAGCTTTAAGAATGTAATGGGGACCATAGTCTGAAGACCCTATACAAAGCCCTGCTACAATAGAAACAATTAGAAATGCGGTTCCTGTAATAGTGACCAGAAGAATGTTTTTTATGACTGGATTATTCATATCTTTTAAAAAAGTTCCGGGTGTATAATTTCAGCAAGTTTCTCAAGTCCTTCAACCATTCTTGGCGTTGGCCTGTCTAATACATTGGAATCTATAATGTACATTTTATTATTTTTAACCGCCGGCATACTTTTCCACATTGACCATTTTCTTTTAACATTTTCAAAGACCTCATTCCTTGCCATGGATGTAATAATAAATACTTCAGGGGAGAATGCAATAACATCCTCTTTTGTAAATCGTGGGTATCCCTTGAACTTTGCAGAAATATTAATTCCACCTGATTTTGTAATCAGCTCATGGATAAATGAATCATTACCTATAGAAACAATAGGCGCTATACCTATCTGAAAGAATACTTTTGGTTTTACCCCTGCTTTTTTTACAACAGATTCCACTCTTTCTATTCTTCTTTTCATTTCAGTTGTAATTTTTTTTGCAATATTTTCTGCATTAAGAAGTTTTCCTATCTTATTTACTGCTTCCATGACAGATGTAAGGTCTTTAGGACTTGTAACAAAAACCGGGATTCCAAGATCTATTAATCTTTTAACTGTTACTTTTGGGTTACCATCTTTGATTGCAATAACGCAATCAGGTTTAAGAGCAAGAATCCTCTCAAGATTAGGTTTTACATAGGACCCAACCCTTGGATGTTTCAATGCCTCTTTTGGATAATCACTGAATATTGTAGCACCACAGATTCGTCTCTCCTGGTTCAAAGCATAAATAATCTCTGTGATACTTGGAGCTAATGAAACTACCCTTTGTGGATTATCAGGAAAAATTACAGTTCTTCCGGTTATATCCTTCAAAGTTTTCCCATTTACTTCCATGCTAATAGACAGAAGAAGAAGTAAAGATAGAATATTTATTTTTTTAAGCATGATGAAATCCTCATAAAACAGTTACTGATTTTAAAAGCTTTAACAAAGAGATAGATTTGTTACAAGGAATTAATTCCAGTACTTCTAATTTTTTGATTGACAGATTATTTTTTTATCAATAGGGTTTAAGAAAAATTAAATCTCAGGTGCTTTGAGAAAAGCTTAAAAGGGAATCCTGTTAAAATCAGGAACGGACCCGCCGCTGTGATTGAGGACGAAATTTGCATTAGCCACTGTAATTTATTTATGGGAAGGCGCAAAGAGTAGGATGATTCAAAAGTCAGAAGATCTGCCAGAGAAGTAAGGCTTTAGTTAGAAGGACGAGGTGATCCTATAAAGCTTAAATCAGGGATAAAAACGATTCCCCGTGTCATTTATATGGCACGGGGATTTTTATTTTGGGGAAGTAAAATTAAATATTTATAAGAATGGGGTTGGAAGTCATTAATAAATTTTTTTGACGAATATTTTTTTATCTTGGCATAATTGTCTCTCCCGGATAAGACTTTCAATCCCCTAATCCAGTGGCCTGATGAAACCGGCAATCAGGCTGCTGGTTATTTAAAGTGCTTTGGAGAATACTATTTATAAATACAAACTTCAGTGAAAAACCTGAAGTAAAAAATATATTGAAATAAGGTGTAGAACTTAATAGGGAATCCTGTGGAAATCAGGAACGGGCCCGCCGCTGTAAACGGGGACTTTGTTGCAATGCCACTGCTTTTTATTTAAGCGGGAAGGTGCAGTAAAAGGACGATCCGTAAGTCAGAAGACCTGCCTTTTTTTATGTTGTTTTTACTCATGGACAGAGTAAAGCAAAGTAGTGAGAAAAAAAACGTTTCCCCATTCCACCTATGTGGTCTGGGGATTTTTTTTTCTTAAACCCTTTCTGTTTGTATAAACTGCATAAATTCCAGATTAAGTCTGCAAAATTTAAACATAAAAAAAAGTTGGAAATTTAAAAGAGTACTATTAAGGGAAACTTTGTACCGATGCTTTTTCAGATTCTATAATTCTGAATTTAAAAGTGTTTGTATAAGAAACTTTTTCGGGAGTAGTATTTTCAAAATTCCTGACAAAGAATTATTAAGGGAGTAAGGGAAATGAAACGTTTTATAGTATTGGTTATTGTTCTGCTGTTAATACCTGTAGGGGGCTATTCTCTGGATACAGAGAAAGAAAAGAAAAAAGAAACAAAGATGGATGATATTGTAGTATCTGCTGGTAGAATTGATGAAAGTAAAAAAGATCTAACTACTGATGTTATTATCATTGACAAAAATGATATAGAAAATTCAACAGCGAATGATTTAGCAGATCTTTTGTTTCAGAAAGCGGGTATTTATGTGAAAAAATATCCAGGAACACTATCTTCTCCTGGTATAAGGGGGTTTAAAACAGATGACCATGGACATGATAATGGTGAGGTGTTGATTTTAATTGATGGCCGTAGAACCGGAACAGGATCTGCAAAAATCATGACTAAAAATGTTGAAAGGGTAGAAATAATAAAAGGTTCCGCAGCAATTCAATATGGTGCTTCTGCTATTGGTGGGGTAATCAATGTTATAACAAAAAGAGGAAAAGACAAAAAAGAATTAAACTTTGAAACTAAATATGGAAGTTATGACTTCAGAGAAATCTCAGGTAGCTTATCTGGAAAGATAGGTAAATTTGATTTGTCATTTCAAGCATCAGAATCAAAAGAAAATTCTTATAAAACTGGTGCTCATGAAAAATATGAAAATACTGGCTATGATAGTTTAACAAATTTCAGTTTAAATGCAGGATTTGAGTTCATTAAGGGACATAGATTAGGTGTTATTGTATCTCAATTTGATCAGGATAAAGTAGGAACTCCGAATAAATTATCATCAAATGACCCTAATGATTATAAAGATGTGAGTAATATGTCTTATGATTTATCCTATGAAGGTCAAAATAGTAGTGGATCTCTATTGTGGAAAATAAAAGAATTTAAAGTAATTGATAAGAACAATACTTATAGAGTACCTGCAAACTCTGTAACTATAACTGAAACAGATCTTATAGGAAGCCAGGGGCAATTTTCTTATGTTAGTGATGATATTGTTTTAACAACTGGTATTGATTATCAGAAGTATGAAAATACAAATTCATCTAACCCTAAGTATTATGAATATGAAGATACTGCTATTTTTATGCTTGGAAAACTGTTTATGTTTGATCATGATTTAGTAATTAACGGAGGGTTTAGATATGATGAACATACTCTTACATATGAAAATCAAAAAAATGAAAATGAAAATTTTTGTCCTTCAATAGGTATGGGGTATTTTGTTACTGATGTAATAAAACTAAGAACAAATTATTCTGAAGCTTACTCTGTACCGAGTGGATTTCAGCTATTTGTTGATAATGACTATAGTGCATTCGGATGGGGGACTTATTTGGGTAATCCAAATCTGAAACCAGAAAGTAGTAAAACATATGAGGGAGGAATTGATCTTTATTTCAATGAGAACAATATATCAATTACTTACTTCAGAACAAATTTTAAAGATAAAATAATTAGCTACGAAGAAACTACAGATAATCACAGGTATAAAAACTCAGATAGAGTTAAAATTGAAGGAATAGAATTATCCTACTCTAAAAGATATGAGAATCTTTTTAATCAGGATCTTTCTGTTAAACCATATTTTAATGGAACTTTATTAACAAAATATGAGGATCAGGAGGGTAATAAACTTAGTCAAACTGCAGATCAAACATATTCAATGGGTTTAATGGTTTCAGGGTTTGACGGATTTAATTCAGATCTAAATTTACACTATACAGGAAGGCAAGAAGCTTATGGTAGTGTAAAACAAAAGCCATACACCGTTATGAATCTATCAGTAAGTAAAAGATTTATGCTTAATAAAGCTGGTGGTTTAACTGTAAAAGGAGAAGTGAAAAATATTAGTGATGCTGATTATGATTCAGTATATGGCTATCCAATGTCAGGAAGGACAATTTATATGAGTTTAAGGTATGACTTTTAAAAGAACCATAGAAAGGAGGTAAATATGAAGCAATAAGATGGTATTTAGATTTAAATGCCATCAGAAAAAACATACGAATAAAAGCAAAATGAACTTATGGATATAATGTGCAAACGCACATTATATCTATAAAGTCTATATGCTTCATAAGTGATAAAAATTGATAAACTGTTTAACAAATATGAAAATAGTTGGTTATGCTCAACCTGATATATCAGCAAATTGGTTTTAAATTAACAATTTAATATTATTTAAGGAGGAGCGCCTATGGAGTAAAAACCAGATGATGATTCAGAAGAATAAAAGCTTAAAGAAACCATCTTAACACGAGAATCTCTGATAATTAAAAAAGGCAGTTATTAGAGATATTTGTTAACGAAAGAGTATAAGTGTCTGATATTAGGTGTTTTAAATCACCTAATATCTAAATTTTTAATGATTAAAAAATAATATTATAGATCTAATAAATTATTATTTTCAGGAGTTTATCGTGAGTTGTTTTAAAGTATTATCACTGACTATTTTTGTATTATTGTTTTTACCATTAACCGTAATTTCTGAGGAAAAAAAGAAAGTAAATAAACTTGATGAAATTGTTGTTACATCAACACAAACTGAGAATACCGTCATTAAGACACCATCCAATATTTCGGTTATCAATTCAGAAGATATTAAAGCTATGGATGCAAAAAACATGGCTGAAGTTATTAAAAAAATACCAGGTGTTTTTTATACAAATGGTTCAGGTCTTGAACCTAAACTGTCACTTAGAGGAACTCATATTGGTATGAGCCCAGGCGCTTTGGTTCTAATCAATGGAATTCCAATGAGTTTGGGTAAATTTGGCTATACTGACTATGAGTCCATTCCTATTGAGACAATCGAAAGAATCGAGATTGTTAAAGGCCCAATGTCCTCGATCTATGGTGGAAATTCAGCCAGAGGTGTAATTAATATTATTACCAAAAGAAACCCTGAAAAAATTGGAGGTAATATTAGTATTGCTGGTGGATCAAATAATGATATTAGAGCTTCCATTTTACTACAGGGAACAACAGAAAAACTTGATTTTAATTTCAATGTTAAAAAGAAAGAAGCAGATGGGCACAGGGATGATACATATATAGATAATTCATACATTAATACTGAGTTGACTTACTGGCTTTCTGATAATACAAAAATAGGTACATATCTGAACTATACTGATAAGGAAAGAGCTCTATCCAAAGCACTTACTGAATCCCAAAGAGCTGAGACCCCAACTCAATCAACTGATTACAGCATAACCAGAAATAAAGACATTGTTTCAGGATTTATTTTTGAAAACAGGAATAACAGTTATGATTTTAAAAGTAATATCTATTATAAATATCGTGATAAATACTACCAAAACTATTTAAAAGCTACAAAAACACCCTACAAAGAAGATCTTATTGAGAATGTTCTCGGGATTAGAAATATCTACACTCTAAAAAAACAGGTGTTTGATAAAAACAATAAATTATCAATCGGTTTCGATTATGATTATGATGATATCGATCTTGAAACTATAAAAGCTGCTGCAAAAGATGCAACCCTACCATATACAGTTAAAGACACAAAGAAAACAGGTGATTTTACAAGTAAGAAGTTAGGCATTTTTATTCAGGATGAATTCTCTGTATTAAAGGATTTAACATTAACAACAGCAATAAGATATGATAATTTCTCATTCAATAATAAAGCAGAATATGATTTTACTCAAAGTGGGACCTATATTTATGATACATCACCCGGTTTCGATAGATTTAATCCAAGAATCGCCCTGAATTATAAATTTCTTGATTCCTCCAGTATTTATAGTAGCTATAGTCAATCATACAGATCTCCATCTATTTATGACTACTATGCAAGTGGAACTTATTCGGCAAAGTATTCATACACTTTAAAACCTGAAATATATACTCAATATGAATTAGGCCTTCGATTCAGTTTAGGAAAATGGTTAAATACTGATGTTACTGTTTACCATATGGAGATAGATGACATGCTGGATTCAGCCTATGAATCCGGTACATATCAGGGTAAACAGAATATAAACGAAGCAACTATGAAAGGTTTTGAGTTATCAGTGTCTGGAAAATCCGTAGATAGAATTAACTACTCCATTGCATATACATATACAGATGCAAAATATTCAAAGTATTTTACTACAAAAAGTGGTGATAATATAAATGGGAACAGAGTAACTAAAGTTCCAAGACACAGAGTAAATTTTGATCTTGGTTTCACACTGTTAAATACAAAATCAGGAGATCTGTCCTGGAATATCAACTATATAGTTCAGGACGAGTTCCCAATGGATAATGTAAATTCAGAATATTATAAAGGATACGAATTAGTTGATAGTACAATTCGTTTTAAGAATAAAACATTTGAAGTGTTCATTGGCTGTCAGAATATTATGGATATAGATTATGATGGATATGCTTATACAAGTTCAGGAACTAATTACTACTATCCTGCTGCTGGAAGAACTTATACAGCCGGAGTTGAGTATATGTTTTAATAAAATTTGTTAAATAAACACGCAGCCTCTCAATGTAGTTTTGGTAGAAATTTCCAGAGTAGACAGCTCTTTAAATTTCTGTTTTTAGAGGCTGCAACAAACTTTTCCTTCTTTGTATATTATAGTTGCTGACTATGACATTAATTTTTATCCCAGAGATCCAGTCCGTATTTTTTAATGATTTTTTCTAGTTTCCCTGATTTACGCAATTTTTTGATGCCTGCACTTAAAAACATAGCATATTCTTTTGATTTTTTATTTTTCTTAGAGAATAAAGTTCCTCCTGTAGAAACAGTTTTCAAAGTGTATTTTTCAATTCGCAGATTTTTTATTTTTCTTTTATGAATTTGATATTTAAGAATGGTTTCTGCATCTTCCCATGCGTCAATACGACCGTTAAACAACATTTTAAAAGCTCGTTCAATAATGTTATCACCATGTAGATAGTTAAATTTGTTAGTATGTTTTTTTTCAAAAGCTGTAAATGTTTTATCCAACCAGATTGTATCTTTATAAACACCAATCTGTTCTAAGTTTTTGAGAGAGTTTACATTTTTTAATTTCCACTGACTGTCTTTTCTGATAGCAAAACAGATATTTTTTTCAATTGCCATTACTTCTTTAGGAACAATAAATAACTTTTCAGCATTTGAAGGGTAAAACGTGAAGATAATAGCATCACTATCTCCATTTTTAACCATATTCATGGCTCTGTTCCATGACCTTATCTCAGAAAAGACAGCTTTATATTTTGAGTTTTTAAAAATTTCAACAACAATTTCCATCGCATATCCGGGTGTCTCTCCAGAGGATGGATTACATGTATATGGACAATATGAGTTCCATACAAATTTTATTGTATTTTCTGCCTTTGCACAGTTGAATAAAAGGATTAAAAATAAAGTGAATAAAGTTTTGTTGAAAATAAAATGAAAAATTCTTATCATTAAATAGTCTCTTTGCTAACTGAATTTCGAATTATAATGTAGTTACAGTATGATAAGTGGTTTAAAATGTAAAGTTAATGATTCAAATAAGACAAATATGGAATTTTATGGGGAATCTCTAATAACCCTTTAACCTGAATTCTTAAGTTGTTTTAAAATGAAAAACAACAGATTTTATCAGAAAAAGAACTGTTTTGTATGTTTATAAAATTTAAACTTTTATATATTAGAGGTTCCCATAAATGAATAGCTCGTTATTTATTCGGATGTAGAGATTTTATAAAACTAAAAGCTTTTATAATCAGTATTTCAATCAAAAATCTTGTTTTTAGAGGTCCCTTGAGATAAATGGGTTTGATCTTTTTCTGTATTAGGATATATTAAAACTAACAAAGTATTTTTGTCAAAAAAATCTGTCCCGTTCAATGCAAGTAGTATATTTTCTCACTTTACATTAAATAGTTATGGAGAGTTATGAAAATAAGCAGAATCGTTGAAAAAGATGGTATGATCGTTACCCATTTCGGAGGAATACAGACTTTAGAACACATCATAAATGCTCTTAATGAGCTAATCGAAATTAATAAAGGTAAAAAAATAATTTTCGAATTAGTAATAAATAGTGATGATGTGAAACTTAAATTGAGCAGAGACGATGAGTTTTGGTTAACTACAAAATTAAAGGAAACATTTGAGATACATGAATTTGGAGTTCTTGCAGTTGTTTCAAACGATGACTTTGTTTTTGGAATAACCAGAATGCTGGCAGCGAGAATAGAGCCTCATATTTGCGTTGCTGTTTTCAGGACTGAAAAATTAGCAAGAGAATGGATAAAAGAAATAAGATTGGAACATAATAAAGGGAACATATAAATATGAGTATTTCCATGAAACCTGTTTTTAAAAAAATTGATACCGCCTACGATAAAGTATACAATATCTGGGAAAGTCGTTGTAATAAAAGGATTATATGCTTTGCACTAATTGTGGCATATCTTTTATCTCTTCTTGTAATTGAGGCAGTAAGGTTTAATCTACTACCTGAGTCAATAGCAATACATCTGCCCAACAATCATTTTTATGCAATTACTTTTGCTTTTACACTACTTCTTTATTTTGAAGTAATAGATCTTGTATTCAGTATAACCAGATCTTTTTCTATATCTGTTGGTAAGCAGTTTGAGATATTCTCACTTATACTTTTGAGGCAATCTTTTAAGGAGTTTCAATCCATTAAGCAACCGGTTATCTGGGAAAAAACTCCGGATGTATTTCTACATATATTATCTGATGCAGGTAGCGCACTTATCATTTTTGCTATATTGGCTCTGTTTTATAAAATCCTTATACATCAACCTTTTATTAAAGATGATGAGGAATCATCAACTTTCATTGTTACGAAAAAAGCGATATCCTTAACACTTCTTTTCATTTTTAACTTAATTGGAATTTTCTATCTTTTTGGTTTGAATAAAAATGGTGATTTTTTTGCTGCATTTTATACAGTTCTCGTATTCAGTGACATCCTGATAGTTCTGATCTCTCTTTATTACAGTAATGAATATGCTGTTGTTTTTAGAAATTCCGGTTTTGCCCTATCAACAGTTCTACTTCGCATAGCTTTAACTGCCCCAATTTACATAAATGCTCTTATTGGTCTTTTTGCTGCATTTTACATTCTACTGATTATTTTTATTTATAACAGGTATCTTCCGGTCTTTATTAAAAATGGAGAAGGGAATGAATTATAAGATTCTTTAACGGCAAATTATGCAGGTATGTTATAATATGAATCTGAAATAAAAAATATATTGATAAGAAAGGAATAGGGATGATTAAACTAAAGAATAACTCGCTTTTAATAATTGGTTATATATGTTTTTTAGTAAGTTTAGTACTACCTGCCATAAAAACGAGTGGTACTATGTTTGGAAGCGAACCAACATTTTTTGGTTTTACTTGTTTATTCATTACATATCTTCAAATACCTGACTTTTTTAAGTTTGATCATGAAGCTTATTCCAGCATATTAGCATTTGCTAATACTATAATGATATTTTTCCCATTGCTTGTTATCTCCCAAAAGGTGAGAAAAAATGCAATGTTGTTTATATTAATGGTTATATGTACATTATTTGTCGTTTTTACACCCGTCTCCTTGAAATTATTATCAGGATCAGATCTTTACTATTTGATAGGCTTTTACTTTTGGGCCCTCTCTTTTATTCTCTGTACAATTTATCTTGCTAAAATTCGTTTCTTTACAAATGAATCTAAAAATTAATAATAGAGACCCTTAAAATAGTAATTCTGTATTGGCGTTGATATTTCTAGGGAACCTCTAATAATTAGAATTTTGGATGAAATACAAGGCATTCCCAAAAATAACGAGCCGATTTTATTTCAGTTTTTTTCGGAAATAACAAAGGAATTCGCCAAAAGAGCAGTTATTAGAGGTTCCCTCTAACAAAAGGGATAAGGATGAATATACTAAAGAAGAACCCGCTCCTAATAGCAGGTTATATATGCTTTTTAGTGAGTTTGGCGCTACCTGCCATAAGTACGAGTGGCAAAATGTTTGGTAGCAAACCAACACTTTTTGGTTTTGTTTGTTTATTTATTACATATCATCAAATACCTGATTTTTTTAAGTTTGATCATGAGACATATTCCAGTATATTGGCATTTGCTAATACTATGATGATACTTTTTCCATGGCTTATTATCACCCAAAAAATGAGAAAAAGTGCAACTTTGTTTATATTAATGGTTATTTGTACATTATTTGTCGTTTTTACTCCCGTTTTCTTGAAATTAATAATAGGAGTAGGTTTTCAATATTTGATAGGCTTTTACTTTTGGTCCCTCTCATTTATCCTGTGTACAATGCACCTGGCTAAAATCCGTTACTTTACAAATGAACCTAAAAATTGATTACTATATTGCCTAAACCAAATTACTATGAAACCGAGTTTCCATATATGCCCAATCCATGTGCGACACTGGTAAATGCATCCATATGTATAACTTTTTCCTGACCAAATTTCTCTTTGAAAAATCGCTGAATAAATGGAATATAGGATGACCCACCTGTTAAGAGAACCTCATCAATTTTATTTACATCAATATTTGCATCAGTTATTACAGATTCAACACAGGATATGATTTTTTCAACATCATCTATAATGCCTGCATTAAATTCTGCTCTTGTAATGTTCTCTATTATCTGCAAATCAAAATATTCATATATGATATCAGATTCTATTTGTGATGATAACTCAACTTTGGCTTTCTCAATTGACTGAAAGAGCATATATCCATGATTATCTTCAACCAGACTGATTAAATTCTGAATTGGCTTCTCATTATCAGCAAAAGCCTTTAAACGTTTCAGATCATTAAGTATGGCAGGAGTTCTAAGTTGAGGCATTAAATGCCATTGGCGTAATTTACTGGAGATAGTATATGGTAATCCATAATATGTTTGAAACATAGGCTCTGATATAGCAACATTCCTTCCAAAATGTTTGGCAATTTTATCCCACATAATTATGGAATCAAAGGTGTTACCACCAATATAAACACCACCAATTGAGAGAATATCCTCTTTCCTGTCATCTGTACTTTTATGTTTCCCACCTTTAACTTTGATTACAGTAAAATCTGATGTTCCACCTCCAAAATCGCCAACTAAAACAATTTTTTCCTCGTTTTCTTTGAGCTGACTTTCATAGAACAAAGCTGCAGCTATTGGTTCATATTGCATATGAATATTTTTAAACCCAGCGATTTTTGCTGCTTTTATGAGTCTATTCTGGGCTTCTCTATCATTTTCCGGGTTTTCAGAAAAAACAACAGGTCTTCCAAGAACAACCTCATCAACTTCTTTGTTAATCAGTTCTTCACCAGCTTTTTTTATATTTGAAAGTATCATCGATATAAGATCTTCCAGCGTATACTTTCTGTTTCCGATTGTTGTATAGGAGAAACTCAAATCAGGTAAAAATGTTTTTATAGACTGGATATATCTTCCATAACCATCGTTATCCACATATTGATTAACAGCTTTTTGTCCAACAAAGAACTCCTTCTCCTCCGGGTCATAGTAAACCACAGATTTCAAGGTTTTATTAGTGACTCCATCTTCATAGATATCTACCATTTTTACGCTATTGCCGTTATTTATTGATAGCGCAGAGTTTGTAGTTCCAAAATCCAGGCCAAATATAGTTTTATCCATCAGGTCCCCTTAGTTACTTTAATTTATCAACCAGGTTCGTCAAAACCAAATAAAATCAATCAGATAAATTCATTAAATATAAATAAAGAAAAGGGTCAAATCATAAAATGATTCTTAATGCAAGAAAAACAAATGATACGTAGAACTTATTAGAGATTCCCTTATTTGATTTAACCAAAATAATTAAAAATCGACTATTGAATCTGGTACTTTTTAATTTTTCGCCAAATAGTAACTCTTGAGATGCCTAATTCTTTAGCAGCCTTTGTCTGATTACCACTATTTTTGATTAAAGTGTTAATCAGGTGTTGTTTTTCTGCAGATTCCCTTTCAGCTTTATTTATCAATATCGATGAGTTTATTGTAAGTTGTGGTGACGGTTGTTCTGTAATTGTTTCAGGATCAGTAACTGATAATGGCAGACTCTCTGGATGAATAACCTGATGGTTACTCATGGCAAGGGCATACTCAATTGTGTTTTGTAGTTCTCTTATATTTCCAGGCCAGTGATATTGATTTAAAATTTCCAGACTATCTCTGCTAAATCTTTTCAAACGATACCTGTCCTTTTTCTGGTACTGGTCGATAAAGTGTTCCGCAAGTCTATTGATATCCCCTGTTCTATCTTTTAATGGAGGTATTAGAAGTGGAATTACTGCAATCCTGTAAAAAAGATCCCTTCTAAAATCACCATTTTCTGCCATATATTTTAAATCAAGATTAGTAGCTGATAGTATTCTTACATCAACAGGATATGTCTTATTTGTTCCAACAGGTCTTACTTCCTTTTCCTGCAATACCCTTAATAATTTAACCTGAAGAGGTAAAGTCAGATCTCCTATTTCATCAAGAAAAAGAGTTCCTTCATCAGCTTCTCTGAATAATCCAAGGCGATCACGAATAGCTCCTGTGAAAGCTCCTTTTTTATGACCAAATAGTTCAGATTCAAGCAAATTTGCAGGCAGGGCTGCACAGTTAACTGCTACAAAAGGTTTACCTTTTCTGTGACTCTGATCATGAATAGCACGGGCAGCAAGTTCTTTACCAACTCCGGTTTCACCTGTAATCAATACTGAAGAATCTACATCCGCACATCTTTGGATGGTATTAAAGACAGGGGTCATAACCTTACTGTTTCCGATCATTGTGGATTTTATCTCATCTAAACGCATAATTCTGCGTATATGCATTAACTCAATCTCTTTCTCTTTTAACTCCTTGGTGTTAGTTACATCAGTAAGGGTTTCTGCATATGCAAAGCAGTTTCCTGAAGTATCATAGATCGCTCGAATATCGCCTTTAAAATGATGTTCTTTATTATTTATTTCAAAAGTGAACTCTCCTGTTCTTCCAGATTCAAGTGGAAGCAAAGGTTTCTTTTTATCTGAACGAATTTTCAGGTTGTTGTTACTGCCAAAGAGATATTGCCCCTCCTGATCAAAGACGGAAACACTGTCTCTTATACCGAACAAAATGGCTTCAAGTAATTTTTTTTCCTTTTCAAGTTCCTGTTGAGCTCTTTTTTGTTCAATAAGGCTCATTAAAATTACATTTACTGATATTGGTGTGCCTGATTTATCTCTATTTAAAGATGCATGAAAAAGGCATGGAATCTTCTCTTTCTGATTATTACTAAAAACATGGAACTCATACTGAATATGACCAGCTCCCTCCTTTAACATCTTTACAGATTTCTGAACTTTTCTGTATTCATCTGCTGTAAGAAGAGTACGGGCATCAAGTCCAACAACTTTGTCCCGTTCCAGGTCTGTAAAAGTTAAAAAGGTTTCATTGGTGTCGATAAGTGTGTACTCCATATCGAACATAAGGAAACTGATATCCAGATAATCCAGAATTTTCTTATGATCCTGCATTAAATACCCCTTTTAAAAAGTGTTACTCTATTGTTTCATATTGGTTTCACATAGTTGCTTGACGTTGCATTATGTAACATATTTTACGAAACGCATTCATTTGTCAAGCATATTCATAATATCAATATGAATAGTATTTAAAACCATTTAGAACTATCTCTAAAGCCTTGGCATATCACTTGCTATTAATTATCAGTATACATTGTTTAAACTTCATTTTTTAATAACACAAAGGTTAAAAAGGAAAAAACCAATGGCTAATCAGATTGCAGACAAAAGAGATATCGATTTTGTACTATACGAACAGTTTGATGTGGAATCATTGACCAAAACCAAGAAGTTTGAGGGTCAAAACAAAAAAATGTATGAAATGGTGGTTAAAGAAGCACGAAAATTTGCCATCAAAGAGATACTGCCTTTGAACGAAGAGGGTGATAAAATAGGGCTGACTTTTAAAGATAACCGTGTATATGGTCCTGAAGGATTCCTTAAATGTCATAAGCTCCTTATAGATGGTGAATATGTTGCCATGGATATTGATCCTGAACATGGGGGGATGGGGTTTCCACATGTTATCACCCATGTTGTTAAAGAGTATCTGCTTGGGGCAGATTTCGCGTTTTCCAGTATGATTGTCGGATGTCACGGAGCAGGGAAAATGATAGAGTTGTATGGTACTGAAAGACAACAACGACTCTATATGGATAAACTCTATGCTGGTAAATGGGCCGGGACTATGGTTTTAACAGAATCTGAGGCAGGTTCTGATGTTGGAGGTCTTTCAACAGAAGCAGTACAAAATGATGACGGAACATGGTCAATAACAGGTAACAAAATATTTATAACCGGTGGTGAACATGAAATGACTGAAAATATTGTCCATCCGGTTTTAGCAAGAATTAAGGGGGGGCCTAAAGGCTCAAAAGGGATATCAATTTTTCTTGTTCCAAAATATCTCGTTAATGAAGATGGCAGTTTGGGAGAAAAAAATGATGTTCTCTGTACTGGTATTGAAGAAAAAATGGGTCTTCATGCAAGCCCTACCTGCCAGATGTCTTTTGGTAGTAAAGGGAAATGTATAGGTGAATTGTTAGGTGAAGAGAATAAGGGAATGCGGGTTATGTTCAGCATGATGAATGAAGCCAGATTAGACGTCGCTGCTCTTGGACTTTATAACGCCTCCTGCGCTTACCTTTACGCAGTAAACTATGCAAAAGAGAGAGTACAGGGAAGAGACCTTTCAGATATGCTGGAGCATTCAGCCCCTTCAGTTGCGATAATTAAACATCCGGATGTTAGAAGAATGTTGCTATGGATGAAATCACACATGGAAGGAATGCGAAGTGCCGTATATTACATTAGCCTTCTTCTTGATAAAGCCAATTGTTCAGATGAAGATGAACGAAGCAGTTATATAGATATGGTTGAACTATTAACACCAGTTCTTAAATCCTACTGCACCGATCGTGGATTTGAATGTACTGTACAGGCTATGCAGGTTTATGGCGGATATGGTTATACTAAAGACTACCCAATAGAGCGATTGATGCGTGATTCTAAAATTAACTCAATTTATGAAGGTACAAATGGAATTCAGGGACTTGATCTCCTTGGTAGAAAATTAGGAATGAAAAACGGTGTTGTTTTTATGAATTTACTTTCTGATATTCAAAAAACAATTGCTGATGCGAAAGAGAACAATCTCGATAATATGGCATTTATTCTTGAAAAAGCTGTTAATCGTTTAGGTGAAACAGCAATGAATTTGGGAAAGAAGGCTATGTCTCCTGAATATAAAGTAGCTTTTTCATTTGCATCTCCTTTTCTTGATGTTGTTGGTGATACTGTTATGGCATGGATGCTTCTATGGAGAGCTGTTACTGCAAAACCTGCTCTTGAAAAAATCACCAAGGGCCTTGATGGTGATCTGCTTAAAGAAAAAATTGAGAAAAACAAGAATGCTGCTTTTTATCAGGGCCAGATTAATTCAGCCAAATATTTTATTGAATCAATAATACCTGTGACAATGGGTAAGATGGATGCTGTGCAAGCTAGTAGTGATGTTATTATGGATACACCTGAAGTCTCTTTTGGTGGGTAAAATTTGTAAAACATAAGTAGGCAACCTTTAATAACTGATCTTTTTGCGAAACACAGATATAACAAAAAAACTGTAAACTTTATAAACTAAAGCTTTTTATAAACGAATCAACTCGTTGTTTTTTGTTATGCCTTGTTTTTCATCAAAAATTCTAATTATTAGAGGTTCCCAATAGTCATTTAACAAGATTTTCTATTTTAGCAGTTTAATTTAAATAATAAGACTGAGGATTAAGATGAGAAAAGTAAATGTAATTGGCGTGGGTATGACAAACTTTACAACTCCAAAAGAGTTAATTCCATACACAACCATGGGGCTTTCAGCAGTCAGGGATGCTTTGAAGGATTCAGGGATTAATTATGACGAAATTGATCAGGCATATACAGGATGGGTTTATGCAGATAGTTGTGCGGGTGAAAAAATTCTTTATGATGTTGGAATGACCGGTATTCCAATTTTCAATGTTAATAATAATTGTTCAACAGGCTCAAATGCTCTTTATCTTGCAAGACAGGCTGTTGCAAGCGGGGTTTCGGAATGTGCCCTTGCATTGGGATTTGAACAGATGACTCCGGGAGCATTGGGATCAACTTTTATGGATCGACCAATGCCCATGGAAACTTTTTTTACAAAACTTTTTGAAATTCAGGAACCCGTTGAGGGTGCTCCTCCTGCCGCTATGCTTTTTGGTGGTGCGGGCGTTGAGTATATGGAAAAATATGGAACAAAGCCTGAAACTTTTGGTAAAATTGCAGTAAAGGCAAGAAAACATGCTGAGAATAATGAACGGGCTGTTTTTAGAAATCTTCTTTCACTTGAAGAGATTATGGAATCTCCACACCAGTTTGGTCCGCTTACTCGTTTTCAATGCTGCCCTCCAACATGTGGAGCTGCAGCTGCCATAATTTGTTCTGATGAATTTGCTGCTCAACATGGAATATCCGACTCTGTTTTTATTTCAGGTCAATCCATGATAACTGATTTTACCAGCTCCTTTGAAGACAAAAGCGCAATGAAAATTGTAGGGTATGATATGACAAGCGCTGCTGCCAAGGATGTTTATGAGCAAGCAGGTGTTGGCCCTGAAGAGGTAGATGTTGTTGAGCTTCACGACTGTTTTACAGCAAACGAATTAATTACATACGAAGGCCTTGGTTTAACACCTGAAGGAACTGCAGAAAAATTTATTGAAGATGGTGATAATACATATGGTGGAAAAGTTGTAACAAACCCATCGGGTGGACTTCTTTCAAAAGGTCATCCTCTTGGTGCTACGGGACTTGCGCAATGTGCCGAGCTTGTTTGGCAATTAAGAGGAGAGTGTGGCTCACGTCAGGTAGATGATGCAAAAATAGGACTGCAACACAATATAGGCTTAGGTGGAGCAGCAGTAGTAACTATGTATCAGAAAAATTAAAACTAGGGAACCTCTAATAATTAGGAAATTTTGATGAAATACAACGTTTATAAAAGCTTTTAGTTTTATAAAATCTCTGCATAACAAAAAATAACGAGGCGATTTTACAACAGTTTTTTTTTGGATATAACAAAGTATTTCGGAAAATGATCAATTATTAGAGATTCCCATTTTTTTAATAATTCTGTGTTCCTAACAAAGGGGTTGCGCTAAATTGGTGCAACCCTTTTCTTTATTAAAGATCTTCAAATCTGTTTTTTTCAACATTTTTTCGGGAAGTCAGAGGATCAAAAATTTTGCCATTCATGGCAATGTAAACACCTGGGCTCAATATTTGAGAGGCTGTTACAGCACTTCCAATGTTAAAAGAAGCGTCGCTTTCCCTGAAAATAGACGGGGACATTGATCCTGTAATAACTATTGTTTTCCCCTCTATATCTTTAAGTTTTTTTGCAGTATCGATCATGGTATCAGTTCCATGGGTAATAAGAATTTTATCGCAGGTCTGTTTCATTACGTTTTCATGAATAAGAGCCCTGTCACTGTCATTCATCTCCAGACTATCCTTATAAAGAAGGCTCTCAATCTCATAATCAACAGTAGCACCAGCTTCTTTTAAAAGCTTTACGATTGTTGGTTGTCCAACCTCATATTTACTCTTTCCGTCAAAATATATTTTATCTATTGTGCCGCCCACAGTAAAAATTTTAAGATCCATATTTTATTCACTCCTTTTTTGAAAACAATACCATTAAACAGATAAAAAAAATCTTTTTTTTTGTATATTACATCTTTACAATAACCTTTGAAAAAAAACAAAAATGGTAATTAAGGGAACCTTTAATGAATAATAGAATCTTTTATAAAAAAATTGAAACCTCAAAAGAGAAACCCTGGTTAACAATGATTCATGGTTTTTCACATAATCACAAATATTTCTCAAAACAGATTGAAGAGTTTAAGAAGAATTTTAATATTTTCCTGTTGGATTTAAGAGGTCACGGAAAATCAGAGATCAAAAGCGGACCTTTTGGCATTGAAGAGTACGCAGATGATATTTTTTCTTCTCTAAAAGAAGCAGAAATTGCAAGAACTAACTATTGGGGTACACATACGGGTTCAGCAATTGGCCTTGTGTTATCACTCAGATATCCTACGTTAATTGAATCGCTTGTTTTAGAAGGGACTTTTCTCCCAGGTTATTCAATGCCAAGGGTTTCAGAACTTTTAGAGAAGGCCAAGACCATTGTTCAAAAAAATGGGGTGGATGTGGCAATTACAGATTGGTATAAAAATGCTGATTGGTTTTCATATATTAACAAATACGAAAAATGTCGTGTAACTGAATATGAGAATTTAAAATTTCAGGGGTTACCATGGTTATGTGAAACAATTCCAAAAGAGGTAACAAATGTTGCAGATAATCTTGCACGGATTGAGAAACCAGTACTGGTTTACAATGGAGAAAATGACATGCCGGATTTTAAAAGAGCTGCTGATAAATTAGAAGGGGATCTTCCATATTCAATAAAAAAAATAATTTCTTCAGCTGGTGCTTTCCCGGCATGGGAAAATTATAATGTAGTAAACAAGGTGGTTAAAGATTTTTTTCAAAAAATAGATGTATTATAAAAAAAATGAAATGATTTAATGCATATGATTAATGCTTAAATATAATTTTTTAACTAATGTGTTTACCAGTATTAAAATCTCTGATAAGTACAATTTAAAATTGCATACATAATAGTGACGGTATACATATTCGTGAGAAATTATTATTGTTTTTAAATAATATTTTTACAAGGCTATCTATACACTGATTTTGCAATGTCTTGCATACATAGTATCGGATTGATGTTAGTTTAATGACTAATCTTTAAGGGGGAAAGATGAAACACAATTTTTTTGTTTATGTTTTAGCAGCTTTAATTTTGCTTATAGGTATTCCGGCATCTGGTCTTGCAGTATCAGAAGGTGATTACCAGGATCAATATAATAATCTGGTTAAGCCTGATTATTTAAGCGGTTATTTTGGATCATTCACAGGGGTTGATGATATTAAAATTGCATATGTAAAATATGACAGGCTTAATAAGAACTCATCTGATAATGCATATCGTGGAGCTTTAGTAATTCAACATGGTGATACAGAGTCATATCGTAAATATGCTGAACTTGTTTATGATCTAAAAATTTTCAGAGAGAAAGGTTATGATGTTTTTCTTATGGATGTGAGAGGTCAGGGTTATTCAGAGAGAATGCTTTTTAATCACTATAAAGATTATGTTAAAGATTTTGACGACTATGTAACTGATTTTTCTGTGTTTATAGAGACTATAGTAAAAGCTGACAATCCTCCAAAACTTCTTTTGATTTCCCACTCACTTGGTGGTTGCATAACTTTTCGTTATATGCAAAAAAATCCTGATACCTTTGATGCTGCTGTAATGTCTTCTCCAATGTTAAAACCCTGGACAGGTGATTTGGAAGATGAAGTCGCCTATAAAATAGCTAAAACAGCTGTTAAGCTGGGATTAGGTAAGTTATATGCTGCTGGAGAATCATACTTCGGTGAATCCATTGGAGCAACAAATAAATTTTTGATTCCAGCAAAATTTAAAAACAATGAAGTTACAAACAGCCCTGAACGTTGGACAAGTTGGAATGATATCAGGCAGGAAAATTGTAATGAACTGGACGTTAATGGACATGCTTTTAACTTTGTCTATGAATCAATGAAAGATTCAAGAGTTGCAAGAGATCCTGAAAATGTTGCTTTGATGAAAACACCAATGCTTATTCTGGTGGCTGAAGATGATAAAATTGTAGATACAGAAGTTTATACCGATGTGGAAATTGATATGAACAATGCAGGTGGAAGTTGTGAGACTAAATACTATCTAAATGACTCCATGCATGAACTGTTTATGGAAAAAGACATTATTCGTAATAAAGTGATTGAAGATACACTATCCTTTTTTGCTGATTATCTATACTAATAAGTAGATCCATGAGGTGAGAATAAGTATTCTCACCTCTTTATCCTTTATTATAGATTTTTCAAAACCTCAACAATCGCATCTTTATGTTTTAACACATAACCACAGCTTGGTTCTTCACCACATTTTCTACATTTGAGATCATATGCTGAGTTGATAACCTTGCATTCAGGGCATTTATAGTTTTCTCTGTTTTCTTTTAACCAGCTCTTATATCCAACTTCTTTAATCCTTGAAAGGCTATCCCAAAGTTCTATTCTGTGAGGTCTTTCAGATTGAAACTGTTTAATATCACTGCATGGATACTCATCGCATTCACTACAAAAATTAATTCCTTTTTCAACAGCGCAGGCATACATTTTACATGCTTTGCAATATTGACCTCTTTTATCTGATCTGCAACCGTAACATTTCATCTCCTCGATTGGGAGTTTAAATCTTTTGGCAATCTCCTTAAGGGAACCTCTAATAATTAGAATTTTTGATGAAAAACAAGGCATAACAAAAAACAACGAATTGATTTTACTACAGTTTTTTTTTGTTATAACGATGTGTTTCGCAAAAAGATCAGTTATTAGAGGTTCCCTTAAGTCTATCGGGATCTTCTGTTGTACCAATATATAGGGTACATGCCTCACAATTCAGACCACATACTGCTGCAAAATTTTTATCCGTCTCTGAATTATTTTTTTTATTCTGCATGGTAACTCCTTAATATTATTATTTTAATGTTGCTTGCTTTGGATTGAAATTACTCAAAAAATCTGATAAAATTATATAAATTTCACTACTAACAGAACATCTCACATCCGAAGTTAAAATGTACTGCTTCTGATATCTGTGCTTTAACAATTCTTTTCAAACTGTTTTATGATGGTCTGCCTTCTATACTCTTATGTCATACATGCTTTATCATAACCAAGAAAAAATTTATTGAAAGGATGGTGCAAAATGATAGTTCAGGAGATAAATCTTTTTAAAGGGCTTGATTTTGGTGTAGTTAAACAGATCGCTGAGATTTGTATAGATGGGGCATTTATTAAGGGTAAAGTCTTGTTTAGAATTAATGAAAGGGCTGATTCTCTCTATATTCTTCGCAAGGGGTCAGTAAATCTTGTAATTGATGAGAGTATTGATATGATTTACAAACTCTCTCAACCAGGGGAGGTTATTGGCTGGTCAAGTATGGTTGAAAATGGGATCTATACAGCATCTGCAGTATGTGATGTCGATTCAGAACTATTTAGAATTGATAAGGAAAAATTGAACAGAATTTTTAATAAACATCCCGATTTTGGCCTGGCAGTTTTAAGAAGAATTGGCAATGTTTTTGCCAGTAGGCTTACAAATGCGTATCAGGAAATTCAGGTACGTAGTAGAGAAAAGGTTGCATAGTTTGTCAGTCCTTAATGTAATAAAGAAATTCTGTTAAATTTGTTTAATAGTAATAGGGAACCAACTCCTGTCTTTAGGTGTAGATTCCCTATTAATTTTTATAAACATCAGATCCAAGAACATAATATTAAATTTTGCATTGATTTTTTTCAAAGTTCGTGGCATTTTCGCCGGATGGGAAGAAAGAGAAATAAAAGACATAATGAAGCATCAAACACCGATATCATTACCGAAGTTAGTGTAAAATCAGGTAATCCTCTCACATTGAGTTCTGAATACAATGGTATTTTTAAAACATCTGAAAAAAATATTCTCGAATTGGGTTGCGCCCGTGGTGAATACTCTCTTGGAATGGTTGATCTGTTTCCTGAGAAAAATTTCATAGGCGTTGATATCAAAGGGGAACGCCTGATAATTGGTTCAAGAAAGGCTAAGGAACTAAATTTACAGAATATCAGGTTTTATAGAATTCAGGTTGAACATATCGATACTTTTTTCCCGGAGAACCTCTTTGATGAGATATGGATACCATTTCCAGACCCACATCCTGGTTTAAAGAATGGAAATAAAAGGCTTACTTCAGAAAGATTTTTAGATGTTTACAGACATATTTTAAAAGATGATGGTGTTATTCATCTGAAAACAGATTGTGATATTTTATATAATTTTTCCCTTGAGACGGTAAAAGAACACGCAACTCTTATTGAATCAACTAATGATCTATATAGATCTGATCTGATTAAAAATGATCTTTTAAAAATACAGACGACCTACGAGAAAAGATATGTTTTAGAAGGTAGAACAATAAAATATTTAAAGTTTTCTTTAAGAAACGGACTTTGAAATACTATTTATCAATGATTGTAGCTCCCTTCAATAACTTGTCAGGAATTTTAATATTAAGTAATTTTCTGGTTTTTTCATTAATCAACAGTTTAGGCTTTTGTACTGTTTGTATGGGAATACGACCAAGCTTTTCTCCATGCTGATGTCTGTCCAATATTTTCGAAGCTGCTTTTCCCAATTGATAATAATCAGGAGTTATTCCTAACAAAGCACCACTATCAATATATTCTTTTTGAGCACCCATGCTCATAATTTTAGCAATTCTTAATTGTTTACCTATTAATGAGGCATTTGAAACTATAAAACTATCCAGGGGAAGATAAACCATATCTACCACGACATTTTTGTTAACTATCTGCTTCAAAAATTTCATAACCCTGTTTGTTCCTGGTGGACATGGGAAAATTACAATATCAAAATTCATAACCTTTGAAATGTTTTGAAGTTTTTTCCAGATTATATCCGAATTTTTCTCTCTTGGATTGAAAAAAAAACCAACTTTTTTAAATCTCTTAATTTTTAAAGCAGCTTTCATCTGTAATAGAAGTGAAATCCTGTGACTGACACCACTTACTTTTTCTTCCGATGATTTCATACTTTTTACAATTCCAGATTCTAACGGAGCTGTTACAATATTGAATATATGAGGAATTCTATTATTAATTAATGTTCTGGTCATTTTGGAAGTTGTAGTACCAAAAGAATATACATAATCATATCTCTTAAGAGAAGGAAACAGATCAACTCTTAGAATACGAGCCATATTTGGTCTACTCTGCTTCGCATTAAAAATGGTATATTGTGTTTTATATCCCAATTCCTTTAGTCCATCTTTAAATCCTGTTTCAGCTAACGTTTCACCCCTCCAGAGAAGCATTGCAATATTAAGTTTACGGTTTTTTGCCAGTATAGAGTTTATAAACAGGAGTTGAGTTAAAGTATAAAACAGTGCGAAGATCAGTGTAAAACGAAATGTTTTTTTCATTCAATTATCCTTATTAGGGAATCTCTACTAACTGATCTTTTTGCGAAACACATCGTTATAACAAAAAAAAACTGTAGTAAAATCAATTCGTTGTTTTTTGTTATGCCTTGTTTTTCATCAAAAATTCTAATTATTAGAGGTTCCCATTAGTTAATAGATCCCGACTTATTTTAGACTTTTAGCCCCACTTTCTTTGCAATTGCTAAAGCTTCAGAAAACTCTTCACTATTAATTGCCTTTGATATTAAATTGTTGCCAGATGCTTTGTGAAGAGGCCTGTACTGGGCCATTACGTTTATAAAAGTTTTCAATGATATCTCATCTGCTATTTTTTCCATGACCGCCTTTGTATCGCAAACATCATTTGGCATAACAAGGTGTCTGATTATAAGACCTTTTTCTGCTATTCCTTCATCGCTTACGACAAGATCACCAACCTGCCTTTGCATCTCTTTAATTGCATTTAATGCAATTTCCGGATAATCAGAAGCATCACAGGTATCTTCAGCAGTTTTCGAATTCATAAACTTAAAATCCGGCATATAGATATCTATTATGCCATCAAGAATTTTAATGGTTTCAATACTATCATATCCACTTGAGTTATAAACAAGAGGGATATTAAGCCCTTTTTCTATAGCAATTTCCACAGCTGCAACAATATTGTGAACTACATGTGTTGGTGTTACAAAATTTATATTGTGACATCCTGAATTCTGAAGCTTTATCATCATGTCTGAAAGAAGTTTATGACTTGTTCTTACTCCGGCAATATGGTGACTTATGTCGTAGTTCTGGCAAAAACTGCATAGTAGATTGCATCCTGACATGAATATTGTTCCCGAACCATTTCTCCCCACAAGAGGAGCTTCTTCGCCAAAATGCTTCTGATAACTTGCAACAATAGTATCAATGCCTATCCCACAGAAACTTTTCTCATCTTTAAGCCTGTTTACACCACACTTTCTTGGGCAAATAGAACAGCTCTCAAGCATTGCGAAAAGTTTCTTTTTTTTTGCACCTATAGTTTTTAAATCAGTTCTCAGATAGATGGGTTTCATAGCTTTCACTTTTTTAAAAGTTACTAATAATGAAAAATAGGGAATCTCTAAAAACTGCTTTTTGATCGAATTACTGTGTTATTAGAAAAAGAAAACTGTTGTAAAATCGCCTCGTTATTTTTTCTAAATGCCTTGTACTTCAATCAAAATTCTAATTGTTAGAGGTTCCCAATATTTAATTATATCATTAAATCAAATTAATTCCATTGATTAGTATGAATGTAAGCTATAAATTAGAGCATCAGATTTTTAATTTCGTCTATACATCTGTCCCTGTCCAGAACCCAATTAACATATGGCAAAGGAAAAGTTCTTAGACCTGCTCTTTTAAGCATTTTATATCTATCGAGGGAAAATGCGTTTTCAAACTCTCCGGGATATCCGATAAGATCAATACCAAATGTTTTATTACCGGACTGAATTATAACATCTATCTCAAGACCTGCAACGGGATAAGCTGTATAGGTTTGTACATTAAATTTTTGCAGTTCTTTTTCCACCTCTTTAGAGAAATTATCAACAACTGCATTAAGTTTAGTTCCATCACTATTATTTTCTTTAATACTATCAAGATACAATCTTAAAATTGAATTCTGTTTTAATGAATCAGGATTTAAAGAAGTACAAACATATTGTATGGATCTGCCCCTTGTAATAGATACATTAAAAACATCTCTTTTATTTATGTGGATGAATGCAGAGTTATGGCTTTTTTCATCAAGTACAAATGATAAAAACATAACATCTCTTTCTTCTCCCTGAAAGCCGTAGGCTGTGGCCACCATAAGATTATGTTTTTCGATTTGATCATAACTGAATCTTGTGCTGACCTCTTTCATCAAATAATCAACCTGACTTCTAAAGGGTGAAAGAATTCCAATGCTTTCGCACACCCCTTTCTTTAAACTCTTTTGCTCATTAAAAAGTTCACTTACCTTATCAAGAATAAGACCAGCCTCAATTTCATTATAACCCTTTTCATCCCTTATACCATCGCACTTTAGAAGAAAAACGCCCTCTTTCTCTGGTATATTGGGTTTACTTGTCATAACTCTTATTGCATCGTTATAAAAAGTTTTATTGCTGAAAGATATAATCTCGGGAGTGCTTCTATAATGTTCGTTCAAAAATACTACCTGATTTTGATCTTTTGTTTTATCAAAAACGATATCCAGTATGCTTTTGTCCCGGTAATTGAAAAACTCCATCATATCTGATGGAAGTCCATATTTTTCAATAAGGCTTTTTTGTCTGCTCCTGGAAAGAAAAGAGACATGCCTTAACTGGTTCGGGTCTCCTGCAAAAACAACATTTTTAGCACGCATCAGAACAGGTATTATCGTCGCAATATCACACTGGGTAGATTCATCAATGATTGCAAGATCAAAAAGCTCCTCTTTTAATGGCAGAACTTTGTAGATATCAGATAGTTTTACAAGCCAAACCGGGAAAGCAGAAAGTATTACTTTAAAATCTGTGTCTCTGAATAACTCCTCCTGCTTAATTCCTAATCTTGCACTTATGCCCTGGAGAAACTTTTTCAGATCCTCTCTTCTGGTTGTTAAGGTAGCTTTTATTGTTTCTTCATATTTGTTCTGAATATATTCAACTGTTTTTGAATTTTCAGCATTTAGACTATTTTCAAGCCTTTCAATTATCTCCCATAAAGGCCTTAGTTTTTTCATTCTGAAAGAGATATATTTCTTACGTAGTGATTTAAAAAAACCGTTTGAATCACCATTTTCAGCAAAGAAATTCCCCCAAACACTCTCTTTTTCGACTCTTTTCTGAAAAATCGCTTCAAGTTTATTAATTTTTTTATCAATTAATTCAAGTTCTCTAATATTTGTTATATCAGTTTCTGATGAGCTTTTACTTATCTTCATACCACTTAGAATATTTCTTAAGTGGTTTTTTAACTGTTTTAAATGGTTACTTTTTCCGCCGCGAACAATAACATTATCAAGACCTAACTGGGTCTCGATCTTATCGAAGATAACATCAACAGTCTGATTAGTTTTGGAGGCTATAAGAACAGATTTCCCTTTACTGATATGCTCAACTGCAAGAGATGCTATTGTATAGGATTTCCCTGTGCCCGGAGGCCCGACTATCAGGCTGAAGGGATATTTTGTAGCAGCCCTTATAATTTTTTCCTGGGGTAAATTAAGAACTGAAGGAACCCTTCCTTTTTCATATACTCCTTCTGTAAAATCTTCATCCCCAATAAGTGAACCCAGTGGTTTTGAAAAAGAGCTCCTTTTAGAGATCTCCTTAAGTTCATTTAAAACACCCATTGTATCAACAGATTTTTTGAAAAGACCAGCTCCTGATGCAGGTATCAGTTTAAAATTAACCTGCTTCTTTAATGAAGATGGCTGAAGCATTTTTTTTAGTTTTTCTAATGGAACAAGTTCAGGAAACATCAGAACAGAATCTGTATTTAAACCCGGAATATATTTTTCAAGAATGGATGTAATAAGTCCAATTTCAGTATTTGCGACCTCTTCAGAAGTAAAGCAATCTGTAATTTCATCGTAAATAGAGCTGTTTTCATCCTGCTCATCTTTTATCGCATTTACTATTGAGAAGTTAAACCTTCTTTTAGATTTGTCTATTGCAAGGTATATGAACTCACCATCTTGCTCCAAAGTAGCAGGATAGAAAAGAAGAGGAGCACAAATCTTTATTAGCCTGTTGTTCTTCGAGAACATCTTGCCAACTATAAAAAGAGAACAATATATAAGGTCTTTCTCTTTACTGTAGAGCTTTGTTGCTTTTAGCGTTTCAGGAACATTACAGGGTATCCGAACCATGGAACCGTTTATTAGTTCCTCTTTATTTTCGAGATGGGTATTATCAAGACTAAAGAAATCGTTCAACACCATATCCCGATTATCGGATCTGTAGCAATCCCTGAAATACTTAATTCTGTTATTTATATTGTCCATTTTACTCCACAAAATTTAGTTAGCTCTAAATTCAAACTTCACAAAACTATATTTCTAAAGCTCTTCTTTCTCGATATTTAAGATATTATTCCATAGAAATCTTGGATTGTTACCGGCATAACCGGAATCTTGTCCATCATTACACTCTATTACTATCCATTCCCCATTTTTTGTGTAAGCAATGTCTATCACAAGAAATTTTACATTTAACAGTTCAGCAACTTCTGATCCGATTTTTATTACTTCTTCCTCATGTCTGGTATCAAGCTTATAATTTTCTGAGAACCAGTATGGCCCTATACCCACACAACTGTTTTTCCACCAGAAAGATCTGAATTCATAACTTTTCGGAAAGATATCAGGATCAGTTTTTGCAACAGGTTCAAGGGGAATAAATTCACGACAAACCATTTTTTGCCAATGTAATATTTTATCCCTTTTCCATATTTCAATTAATTCCAAATAGTGCTCAGGTGACTCAATAATTGATTTATGTCTGCTATGTTTACTTGTTTGACGCTCACCTTTTACAAATATTGGCCAGTCAAATTCATTTTCTATCTCTTTAACTGAAGGAGGTTTTTCATACCAGATACTTTTTGGTGTAAACTTTTCAATTAAAGGATACCAGTTTGGAAGATAACTTGTTAAATCATATTCTTCAGGGGTATGAATTAATTTGATTCCCCAGTTTTCCATTTTTTCATAACGTTTTGCATAGTCATTGGCAGCGCCCATCCTTGCAATTGCTGTAATTTCTGAGTCAAGCTGATATGGATGTTTGCATACAAAATGGTCCTCAAAACGGAAATCATACTGAGCCATTCCTATTGGTTGATCAATAACCCATACTGTATCATCAATAAGTGTTATATTTGGTGGTTTGTTATCCATTTCAAATACCTTTATAAAAAGTTTTCTTATATTAAACTTTTTTAGATACTATTTCCAATGATTTGTTATTGGGAATCTCTAATAACTGCCTTTTGATCGAACTACTGTGTTATTCTAAAAAATAAAACTGTGAAAAATCGCCTCGTTATTTTTTTCTCATCCTTGTATTTCAATAAAAATTCTAATTATTAGAGATTCCCAATTATTAAACGGATCACAAATATTAATTTTAGATTATGGAAATCCCTAATTAGATTCCCTATATTTGATTGTAAAGTTCACTCAAAACGGGAATTTCATAAAATCTCATAACAATAAGGGAACCAAATGATATCATTAGAAAATATACAGTTGAAATACTAACAAAATCAGGTGCCGTGAATGTAAGAGCTGTTCCACTGGATCTTTTAAAGGTTGGAATTATTCCTTTTGTAAATTTCAGACTGTGAAATTCATCCAATGTAAGATGGGTCATAGATCCTAAAAAAATAGCAAGGCTTCCGAACAATGCAAAAGAATCGCTTGATTTGAGTAATGAAAGATAAGCAATCTCACCACACAAAATTGCAAAGGGGATGCTGTGCATTACCCCCCTGTGAGCTGTTAGCTTTTTTATAAATGGACAAACCACATAATTGATGAACAGGTAGAACATTGAAAAATAGCAGATTGAGAAAGGAACTCCATCTGTGAAATGTTCAAGAAAATATGGATACAAAAAAACGGGAATCATAACTGATATAAGTTGAAAAAGAAGTTGTAGTGGTTTTCCTGTATCACTGTCAATATCAGGAAGAAGTCCACCTATTGTTCCAATTATAGCAATAGCTATTGTCTCAGTAGTTCTTAAATATCCTGTGGTAAGACCAATTAATCCTAATCCTGTTCCAGTAACAGCCCCTGATGTTAAATGAGCATTGAATCCTGCCATAGCAAACACACTCCCTTTAATTTAATATTTAAAATCGGGTAATTTGATAATATGCAGGAATCATTTTTACAAGCTTTTTTGAAGGAAAAGTAAAACAACCTTGACCTGTTTCTCTTTATTAACTAAAAATTAATTAATAGAGTTTTTTATAAACTATTAAAATTCAAGGGGTATTGATTTTGAGTATCAAAAAAGGTTTTGATAAAGTTGCAAAAGATTATGATATAGAAAGAAAAAGATTAATACCTTGCTTTGATGATTTTTATGGAGCTTCTCTTGAACTGATCTCTTCTCAAAAAGACGATAAAATCAAAGTTCTTGATTTAGGTGCATAAAAAATCAGGCAGATATTACACCTGCCCATTTTTATTAGAGGTTCCCTCTAAGTTATATTGCTTTTAAATGATACCTCTATTTTGAGCCATAACCATCATCTGTTCAGCCATAGAAACAGGAGGGACTCTCTGTTCTTTTTCAGGTTTCTCCATAAGAGAAAGGACTTCTGTTGGACAGGTTGTGACACAAAGACCGCAACCAATACATCTGTGTTCCAAAACTTCAATTACATCAGTCAAAACAAGGGCTTCCATTTGGCATCTTTCAAGACAAAGTTCACATGCCGTACATTCCTCAGTATCTGCAGAAACAACATGGTTTGAGAAAATAATTTCAGCAGGGTTTGGATGTTTTTTTATGGCACTTAGAACTCCGCAACAATCTCCACAACAGTTGCACATTCCAGCTGGATTCTGTGCCGTAGCTGGTTGGGTTACAAGCCCAGCTTCTCTACACTCTTTTAATATCTCTATTCCCTCATCAAGAGAAACAACTCTTCCCATATTCTTATCAAGGTAGTATTCTCCCATGGAACCAAACATAAAACATGCTTCAAGATGTTTTCCACATCCCTCATCAAGAATATCTCTTCTCTTTCTGCAAATACAATCAGCAATTATTATTTTATCTTTGCCCTTTAATATCTCAACAGCATCTTCATAACTTGCGACATTATTTCTGATTTCAAGGGACTTATTAACTGGGACAACTCTTAAAAAGTTATCAGCGCTCTTTTGCATTGCCAAATCGAAGGCTTCTTCAAAATAGTCTCCAACCATTTTAGCAAAATCTGGTTTAAGATTATCAACCTGAAATTCAAACAATCCATGAACAAAAGGTATCGCGCCATATTTACTTTTATCTCTTTTAAGTCGAAAAACCAGACCTTTTTCAGCCATCTCCTCAAGTTGCATTGCCACTTCGGCTTCAGGTTGATTAATACGTTCTGCTATTACAGCTGGTAGTTCAAGAGCATGGCTTAAGGCAAGGAAAAGTTGAGCATTCTCAACACTAAACAAATACTTTAAAATTTCAATATCAACCCCTGATTCAGCTTTTGGAAATCCCATTGAGTATAGATCAAGTCTCTCCTGGAGTTGTCTGTAAACATCGGTTGTCATTTTAATACTCCTGTATTTATATAGGGAATCTCTTCTAAGTAACACTTTTTATATATTATGTGTTATTAGGCAGTTAGGTTCCAGATTATCTATTCTGGAGGAGTCGCTAATAACCGCCTTTTAATTATTATAGGTTCCCTATAGTTGGTTTTGTTACCAGTAATGCAGAGTTTTCAAGTGAATTCTCTCTATAATTCTGTATTTTTAAATATTCCTGATCTGTTATCATCTCTATAAATGCTTTACCTGATGGGTACTTTACTAATAAGCAAAGATCCCAATTATCACTGTCATCACCAATAAAAACCTGGGCAAGTTCGCCAATATATATCAGTTTACCATTCACTTTTTTAAGGAATGGGGCCGTTTTGTGCATATACTTCTGATAGGACTTATAACTTTCGTTGGCCTTTCCATCAACTCTTTTGAATTTCAAAAGATTGACCATAACAACAGGTCCTTTGTAGTTGGAATTTGTTAATTCGTTTAATTGGTCTTTCGAAGGAGTCAAATTTCCCATTATTAAAAATCCTAATTATCAGAGGTCCTCAAAATAGAAAGGTTCTATTGTCTGTTTTTTCCACAATAGAACCTTTTTTTATATATGGGTTCTGCGATGGTATTCTGCTAAGAGTACCAGGCATCCACAAGTTGGCCAACGGTGGTTTTTGTAACCTCTTTTCTGTCTTTGAGCCAGGCTTCAACAAACAATCTCTGCTCTTCACTGACACTTCCGCGTTTGTTAAGAATGATCATGCCAAAGATATCTGATGTATTTCCGCCACCTTCGATATCAAGGCCGTTTTTATCGAGTGCTTCTTCAGCAAAGATAGATATAAAATTATCCAGTTGCTCTTCGTCCATTCCTTTTTCTAGCTCTATCGCAATTTCAAAGCCGAGCTCCTTGAATTCACCAAGGTAAAGCTTCTTTCGCAAGCGTTTTTTCATTTATTGTTCTCCTGTAATTAATAAAGTTTTGCAAGGTGTGATAAAACTCTATCAACGCACCGGCAACAATTGCGTTTCTTATACATGTAAAAGTGAAATAAAACCATATATTTTAGGCTAATTTCTTCAAAGTAACACTTTTTATTTTTTTAGTGTTATTAGTAAGTTAGGTTCCAGAGTATCTTTTCTGGAGGTATCGCTAATAACTGCCTATAAAACAAAACAATAGAATTATTCTAAAAAATAAAACTGTGTAAAACCGCCTCGTTATTTTATTCTCAGGCAGAGATTCTATAAAACTAAAAACTTTTATAAACGCTGTATTTGAATCATAATACCAATTATTATAGTGCTTCCCTAAAGGCAATTAAAAGGAATTATATTTCCTCCCCAGTTGCTCATAAACCATGGAAAGGAGTCTTTTTCTTTCTGAGTCTGTTTCATTTTCATCTTTTTTCACATCCTTTTCCCTCGTTTTTCTAAGAACTCTGAGAGCAGCTGAGGGATTTATTTCCCCAAGAATTTCTAACAACTGATAATCCAGTCTCCACAGGTTTTTGCCCTCACTTAAAAGATATTTTTCAGCTCTCTTTTTCAGGAGATGAATAGAATATGATTTTTCTCCTGCTAAAAAGGCTAATTTAGCACTTTTAATTTTCATGATATCTGAAAGTGTATCACATGAACTGATAGCTGGTAAAAGTGGAAGGATCAATTCCGGTCTATCCTGAATTTCATTAAACTCCACAACCAAAGGTAAAGTAAGCTCATTTAATGGAAGGGGAGAAAACAGTTTTTCAAGCTCTTGTATAAAATCCTCAATTTTTATGTTTGAAAGAGAATTTCTGAATTCTGAATCATAGTGAAGAAAAGAATAGCGATTACATAAGTTTATTGAACCGTCATCATACCATTTATTTGATACAAGAGAAGGAACTTCTCTGTCTGAAGCAACAATAGTATTCATTTTTTCAGCCAATCGCTCAGCAAGTTCACCCATCATTTCATCGAATTTAATTGAATTGTCGTGGCAGTATGGATTAAAAGTCAGAATCATACCTTCATTTGTTAAAGCAAATAAACATCTCCCAATTACTTTCTCATTTTTATCACGCGCATAAACAACGTGTTTATTTATATCTGCTGCGTTCGAAACAGCAGAGAAAAAATTGAAACTTCCGGGACTTAGACATGTTTTGAAGTAGTGGCCCATTTTTAAAATTTCAATGGGATCTGTTTCAAATGAAATAGTTACAAACTGTCCATCTTTTCCCTCTTTTTGATATGGAGAAGGTGGATTTAACCAATGCTCAGTTTTAATCCCTTTCTGATTAATTTGTTTAATGTAATTCTTATTTTCCACATGTTCAGAAAGGTTTACATCAGAATTTGTTAAACCTCTTTTAATTAATTTTATACCGATATCTCTAAAAGATTTAGGTAGATTTAAAATACTTCCAATTATCTCAGTGTTTACATTATCATCAAAAAACTCTTTGAAGGTTTTAAGATCAAGAGACTTATCATATTCACGGGCTAACTGTTCTGAAACATTCTCTAACCAGCCTTGAATAACAGATGTTCGAACAGCCCTTTCCAACTTTCCACGTAATTTTCCTATCTGCTGATCCGAAATTTTGTTTGGATTTCCATCAAGGCGGTTACAAAGATTAATAAGCCTTTCATTTAGTGTATTATTCTCTGGTTTTTTCTCAATTAACTTTTTAATAACTTCAATTTCTTTAAGAGTTTTTTCTCTGGATGGGAAATTGCCAGATAGTATTTTATAAGCCTTTTTTTCAGCTTCTGAAGAAACATAATCTAAAACGCTAAGCTCTGGTATCAGATCTTCAGGATAATTTTTACTCCACTGGGGCCTGATATATTCAGCAGGGTTTTTAACCGGACAGGTTTCAATTTTTAGTTTTTTCAGAAGAAAATATCTGATTCCCAGAGTATTTAATACTTTAAGATTACCATCTTCAAAACTCTTAAGTGCTAAATCTTCCCAACCGGCTTTTTCCAGCTCCTCAATAATTGAAATTAATTTTGTATAATTCTTTTCTTCCAGATCCAGCTTTTCCATTTTTTCAACAATAGATCCAGCTTTGTTATTGTTCTTATCCATCAAATAAATACATCTAAGTTGATCTTCAGAAAAATACCCTCCCTGTTTATCCACAACGATAAACTGCTTCATATAAGATGTGGCAACAGATGAATCTTTTGTAACTTTTACGAGGGATACCAACAAATCAAAATCATCAAAATTGAATTTGTCTGAGTATGAAATTATCTGAGCAAGGGAGTTAAAAATAAGGGGCCAGATTTTTTGATCTTTTGCTTCATATAAAATTTCTTCAAAAACATCCCCGGTAATTTTTGAGTTTACTAACCATGGACGCAGGAACCCCTCTTGATTAGAATATTTTGAAAGGTATGTTTTAAAAGGTCCCAACAGTGCCGTTCCATTTGGATAATACTTTCTTAACTCAATAAATTTTTGCAAAAATGCAACTCTTACAAGGCAATTATTCTCGATAACCGGCAGTTTCTTAAAAACAGGGAGACTTTTTTTATAAAGAGCAATATTATTTGATTCAGATATTTTCTTTATTATACTGATGAATCTATCTGGAGAAAGAGATGCCGGTATGTTCTCTTTTAATTTTTTTAATTCACTGCGCATCTCCATTGCTGATTTTTTTACCAGATCAGGATTTCTACCAGAGGCAATACCATGGGTTTTTATTATAAGAGGTTGAATTTTTTTCCACCACTGATTCCAATTTTCAACAAAATTATCTGGAATAAGAATGGGGAAAAGTGTAAGAGCACGACGACGTGTTGATTGATCTTGCCCGGAAAGCCACCAAATAAATTGAACTAAATTCAAACCAAAATCAGGTTTTGGTTTTTCAGGTATTTTTATATTTTTAACACCCTTTTTTACCTGGCTTAAAAAAGCAATATACTTATCTGTTAAACCAGATCCATGGGTTAGTACATCAAATATGGATTCATTACCTAAACAGGCAGTTAGCACATTAACTTTGCTTTTACCATCACTCTGATGGATTCTGTACAACAGAATAGTTGTAACAATTCCATCATAATCTTTTGCATTGTTTACAATATTTTTTACTACTTTTTGATTTAAATCAAGCCAGTCGAGCGCCTTGGAAAATTCATCAGGGTAAATAAAAGCAAGCCAGCTAAATGAATTTATAACTATCTCTAAATCTTTTGCTTTCCTGCATAATTCATTATTTTTTTTAACTATTTTGGAAGGGAAAACATTTTTAATCATTGAAAGGGATTCTGGATAATCTTCGTTTTGATGTATAGAGTTCTTTAAAAGATCAAATAATTTAGGAACCCTGTCAATCCATATATCTTTATTTTCAACTATTCCAGATAGTGCCCGCGGAAAATTGTTAACTAATTTATTATATGTATAGGTAGCATCATGAAGATGTTCTCCCGTTAGTTTTATTGTGTTAACAACAATTTCACCTGTTTTCGGAACAGAGACCCAGTCTACATATTCACTCCCTCTACTAACAGGAAAACCTGACAGCCAGCCTAAATTGGCTTTCAGATACATTTTGCCGCGGGAAACAGCAGCTCTTTGTGATTTAATTCTTTGATTTTCCGGTCTCATATTTCATCCAAAATTATAATTATTAGAGGTTCCCTTAAGTCTGTTTTCATATACCGGAATATCAAAATATCAGATAAAAAACAAATCAAGAGACAAGATCACTGTAAAATCGTTTGGTTATGTAAAAGACAAGTATATTTATTTAAGGGAATCTCTAATAACCTCTCTTTTGGCGAAATACTTTGTTATTTCCAAAAAAAAACTGTAATAAAATCGGCTCGTTATTTTTTGAAATGCCTTGTAATTTCATCCAAAAATTAAATTATTAGAGGTTCCCTTAAGGGAATCCAGAGGATCTGCTTTTTTAGGGAATCTTTTCTGAGTCATGTTCTACTCTTTATTTTTTTTGTAATGCCTTGTATTTTATCCACAATTCAAATTATTATAGGTTCCCTATACTTAATTATCTTGTCATTTCTTCTTTTTTAAACTATGGGACCTCTAATAATTAGGATTTTGATTGAAATACAAGGGTAAGAAATAAATAACGAGGCGATTTTACAACAGTTTTTTATTTCGAACAACGCTGTAGTTCGGCTAAAAGACAGTTATTAGAGATTCCCCTATAGGGACTCTGTTTACTAAAATTAATATAAAGGGGCAGTATTTTGAATAAGGAAGTTAATGTTTTCAAGTATGTTATAATATTCAGTACCATATATTTATTATCAGCTATTATTTTGAATGTAATTTTAGACTTTTTAGAATTTTCTAAAATAAGCATCGCTATCGTACCATTGTTAGGCGCAGCTTTTTTTACTATAATAACATTTCTTCATAACCATAAAAGACTACCAACAAAATCAGAAGAGGCTAAACTTGTAAGTTTCTCAATTATAGCTTCACTACTAATAAAGATAGTTTTATCAATTGCTTTTCTTTTTTCGATCTCAGAACAATTTTCTTTACAATCAGGGATGATCCCTTTACTTACTTTATTAATTGCTTTTGAAATTACTTTAGATGCAGGATGTCTCTCATTTATTTATGGGTTTATTGCTGAAACGAGATTTGATTCATTGAAGAAAAGAGGGCTGATTTAACAAGCTTAGCACCATGGAACTACATGTTATTCCAGAACGCTACAAGAAACTTGTTTTTTGTAGCGTATCAGGAATCTCACAAATTCAGAAAATATGCAAAATATAAGTTTTCAATCAAATTTCCAGTTTTTAGAGGTTCCCTTTATTTAAAAACGTCTACTTCAATCAGCAAAGTTTTTTTTCGATTTGGATTATAAATTTTTTGAATCAATTTATCCGCTTCCTCATTTAAGATATCTCTTATTAATACACTCTTCATTTTATCGTAGAAATTAATTATCAAGGTTTTATCTCTACTTTGATATTTAATATAAAGTATGGATTCTACAGGAGCTACATAGTATTTTGAGTCATTTTTGAAGATTTTTATCAAGCCTGATCCAAAAGAAATTGAAGGTATTATTAAAAGTAATATGATAATGCAAACTACAATGTTTTTTTTCATTTTTAATCCTTTATAAAATTATTAGAGGTTCCCTATAGCGTTTATAAAAAACAGATATCGCTTAAACACCATTAATTGTCAACTATCAATTTCATAGGTTTTAAAGTTATGGCGGAATCATTTTTCCGCCACAACTCGTAATTTTAAAGCTTCTCTACCAATTAAATTTTAATCTCTTTTCTATAGGTTCTACGGGATATTAGTTTTCCATAACCCAACCTGAACAGCATTATATGTGATTCATTTGGATTAGCACCAAATAATGATTCATAAACAGGCCAGATTTTACCTAAAAGTTGCTGATGAGCCATAGCAAAATCATTTTTTAGTCCAAGATTCCATCTATGCCTGAAAAGTGTAACAGCAGTCATTGGCTGAAATGAGATACCCTGCCGAGTGCACTCTAACCACAATCTTTCAAGCGATTGCCCGCCAACTATAAAATCTTTAGTTGAATTTCCATTAATTTTTAAAAGACCTATTGCAGATGCCTGCTTAACTCCTTGCGATGCCGCAATTGAAACCATTTTACCCATGCCTCTTTTATTCAGGAAGTTCATCACCAGCCACGGTTTACTGAGTTTAAGAAACAAATTACCCAATGCTCCAGCTTCAAGGTTTTTAAGTGGAAACCCATCCTTTCTTAACAATGCATCCAGATCTGTATATCTAATCATTTTTGTTAGATGCTCATGGAGGTCCTTACGCTCAGACCTTATTTTATCAACATCAAAAACTACATCTGCCAGATCGTTTATATCTTTTCTTTTGGTTATTAGTTTAAGAGAAACATCCGGAAAATCAGATATACTACTTTCTAAAGTATTCAGGTCTGGCTCAGATAATGGCTTACGATTAAAATTTGTTCTGTTTGTATGTCTTGTCCAGATAAACCGTTGAAGAGGGTCTTCTTTTTTGTTTTCATATGACAGATGAATTTTTGCTACCAAAAAGGGCTGATCTTTTTCAGGTAGATATTCAACATTTCCTGAAACACCAAACCTTCCGGCTGCCAGAAGTATATTTTCAACTGCAGCCCCGCACGCGATATAAGATGCAATCTGATTTAAGTTGAAGAACGAATTATCAGCATTAGGTTCAAGGAACACCAAAAGGTATGGTTCACAATATTCAAATTTCCAGGGTTGGCAATTGTCTCCAGATGGTGCCTGCATTCCTGCAGATATCAGATATTTAACAGTTTCATCACACATTTTCCCAGTCACAGGAATATTGGGTATCTCCTTAGGACCTGTAATCATCTCATTTTTAGAGAGTACTCTTTTAACCATAAAATATTTGAGCTTCTGAAGAGGATGTCTGTTTCCTCCGAAAAGAAAACCCCTGTGAAATTTCCCGGCATATGGATCATACTGAAAATAAGAGGGAACCGGTTTTACTCCTCTTTTTTTAAGAATGATTCGTATTGCCTCAGTTGTAATAACTGAGCTGCATAGTTGACAGGCTGCACCCGTAGAAGGCCCCCTCCTGTTTTCCATACTTATAGATAAAGGGTCAATATATGATGCCTGCGTTGCTTTTGGAGCAAGGCCAACAATAAACCTGATCAGTTTATCTTCAAGACTCAAATCATCATTTATATTGAAATATTCATCAAATAACATTCCTTTATCAGGCATAAAAATAAGCAATGCAGAACTAAATCCAAGTGGGCCAGCAGTTATTACAGGTATGTTTTTCTCCTGTGCTTTTTTGAATATTAACCTTCTAATATCAAAATTGAAGAAGTCCATTGCATCAGCAACCAGGTCCACATCTTTAAGAAACTCATCTATATTCTCTTCAGATACACCATTTTCGAAACACCTGATATCAAGAAAAGGGTTTACATCCATAGCCTCTTTATACATAGTCTCAGTTTTTGATTTCTCAAAAGTACTTACCTTTGCTCCATACTGCCTGTTTGTATTCACAGGTTCAAAATAATCCAGATCAGCAATATTAAAATTACCAAAACCAGCTCTCGCAAGCGTTATTAAATGTTGACCTCCAACACCTCCCAGTCCCGGAATTGCTATTCTCGAATTAAGAATTTTTTCCTGTTCAGCCATAGTAAAAATACCAATATTTCTTGAAAATGCCTGCTCAAAAAAATGATATTTCCCATGAATCATTGATTTTTTTAACAGATTTTCTTTCTCAATTTTAATTATATTTTTATCAGGTTGACCATCATTACTTTGCTCTTTGCAATCTAATGAAAAACTATCAAATTTTTGAGGGATTTCCCCGTTAACACCTGAAAGAATATCATCCGCTAAACTATATACAGGAATCATATCAACTTTTAAGATTTTATCCTGAAACTGTGGTCCTATCTTTTTGAATCCAAAGTAGGAATTAAGGGGACCATAAATTGGTGGGTGAATTACTGCTAAAATATGCTCATAACTCCTTTTTTTTAATTCAGAAACTCCAAATTTAATTAGTCCTTTAATTAATCCGGTCTCATTCCTGTGTTTCCGGGTACTGCATAACCATCCAATACTGGCAAAACGGTCATTACATTTTTTTTTAAATTCTAAAAAATCCCATTGTAAATCCACGGGTAGTCCGGATTCATCCTCCATTGTTAACCGGACAGCAGCAATAATCTCCTTATCCATAAAAGCCGCAACATTCAATGTTTCGTCAAAGCTGTCAAACTGGTCAGTAATATAGTCTTTATCACTTGTAAATCGTTCCTCTTCATCAACAAAAACTTTTTTCCTGAATTTATAAAGATTCATTTTCTCAGAAGATGTGTTTACAAATTTGTACTCGATTTTCATGTTTTACCTCTTTTCATATTAATATTTATTAAAAGGAACACCAGGATCCCTTTATCCAAATTTACCTGTCCACAGTTTGGAAAATATATATTTAGAAGCAAAATATTGAAATATAATTGAATTTTAATAATCAAAGATTCACTGTGATATGTTCTGGGATGCTTTTGATATCGAGTGTTTAAAATTGATGAAAGATTCCTGGCTTTGAATAGATATTTTACAGCAATTAAAAATGACCATAGGGGTATTAAAAAACACAATCTTTGATCTCAATTTTTCAAATTTGAAAACAAATTTTAAATTGAAGTAAAAATAAATTAATTTTAAGCTTGAAATATTGGTAAGTATTATATTAGGGTAGTAATTAGATTTACACAGGCGAGTCAAAGCAGAGGTTCACGGCCCCCGCTAAGACTCTGAACACAATTATTTCTACAACGGAGAAACAACCATGTCTGTTTTCTTTTTTACAGAAAGTCCACCATTCCGTCAACGCCTCTTTCACACGTTGGGGCAGTTTTTTCACTCAAACATTATTAATCACAGAGATAAAGCACGACCAAAGCCCCATACAATTGCTTTCTGTTTTGTATATCAGGCCTTATTCAGCGCTTCTCTGGTCTTAATATTGAGTGAATTGATCTGGTCATTTAACAAAAAGCCTTAGTTTTTATTTTTGTTAAAATTTTTTAATTCCAGCTTTTTCAATTAAAAAAAACGTAACTGAAGATTTTCTTCAGCGAAACACCAGATTTGCGTGTGAAAGAGATAGTACACACTTAAACTACATATGAAAGAGGCGTTGACAGGTATGGGAGAAATTGCTCCCTTCCATACCTTTTTTCTAATAATTGTTTTGTAAGAACTGCTTGTTCTATTAGAAAAAACAATTCTTGTAGGGAAGCCGCTTGCCTGCTTCCGCTTTTTAAATATTTTTTAAAATCATTTAAAAAGCCGTAAGAGCAAAACCTCCTGCCGGAAGCTAAACTTTTGATTGATAAAGCATTGCATAAAAAAAATGAAAACCATTTTTACTCGATTGTCTTCAAGATTAACGTCCATAAAAGAGACACATAGAAATGTTTGAAAAACTACATTTCTATTTTAGGGTTTAACAAACAGATTGTGTAAAAATTAAAGATCGGTCGTCATTCCAGAACTGAGAAAAAAACTTGTTTTTAGATGAGTATCAGGAATCCAGGAGGTCTTGCTGTTTGAATATTTTATAATTTCATAAAAACAAAAATCAAAAAGGAAAACCATGTACATCTACACTAAACCAGACCTGACCAGTAATGTGAGTTCATTTATTAGCTGCATGAGAATGTTTGGAGGAAGTAATAATGAGTGGTATGTTGGCTTAACAAATAACCCTAAACATAGCTTCCTGACCATACACAATGTGGATATACTCGAAATTGGATGGATTCTTAGCGAAAAATGTCCTAAACACCATATCGATTTTCTGAAAAACTACCTGACTCAAATCGGCTGCAAAAATAACCCTGAACTGGATATGAAAGATGCAGATCAGATCTATCTTTATAAAATAAATGATAGAACAAGAGAGGAATCATTAAAAACAAGGAAAATTGAAAAAAAGGCATGAATGAAATAAAATTTAAATTCATAATTTGAAAAAAGGGCAGATGTAAAAATTTCCTTTTTGCAAAAGATCTATTTTCCTATCCAAAGAGATAAGTTAAGGGAATCTCTAATAACTGATCTTTTTGCGAAACACATCGTTATAACAAAAATAAAACTGTAGTAAAATCAACCCGTTATTTTTTGTTATGCCTTGTTTTTTATCAAAAATTCTAAGTATTAGAGGTTCCCTTAAGTTTATTTTATTTACAATGATTCCTATATTTTATATTCTCATTTTGAATAAATTATTTATGAGGAGAAAACATAAGAAAAAAAGTTTTTCTAATCATTATATACCACTCGCTATATCATCATTCTGATTATTATGTATATGATGCAGAGAATCAATCTACATACTTCAAAAGTGGAATATGGATGCTTACCTTGCTGTCGATAAGGAGATTTCTGATGGGGAAAATGTTACTTTAACAACTGATTTGTTTAGCAAGGTTTTTGAAGGACCTTATAAAGATACTGGGAAATGGTGTAAAGATTTTGAGTCTCTGGGTTAAAAGTAAAGGAATGAACATCAAGAGGTGGTTTATGTGGTACACAACATGCCCGAAATGTATAAAGAATGGTAAAAACTATGTACTACTTGCTGAAACTAATTAATGTTTATGAATAAGAAGAGTGAACAATACAATACAAAATGGGCAAAAGAGCCTCCACCTTATGGTGTTTTTAAAGATTATGTAATTTTTGAAACAAGTACTAATTCATCATTTGTAATGGATGAGTTTGAATTTGATTGGATTGCAAAAAAAATTTATGATTTGTATTTTTTTGGAAAGAAAACGAAATATATTCAAATTTTGAAAGAATGGAATGAAACAGCAGGCTTTTATATAGAAGAAAAACCTTCAGTGATAAAAGATCTCTCGGATACAATTCATGCATTATCTTGTATTAAATTTAGAGCAAATGAAAAGTATGGAGAACCTACAAAAGAAGATTTGGATTACCTTATTAAGTTTTTAAAAGAAAACAGAACATCAATAATTTCAATAAGAAAAGAATAGAATATATGGCATTACCGAAAAACAAATCAAGGAAAATTGTTGTAGAAGGTATCGTGTATCGATATGTGATATCGATATCCTGGAAAGATGAGGGTGAATTTGATTTTAATATTACCATTCAAAGCGAAAAACATAATGGTTGTAAGTTAATACTAAAAGGGCTTGTTACCAGTGATTTATGGTTAAATTTTCCAGATATTGTTAGTGAGGAAATTGATAAGAATTCATATCCAACAATCACTCCAAAGCATATTGTACATTTCATCAAGAATGCTATTGATATAGGGTGGGATTTTTCTAAAAGTGGAAAAGATTTTATTCAATCAGTTACATAGGGTGTGTTAACGGTTTGTCAACGCACCTTTTAAGGAAAATATATTTTGTAAAATATAAGGGATTTACTTTTTTTCTTTAATATTTCAATTCACAATATGACCATTATTGTATGCATATTTTTTATCAACTGCATCAATCCCTCTGCCTTTGACTACTTCAAAAGTTGAAGGATCTGCTTCCTTTATAACTGTCCATTTTCTACCCAGAACATAAACACGGTTTATATCTTTAGCGTATATCCATCCTGCATATTTGAATGTTTTAATGTCAGCATCTTTAATTTTTGATCCCTCGCTATAAACGAATTTGTCATCTTTACCCCAGAAAAGGTTAAAACCGTATCTTTGAGAATATCCATGGAATGTTTTTGGGTTTGCATCTTCTAACTTAATCATCTGATTGGTGTGAATATCATAGAAACAGACTGCATCACTCTTTTTAAAATAGTGGGAAGATATATTATCTTTATTAGTAGGGATGGCAATAAAATCGCCTCCGCTGTTTTTAACTGCATCAACCCTCTTGTCATTACTATTAATTCTAAACAGCTTAGATTTATGGGAAAAGAGATACATGCAATAGCCGTTACTATATGGGGCTAATATCCTGACCTGATGTGCGTTTTCAAATGGGATTTTTTGATCGTATAGATAGAAACCACTTTTATCGGCAGCAAGTTCTGTTAAATATCTGTAATTGAATTTTGATTTATCAAAAACAGTGAAAGTTGCAGGGTCTGCTCCTTCAAGTTTTGTTTTAGGGCTGAACCTGACATAATATACATCATTATTTGATATTGAATAATTTTTAAATTTTTTATCATTCATTTTGGGCCCACTAAGTATAAGTAAACTTATTAAGATAAGTATGATTAAGCTACTCTTTTGCATTTATACACCTTTTGTTAAAGGGAACCTCTAATAACTGCTCTTTTGGCGAAATCCTTTGTTATTTCCAAAAAAAAACTGTAATAAAATCGGTTCGTTATTTTTGGAAATGCAGAGATTCTATAAAACTAAAAGCTTTTATAAACGCTGTATTTTATCCAAAATTCTTATTATTAGAGGTTCCCTAAAGATATTTATATTTTTTTACCATAAAATTTCTTTTTTGCAAAATAAGTATTATCATGGGATAAAAGTGAAATGAAGAATTTAAAATATCTTTCATTGTTCTTAGTTTTGATAATGATTTCAGGTTTCCTGATTTATTATAAAACAAGGATATATCCGGTAGTAATTGTTATTCCCAATGAATATGAGGGATACGTAACCATTATAGAGGATAAAAAGAATTATGATCTTTATTATGGTGCGGCATGGGAAAATTATAATACTTTAGAATATCATGTGGGTGATGACAGAATATTGAGGGTTGAATCAATACGCCATTTCCTTGAGTGGCCTGATAATATAAGTGTTGGATACGAATGGGTGGAACCTGTTGTTTATTATCAAGATAAAGATAATTTGAAGTTTTCAGTGTTTAGTGATTTATTTAAAATTTCTGAAACCAAATACCGTTTTTGGGTTGGTGCTTTTCCTATGAAGGATGATAAAACAGGAAGTTTCAGGCCTTGATTGATACGTTATTTTTATAATATTAATTTCTGATCTTTGCAAGAGACTCTATCCTGAAGATTTCAGGTATGAATTGGAACCAGATGATTTTGTTGTCCACTATGAAGTTATAAAATAAAGGTTATTAAAGCACTTCTAAAAGTTTGGGCATTTAGTTAACCGAAGTAAAAAATCTAAGCTTTAATTGTGGAACCGCCATAAACTGCAAGTTTCATCTGGTTTAACTGGCCAAGACTGATAGTCAGTCCCTCTTTTTTATTGTAGGCTCTTTTAAACCAGTTTATAAATTCATTTCTGAGCTTTTCTTCGCCAACACCTTTTATTTTGGTTTCACTATTTATGCTATTATCAAGTTTGCCAGAATTTATATAGGTCCAGTCATTTTTATTTTTTGATATTATTCCTGTATGTCCACTTGAATTTGTAGAAAAAGAAAGTATTTGGTCCTTCGAGAGATGAGGTTTTATCTCATTGTAGATTTTTTCTGCCTGCTTTGTGTAGTTTTTATGGATACCAATAATGGATTTATTATATATTTCAGATCCGGATGCTTTTATGATTCCTTCCCCATTAAGATATGAGTAACGAGGCCGGCCCTCTTTATTTGCCATTCCAATTAATTCTTCTCTTAAACCGCCTTTTCCATAATATTGAACTCCCATATTTTTAAGACCATTTACGAGTAGCTCAAAGCAATCCATGGTTTTGTATTCTTTACCCATGTACGATTTCACAGCGTTTGATATTTGTGGCGTTAGTTTCTTAACAGGTTTGTGTGTTTTTTCAGGTGATGCAAGGTGTACTTTTGAATCTTTTTTAAGCTCTTTTCCCCAAACAAGTTCATTGGTTTCAGGATTGAGGAAGATATCAGTTCCACTCTGAATTCTCTTAAACGGTTTATCGCTATTAACCTTATCGTGGATTATATTCCAGCAATCCTGTTTGAACTTTGAATTTTTGATAAGAAGATCTGAAACTGTTTGATTTTTAGATAGGGAACCTATCTTAACAAGATTTGATTCGGAATTTTCGATCTCTTTTTTAAAAACAGATTTAAAAGCTTTGTTTGACCCTGTAGATTTTTTATTTACATCTTTTGTTTCGATATTAGTTTTGTTGGTTTTTATTGAATCAGTTCGCACTATTGCCCTCCTGATCTGAAATTCATCTTATTAATAATAAGATAATATAACAATAACAGAAAACATTGTTTATTTAAAGATTTTGTAGTTATATAGGTGTTAATGGAGATATTACTTGCTAAAAAAGTTTAGTTATACTTAACTAATGTTAAGCAAAAAACAATATTTTATGGTTACAAAACGCTTGACATATCAAATTGTTACTGGTATTTGTCCTTAAAAACTTAACAAAGATTTAAGACTATGAAAAATTACTTAATAAACATTCTCAGCATTACAATTATTCTCCTCGTCGTAGGTGTCATACTTACTGTCGAGGGCGACGGCTGATAATGCGAGTTTAGAGTATATAACCAAACAAAGCCATTATCAGCCCGCAACATGCTGATAATGGCTTTTTTTATTTTACGGAGATGAAAATGAAAAGTGATAATTCAAAAAAAGGAATCGAAAGGTCACCACATCGTTCTCTATTCAAGGCAATGGGTTATACCGACAAAGAGATTGGAAACCCTTTAATAGGTATTGCTAATGCATCGAACATGATTATTCCAGGTCATGTTCATCTGAATCAGATAACAGATTCTGTTAAAAACGGGATTTATATGGCAGGTGGTACTCCTGTTGAATTTGGTGTGATCGGGGTTTGTGATGGGATTGCTATGAATCACATGGGGATGCACTATTCGTTAGGAAGCCGGGAGCTGATTGCAGATAGCATTGAAGTTATGGCAACAGCACATGCTCTCGATGCTCTTGTTATGGTTGGTAACTGCGATAAGATTATACCAGGTATGCTTATGGCAGCAGCAAGGCTTGATCTCCCAACAATTTTTATTAGTGGTGGACCGATGTTAGCAGGACGTCATCCAAAGGATAAAAATAAAAAAATAGATCTGATATCTGCTTTTGAAGCGGTTGGAGCTGTAAAATCCGGTAAGATGACTGAGGAAGAGATGTATGAGATTGAGGATGCAGCATGCCCAACATGCGGATCATGTGCAGGTATGTTCACAGCAAACTCTATGAACTGTTTAACTGAGGCTATTGGCCTTGGTCTTCCTGGAAACGGAACCATTCCTGCTGTTATGTCTGCAAGACAAAGACTTGCAAAAGAAGCAGGCATGAAGATCATGGAGCTTATTGAAAAGGATATCACTCCATCAAAAATTCTAACAGAAAGTGCTTTTAATAACGCACTCTGCATGGATATGGCTCTTGGATGCTCAACAAATACTGTTCTTCATCTGAAAGCTATTGCACATGAAGCAGGGGTTGAAATTCCTCTTGATAAAATAAATGAAGTTAGCAAAAAGACACCTCATCTATGCTCATTAAGCCCTGGAGGTAAAGATCACATAGAGGATCTTAACAGTTCAGGTGGTATATATGGTGTTTATACTGAACTTGATAAGAAAGGTTTACTGGATAAAAGCTGTATCACTGTAACAGGTAAGACACTTGGTGAAAACCTTGAAAAAGCAAGAGTTCTTGATTCTGATGTGATCAGACCAATAGATAATCCCTACCATAAAGAGGGAGGACTCGCAGTTCTTTTTGGAAATATTGCAACAGGTGGTTGTGTTGTTAAGCAATCTGCTGTTTTAGATTCCATGCTAAAACATGAAGGACCATCAAGGGTTTTTGAATCTGAGGATGATGCATCCAAAGCGATTATGGATGGAAAAATTAATAAGGGAGATGTCATAGTTATTCGCTATGAAGGGCCAATGGGTGGACCAGGAATGAGAGAGATGCTCACCCCGACTTCAGCAATAGCAGGGATGAAACTTGATGCTGATGTGGCTCTTATTACAGATGGACGTTTCTCAGGAGGAACCAAGGGCGCTTCAATTGGACATGTTTCACCAGAAGCTGCCCACGGTGGTGTCATCGCAATAGTTGAAGAGGGTGACATTATTAAAATCGATATTCCAGCCAAGAAAATTGAACTTGATCTAAGCAATGCTGAGATTGAAAAAAGATTATCAGGTTGGGTTAAGCCAGAACCCAAAATTACCAAAGGGTATATGGCAAGATATGCAAAAAGTGTCTCTTCAGCAAGTGAAGGGGCGATTGTTAAGTAATAAAAAAAACTTGGCAAATGTTTAATTGGAAATGATGCAAAACGTGTGAATCTTGTTACATTGATAGTATTACCAATACTACCTGAATGAATCAATGATGAGGCACTCCTGAGGAAACCCCTCAGGAGTGCACAACGGCTCATTATTTAGAGAAATTATTATAATTTAACATTGAAAGGCAAAACCTATGGAACTAACAGGTGCTGAGATCATAATGAAAGTTCTCAAGGAGGAAGAGGTTGATGCAATATTCGGATATCCCGGCGGAGCTGTCCTGGATATTTACGATGCACTGGCAAAGACCGATTTAAGACACTTTTTTGTGCGTCATGAACAGGGTGCTGTTCATGCAGCAGATTCATATGCAAGAGCAACTCAGAAAGTCGGTGTTGCACTGGTTACATCGGGTCCTGGTGCTACAAATGCAGTAACAGGAATTGCTTCAGCAAACTCTGATTCTATACCAATGGTTGTTATCACAGGGCAGGTAAGTTCAGCTCTTATTGGAAACGATGCATTTCAGGAAGTGGATATAGTTGGTATTACAAGACCATGCACAAAACATAACTATCTTGTAAAAGATATTAAAAAGCTTGCAAAAACTCTTAGGGAAGCTTTTCATATTGCAAGAACAGGTAGACCAGGACCAGTTCTTGTTGATATTCCAAAAGATGTAACAATTGCTAAAACCGAGTGGGTTGAAAGGGATCTTTTAAAGATGCGTTCTTTCAATCCAACATACAAACCAAATAAAAAACAGCTTTGTAAAGTGATCGATCTTATTAAAGAAGCTAAAAAGCCTGTTATTTTTGCCGGAGGTGGTGCAATTATTTCAGGAGCTTCTGAGGAGCTGACAAAATTTGCACAAGCTACTAATATTCCGGTTACTGGTTCATTAATGGGTCTTGGAAGTTTTCCAGGAACAGATCCGTTATGGCTTGGTATGCTTGGTATGCACGGAACATATAGAGCCAATATGGCAATTTCTGAATGTGACCTTTTAATTGCAATTGGTGTACGTTTTGATGACAGGGTTACTGGTAAAACAGATGAGTTTGCTCAGAATGCACAGGTTGTTCAGATAGATATCGATCCCACATCTATCCAGAAAAATGTGCCAGTAAAGATTCCGGTTGTTGGGGATTGTAATTTAGCGCTTCAGTATCTGAATGTTAAGATTGATGAGGAGGAAGACAAAGCATCTTTAAATGGAATCAATAAAGATGAATGGCTTCAGAAAATTTCTGACTGGAAAAGTACAACTCCTTTAAAGTATGATCATAATGGTCAGATAAAACCACAGTATGTTATTGAGAAACTTCATGAATTTACTGATGGGGATGCGATTATTACCACAGAGGTTGGACAGAACCAGATGTGGGCTGCACAATACTATCATTTTAATAAGCCTCATCACTTCATCACTTCTGGTGGTCTGGGAGTTATGGGATTTGGCCTTCCTGCAGCCATTGGAGCACAGGTCGGATGTCCCGATAAAATGGTAGTAGATATTGCTGGTGATGGTAGTATTCAGATGAATATTCAGGAGATGGCAACCGCCGTTCAATATGGACTTCCTGTTAAAATTGTTATTTTGAATAACAGGTACCTTGGAATGGTTCGCCAGTGGCAGGAACTTTTCTATGATGGTGTTTATTCATCTACAACCCTTGATCATAATCCGGATTTTGTGAAACTTGCTGAGGCATATGGAGCAAAGGGATTAAGAGCTGAAACAACAGATCAGGTTGAAGCTGTTTTAAAAGAAGGTCTTGAAACTAAAGGACCTGTGATCATGGAATTTGTTGTTGAAAGAGAAGAAAATGTTTACCCAATGGTTCCTGCGGGAAAAGCCATAACCCAGATGCTTCTGGTTTAAAAGATAAAGGAAACAAAATATGGAAGAAAAACATATTCTGTCAATTTTAGTAGATAATGAACCTGGTGTACTTTCAAGGATTGCTGGCCTATTCTCTGGTCGTGGGTATAATATCGATAGCCTTTCAGTTGCTGAAACAATTGAACCGGATATTTCCAGAATAACTATGATCACAACAGCTGATAGAGTAATCATTGAACAAATTAAAAAACAGTTACATAAATTAATAAATGTTATAAAAGTTTATGACTTAACGGATCAAAAATATGTTCAAAGGGAACTTGCACTTATTAAGGTCCATGCAAAATCTGAAAACAGAGCAGAAATTTTAAGAATTGTAGATATTTTCAGAAGTAAAGTAGTAGACGTGGGAATTGATCATTTTACGATTGAAATTAGTGCCAGCATTGAAAAACTCGAAGCATTTTTAATGCTTTTAAAACCAATGGGCATTATGGAGATTGTAAGAACAGGATCAGTAGTAATTGGAAGAAATAATCTTAAAGATTAGTTTTTTTTTAAAAATGCAAATAAATTCAAAAAGGCAACCTCTGGAAAATAATTTAACAGGGGCTACCATAAAAAACAATTAAGCAATATGCTTAAAGGAGGAAGTTGTGGCTAAGATCGATTTTGGTGGTGTAATGGAAGAAGTGATCACATCTGAAGAATATACTCTTGCTAAATCTCAGGAAGTACTTAAAGATGAGATAGTAGCTGTTCTTGGTTATGGTGTTCAGGGACCTGGGCAGGCTCTTAATATGAGAGATAATGGTATTAACGTTATTGTTGGTCAGCGTGAAAACAGTCCTTCATGGGATAAAGCTGTTAAAGATGGTTTTGTACCAGGAGAGTCTCTGTTTCCAATTGAGGAAGCAGCTAAGAAAGCAACTATTATCCAGTATCTACTTTCAGATGCAGCGCAGTCAATGTTATGGTCAAAGGTTAAGGAATGTCTGAATGAGGGGGATGCAATATATTTCTCACACGGATTTTCAGTAACATATAAGGAGATCACAAAAGTTATTCCACCTGAAAATGTTGATGTTTTCCTTGTTGCTCCAAAAGGATCAGGAAGAAGTGTTCGTGTTAACTTCCTTGAGGGAAGTGGTCTTAACTCAAGCTTTGCTGTATTCCAGGATTTCACAGGAAAAGCTCTTGACAGATGTAAAGCTATGGGTATCGCAATTGGTTCAGGCTACATGTTTGAAACAACATTTGAAAAAGAAGTTTACAGTGACCTTACCGGAGAACGTGGAGTTCTTATGGGTTGCCTTGCTGGTATAATGGAAGCTCAGTATAGTGAGCTAAGAAAAAACGGACATTCACCAAGTGAATCTTTTAATGAAACTGTTGAAGAACTAACTCAGAGTCTTATCAGACTTGTTGGTGAAAACGGAATGGACTGGATGTTTGCAAATTGCAGTACAACAGCTCAAAGAGGTGCTCTTGACTGGGCTCCAAAATTCCGTGATGCAGTTGCTCCTGTTTTTAAAGATCTTTATAACAGTGTTAAAACCGGTAAAGAGACTGAAATCGTTATGGAGAAAAATACTGCTGATGATTACAGAGAAAAACTTGATGCAGAGCTTGATGAAATTAAAAATTCTGAAATGTGGAAAGCAGGAGTTGCTGTACGTAAGCTTCGCCCTTCAAACAGATAGAAATAGACAGTTTTTAGGGATTTCCTAAAGTTTATTGAGTAAAAAAACTCGCAGGGGGCTTGTAATTCCCTGCGAGTCTCTTAATATCTGAAACCAATACACAGTTTTTTCTAAAAAGGCACATACAATACAATGGAACAAGTCTATATACTGGATACGACACTAAGGGACGGAGCCCAAGGGGAGAACATTAGTTTTACTCCTGAAGATAAGGTTAAGATAGCAAAAAAACTGGATAAACTTGGTATTCACTATATTGAGGGCGGATGGCCAGGATCAAATCCGGGAGCAGATAAATTTTTTGAACTTGCTAAAGATATTGAGTTTAAAAACTCAAAACTTACCGCTTTTTGTTCAACAAGAAGACCAAATATAAAAGCAGATAAAGATGAGTTGCTTATAGCTCTTATTAAAAGCGGTGCACCTGCAATAACGATATTTGGTAAAACATGGGATCTTCATGTTGAAGATGTTATGGAAAACACTTTAGAAGAGAACCTCGCAATGATAAATGATACAGTTTCATTTTTCAAATCGAATAACAGAGAGGTTTTATATGATGGAGAGCATTTCTTTGATGGTTACAAAAATAACAGAGAATATGCTTTAAAAACACTTGCAGCAGCGCTTGAGGGGGGGGCAGGATTTCTTGTCCTTTGTGATACAAATGGCGGAACCCTTCCCAATGAAATTGAAGATATAGTATTAGATGTAAAACAACATCTAACTGAAAAATATAAAGACAATGATGAACTACTTCCTGTAAAAATAGGAATACATGCCCATAACGATTGTGCCATGGCGGTTGCAAATACAATTGCAGCTGTTAATAAAGGGGCTGTTATGGTTCAGGGAACAATCAATGGTTATGGAGAAAGATGTGGTAATGCAGATTTGACTTCCTGTATTCCGGTACTGTGTTTAAAAATGAACAATTGGTGTATTCCGGAAGAGAATCTTACATACCTGCATAAAGTATCAAGGTTTATTAGTGAAATAGCAAATATGATACCACTTAACAGCAGACCCTTTGTTGGTAAAAGTGCTTTTGCTCACAAAGGTGGAATTCACGTAAGTGCTGTAATGAAAATTCCAAAAGCTTACGAACATATAGAGCCTGAAGAAGTTGGAAACTATAGACGAATTCTTGTTTCTGATCAGGCTGGTAAGAGTAATATAGAATACAAGGCAAAAGAGTTTGGTATTGATCTTAATGCCAACGGAATGGATAGCAAGAAGATAGTAGCGGAGATAAAACGCCTTGAAAACATGGGGTTTCAGTATGATGTTGCAGATGCATCATTTAGAATCCTTATGGAAAAAATGACTAAGAAATTTGATCCATGCTTTGACTTTAAATCATTTAGAATTGCATACGAAAAGGATGGTAACAATGCCTGTCACTCTTTTGCAACGGTAAAAATAGAAGTAAATGATATTGAGGAAATAACTGCAGCTGAAGGGCATGGGCCTGTAAATGCTTTGGATAATGCACTTAGAAAAGCGTTGAAAAAATTCTACAAAGATGAGCTTGAAGCTATACATCTTGTTGATTATAAAGTACGGATACTTGATGGAAGAGATGGTACTGCTGCAAAGGTTCGTGTTTTAATCGAATTTAGAGATGAAGATCATATCTGGACAACAGTTGGATTTTCAGAAGATATCATTGAAGCTAGTTGGCAGGCGTTGACAGATAGCTTTCAATATAAACTTTCAAAGTAAGTTAGAAAAAGAGGAGTTCCCTTTGATTTCAGAAGTGAGGATATATACCGCAGGAGATAAGAACGAGAACATCACCCTGCGGTCATTACTCATTTAAAATATCTCTTTTGGTTGATTTCTGAGATAGGCAATTTTAATATTCGAAATATTAATACATATTCCTTCATATTAAAAGCACCTATCTTTCTTGAAATTAATCAACAATAGAAATTTTGATATGAAATTTTTAAATAATTTCAAAGAGTAATGAAATGGAGAAGAACAAAATGAGTGAACGTATAATAATATTTGATACGACTTTGAGAGATGGGGAACAATCCCCGGGTGCCAGTATGAATACGCCGGAAAAGCTTAGGATGGCGACTCAACTGGAAAAACTTGGGGTTGATGTTATCGAAGCTGGTTTTCCGGCAGCATCAGTTGGTGATTTTGAAGCTGTAAAAGCTATTGCTAAAAAGGTAAAGAAAGCAGAAGTTGCAGGTCTTTGCAGAGCATCTGAAAGTGATATACAGAAAGCCTGGGATGCTGTTAAGCATGCAGAGAAACCAAGAATTCATACCTTTATAGCAACATCCGACATTCATATGAAATACAAGCTTAATATGGAGAGCGATGCTGTTGTTAAGCAAGCAGTTGAAGCAGTAAAGTTTGCAAAATCATTAACAGAAAGTGTTGAGTTCTCAGCTGAAGATGGCTCAAGAAGTGATAAGGATTTTCTTTGTGAAATCTTTGAAGCTGTGATCGATGCAGGAGCGACAACTGTTAATTTGCCTGATACAGTTGGGTATGCAGTTCCTGAAGAGTTTTCAGAGCTTGTAAGTTATGTAATGAAAAATACAAAAAATATGGATAAGGCTATTTTAAGTGTTCATTGTCACAATGACCTGGGACTTGCAACAGCCAATACTCTTGCTGCAATAAAAGCCGGTGCAAAGCAGGCAGAAGTTACAATTAACGGTATTGGTGAGCGTGCTGGAAATACATCTCTTGAAGAGATTGTAATGGCTCTTAAAACCCGTGAAAGTTATATGAATTGCAAAACCGGAATAGAATCAACGCACATTTATGCTGCAAGTAAGATGGTAAGTACAATTACAGGTATTATGGTTCAGCCAAACAAGGCTATTGTTGGAGCCAATGCTTTTGCACATGAGTCAGGTATCCATCAGGATGGAATGTTAAAAAATCCTATGACCTATGAGATCATGCAGCCAGAAACCATTGGGCTTCACAGTACTAAGCTTGTTTTAGGAAAACATTCAGGAAAACATGCTCTTTATTCCCATCTTCAGACCATGGGTTTTGACCTTTCAGAGGATGAACTTAAGGTTGTGTTTAAAAAGTTTAAAGACCTTGCTGATAAAAAGAAAACCATAGTTGATGAAGATTTGGAAGCTCTTGTTGCTGATGGAATATTAAGAAGCAGTGATATCTTTCAGTTGGAGTATCTTCATGGTTCAAGTGGAACAACAGTTCTTCCCACAGCAACTGTTAAACTATCAATTAATGGTAGATCACATAGGGCTGCTGGAGAAGGAAACGGACCAATAGACGCTGCTTTTGATGCAATTAAAATAATATCCGGTACAAATGCAGAACTATTGAGGTTTACAGTGGCAGCTTTGACAGATGGTACAGATTCACAGGGTGAGGTTACCGTTCGTTTAAGAGAAGATGGATTAGTTGCCCTTGGAAGGGGTTCTGATCCTGATATTATTACTGCGAGTGCAAAGGCATATGTAAATGGTTTGAACAGACTTGAATATCTAAAAACAAATTCAGTTACAACTGAGGATGTTATTTAACTCTAAGGTTGTATCTATTTAAATTTATTGATAATTAATATTTTACTGAGTTGTGAAACTTTATAATTGGGTCAAATGCATAATAAATCATTTGACTCAATTACAAAACAATAGTAGCTTTGCATTTTTTCTAATAATTAAATAATTTTATAAAAAGTGCTTATGAGAAAAAATATTATAATATTTGTTTTACTTATCTTTGTAGTTTCTCTTCCCTCGATATCATACGCATCAAATCCTTATAAAAAGTATAATAAGGTAAAAAAATATGATAAATACTTCCGAAAGTATACCAAACGTTTCTTTGGGCCAGGTTTTAACTGGCGTCATTTCAAAGCACAAGCCATAGCAGAATCCAGACTTAAAAAAAGAGCCAAATCCCATGTTGGTGCAAAAGGAGTCATGCAGATAATGCCTGCAACTTTTGAGGAAATTAAAAGCCAAAACAGATTTCTTAGAGGAAAGAGAAGCTACAGTCCTCGATGGAATATTGCAGCAGGTATTTTTTATAACAGGAAGTTATGGAAATCCTGGAAAGCGAAAAGACCCTTTCAGGACAGGCTCGATTTTATGTTCGGTTCCTATAACGCAGGATTGGGTAATATTATAAAAGCTCAGAAAATTGCAGCTTTATTTATTTTCATTGATGAAAATCTGTGGAGTTCCATAGTTAGAACTTTACCAAAAGTTACAGGTAAACACAGTAAAGAAACAATAGGTTATGTAAAGAGAATTAAATATATAAAAGGAGTTTTAAAATAATGGAATACGATATTATATTATTAAATTTAGTCTACACGATTGTCGGAACATTACTTGCCCTTGTTTTTATGGTGGGAGGTTATAAACTTTTTGATTTTATCACTCCTTTTGATACAAGTGCTCAATTGGAAAAGGGAAATATTGCAGTAGGAATTATTATTGGTTCAATCTTTATAAGTCTGGGTATTTCAGTGGGGCTTGTAATTGGATTAGGATTAAATTAATTAGAGGTTCCCTTAAAATACTTCTTAATAGATGAGCAATTTAATCCGAATTGCTCATTTTTCTCTCATCATCAAGCGAAGAATCAAGTTATTGTTTCATATTGCACTCTTAGTTGTTTACATGGTTATTGGTTTATGTTAATAAAAACTGCGATTTGATTAATAGCAAAAAAATATTTCCTTAATGTAACTTTTTCTATTAGTTATTTAAAATAATAGAAACTCCTCATATTATTTTGTTATTTATCTGTGTTCCAAATTAAATGATCCTTAATATTAATTTGAATAATTTAGAAAACCTTTATTTAAAAAAAAAATATGTTTGAAAAAATATTATTCTACATAATTTTGTTATTAACTGTGCTTTTTTCAGCCTATTCTGCATTTGTCCACAATCTTGATTACAGGATTGCTGGAACATCTTTTTTTGCCCTAATCACACTACTCGTTTTTAGCCGGAATAGCAGGTTAAAAAAAGAGATAAAAAAAAGGAAACAAACAGAAAAAGAGCTTAAAGATAGTGAAGAGCTCTTCAGAAAAGCCTTTGAAAATGCAAATACAGGAGTTTACCTTGCTGGAGTTGACGGCTCATTTTTAAAGGTAAATCAGAGAATGAGCGATATTACAGGTTTTTCTAAAGATGAACTTGAAAAACAAAAAATTAATAATATCACTTATCCCCTGGATTCACATTTAAGTACAGAATTTATAAATTCGAGCATCACCGGTAAAAAGAAGAATATTGTTTTTGAAAAAAGGTTTATCCACAAAAAAGGAGATATCATTTGGGGGCAGGTTTCAAGTTCACTGGTTAAAGATTCTTTTGGAAAACCTCTCTATTTTATATCTAACCTACAGGATATAACCAAACAGAAAGATATTGAGTCCTTTTATCGGGATCTTTTCTTGAAAGCGCCTTTTGCCTATCAATCCCTTGATTCTGATGGAAATTTCATAGAGATCAACAAAGAATGGCTTTCCATGATGGGATATTCTAGGGATGAAATTATTGGTAAATGGTTTGGAAACTTCATTAATGATGAAGGCAATAAACGTTATTTTACAGATAATTTCATGTGTTTTAAAAAGGATGGAAAGATATCTGTTGAGTTTGATTTGATAAAGAAAAATAAACAGATTATAAATGCTCAGTTTAAAGGAAAAATAGGTGTTAATAATGATGGTTCTTTCAGGCAAACCCATTGCATCTTAAAAGACAATACAGAAAAAAAACGACTTGAAGAAGAGAAGAAAAAACTTGAAGCACAGATTAGACAATCTCACAAAATGGAGTCTATTGGAACTCTTACTGGTGGCATAGCACATGACTTTAACAATATCTTAAGCATTGTAATAGGTAATACTGAGCTTGCACTGCTTGATATACCTGAGTCAAACCCTTCCTATGATAATATTAGAACAATTAAGGATGCAGGTTTAAGGGCTTCTGAGATTGTGAAACAATTATTAAACTTTAGCAGAAAAACCGATCAAATTTTAAAAAATATTGAGATAGACATTGTTTTGAAAAAATCTTTGAAATTATTAAGGTCCACAATTCCGGCAACAATAGAAATTGAAGAAGATATCAGAGGTCAGAATATTAGCATTTTAGGAGATATTACTCAGATTAATCAGATTTTAATGAATCTGTGCATTAATTCTTCTAAATCCATAGGGAATGATAGTGGTCAAATTATTGTTTCCTTAGAAGAGATGGTTCTAAATAGAAAAGATGTTTTGGCACTTCCTGATCTGAAACCAGGAAAACATGTTCAGATTCAGGTTAGAGATAATGGGAATGGTATTGAATCTTCTATTATAGAAAGGATCTTTGATCCATACTTTACTACCAGCGAAATTGGGAAAGGTACAGGAATGGGTCTTTCTGTTGTTCTTGGTATCGTAAAGAATCATGATGGCGCTATTACTGTTGAAAGTCAAAAAGGTGAAGGGGCTACCTTTAAAGTATATTTTCCTGCTACAATGGGTAATACTTACCAGATTCCAAAGTTAGAAGATATGACTCTGACTGGTAGTGAATCAATTTTATTTGTTGATGATGAAATTTCAATTACAGAGATGTCAAAAAAAACTCTTGAGCGTTTAGGTTACAGTGTTGATACTGTGGATAACCCTGTGGATGCTTTGGAAAATTTTAAACTTAACCCAGGTGACTATGACCTTGTTATAACAGATATGGCCATGCCTAAAATAAACGGTCTTGATTTTACAAAAGAGATTCGGGATATAAGAAATGATATTCCCGTGATAATATGTTCTGGTTTTAACACAAGTATTAATGAAGATAATATAGATGAACACAGTATCTCTGCATATTTAAGTAAGCCAGTTATAACCAGTGAACTTGCTAAAACAATACGGGAAGTCCTCGATTGATTTGAGAACCTAACCTTCAATCTTGTCTTTTCCTTTTTACAACAACTCTTTTTATTGAAAAAAACTGAATGTTTTTATAACTATACCTGAAGACAATTTAAACATAAAGGCAGATAATTATGCATGATAGGGTTAATAGGATTATTATTCTTTCAATCATTTTTCTACTATTTCCATTAATAGGTTATAGGGAACCTCTAATAATTAGAATTTTTGATGAAATACAAGGCATGACAAAAAAATAACGAACTGACTTTACAACAGTTTTTTTTTGGTAAAAACGAAGTATTTCGCAAAAAGAGCAGTTATTAGAGGTTCCCTATAGTAATTCACAAGATCAATTTAATCGGGATGTGATGAATGGAAACATCAATGGTATAAAAACCTCTTTTTCAAAAGGGGTTGATATAAACATAAAAAATATGAGTGGAAAAACAGCACTTTATCAGGCTGTGGAACAAAGGAATATAGATATTGCAGAATTTCTGCTTAAGAAAGGTGCAAATCCAAACATTAAAACCCAAAACGGCTTTACTCCTTTACATATTGCCTGTGCACGAAATTCTTACAAGGTTGCTAAACTACTTATAGAATTCAAAGCAAATATAAATACTATTGCCAGAAAAGGATTATGGAATATCCCGGTACCATCATATCAATAAAAGAGTTTTGCCTTACCCTCCAAACCTTCAAAAACAGGAGTAAAAAAATTTCGCTCTAAACTTATTACACACTTTGTTTCGCGGGAATATTTCATAGCAGCCTGGCAATCCTCACAATCCGGTATTTTGTTTCTATATTCTTCGTAAGCTGCAAGGGTTGGAAATGAAAATGTTGCATAACCAATATTGTTTGGTCCTTCATGGGGAATCAGATATCCATGGTGAAGCCCGCCCATCTTGTTTACAAGATCAATCCATAATTGACCATAGTGTTTAAATTTACCAACTTTTGCCGGGTCTATCGTATATTTTAGAAAGCAGGTAACCATTAATTCTCCTTTAAATCAGTGTTAAGCATTTTTAAACTTAATGTTAGTATTTAGACTTTTTATCGTTTTTTTTAGTTGTCCAAAATTGTCTATCAGTAATGGAACTATTAAGGTTTCATTTTTAGATTTTATTTTTAGATAAAAAACACTTTCAGTCATCTTTATAATATCAATAGGACTTACATCTCTTTTACCAAGAAGAGAATAGAAAGAGATTGAATTCTCATCAATCTCTATTTTATAAGATGTTTTGAGCATAATATAGTTTGTTATTATTAGTACAATCACCAAAAAAATGGACTCTGTTTCCTGGCTTATATAAAAATCATATGCTGCAAAAATTATGAACCCTAAAGTTAATATAAAAAACAAAGGTAGTATTATAAATGTGTACAACTTAGAAGTATTATAAGTTTTTTTCATTTAGTTCAGCATCCTTTCTTTTGAGTTATGAACCACAAATAACAGTGAATTATCATATTTACTGTTACAGAACCTAAGTCTGGAATGTAAAGAGCATAAACATACTATTAGAGGTACTCTATAGATTATCTTTAATAACCCCTCTTTTGCAAAATACTGTGTTATTTCTAAAAAAAAACTGTAATAAAATCGGTTCGTTATTTTCAGAAATGCCTTGTATTCCATCAAAATAAAAATTATTAGAGGTTCCCTATAAATATTTGTTAAAACTGATTCGCATTATCATTAAATAAAAGATCTGTTTTTGTAAACTATTATTAGAGATTCCCAATAAACAATTTGATTGGATATTATGAAATTATTTGAAAGTTGATTTTTTATTAAAATATTTTGTAAGTGATACTCCTTTGTTTTTTGTATGAAATGTATGATGGAATACTATCCTCAGTTTAATATTTGGGAATCTCTAAGAACTGTCTTTTGACCGAACTACTGCGTTTTTGAAAAAATTAACTGTAGTAAAATCAACCCGTTGTTTTTTTCTCAGCCTTGTATTTCAATCAAAATCCTAATTATTAGAGGTTCCCATTTATTATCAACCTTACAGAGATATCTGGTTGACACAGACATTTATTTCTAATAGATTTTTTACTATTGTTTATGGTGTTTCATTCTTATCTCGAAAATATTTTTTCAGTTTTTATAGAATGAAATTAAAAGGGAATCCCCGTGAAAATCGGGAACGGTCCCGCCGCTGTAATTGGTTATGAAAGCTGTAAATGCCACTGTTATAATTAATGGGAAGGCGCAGTTAGTAAGTTTAGCCAAAAGTCAGAAGACCTGCCATAATCTTTGTCTTGTTCCCGGGATTTAGGAATAGAAGGCACAATACATAAGAGTCAAGAACAACGGGTGCAGCTCTTCAGTTTATAGTTGGAATTGAAGGGCTTTTTGTTTTTTTGAGCCTTTTAACTCCATTCTTAACTTATTTAGAACAGGGAGAGAAGTTATGAAAAGAGGTTTAATTCTATACATCACCGGTAATGAACCAACAAATTTGAATCTTAATTCTAAAAACATTGCTAAAATGATTGGTACAGATGACACAATTGAATTTGTTTCAGAGTCTTCCGGCAGATCAGATCTGCATGAAGCGTGGTTTAATCTTGTCGTAAAAGGAAACCACTCGATTAAATGTCAATTAGCTAAATTTGGTAGTGATGGCTCGTTGCAATTAACCGATAAAGAGATGCGTATTTGTTAGATTTCATTGAATTATAGTTTATAGAGAGCAAAATCAATTTGAACCACACCAGTCTTTTCCAGGTGTGGTTTTCTTTTTTAAATTGTCCCTTGTTTTTTTTTGTGTTAGTAAATTACAGATTCATTTTTAACAATTCAAAAATAAGTAGAACAAATAGGTTTCCACATAGTCCATTGGGCTATGATAAATATTTTATTGTCAGCAGTAATTTCATTTGAAGGGAGATAATTTGTGACTAAGTATCAGGAAAAACCATGGCTTTCATGCTACGCAACTGGTGTTAAGCCAGAACTTGACTATCAAGAGACATTAATAAGTGAATATCTGGAAATTTCAGCAAGTAAATCTCCCGAATCAACAGCACTTACATTTCAGGGTTACAAGATAACCTTTGCTAAACTACTTGAAATGGTTAACCGATTTGCAACTTTCCTAAATGATAAAGGGATCAAAAAAGGTGATAGTGTATCTATTCTTTTACCTAATACTATTCCCTGTGTTGCAGCATACTATGCTGTTCTTAAGATAGGTGGTATCGTAGTTATGAATAACCCCCTATATACTGATAAGGAACTTAAGCACCAGTTCAATGATTCGGGTTCAAAGATTTTAATAACTCTGGACCTTTTGGCGAATCGTATGATCGACTTAAGGCCGGAAACAAGTATTAAAGAGATTGTTGTAACCTCCATAGGTGATTATCTTCCTTTCCCTAAAAACCTTTTATTCCCTTTGGTTGGAAAGAAAAAAGGTCTTGCTGCATCTGTAAAAACTGCTGATGACGTGTACAGATGGAAAGAGGTTATCTCAAATTATTCACCTAATCCTTCTGAAGTCTCAGTGGATTTTAATGATGTTGCAATGTATCAGTATACCGGTGGAACAACTGGTGTTTCAAAAGGTGTGATGCTTACACACAGCAATTTGAGTAAACAGGTTCAGCAGGTCCTGGGATGGTTTAACGACTTTAATTCAGGTAAAGAAGTAATGCTGGGAGCCCTTCCTTTTTTTCATATATTTGGTTTATCCACTTCTATGAATTTTGCTATTTGTATGGGCTGGGAAAATGTTCTGGTTCCAAAACCACAACCTGGACCACTGCTTGAAACAATGCAAAAATTCAAACCTAGTTTTGCTCCCCTTGTACCAACTATGTATGTTGGAATGTTAAATCACCCCGATATAGATAAAACAGATCTGTCATGTATTAAAGGATGTTTTTCAGGAAGCGCACCTCTCCCGCTTGAAGTAATCAAAGAGTTTGAAGAAAAAACAGGTGTTATAATATCTGAGGGTTTTGGTATGACAGAATCCTGCCCTGTAACCCATGTAAATCCATTTGGTGGTAAGTGGAAGGTTGGAAGTATTGGTATTCCAATTTCAGATACAGAGTCTAAAATTGTTGATATTGATACTGGTAATGAAGAAGTTCCGGTGGGAGAGATTGGCGAACTCTGTGTTAAAGGCCCCCAGGTTATGAAAGGATATTATAATAATCCCGGAGCAACAGCTGAAACATTAAGAGATGGCTGGTTGTATACAGGTGATATCGCGAGAATGGATGAGGAAGGTTACTTTTTTATTGTAGACAGAAAAAAAGATATGATTCTTTCAGGTGGATATAATGTTTATCCAAGAGATATTGATGAGGCTCTTTATGAGCATCCTCTGGTTCAGGAAGCATGCGCAATCGGAGTTCCACACGAAACAAGGGGGGAGTCAATAAAGGTCTTTGTTGTTATGAAAGAAGGAAAAACTACAACTTCAGAAGAACTTATCAAGTATTGCAGTGAAAAACTTGCAAAGTATAAACTCCCTACTGAAATTGAATTTAGAGATGAACTTCCAAAGACCAATGTTGGTAAAATACTTAGAAAAGATCTTCGGGCTGAAGAGAAACAGAAAAGATAATTATAATTCTTTTTAACAATCATGCTATCTGTATAATTTATTAAACAGATAGTCGATCCGAAAGGAGAAAATTTGTGACTAACTATCAGGACAAGCCATGGCTTTCAAATTATGCAGAAGGTGTGCAATCAAAACTGGATTATAAAAAATCCTGTTTACCAAAGCTTCTGGAACTTTCAGCCAGTAAATACCCGGGTAAAACGGCTTTAACATTTCAGGGTTATACATTGACCTATGCAAAACTACTTGAAATGGTAAACATATTTGCAACTTTTTTAAATGAGATGGGTATTAAAAAAGGAGATAGTGTTGCAATTCTTTTGCCTAACACTATTCCATGTGTTGTTTCATATTACGCTCTTATGAAAATAGGTGCAGTTACAGTTATGAACAACCCTTTATATACTGATAAAGAGCTTGAGCACCAGTTCAATGATTCCGGAGCTAAAGTACTGATTACACTTGATCTACTCGGTAACAGAATGATCGATTTAAGAGAAAAAACCGGAATTAAGGAGATTGTTATCTCCTCAATAGGAGACTATCTACCCTTCCCAAAAAATATTTTGTTTCCTTTAGTAGGTAAGAAAAAAGGTCTTGCTGCAGATGTTAAGAGTGCAGATAATTTATATAGATGGAAAGATATTATTGCAAAGTATCCTCCAAACCCTCCTGAAGTTAATGTTGATTTTGATGATCTTGCAATGTATCAGTATACTGGAGGAACCACTGGAGTCTCTAAAGGCGTGATGCTTACCCACAGCAACCTGAGTAAGCAGGTTCAGCAGGTAAATGCATGGTTTCCTGAATTCAAAGATGGTGATGAGGTTATGATGGGAGCCCTTCCTTTTTTCCATATTTTTGGATTATCAACTTCAATGAATTATGCGATCTCCAAAGGCTGGAATCTGGTTCTTGTTCCAAAGCCTCAACCAGATCCATTAATTGATACAATGCGTAAATTTAAGCCAAGTTTTGTTCCTCTGGTTCCAACTATGTATATTGGAATGCTTAACCATCCTGATATTGATAAAACAGATCTTTCTTTTGTTAAAGGTTGCTTTTCAGGAAGTGCCCCCCTTCCACTTGAAATAATAAAAGATTTTGAAAGCAAAACAGGTGTTATTGTTTCTGAAGGGTTTGGTCTTACAGAATCATGTCCTGTTACCCATATAAACCCATTTGGTGGTAAGTGGAAAATAGGTAGTATCGGATTACCAGTTGCTGATACAGAGTGTAAGATAGTTGATCTTGATAATGGCGTTGATGAGGTTCCGGTTGGTGAACCGGGAGAACTTTGTGTTAAAGGGCCTCAGGTTATGAAGGGTTATCATAACAAGCCGGATGCTACAGAAGATACTTTAAGGGATGGCTGGCTTTATACGGGTGATATCGCCAAGATGGATGAAGAGGGATACTTTTTCATTGTTGATAGAAAAAAAGATTTAATTCTCTCAGGTGGATATAATGTTTATCCAAGAGATATTGATGAAGCTCTTTATGAACATCCTCTGGTTCAGGAAGCATGCGCAATTGGTATTCCACATCCTACAAGGGGAGAAGCAATTAAGGTTTTTGTTGTGATGAAGGAAGGAAAAACTGCAACCCAGGAAGAGTTAATATCATACTGTGGTGAAAGACTCGCAAAATATAAACTTCCAACTGAAATAGAATTCAGGGATGAACTTCCAAAAACAAATGTTGGGAAAATATTAAGAAAAGATCTTCGTGCAGAAAATCAAAACAAATAAGATTGGATTAATGAAAAATAAAAAGCCACGTCATCTGGGGCGTGGCATAATCATTAATGAAATCTAATCTTTATTCTTTTTCTATACTCCAACTGTTTTTTAAAGGAATGACAGTTAGTAAAAAAGCAATAACACTTATTGATAAGGTAAAGATTGATACAGGCCATGGTGTTGCAGCTTGTGTAAGTAGACCAATTTTTAATGAAGCATATAAAACAAATCCGGAAAAAACAATTTGAATAAAAGGTATAGACCATTTTGCCCAGTTTTCGCCTTTTCTAAATGGAATCAATAGAAGAATTATTGATGAAATGCCAACTATAAAAAAAGCAGCAGAAGCTACCTTTACCAAGCCATTTAACAATAGTTGCAGACCTAAACCAAGCTCTGTCCATTGCATGCCAATAGCTTGCTCATGGTAGGGCATGATTGTTTCACAAAAAAGATACCTTAAACCAAAAACAATACTGATAATTCCAATAAACAAATAAAGATAGAAAGCTATTTTGTCTTTTGTTTTCATTTTGCATCCTTAATTGATTTGTTAAGTAATGAAGAAGAATATCGAAAATAGATTAATAAAGAAAGAAGAAATTGTAAATAGAATTACTTGGTAGCGGGGGCTGGATTTGAACCAACGACCTTCGGGTTATGAGCCCGACGAGCTACCAGACTGCTCCACCCCGCATCAAGGAAGCACACTTATAGATTAGACAGAATTTAATGTCAAGCTATTCTTAAATATTTTTTTAATAATAATTTAGAGGTATCTCCAATAAGTAGGATACATGGGGGAATATAGAGCCCTTTAGTTTGATTCAAGGGAACCTCTAATAATTAGAATTTTTGATGAAAAACAAGGCATAACAAAAAATAACGGGTTGATTCGTTTATAAAAAAGGTTTTATTTTATAAAGTTTACAGTTTTATTTTTGTTATATCTGTGTTTTGCAAAAAGATCAGTTATTAGAGATTCCCTCAATATTATCATCATATTCATTTAGCTTCTTAAGGATCTCTTTATTATTTTTGTATTTGTTTTTTAGATCTGAAAGTTGTTTATCTGTACCTTTGCATGTTTTGTTCATCATCTTAATCAGGAATTCTTGTCTTTCTTTGCTATAAACAGGCTCACCCCTGAAGTGGTCACAGGAATCTCTTTTTTCAATAAACGATAGAACATCCTTAGGATAAGATCTCTCATTTGAAACTACTTTTGAACTAACAAATGTTAACATAAAAATGGCAAAGAGTGAGTATATAATTATCTTTTTCATTTGATCCTTTCCTGGAGACTTTCCCTGGAATCAATTTGATTTAAGGAAAAAGTTAAAGTTATAGAGTATGAATGGTTTGGGAATCCTTTTTTATATTAAACATTTTCCCACCCTACAATGGAGACCCTTTTAATTATGACATTTTTCCATCAAGATTTCTAAAAAATATCAGTCTGGGACTGGAATTTATCCTGTGAAATTTCAGGATTTTGAATATTCCATAAGATTCCTGTCTCTTCTCCCTTCTTCAATTATCTGTTTAAAAGCTTGATAAACATGTTTTATTAACATTTCTAAACATTCATTGTTACAGCTTTTTCAAAAAAAACAACCCATTGTTTTTTTCTCAGCCTTGTATTTTTTCTTCTGAAAATGTTGATGGCTTCCAGATTATCTTCTTACAATATTTCTATAAAGATGTGATGCTCTTCATAGCTCTTTTATTTTAATAAGGTTAAGTAATCTTATTAAAATAATTGAAAATAAAGGAGCTATAATGAGTTCAAATCAGGTAATTACAATAGATAATCTTCCTTCAGAAATTACAATAGATATTCCTGAAGAAACAAACAATCTGTTACTATCTATTTTAATGTATGCTGGTATTGGAATTGCTGTTGTCGGGTTTTTGTTTATCATTTTTGGCCCGGATAAAATCTATTATAATGCTGGAGAAGGGATGACATTTATTCAAATGTTGCAGGCATACCCAGGTCCAATTGCAAGTGTTGGTGGAGTTCTGTTTTTTGCCGGATCTCAGATCTCGAATTATATGGGTCAAAAAAATGAAAATATTATTAATGACCAGCTTGATGCACAGATAAATATTCAGGACTCAGATATTCCGGAAGGTTTTGTATTAAATATGAAGCCACTTGAAGAGGGTAAATTTCTTGTTGAGTTGGTTGAATCAAAAAATGAAGATGATGAAAAAAAAAATAAACTATAGGGAACCTCTAATGTCATTACAATAAAAAGGTATCAGATTATTTGATACCTTTTTTTATGTCTTATACTGACAAAATTTATTCATTATAATCATTATTTTGAATTTCATATTTATCTACTGGTAAAACTACAGGACGTAACTCCAGTTGATATTATCACATTCAGGTATCTTCCCTGATGAACAATTTCTAGATCATTCCTGATTTGACACATAAATTTTCTGCTTTTTTGCATGTTGCTTCAAAGGGGCTTTCAATAAGGATTACAGTAATTTCTTCTCCTCCGTAACGACATACTATCTTCTACTCTAACATTGCTTTTTAATAGAGAACCCAGCTCTTTTAAAACGCGATCACTGTCCCGTGAGTATCATTAAAAATTTAAAAACGATCAACATCAAGCATTAGAACTCCAAGGGTGTTTTTGGGCAGCTCATATTCGTCTTGAACCAATAATCTTGAGTGGAAGAGATCTCAAATTAACAATGGCGTTTTAGAAGGACTTAATTCTGTAATACAGGCCGGCTAAATCAATAATCAAAATCCTAATTATTAGAGGTTCCCTATAATTACTTCCTATTTTTCCAAATTTGGTTTTTTAACTTTATAAAAGGCAATACCTGGACCAATTCGTTGATATTTTTTAAGAACGAATAATTTTTTCAAACATTTTTTTATTTCCAATGCAGACCTGAAAAACTCAATACCATGGAAAGATGGATAAACATGATTGTCTTCAAATATCATTTCATCAGAAAGATCATTTGTTTTATCTATTAAATCAAGATAATAAAAAAAGCCTCCTGGTTTTAGCAATCTGTAAACTTCGTTAACTATGGATTGAAAACTTTCTATATGATGACAAACATTACAACACTCTATAATATCAAAAGAGTGACCTGACAGAGGAAGAGTGTTTTTATAACCAATATCATTTAAATCAATTTTTATCGTTTTAAGGTTCGAGACATTTTCTTTTGCTAGTAAAAGATATTTATCATGAATATCACATCCTATAAAAATATCTTTTTTATCAAGTTTATCTGAATATTTTTGTGCAGTTGACCCATCTCCTATACCAAGAGATAAAATATTAATATTTTCATTGTCTTTCTTTATGTTATCTATAGTTGAGTTTATGGAGTCTATCAATAATTCAGTACTATACTTCTTTTGCTGATCACTTAAATTAAAGTCAAAATCTTCTGTAAAAACGACTGATTTTTTTTTACTATCCTTGCTATCATTTTTTGTTAAGATATTATTCAACGCATCAACGCTGTCTCTATAGTCATTCAAAACATCTGTATTAAAAATTTCTTTTAAGAAGATATTATCCTGTTTTGTAATATCTATATTTAGATAATTAGTATAATTTTTATTAAAATTAAGGTAAATATCTCTAACATTTTTTACTAAATCCACAGTATTCACTTTATGCATATTGAAGACCTTTCAGGTAATTCATACCAGATTTTAGAGTTTCCTATTTTAATAGTGCTTTGAAAATTGGCATCCTTGAAACAGGACTATTTAACTGATGAGAAAACTTCTTCAAATGTATCGATTCTATATTCATTAATTCTCACCAGAATAAATCAATAATCATATTTTTTAAAAGTAACTATCAAGTAAGGCGTAAAGCTCAGTAGAATTTTTAAAACTTTCTAACATTAATTCACAGTTATGTAAATAAAAAATTATAACTTGCCCGCAGCTCATGCCAAGTGGATTAATAGCTATTTGCCAAATGTTTACACAATGAACGACCACCACCAGTGTACCTTTGGTATCCAGAACAGGTGCAAAAACAACAATAAAAATCCCCGCAGCAAGCAGCGGGGTATTATTGTTAATTTTACGATAGACGCCGCAAGCGGGATTAAACCCTCGCTTCGCAGTAAATGTTACATATGTACAAACCTTGGTTTTCTAATAAAAACAACTTTGGCAGAATTCAATGATCAAAAGTAATGTTTTATATTTTTGGGTTATCACTATTAGGAAATCGCAAATCACATCTTATCAAAAATCTATTTCCAGTCTTTTAATCCATATTTAGCCATTATCTTTTTAAGCTTTCCGTTCATTCTATATTTTTTTACAGCATCAGATAAAATATCAGCATATTTCTTTGCGTTTGCTGATTTTGGTGAAAATGCAATATATACCTTATCTACCGAAAGCATTCCTGCTGTTTTAAATTTACCTGCAAGTTTCATATCCGTCAATTCAGCGCTGGCAACCATGAGGTCTTCAACAAAGGCTATTGTTCTTCCATTCAAAACTTTACGAATATTATTCTTAAGAGCTTCATTGCCAAAAGAAACCTGAACTTTTTTCATATTTTTCATATTTTTTTTAATATAGGCATCAAATTTATCACCATAAGAATAATCTTTAATCACACCAATTGACACAGATTTCAATGATGACATATTTTTATATTTCCATTTCTCATTTTTTTTTACCCAAAAAACAGTTTTCGAAACACCCAGTTCATTTTTTGGAAAATTAAAGTCAGGGGCATCTTCTTTAAAAGCCCCGATTATTCCATCAAATTTCCCCGCACGTGCTTCTTTTATGGCACGGTTCCAGGGCAGTGTCTTATAATCTATCTTATATCCCTTTTCTTTAAAGGCAGCCACAGCTATATCCATCATAAATCCAAGTTTATTTGATCCAGGCTTGCCATTATAGGGAAACCATACATCTGCCCGCAGAGTAATTGTTTTTGAAGCAGCTTTTATTTCATTATTTCCTACTACTGCTGAAATAATCAGCAATAATCCAAGACTAAAAAACAAAAGTTTTTTCATAATATTTTCCTCCATGGGTTTATAAATCAAAAATTTACTGTTTTATTTTCAGGATTCAATAGGGTTTCAAGTCAGGGCTGGTTAGGATAATTTAAACATCAACAATGCTTAATTCTATTATACAGAGTATTAGAAGGTATTCTCTAAATTATATAAAATAGCCATAAAATAGTCAAAGAATTTCAGGAAACTATGCGGACTTTATTTGTGAATCTCTAATAACCCCTCTTTTGGCGTAATACTTTGTTATTTTCAAATAAAAGCTGTAATAAAATCGGTTCCTTACTTTTGGAAATGCCTTGCATTTCATCCAAAATATTAATTATTAGAGGTTTCCTTTAGTTATTTTACATCTAATATCTTGTATAAAACCTCAGTCAGAAGGTCTATAGTGTAGGGTTTTGGAACAACTCCGCAAAAGCCATAGCTTTCATAATTAGCCATAATTGGATCATTCGAATATCCTGAAGATACAACTGCTTTTACTTTTGGGTCTATTTTCAATAACTCCTGAATTGTTTTTGCCCCACCCGTTCCTCCTGGTACTGTAAGATCGAGAATGACTAAATCAAAATGCTTATCAGATTTATATGCTTCACGATATAATTTTATCACCTGGGTCCCATCTGTAACAGATACAACCTTATAACCCATTTTACCAAGCATTCTTTCAACCATCTTCAATATTGATTTTTGATCGTCCATGATCAAAATCTTACCTTGACCAGTGTGTTTTCGTTCTTCCTTATCCTCAACTTCAATTATGCCCTTTGATGATGCAGGTAGATATATGCTGAAAACAGTTCCTTTATCAATCTCGGAGCTAACAGTAATGTGCCCTCCATGACTTTTAATAATTGAATAAGCCGTTGCTAAACCGAGACCATTTCCTTTTTGTTTTGTTGTATAATAGGGTTCAAAAATATATTGGAGATTCTTTTGTGAGATGCCAATACCTTTATCTGCAACAACAATTTTTATATATTGCCCTGCTGATAAAGGAAGAATGCTTTCAGATTCAATTTCTGTGTTTTCTGTTAGGATATTGATCGACCCGCCATTTGGCATGGCATGGTTTGCATTTATTATCAAATTTCCAATGACCTGGTTGATTTGCCCTTCATCTATTTCAGCTGTCGATAAATCATTTGAAAAATCAAAAATACAATTGGCCTTTGAACCTCTCATTGAAAATATTGCAGATTCATTAATCAAACGGTTGATGTCAGAGGCTTTCTTTATAGGAACACCACCCTTTGAAAATGTAAGAAGTTGTTGAGTAAGACTTTGAGCGTGTTTTGTTGATTTCTGAACATCAGAAAGAACCTCGTATAATTCATCATCTTTATTCAGGATTGTTATAGCATATGAAATATTGCCGGTAATAACGCCAAGCATATTATTAAAATCATGGGCAATCCCACCAGCTAAAGTTCCGATAGCTTCCATTTTCTGTGATTGTTGGAGCTGTGATTCTATTTTATGCTTTTCAGTAACATCACGAAATACTATAACAACTCCTAATATTTCATAATTAACATCAAAAATTGGTGCGCTACTGTCTGCGATCATTATTTCTGCGCCATCCCGAGCTATCAAAACAGTGTTGTTGGAAAGACCAACAATTGTTTTAGCTTCAAGCACTTTTTGAACAGGATTTTTACACTCCTTTCTTGTTTGAGCATTTATGATGTTGAACACTTCCATCACATCTTTGCCGTGAGCTTCTTTGTATGTCCATCCGGTAATCGTTTCAGCCACTTTATTTATTAAATCAATCTCACCGGATATACTGGTCGTGATTACTCCATCACCAATTGATCGAAGTGTTACCAAAAGTTGTTCTTTTTCTTGTGCTATTCTATATTCAGCTTGTTTACGTTCGGTAATATCCCGTGCGACGCCTAAAACACCTAATAACTCACCGTCCTGATTAAACATCGGTGTTTTTATGGTTTCCAGAAGTTCTTTGTGTCCATCGCTCATATAAATAACTTCTTCTTCGTTAATGTGTGAACCACCAGTTTCTATTGCAGTTTTATCATTTTCCCGAAAAACATCCGCCTTTTTTTTATCGTAAAAATCATAATCTGTTTTACCCTTAATCTGCTCTTCTTTTGCATCAAATAAACTTTCAAATTTTCGATTACATGAAATATAAATCCCATCTTTATCTTTCACCCAGATTAGGTCTGGTATTGTCTCTATCAATACTCTTAAATGAGCTTCTCTATCATGTAGAGCTTCCTCTGCCCGGTTTTGTTCAACCATAGAATTATGAAGATTAATTATCATTGAATTAAACGAATTTTCTATGAGTTTTAATTCATTTTTTCCTGATGTCTTTATGTTTACCCTGAAGGAATCAAGGTTTTCCAAACTAACATTTTTTACAGCAGACGCCAGAGATGTGAGTGGTCTGCGTAACAGGAATGTAGAAAACCAAAGAAATATGAACCACAATGCAAGGGTTTTCAGTACTGCATTAATTACCAGCATCAAAAAGCCCATTTTCACTGTTCTGAAAATTACAGAAGAACTGGAATAAATTGTTGCCTCTCCTAATTGTATAAGATTTCCATCATAAGAATATTTGATCGGGAATTTATGCATAAAAACTTCAAATTTTTGCACCTCATCCCCGTTAATTAATAACTCTTCATTATTGAAACCGAACAAATTAACCTGTTGACTAACATTTAGAATTTTCCTGTCTTGTATAATTACTCCTCCGGCGGCTAAATTTTTACCTTCTGTATTCTTAACCTTCACACCAACAATCACAGGAATTTCAAGTATTCCCCTAACTGATGAACGAAGCGCCTCGTGATTCCACTGCCACATATCAATAGCAAAGCTCTGCTCAAATGTTTTCTGAATTTTCTCTAAATCATGCATAATATTTTTTTTCTGATAATGGTATTCAATGACCATATGACCAAGTGTAATACCGATTGCAATTATGAGGTAAAGGCCAAAGACGATTTTCAGGAGTTTTGTAGCTATTGAATTTCTTATGTCTATCCGATTTTCAGATTGCATAAATGTTCTCCATATTCCATCCAGTTGAACAAAAGGACAAAATCAATAGTAAAACACTCTCATTTATTAATATATTACCCTTTTCTATTGCATTAACTTATTTGAATTTATTGATCCTATATATGAAGCAATAATTTTTTTGTATCGTCCTGATTTTTTTATCTTTCTAAGCCCCCGGTTAAAGGCATCCCGTACTTTTTCTTCTCTTAAGGCCATACGAAAAATACTGGCAGGGAATAACTCATGAAAAACAACCGATTGCTTCGTTGGAATATTTTTCAGCCTGTTTTTGTAATAATTAAAAATATGATAGTCCAATAGTATGGCATCAGTACGATTGAGGAAAAACATAATTATCTGGGATTCCTGATTGGACATTTCTTTATATTTCTGGTTGTTTTTAGCCATCTTTCTAAACTCATCACCAAATACAAACTTAGCTTGTTGAAAAGCAATCATATTTTTATCTGCCAGATCTGCAATTTTTTTAATCTTTATCCCACGGGATTTAAGCGTAACAACAAAATTATGATATGTTATGTATTGATTTGATAAATAGGCTCCTTTTATCTCAGGATAGTCTTCTTTTACTGTCATGGCACCATCAACATACCTTTTTTTAAATGATATTTTTGTTTGCCGTAACGGTTGATAAATAATCTTAATACTATATCCTTCCAGCGCAAATGCTTCTCTAACGATATCCACCTCAAATCCTGTATTATTAGCTTTTATTATATATGGCTCAACGGTAAGTGCTGCTGACAATTTTAATGATTTACAAAGAACCTGAAATGGAAGCAAAAATATTATTAATATAATACAGAGTCTCATATTAATCCTTTCACAGTGCTTTTAAATGTTGAATACGTGGTAAATCTTTAATGAATGCGATTGAAGTTCAATATCTGAGTTTGCGATAGCAATCAAGCCATATAACGTTTGCAGATAAGCAATGATAACTCTGTTAGTTTTAATTCTACCTGATATTAATTCTATTTTGAGTTATTTTATATCAAAATCAAAATCAAAACAAGGTCTGTTTATGCTTCTAAATAGAGAACAATCATAAATTTAATTTATGGTTGTTCTCTAATAACCGCCTATAAAACAAAAAGGCTTTAGTTTTGTTTTAACCGATACTACTCCGTTATTTATTTTAATGCCTTGTATTTCAATCAAATTACAAAAAATTAGCGACAACTCAAGTCTATCAATAATTTAATAAATCAAAAATGTTAATTAGAAGAAGAGGTTCCCTTAAATTAATAGGCCTTTGTTTAGACCACAGAGTTTGGCAACTCTCTTGTCAAGCATCTTAGAAAGCCCCTCATCTTTATCAGGAACAAACCCAAAAGTTTTTTCCCATATTTCATCATCCTCCATGCAGAAGTAAACCAGTACATCTGGAGCAAGTAGCTTAATTTCAGAAACAATTGCCTGATACATTTTTAAGCGAAGTGGTTTAAAATATCTCATTTTGTTATCTAAACCATGTATAAACTCACCATAGACAAGGGTTGATTCTTTAAATCTTTTTTGGATGATCTGTTTAAGATCCGGCATGAATCTGAAGGAACCTATACTTATATAAGCAACATTTTCAGGGGAAACATTTTTAAAAATTTGTCGAACTACATCTTTATATTCTTCATGGCAATTATCGTAGAATACCATTGGATCAAAATGGAAGGCTAATTTATAACCCCATGATTCAACTTTTTGGGCAGCTCTTAACCTTGCTTTAAGAGGAGTTGTATCCTTTTCCTCCTCTTTTATGACATGTGGAGTATTCATGGACCAGGCAAGGATCGTTTTCCCATTATGATTAAGATTTTCAAGTTTTTTTATATTGACTGTTTTTGATTTTAATTCAAGTATTGAGTTATTCTGTTTTGAAAATTTTGTTACTAACTTTGATGCTATATCTGTCCATTTTTCCCATATTAGTGAATCAGTAAATTCACCGGTTCCAACTCTATGGATAGCTTTTTCTTCAAATATCCGGTCAAGTTCTGTCATCATATCGATGTGGTTCACAAAATACTGCATTATTGGAGGATGGAAATAGGTTTGCAGGATACAGTAGGAACAATCCATATCACAAAATGTCCCAATATGAAGAATTTTATAACCACAACAGGTATATATGCTTGTTCCCGGACATTTTTTAATGAAGGCGCCTTTGTTACGGGTTAGAAAGATAACTTCCTTTGCTTTCTGAATTGGGTCAGAACTTTCCTGTATAATATCAAAAATTACCTGTTGATCATCAACTATCTCACCTTCAAGATCAATTCTTGAGGAGAACTCTCTAACATTTGAATAATCTTCAACCTCTTTATCTATGTATAATTTTGTAACTGGCAAAATTAATACTCCCTTTTCAGGATCTCATCCATAATCTCATTTTGACTTAAAGAATCTATCTCTTCGGCATATTTTGTTAGATCAGAGGTGGTTTTAAAATTCATGGAAATAGTATAGTTATCCCCTTCAAAAAATTTTGGAGGTATAAGTTTGATATTTTTCAAATTTAAAGTTTTTGTTTTATCAATGTAGAATTTCTCGGCTTTTGATAGTTCAGGATATCTTCTTTTTTTCAGATATTGCCTGAAACAGGATGCTATTTCATTTCTGTTTTTATCCTGGTCAGCCAAAATATCAAAAATTTCTTTGGTATTAAAAATATCATCAAGTGATATTTTTTCACGATGTGATATCTCAACAATATTCGTCAGAACCTCTTTTTGAATATTCAGAGACATCTTTAAAAAATGGAATATATCGGCAAATTTGATTGCAACTCTATTTTCCAGATTTGACAGCTCAAGCCCAATTACCATTGAAATTGAATCATCCAACATATAATTCTTAATCCTGGTGGGAAGTTTTGAAATTTGTGTGAGCTTGTCAATTAATGATGGATTCTGAGGAATACCTGTTATTTTAGATATCTCTTTGGCACTATCTGCCCCATCAAAAAAGGGTAAAAGCCTGGTAACGGCAATACTTTGCTCAATGACATTAAGGTTTCGATGTTTTGAATTTTCTAAAATTGCATATTTATGAAGTTTTAATTCATCTGGTTCATCTAAAACAATCGCATTTATTTCAGCAACATTCAATTTTTTGCATGCAGATAATCTTCTAAAACCACTTACAATTAGATATTTGTTCTTTTCAAAAATCAAAAGAGGAGGGGTTATTAACCCATCCTCTTTGATTGAACTCAAAAGTTCTTTTATACAATTGTTTGTGGTGACTCTGAATTTTTCATCAGAGTCAATATCCTCAAGCTTTACTTTCTCTATTTTTATTTTCATCTCATGAACCAAGAAAGAGCTCCATTGCTTCATTATATTTTTCACTGGTTTTAGCAATTATATCATTGGGAAGATTTGGTCCCGGAGCTTGTTTATCCCAATCAAGAGTTTTTAGGTAATCACGCAAGAATTGTTTATCAAAACTTTTTTGAGATCCACCTGGTTTATAAGTTGCTTTAGGCCAGAATCTTGAAGAGTCAGGTGTTAGAACTTCATCTATCAGAATTATTTCATCATCTAAAATACCAAACTCAAATTTGGTATCAGCAATTATGATCCCTAATTTATCAGCGATCTCTACGCCTTTTTTATATATCTCAATACTTATCTCTTTAACTTTATTTGCTTTTTCCTCACCAATAAGTTTTACAGCTTCTTCAAAACTTATATTTTCATCATGTTCACCAACTTCTGCTTTTGTTGATGGAGTGAAAAGTGGTTCTGCAAGTTGTTCCGACTCTTTTAGTCCCTCTGGAAGTTTGATACCACAAACTGTACCGTCATTTTGATAAGATTTCCATCCGGAACCTGTTATAAAACCTCTTACAACACATTCAATAGGCAAAGGCTCAGTTTTTGTGACGAACATGCTTCTACCTTCAAGATAATCTCTGTGGGGTTTGCACTCTTCAGGAAATTCATCCACATTTGCAGTAACAATATGATTTCTAACTATAGATTCAAGTTGCTTGAACCAGAAAAGTGAGATCTGAGTAAGCACTTTACCTTTTCCTTCAATCAGATCAGGCATTATTACATCAAACGCTGATATTCTGTCACTTGTAACAAGTAGAATTTTATCATCAAAATCGTAGAGTTCTCTAACTTTACCCTGCCTAATAAGATTTAAACCAGAAAGACCTTTATCCATTTTTTATCACCCTTTATTTTTTATCAAATCAGAAGATTATAATTTATATCCATTTTTGTGTCTACTTAACAAATATTATATGTGAAAACAATCTTTTAGTGGCAAAAAAAGGGGGGCGGAATCAGCCAATCTGATTCCGCCTGAGGATTCGCAAGTTATTGCGAGGGGTAAATGAATTTATTTAAAGGTTTTTCTTTAAAATTCTTTCTTTATGCTGCTATTCCCATCTTTTTCTTTAGATCTGCAAGCTGGGATGATGCTTCAAGATCTGTTCCTGATCCAAGTGCACTGTTTATTTCATCATCAATTGTTTTTTCTGTGTTCATCTCTCCGTAAGCTTCAGCAAGAGACTCATCTTCTTCAACTTTTGCTTTCATTTTTTCAAGCATAGAAATGGTTCCTGATGAATCAATTTTTGCAAGTTGAGCATTAATCTTTTTTGTTGAATGAGCTGTTTTTGCTCTTGCTTTCAGAGTTGTCAAATCGTTCTCATAGGTTGAGATAGTAGATTTGATCTTGTTTACATTTGACTGAAGGTTATTAACCATTTTTTCATGTTTTTCAGCTTCGCCTGACAGTTTTACAGCAGTTTCAGAATGTTGTGCCTTCTTTGAAAGCGCCTCTGTTGCGAGTCTTTCTGCATCTGCAAGATCCAAACTATTATCCTGGGCTTTTTTAAGAAGTAGCATCGCTTTTCTTTCAAAATCAGCAGCAAGTTTCTTGTTACTGTCTGACTCTTTTCTGGTTCTGATTGATATTGCTTTTACCTCAGCAAGTGCCTTCATAGCCTCTTGTAGATCTGTTTTAAGATCTCTAATACCCTGCTCAGTCATTTTGATTGGATCTTCCATTTTATCAAGAAGGTCGTGTGCATTTGCTTCACCTATTTTAAATACTCTTTTGAAAAATGACATATATTATCTCCTTTTCTTAAATTGTTTTTTAATGTGCATATGAAATCAATTTTGTACCGAATTCTGAAAGCGCAAGACTTAAAGAATTTATTGAAGCTTCAAGCTCATTCATATCAAGATTGTCTATCTGCAGAGTATCTCTGTAAATAACCTTCGATGCAGATTCATCCAGTACAAATGCACCATGGACCAACTGTCTGTTCATTCGAAGAAGATCTCTGTAAAACTCATTACTATCAGAAGGTGTATCCATAATAATTTGTTCAAGAATCAGTATCGGTTCTTCACAATCTATAACCATATTTTTAATACCATTATCTTCGTCATCAACGATGAAGAGTTCTTCCTTTTCATCTGTTTTAAGAATGCTCATATTCATATCTGTTAAATATTGTTGTACTAAATCAAATTTCTCCATCACGAAAACCTCCATTTTAAATTTTAAAAGCGTTTTAAAATTTGCAATTATATGAAAAACTAATTAATAATTTTCAAAGAATTAATGTTAATTACAAACTAACAAATAATGAGATTAAAGCGAGGTCGTAATGAGACGTGAACCGACAACCCTACCTGGCAAGACCTGGGAATTTTTTTCAGCTTGTATTTTCTATCTTGGAAAATCTACTCTAACCTCATTATTTCAAAGAGGAGATAGACAGATTGAAAGATGGTCTGCAGACCCGTCAACATCCGGGAGTCAGAAAAACCCAATAGACAGATATGAGGTGTTACTAAATAAAATTGTTGAAGCCGAACATGTAGATGTTGCAAGATCAGTTGTTTCAAGACAGGCTCATATTGTTGGCTGTGAACTTGTTAGTAAAGATATGCCACTGCCTGACAAAGATTCTGTTGAACATGAAATTATTGATGATACTCCTCTTAAAGTTGCTTATGATGAGACTCTTTTAAGAGATAAGGTTACGCAGGAAGAGTGCCGAATAGCGATGGATAATTATATAAAAGAGTTAAAAGAAAATTATGTGAGAAAATGTCTTGATATGGATTGGACTCCTTAATTATTTTAATAAAATGCAACATGCTAATATGTGAAATAAATATCTTTTTATTTTTTGTAATTTCCGTTTCATTTTCGAAATTTTATTCATTCAATTAATTTAGTTTTTTTATTAAAATGGTCAACTCTGATCATCTATTTGTTATCACAAACTATAGGGAACCTCTAATAATTAGAATTTTTTTGAATAACTGTGGTTTGATAAAAAAGGAGTTATTAGCGACTCCCCCGGAAACCAAGACCTAACATTGAAGT
>JAAELO010000046.1 GCA_024226555.1 Desulfobacterales bacterium | reverse complement strand
GCAGAGCGCAAATGAAGGGGTCTTTGAGATTTCAGCCAAGGATCACGTTTCAGCCAAGGATCACTGAATCCAAGGATCACCGAAAACCACAACCCTTGCTCGTTGACTCCACACACACTCTTAGGAGTGCCCTACTGGAGCTCCAGGGTACACAATACAGTCCCGTTTATGGCGATTGGCGAACAATCATTTGAGGAGGGTTCACATCTGCAATGCAATGGATCCAACCTCTCCAACAACAACAACGCCAACCCAGCGTCAACAAACAACAACCCCCCCCCCCAGCCACGTTTACATTGGTCACGGAGGGATTCAAAGGCCCACCACCAACAAGAAGTCTCACAAGTTGAGTCTCCCCCTGCCTCTCTCTCACTCGAGCTCTCTTCCTTGTGTCGTTTTGCGTACAATTTGTGTACGTAGTTCTGTACGCAAAGAGCTGTCCCCCTTCCACGAGGCAGCGTGTCTTGGCCACGTTGCGTTGATCGCACGGTGCTGGTACCATCCTGTGCTGTGTGACACTTGTGGACGTGAGGGATAGAAGAACTGGTGTCTGTGTGCGTGTTTGAGTGGTTAAAAAGAAGGTGGGACACCTTCTAGACTTCGGTAAATTAGTTTGTTTGTTGATGTGCTCTGGCGAGTCGCGTGCCCCCTTTTTTTGTTTCTCCCCATGCGCGCGCATCGGCGCACACACAGACACTTGGATATGGAAGAAGATATATAGTATGGAGTTTATGATATGATTGGAGAAGAATGAGTATTGTTTATGGAAGGGGGAGAAGGACCGCCTATCCCCAGG
>JAAELO010000045.1 GCA_024226555.1 Desulfobacterales bacterium | reverse complement strand
GCCTATGCTTGGAAGGTGCGCAGGTACGGCATAGGAGGAGCTTTTTGAAAAAACCACTGGGAGATTGATTTTTTTTCAATTTCCCAGAGGCGCAGAAAAAAAAGCGAAAAAGTCCGAAAAAAAAAAGCAAAAATTCGTGCTCGCGGAGAATTTTTAAAAATTCCAAGAAGGAAAAAAAAAAGAAAACAAAAATTGAACAATTCTTTTCAAGCTATGGGCACATGTTTTCATATGACCGAAGTGCCCTTTGGAATTGAGAAAAACCCGTTTCTCGCGCTTCCCCCCTTTTTTTCGAAGGCGCTCCAAATTAATGAGAAAAAAAGCAGTTTTTTTGGCGCCCTTTCCGAAGGGGTGGAAAGTCGAGAAACGGTACATATTGCAATTGCCCCGGTAAACGGTCGGCTATACTATTTCCATTGCAAACTATAATAAAATGGAACTTTTTTTGAATATCCGAAGATAAATAAGTCAATTTATGACCCATATTTTTCATTTTTTGACGAACGTATTCCTTCCCCGTGAAATTTTGCTCGTTTACTCCTTCGCTTTCGACCATAAAACGGTCCGGCACTTTGTCGGCATGGTTCACTTTACTGGTTATTCGAGCATTTAATAAAGTGGGGAATCGTAAACTCATTTGCACAACGAATGCTCGACATGCACGGTGCCATTCCGACGGCGGATAACCCGATCTTAATTTTTTTAAACATTTTTTGCGTCTGTGCGAGGAGTGCGTCGCAATGAAAAAAAAACAAGGAACGGAACTGATGAGGCTCAATTCCGGTGGCCGAGCCTCTGAAAACTGCCAAGGGTTCCTTGAAAAAATAGTTTTCGGGACCATATGTAAAACTTTTGCTGGAATTTTCCTAAATATTTTTAATATTTTTAATATTTTTTCTATAAAAGTTTGACAAAATTCAAAAAAGAGAGAAAAGAAGAGAGGGAAAGGACGAGACCTTGCCAAAATGCATCCTATATAAAATGAAACTTCGAGGAGGCAATAAAAATAAAGGATTTTCGCTCGGTCCAGCGCCTTCAAAATAGAATATAGGGAATTCTTTGTTTCCCATTAAAGTTTTAGAAGGTCTCGGCGCTCCATCGCCTAAAATGGCTAAAAAAGAAAAATTAGTTGGCATTTGCCGAGTATAATTATAAAAAGTCGAAGGGAAAGTCCTCGAAATATCAAGATTTTCCATAAATTTTAAAATATTTAAAAATTCTGACAATTTTCGTATCCGTCCATCGTCGCCTTTTTTGGGGGGTGTTTTTTTTTAAAAGTCGTATTACATTTATTTGCGTAACCAAAGAAAAGCAAGGAAGAGCGAAACCATACATCGCACGCATTCGGAAGTGACAAATCCATATTCGTCAATATGACACAAAAACTGAAATAGCTTGAGTAGGGGGGTCCAAAAGTCGCATGTTTCGCAAGTATAAAGCCTATGTGCGATCTCCCGTAGCCTGCCCCCTTTTTTTTGAAAATTAACAACACAGTGCCATTTTACGCGCGCGTAATTCCCTTTTACAAGTCTCACAGGAGATTTTTAGAGCCCCCCTCGTTTCTATTCTAGTTTTTGTGGGGCCCATATGGAGTAAAGATGTGGCAATTGGAGGTTTCCCACTTGCAAAGTAATCTGAGATATGATGATAGAAATATGTTATGTTTATTGTATGGTTCCATGTATTGCCTGTTTTTTTTTGATTGGTTGCGATATAAAAAAATATATAT
>JAAELO010000044.1 GCA_024226555.1 Desulfobacterales bacterium | reverse complement strand
TTGTTCCATATACCCATTTTGTGTGTATGGGTGTAGTTATTAATATATTATTCATAGCTATGAATAACTGTTACGCAAAAAAAGTAATTACGCTACATCTTCATTATGAAGTTTCAGCGGTAGGAAAGTATCCTTCACATTAAACCATAGTATTAGATGGTTTAATTAAACTATACTAATGAGTAGTTTAGATTGCATAATAAGAAGTAGGAAATTAGATACCACTTTTCATAAATTGAATTATACACTTAAGACCAGCTAGTAATAGTCAATAAAAATTTATAAAAAAATGTAAAAAATTATTTTAGAAAGAATTGCATGCTTAATAAGCCAAATCAAAATCCGAACATTGGCAAGAAAAGTATTTGTTTTTCAGGATTATGCTGCTATTGATAATTTTGTATTGTGACACATTTTATGTTGTTCAGGCGTTCTCATTACAAAGGGAGCATTATCTCTAAGTACTGCAAAAATAATGTTTGATATTTTATGCATAACAGCTCCTAGAGCTACCATTTTAGGTTTAGATTGTTTTTTGTTTTCATAGTATGCATGAAGAACTGGATTATTTGGAGTTCCTGATCTAGAGCCTCTAACAGAAACGAGTGCAATAGTAAAAAGTACTCTTCTAGCAAGTCTTGAACCACGTTTTGACATGGATGTTTTAGTACCTTTAAATTTACCAGATTCTTTTACAGCAGGATCTAGACCAAAATAAGCGTAAAGTTGTTTGGGTTTTGAAAAAGCAGAAAAATCTCCAATTTCACACATTAAAGCAACTGCTGAAATAAAGCCAATCCCCTTAATGGAATCAAGTAAATGGATTTGCTGTATGAAATTTTCATGTTCATACTTGATAGTAAAATCTTTGATTTTGGTTAAAATATTTTCAATTTTAGAATTGTAAATTTCAATAAATTCTATATTGAGCTGAACAAGATCAAAGACAGATTCTAGATGTTGTCCAAAATATTTTGAAAGCTCAGCAGCTTTAATCAGTTGGTTATACTTCTCATTTGCGTATTTTAGACCTTTGCGAGAATTTATAGCGATTAAAGAAACTATTTCATCTTTAGGAGCATTCAAAATCGCTGTAGGCGTTTTGTAAGTCTTTAGTAGCAAAATAGAAGTTTTCCCAGTAAGGTTTGAAAAGACCTTGCTATAACTAGGGAATACCATTCTAAGCTCTTTATGAAGCTTATTAACATAAGCAGTCTTAGCATCTGAGAGATTATAGTATTCTCTAGATAAAGATCGTAAGTTAATAACAAGATTCGAGGGGATCAAAGAAACCTTTAAATCGTGGGTGTAGCCTGTTTTAGCAATACGTAAGGAATCATTTTTATCAGTTTTTACTTTTCTTATACCAGAATTTTTGTTAGAATCAGTAATGAGAGGGTTCAGAACAAATACCTCAAAACCTGATTCAACCAGGTAGCAGAAGAGTGGGAAATGATAGATTCC
>JAAELO010000043.1 GCA_024226555.1 Desulfobacterales bacterium | reverse complement strand
AGCCCTTCCGACTTTACTATATACTCTGAAAAAAACCCATTCTCAAAGTGTGACGCCTTTAAACGAACGATTGGCGAAAATAAGAGAGGCTCCGCATGTGCCCGAGGCCGTGTCATGTCCAAGTGAATCGCAAAAAGCAAGCTTTTGCAAGTTCTGAAAATAAAAAAAACATCGGACTCCTAATAATTTATGGTTCCGAAAACCTTCTCCGAAATTCCTTTCCCCAAAACGTCAAATTCTTTATTTCGGCAAATGCCTTGCTTTTTTGCGCTGGAGGTACACCGTACCCGTAGTGCATCTTTTTTTTTGTTGGTTGGCATGCACGGCAAAAACAAAAGGAAAGAAAAAAAAGTTTCATATATTCTTCGGTAATCGATCGAACTAAATCCCCAACTTTTTTGCCATCCCCCGCTAATTTAATTTGTTTTCTCAAAGTTTCATTAATTCCAATTCCATCGATTATCCTTAAAAAACTCAATTTTTCAATTGCATTTTGTAAATATTTTTGGAAAATTGGATTATTTGCATTTTTTTCAGTGGCAAATAATTGTTTTTTTGTTTTAGTTTCGGAGTCGCCTGGTGATAATTTTTCATTTTTTGCTGGGGAAAAAGCAGTATTTCCTGCCATTTGTAATTTAAAAAGTGTCTTTGAATTTTGGAAAACATCTAAGAAATTTTGGATATTTGTCCAGATTTGTTTTTCGTGGGAACCTTTTTGCCAACCATGATGCGCGGAAAGTGCTTTTCCTACCGCGATTTGCACTGGGCATAAGGACGAACTGCGCATGATGTTACGCAAAAAGGTTCCCACTAAAAAAAATCCGGACATTTAATAAAGTCAATTTATTCGAAGAAAGATTTAATTCTTCCAAAGTTCCAATGAATTTTTCAAGCGTCCCAATCAAATGATTCTAAATGGCGCATTCTCCACGTATATACGGTATAAAACACCCGCGACGTAGCCCTTGCGGGGGGGGGGGGATCCGTCGATGTGCCGCCGAAAAACAGTTATGACGGAACGCGCCATTTTGGATTTGATTATTTCCTAAATGTAATATCTTCAATTTTGGTAATTCTCGAATCCTTGAAATATCAGAAATTTGATTATTTCCAAGTTTCAAAATTTCTAAATTGTGTACGTTCGAAATGGATAATTCTTCTATTTTGCAATGGCTTGCATTCTTTTTGGAAAATTCCAAAAAAAAATAAAGATTTTCTGCATTCCAGAAAAAAAAATGTAAACGCAACTAATAAAACTAGATTTGGCAAGGTATGGACATGCAGTTTTGTGAATAGGTTGTGGGATAAATTAAGTTCGACAAGTGATAAGGGTAATACGGAAAAATTTCATTTTTTTCTCCTTTTTTTGTTTTGTTTTCTTTTTTTCGCATGCAAAAAGCGCAAAGTATGGGAAGGTAGAAAAAAGGAGGAAAAGTTTGCGTATTTTGTTGGATAGGATGGAAGGTGTGTTTAATAGGTTGGCGGATAAATTGATGTAAAGTAGACTCTGACAAATGGTCAAGGAATTGTCAGGGATTTGTTCGATACTATTTATGTTTAACTGTATAATATGGAGGGCGCAAGTTTGGGGGAAGGGCAGCGAAGGATGGAGGGGAGTTACGTTTATGTGGGTTAAACGTTGTTCTTTGGTGTTTTGTGTTAAACGTAATAATAATTCGTTGTTTGCGATATGGTCGGTCATATTCGGAACATTGCGGAAATTGTTCTTTTTTTTTGTGATTTTGATTTGTTGTGAAAAAAAGTGGGAATTGTTTTAATTTTATTTACCATTTTGAAATTGAGTTGTGTGAAAATTTCTGGTGTTCTTTGATGTTTTTCTCGGATCCATTGTGGCCAATATGAAGCGATCATTGTTCGAGAAGATTGATTCAATCCTCGTTCCAGGAATTCGAACCAGCGACAGTCATGAGTGTAATTATTCACAAAACTTTGAAGTCTTCGGTCTTCGTTCGATCTGTGGGTGTTTTTTTCATGTTTTTTCGAGGGGAACAGCTGTGAAAAAAAAAGGGGGGACGTCGGAAAAAGGGGAGGCCCCTTTCAAAGCACATGCATGGGTACCCTCGTAGTGCATCTTCCATGTTTTTGCATTTGTTTTTTTTTTTTTTTTTTTTTTTTGCTTTTTTTTTTTTCTTTTTTTTTTTTTTTTTTTTTTTTTTTTTTTTTTTTTTTTTTTTT
>JAAELO010000042.1 GCA_024226555.1 Desulfobacterales bacterium | reverse complement strand
GCGATGGTTAAAAAATACGGAAAAACAGCAAAAATAAAAACGCCTGTCAATCCGCATCTGTTCCGCCATTGCTTTGCATCGGATTTAATAAAAAACGGCGCTGATTTAATGGGTGTAACACAAAAAAGTTGCATAATTTTTAATAAAAAGCTGGACTCAAACAAGAGATATGTATAATATACAAAGCCATGAACTGGCCGTTAAAAATACAAGGACGTCTTTTAACAGAGACTGAGGTCAATGAGATCCGAATACTTCTTGGAGTGAATCCATCATGGAATCGATCTCGTTTGTCCCGTGAGCTATGTGAGCTATGGGACTGGAGGCGTCCAGATGGCCAACTTAAAGACATGGCCTGTCGCGAACTTCTCCGCAAATTAGAGTCCCGCTTTTTAATAAAACTTCCTCCTCGCCAACGTCCTGGCCCAGGACAGGCTCCAGTAATTGAAACAGTGGCAATAGACAAAAAGCCTATATCCTGTAAACTTTCAAAACTTAAGCCAATAAAAGTAATTGATGCCAGAAGTACAGTTGAATATGAGAAGGCTTTTAGTTACCTTATTAAGAAATACCATTATCTCAGCTATAGTCGTCCGGTTGGACAGAACATGAAGTATTTGATCCTTGGGCCTAATGATCGTTTTCTGGGGTGCCTGCTTTTTGGAGCTGCTGCATGGAAATCGGCAGATCGAGACCAATGGATTGGTTGGTCAATTGCTAATCGGGAAAAAAATCTTGGTTCAATTTGCAATAATACTCGATTTTTAATTTTACCATGGATTGATGTTTTTAATCTTGCCAGCTATGCTCTTGGAGCTTGTCTTCGTCGTCTGTCAAAGGACTGGAGGCATCGCTATGGGACCGATATAGTCTTAGTTGAAACATTTGTTGATACAACACGCTATATCGGAACCTGCTACAAAGCAGCAAACTGGCAAAAAATTGGGAAAACTAAAGGAAGAAGTCGCCAGGATCGTAATAGAAAACTCAAGGTACCGATAAAGAATATATGGGTATTTCCATTGGAACGGGATTTTAGAGATCTGTTACAGTCCGAATCGTAATAGTAAAAAGGCAGGCCACAGCTATGAAAGGAAAAGATTATGGCAGTGGCAAATGTAATAGATTCAGTTTTTGGAATGGATGACTTTGCAAATTATGAGCAAAGCATATACAATAAATATCAAGAAATAGCGGAACGTGAAATTGTAAACACACTCAAGTCCCTTTTATCCAGCACGTCATTTCTTCAAATATTGAAAGCTTGGGGTTCTAAATGTGCCTGTAAGTTCTTTGGTTTCCGGTTGATTAAGATACAACTTAAATCTGGTGAAAAATGGGAAATCCTCTCACCTGTTTTTCTGAAGTCAAGGTCAAAAAAAAAGGCCGGTCTCCGAAACGACATAAAGGAGCTTTGAGGCACCTTGGACTTGAATTGCTTGGTATTATAAAAAGAGTCAGTCCTGCACTAATTGAGATTTGTTTATCAATGGCTGTTCTTTGTCCATCATTCGAAGTTGCTGCAAATGCTTTACGTGGTTTTGGAATTAAGATGAATCAAAACCTTCTGCAGAATTTAACCCAGCGTTTTTCCAATTTGGCTATGAGTGTCAGGACTGATTGTTTTGCTGAGGAGGCTTGGCAAAAACCTGGAATCAAGATTTTGATTTGCGTCGACGGAGGTCGTTTCCGGGAACGCCGCGCAAAGCGTGGCAAACGTAAAAATGGTCAAAAAAGACAAGGTTTTCATTCCGATTGGGTTGAGCCAAGACTGCTAACAATCAGCCAATTTGATGATAATGGTAAAAAAATAAAATCCATCAGTCCTATTATCGACGGATCATGTGGCAGTATGAATGATTTTTTCGAACTACTCAAGCAGCATCTTTTGCAAATTAATATTAACGAGACTGCAGAAATTGTATTCAGTGCTGATGGTGGAAAGGGCATCTGGCCAAGAATCGACAAACTCATCATTGACTTAGGTCTGAACAATGCCAAACGCATCCTGGACTATACGCACGCAAAGCAGAATATCAGTGTAGTTACAGAAATAATATCTGAGGCACTGAAGCTATCAAAAAAGAAAACAAAAAAAATGAACTGCCAAATTAAAGATCTATTATGGAACGGTAATATATGCGAAATTGATAGCTTGGTCAGAGAAAAACTGATAGGCAAAAGGAAAGCCCCAAAGGCAGCCTTAAAAAAGCTTGACGATTATTTCGGAGACCATTCTAAGTTTCAATACAAAACATTCAGGAATAATGGTCTGCCAACTGGTAGTGGAACTGTTGAAAGTGCAATTCGACGTGTCATCAATCTCCGCATCAAGGGTGCTGGTATGTTCTGGAAGAGGGAAAATGCAGAAAAAATAATTTTCCTACGATCTTTAGTTCTAACAGGTAAACTGAGAAATGCTTGCCGTAAAGCCCTTAACATCGTAAGAAACATGTTTAACAATAACATTGTAGAAGATTTGCCAATGGCTGCTTGATATTACAACTTTTTTGTGTTGCACCCTTTAATTAAGGTTCTAATCAATTTACCCTAATGTTGCATAATAAATATAATAAAATGTTAAAAAAGATTAAAAAAAAAACATTTACGGGTAGCTCGGCTATATTACAGGAATTCACTATGAGTGATATCCAGAGTTTGAATAAAAACATCATATTTATTACCCTACGGGAAAGCCTGTGACATTTCACTTCCTGCGTTATCAAGGGCTCGCGGTATGTTACTACAGCTTCACCCTTGATGCCTTGGAACTGAAACGTCACAGACTTTTGCAACAATAGGGTTTATTTAAGGGAATAAAAATCTAATGGCGACGATGCAGATAAATGATCAAAGCAAAATAATAAATCAGGCTATTGATTTGATGAATGAAAAAGATAATTTGAATGCATTAAAATTATTTGATCAATCAATTCCTGTATTTCCTGATATGCCCGGCCTGAAATATGGAAAGGCAATTGCACTTGCAAGGATTGGCCATACAGATGATGCTATAGATACACTGAACGAACTGATAACAACGTTTCCCGGCCACCAAAAAGCAAAGTTGTTATTGACTGAGCTGTCTGATGAACATGTTGAAGAAAAAAATACGAATTTCCATACGAATGAATTGGATATTAAAGAAAAAATTGCGAAAATATTAAATAAGGCATTTGTTCTGATAAATGAGGAAGGAGATATCTATCAGGCCTTTGAGTTACTCAATACCGCAAAGGCTTTAAAATGTCCCATGAAGGGAATTGATTACCTGAGAGCACATTGTTTTATAAAAATAAACCAGCCGGATTCCGCAAGAGAATCGTTAAAGGAAGAGCTTCGATATTTCCCTGAAAATTTGGAAGCGGGAAAAATGCTTGATGAAATTATTAAACAATGGCCCCAGGCAATTTCCGGATGCGTCGGCGATACTGAATTTCAGGATTTATTACAGGTTGTCAGACCTTACACCATGCTCAGTGAAGAACGTCTTTTTTCACTCTTTTCTCACGCGAAACAGATTTGCATAGGCAACAAACCTGGAAATTTCGTTGAATGCGGTGTCGCGGCAGGCGGATCAACGGCATTGCTTGCCTGGGTAATAAAACGATACACCCACCAGCCTCGCCTGTTGTATGCATTTGACTCATTTGAAGGTATGCCCGAACCCACACAGCATGATACTCATAACAGTATCTCAGCAGATACAACAGGATGGGGAACCGGCACATGTGCTGCCAATGAAGACAGTGTCAGGGAATTATGTGTCAAGCTGGGAGTATCGGATTTCGTCGTAACTGTAAAAGGGTATTTTCAGGATTCGTTGGCGAAGATGCGGAATGCCGTCGGCGTCCTTTCGCTCCTCCATCTGGATGGAGACTGGTATGAATCAACAAAAGTGATTTTAACTTCTTTGTATGATCAGGTTGTCAATGACGGCTTTTTTCAGGTGGATGACTATGGGTATTGGGAGGGATGCAGGAAAGCCGTCCATGAATTCGAAGATGACAGAAAAAATACATTCAATATAAATCCGATCGATGGAACAGGCGTATGGTTTTCAAAACCCGACAAATTCCCGTTAAATCCATCGGTTTCCAAAGAATGGGAACAGGCATTTTGGCATGATGATCCGGTTTCCAAAGGAGTTGAAAGTCAAATGTCTCCGAATGAGCGTTTCCAATTGTACTACACGGCAAGGCAATTGCTTCCCGGTCTTTCACATCCGGTGCGATTTATAGAAATTGGTTCCTATGCCGGCGCTTCGTTAATGATCATTGACAATGCATTAAAAAATATATCGCATCAATTGAACGGATTTTCAGTTGAACCTGCCATGCACAATCAATTTTCTGAAACACTTGGTCGCCTGAAATGCAATATTAAACATTTGCAGATGCTTTCGCATCAAGCAGTCCCGGTTTTAAAAGAAATATTTGAAAAGGACGGCAATTTCCCTGAATTCATTATTGTTGACGGGGATCATACATACGAAGGTGTAAAAAGGGATATTATTGATTATTATCCGCTTCTTGCTCCCGGCGGAATAATGCTTTTTCATGATTATTTGCCTCCTCTTAAACAAGAAAACAAAGACGCAATTCTGTTCCACCATGCCGGCCGTGAACCCGGTATTCGACAAGCCTGTCAGGAACTGATGGAAGAAAAATTTGCGTGTGAAATAATCGATATTCCGCTTTTATACCCCACAGACCCCACACAGACGCAGTCCTATCTGCCCATCATTCCAGGGGTTTTTTCAACGATCAGGGTGTACAGAAAAACCGATCATTAATAGGAGAATCTAAATGATTAAAGTATTGCATATCGTTCACAGCCTCGCTTCAGGCGGTGGGCCAAGAGCTGTGATTGCGCTTGCAAAATATTCCGGCAGGTCAGGTCAGATTCATCACAGCATCGCATCTTTGCTTCCGGCGGATCCCCACATGGTCAAACTGACCGAAGATGCAGGCCTTTCCGTATACGTTCCGGAAGACCGGAATGCTCTTTTTCGGATGATACAAGATACTGATATTGTCCATTTAAGCTGGTGGAATACGCCTGAAATTTATGAGTTTTTGAGATCAGAATTACCTGAAATGAGATTGATTATCTGGTTTCACGTGGGGGGTGAGACAGCGCCTCAGATTATTACTAAAAAACTTGTTGATTTTGCTGACTATGCACTGGCCTGCAGTCCGTATACATACGAACGGCCTGTATTTGAAAACCTGCCGCCCCGGGAAAAAATTGATAAAACAGGAATGGTCTATGGCGCAACTGATTTTGAACGTTTAACCGGCATAGTGCGTAAACCGCATAACGGTTTTAATGTCGGTTATGTCGGGACTGTTT
>JAAELO010000041.1 GCA_024226555.1 Desulfobacterales bacterium | reverse complement strand
TTGTTCCTTTCCCTCACATGTTCCTTCTCCGTCGCTTGTTCCTTTTGTACTCGCGCCGCGGTCTGTTTTCCTCGCATGTTCCTTTTTCTCCGCTTGTTCCTTCTCCTTGCCTGTTCCTTTTTCATTGCTTGTTCCCTTTCCTCGCTAACTCCTTATTCATTGCTTGTTCCTTTTCCTCACCTGTTCCTTTTTGCTAGCCTGTTCCTTTTGCATGTTGCTTGTCCCTTTTCCTCCCATGCACGTACCTTCTGCTCCCATGTATGCTTTTCCGTGCTTGTTGTCATTTACCTGTTCCTGTGAGCAAGGGCAATTCATCAAACGAAATAATCGAAGCGAGCAAATACATCCAAAACGATGACTAAGTGATAGAAGTCAACTTTCTTGAAGAAAAAAAGAATTAACAGGAGGGCCGAACTTGCGGTGGACAGGCGGAACAGGCCGATGAACAGGCGCAAATCCATCTTAAAAAGTGGTTTTTAAGATGGAAATTCCTTAAAAATTTCATAAATTTATGATATCTTAAAACAGTTTTAAGGGGCTTAAAAACTTTTTTTTATGTTAGAGACCCTCAATTTTTAAGATATCAAGATTTTCGAAAAAAAAATATCTTAAAAAAATCAAAATTTACA
>JAAELO010000040.1 GCA_024226555.1 Desulfobacterales bacterium | reverse complement strand
TTTAAAATTTTTTGTGATTTTGCTGGTTGTGGTTTGCTGTATGAAGCCACCGTGCAGCAACTTGCAAGTGTGCTGCATACCGTGTCATTTTTTCTTCGGCAAAGAAGACGACGTGGCATAGAAGTGGTCCATTTTTTTTGTATCCTACCGTAAACTTATATGTGCATATCGCATTTTGAAAGTATGCGGTTTTTGAATTTTCTGAACCGCTCAAAAAAAATTACACTAAAACCAAAGGACTTTTTTTTTCGTGCGGAACAGTCGAACCGCACGTTTTTCTTCCGCATCAACAAAATTGGACATTCCTGCGGCATTACCTTCCACATGAAAATCCAATAAGCGCGTTGTGGTTCACATGCGCGGCATGTATCTGAATTTTGCTCATTCCACGCGAACTGACCTGGGTATAGACATGAAAAAGCTAGTTATACGGAGCGGAAACATACGGAAGAATGCAAGAAATTCTTTCAGGAACATCGCGTCGCACTTATCTCATGCGCAATTTAATTTAAAATAACTCATTACAACACGTCACACTAAGCTCTTCACAAGGAATTTAAAAAACCGAAAAAATATTTCTCAGGGAATTGATCGATGTTTATGAAGTTTTTTGCGCGGTACCGTGGCGAAAATGCGAGAGTTTTTTTGTTCAGCGCCAAACGACGCGGCACCGTGATAGTCACGTGGCCTGCTGAAAAGTGTTCGCAAACACAGCGAGTGCCTCGCATTTTGTTGAACAGCAGTACGTTAATTTGAGTCTATG
>JAAELO010000039.1 GCA_024226555.1 Desulfobacterales bacterium | reverse complement strand
TAGGGAACCTCTAATAATTAGGATTTTGATTGAAATACAAGGCTGAGAAAAAAACAACGGGTTGATTTTACTACAGTTATTTTTTTCAAAAACGCAGTAGTTCGGTCAAAAGACAGTTATTAGAGATTCCCGTTATTTAAAATATGAAGAATCAGTTTATACGCATACTTTTATTTTGTAAACGGTTTTTGCAGGTTACGTTAAAACACTTACATTTGTAGTATTTTATTCTCAGGAATGACAACCATTCGCTTACTTCTATTTTTTTTAATATCTGTTTATTAAACTTTTCAAAAGTTTACCTCTCGGGAGAGCCTCCGGAGGAGTTTTTAATTTTAATACCTTTCAAAGATTTTCTAAACACCAAATCACCTTTATCATCTGTATCTACAATAATTTCTTCATTGTTTTTAAAGCTTCCTTTTAATAACTCCATTGCTAATGGATTTTCTATATATTTCTGTATTGCTCTTTTGAGTGGTCTTGCTCCGTAGATTGGGTCGAAACCTTTTTCTGCCAGAAAGTTTATCACTTCTTTTTCAAATTTGATAGAGATTTCTCTTTCAGCAACTCTTTTTGATAGGAGGTCTGTTTGAATCTTCACTATTTGTTCTATCTCTTCAAAATCAAGTGGTTTAAATACTATGTTTTCATCTATTCTATTAAGAAATTCAGGTTTAAAGTTCTCTCTGAAGGCTTTAAAAGCTTTCTCTTCAATATCTTTCTGGTCAAAATGTGCTTCTGTGATCTCTTTACTACCAAGGTTTGATGTCATGATTATAATCGTATTTTTAAAATCAACTGTTCTTCCTTTTCCATCTGTCATTCGCCCGTCGTCTAATATTTGTAGGAGTATATTAAAGACATCCGGGTGCGCTTTTTCTATCTCATCAAGAAGTATTACAGAGTATGGATTTCTTCTGACTGATTCTGTGAGATATCCACCTTCATCATAACCGACATATCCTGGAGGTGCACCAATAAGTCTTGCTACTGAATGTTTTTCCATATACTCCGACATATCTATTCTAATTATTGATTGCTCTGTATCAAATATGAACTCTGCTAAAGCTTTTGCCAATTCGGTTTTTCCTACACCTGTTGGCCCTGAAAAAATGAATGTTCCAATTGGACGATCAAAACTCTGAAGCCCTGCTCTTGACCTTCTTACAGCGTCAGAGACTGCTCTCAGGGCATTTTCCTGACCTATTACTCTTTTTCTTAAATAATCCTCCATAGTTATGAGCTTCTCCATTTCACCCTGGAGCATCTTTTCTACTGGTATTCCAGTCCATCTTGAAACTATAGCTGCGACATCTTCGTCATCAACTTCCTCTTTTAGCATCTTTTTTGTAGACTGTAGATTTTGGAGTTTGCTATTTTCTTCTTCTAGTTTATCCTGAAGCTCATTTTGTTTTCCATACCTTATCTCTGCGACAACTGCTAAATCACCATCACGCTCTGCGTTCTGCTCTTTAATTTTCAGATCTTCGATCTCTTCTTTGATGTCACTTATTTTTTTAATGGCTTCCTTCTCATTTAGCCAGTGAGCTTTCATTCCGTGGATTGTCTCTTTCATTTCTGAAAGTTCTTTTTCAATAACATCAAGTCGTTTTAGTGACAAATCATCTTTTTCTTTTTTGAGGGCTTCTTTTTCAATTTCAGCCTGAATTATCTTTCTATCAATTTCGTCTATTTCCATGGGCATGCTGCTTATTTCAATACGTAGTTTACTGGCACATTCGTCTATCAAATCAATTGCTTTATCGGGTAGGAACCTGTCTGAAATATATCTATTTGACAGTGTTGCTGCTGAAACTATCGCAGAATCCTTAATTCTAACACCATGGTGAACTTCGTACTTCTCCTTAAGTCCCCTAAGGATTGATATCGTATCCTCAACTGATGGTTCACTGGTTCTTACTGGCTGAAACCTTCTTTCGAATGCAGCATCTTTTTCTATGTACTTTTTATATTCATTAATTGTTGTTGCGCCAATACATCTCAGGGTACCTCTTGCAAGGGCTGGTTTTAACATGTTGGATGCATCTATTGAACCTTCTGCCGCTCCTGCTCCAATTAAAGTATGGAGTTCATCAATAAAAAGTATAATATTTCCATCACTCTCTTCTACTTCTTTTAGAACAGCTTTTAATCTCTCTTCAAATTCTCCCCTGTACTTTGCTCCTGCAATGAGTGCTCCCATATCAAGGTCACAAACTTTTCGATCAATAAGTGTTGATGAAACATCTCCAGCCACTATTCTACCCGCTAATCCTTCTACAATTGCGGTTTTACCAACTCCTGGTTCTCCGATCAAAACAGGATTATTTTTTCTTCTTCTTGATAAAACCTGAACTATTCTTCTTATCTCTTCATCTCTACCTATAACCGGGTCTAACTTTCCTAATCTTGCGAGTTTTGTAAGATCCCTTGTATATTTATCAAGGACATTATATGTGCCTTCTGGATTTTGATCTGTAACTCTCTGGTTTCCCCTAACCTCCATCAGTACTTTCAGGATATTAACTCTTGATAATCCATTTTTTTGAAAAACTGATTTAAGGTCACCTTTTTTAATAGCTGTAAGAGCAAGCAATATGTGTTCAACACTAACATACTCATCTTTCATATCTGCTGATTCTGTGAAAGCATTATCAAGAACTTTTTTTAGATCTACTGAAATGTATGGTTCTGTGTGGGAACCTGATATCTTTGGTAATCTGTTTATTAAATCTTCAACTTCAGCTTCAATCTGAGGTATTGAAACACCTGTTTTATTAAGTATGGAGGTTACAATACCATCCTGCTCTGTTAGCATTGAAATAAAAATATGAACGGGTTCTATCTGCTGATTTGAATAATCGTTTGCAATCTGCTGTGAAGATGCGACCAACTCCTTTGATTTTACTGTAAATTTATCTAAACGCATGACTTCTCCTAATTTCAGTAATTTTATTTTATTCCCATTCAAAATTTAAACATATACTTTTTTTTGTCAAATTGTTTGGAATGTGATTATATTCATTGGTACTTTCTATATTGACTTGATATAAAACTTTCTCTGTTTTAAAGTTGTTAGGTTATAAATTATTGGTGGCCTGTTAAAGGTCGTATAAAAAAAATAAAGGGCTGAAGACTATGTCTTTAAAGAGAAAAAAAGAACTGGAAGATCTTGTAATTTACCATAAGCAAAAATATTACAAAGGTGAAGCTGAGATCTCCGATGAACATTTTGACAAACTTGAAGATGAATTAAAGGCTCTTAATCCGGATTCATATGCATTAGCCCTTGTTGGTTTTGAAGTTATGGAAGACAAGATTAAACATGATAAGCCCATGCTTTCCCTTTCAAAATCCAGAGAGATTCCAGATGTTATCTCATGGATGGAAGGTGAAAAATGCTTTGTAACTTACAAGATGGATGGAAGCTCAGCATCACTTATCTATGAAAAAGGTGCTTTTAAAATTGGAAAAACACGTGGTGATGGAATTTATGGTGAAAACCTTACAAAATACTTTAAATATATAAATATCCCTAAAGAGCTTAAATCTAAGGAACTAAAAGGAAAAGACCTTGAGATTCGGGGTGAAGTTTGTATCACAAAAAACAATTTTGATGATCTTTGTGTTGAGATGGAAAAGAGAAAACTTTCAAAACCAAAATCTATTAGAAATATAGTCGCTGGACTTCTTCATAAAAAGACTGACCTTGATCTTTGTAAATATCTTGATTTTATCGGTTATGAAATCTTTTGCGAAGATTCAAATATAAAAACAGAAGAGGAAAAAATATCTGTACTAAATAGCGAAAAATTTGTAACCCCTCTTTTCTGCATGGTTGAAAATGAAGATGATGTAACAAATTTTATAAATGGATATGCTGAAGCTATTGAAAAATATGAGTTTTTAACAGATGGCCTTGTTTTTTCTGTAGATTCTATTGAAAATCAGATTGATAGAGGGTTTACCGGACATCACCCAAAGGGAAAACTCGCTTATAAATTTAAATCTGATACTGCCTTTACTAAAGTTAAAGACATTATAGTGGATGTTGGAAGAACAGGAAAAATAACATTTGTTGGAATTGTCGAACCTGTTGAGCTTTCAGGTGCAACAGTCCAGAGAGTTACATTTCATAATGTAAAATATATCGCTGATAACGATCTTAATATTGGATGTGAGATTGAGATAACAAGATCCGGTGAAGTAATTCCCAAACATGAGAGAACTATAAAGAAAAATGGAATTTATGATGTTCCAAAGGTTTGTCCTATCTGCGACACTGAAGTTAAAATGAATGAAACTGAGGTTGATCTTTTCTGTTACAATCAGGTGTGTAAATCAAAACTATATGGACAGATTGCTAACTGGATAAAAACAACTGGTATTGAGAATATTGGTGATGGAACGCTTGGTAAACTTTATGATGAGAAAATTGTAACGGATATTAAGTCACTCTATACGCTTAAAGAAAGCGATATTTCAGGTCTTGAAAAGCTTGGGGATAAATCTGCTAAAAAAATTGTTGAGAATATTCAGAACAGTAAGACGATGGATATTGTTACTTTTCTTAAGGGTCTTGGAATTGAAGGTCTTGGAAGGGGAGTTTCCAAGCTTATTGTTGAAGAGATGCGAACAATAGAAGCTATAAAGAGGATGAAGTATGAAGATTTTGTTAGCATCAAAGGGATTGGAGAAATTCTGGCAGAACAGATATTAAATGGTTTAAATGATCATGGCTGGAAAATGCTTTCTGAACTTCAGGAACTTGGTATTGAGGTTGAAGATATGCCTGAGCAGTCAGATGTTGATTCTGGAGATCTTTCACTTTCAGGAAAGACCTTTGTAATAACTGGAAAGCTTTCAAAGCCAAGGAAAGAGATTGAAACTTTTATTGAAGATAGGGGTGGCAAGAGTACTAAGACTGTTTCAAAAAATACTTCTTTTCTTGTATGTAATGAAAAAAGTTCCAGTTCCAAGTATATCAAGGCAGAAAAATTAGGAATTGAAATTATTACTGAAGATCAACTATTTTCATTTTAAGCAATTGATTATTTCACTGCAAATACATCGTTAAAAGCCCTTCGTAGTAGTAAACCATACGACTTTAGGGCTTTATGCCCCTTGTATTTGCATCAAAATAATAACTGCATCCCCAAAACTTCTCGAATTTCGGGAAATCAAGCATAGATTCCCCCGGCAAGCCCGGGGTTCTTTCTGTTACAACTTCAGGAGAAGTTGACCTGAATCCTGTTCCCCCTGATGTTCAACGTAATTTCTAATTGTATCTTCATCAATCCCTACGCTACTGACGAAGTAGCCCGGCGACCAAACAATATTTTCTTTCCAATATACTTCTGATAACCATGAATATTTTTTTCTTAATTGAGAAGCCGATTGACTTTTTAATTGACCTATAACACTTGAAATCTTGTATTTAGGTGGTATCGTTATAATCATATGTAAATGATCTTTATCAAAGCCAATCGTTTCTATAATAACGCCGGACATACTCCTCGTTAGCTTCGGTAAAAGCTTATTTAAATATCCACATACTCCAGGATTCAGGATCCTTCGGCGGTATTTACACACCCAAACTGTATGATATTTAAGATAATGCTATGAGCTGTCTTGGTATATTCCATAAATGTACCATACCACCTCCGGGCTCATTCATCCACGGGTAAACCCGTGGTGTTCTGTCTTCGACCGCATAAAATACCTTATAATGAGCTGAAAACGATTAAAAGTATATTTACTCAGTAACTTCCAGTAAAAATATAGTCAAAATTGTAAGAAACAAAAAACCGATATTAATACTATAGGTTTTATTAACTCTTTAAAATATGCAAATTTTATAATATTTCTATTTTATTTCATGAAATTCAAAATATTTTTTTTTATTAGCAATATTAAAGTTCATTTTTGAACTTTAATAGCAATTATAAATAGTTATTCAATCTATTCTTTTATATCATGAAATTAAAGAAAATTTCAATTACATAACCTTTTTTCAAAATTAACTACATACTTATTTGTACTAGTGAATATTTTAATTGACACTACACTCAATTAAAATATTTAATTATGTTCAAATTTTAATATATAACTCAAAAGGAGAACAGAATGAAAAGAATTGTTTTTTTATCCATCGTTTTAACTATTGTATTTGTATGTAATACTTTTTCTGCACAAGAATCATTTGATGTATCATTGAAAGTAAGAAAAGAAATGACAATAACAGAAGTTCAGGCATTAAGTTTTGGAACTGTACTAATTGGCAGCATTGATCAAATGGTTACTATAGCTCCTGGTGATACAGGATCTGCAGAGTTTAATATTACTGGAGATGACCAAGCTAGCGTATCTTTGAGTATCGTTGAATCATCAATTACAATGATTGGATCTACATTTTCTGATCAACATGTTACTGTAAATAATTTCAATTTATCAACATCGGTTACATTACTTCCAGAATATGAAATAAGGGTTGGAGCTACTGCTCATGTAAATGCGGATCAATATGCTCAGGATTATACTGGATCTGCAACTCTAAATGTAGTTTACAACTAAACATATAAAGCTGACTTTTTTGATATTTTCTTCTTTTTATAATGTATCAAAAATTAGCAATGTTTAAAATTAAAAAACCGTTAGAAACTCTAACGGTTTTCAATTACAGATAATCTTTAAAATTTCTTAAAATAGTATAAATTAACCCGATAATTCTTCATTATCCAATGACGAAGCAGGCTCATAATCTTTGTTTTCAGCTTGTGCTTCACGATCTTTGTTAGCATCAGATGCTTTCAATGTCGCTTCCTGAGCTATTCTTCGTTTATCCATTGCTTCCTGAGATATCTCCACTTTATATGAGTCTTCCTTAACTTCCTCTTTGAGTCTTTCTGCCTGGATATCTCTTTTAATTCCAGTGGTTTCATTTAGATATGGTGCTGATGAATTTACATTGCTAATAGCCATAATTTTTCTCCTTTATGATTACCTTCTTATAAAATACACCAAAAAAGCAAATAATGCAAATCGTAACAGTTTAAGTGTCTGTATTTATGTTTTAAAAAGGCTTTATATTGTATTCTGAAGCCAGGCAGTTATGGCCTCGGAGACGCCTGATTCTTCATTTGATTTTACTGTAAAAAATTTATTTTTCATATCTAAAGGAGTATTTTCGACAACAACAGATTTACCTGCCCATTCAAGGAGATCGAGGTCATTGTAGTCATTTCCTATGGCAAGTGAGTTTTCTTTAGATAATCCAATTTTTTCAGTTAACCATTTAGCAGCATGGCTTTTTGATACATTATTTGGAAAAACTTCAATCCACAGAGATTTCCCATCGAATGGAGATGTTGTCTTTATAACATTGTAATCAGGAAGGCTTTCGCGAACTTTATTTATTATCTCATCATTTGGGTCATTATCTACTATTGAAAGGAGTTGGGCTGAATCATTAAAATGAAAATTGCTGTTAATCCTGTTTGCATATTTTGAATAGACTTTCAATCTGTGATCAAAATCTTTGGCTTTTCCTATTTGCTTGTAGTGAAATATGTGGTTATTGGGAACTTTCTCATGGACCATATAGTTAAGTCCAAGATCTTCAAAAACCCTGACGATCTCTTTAACGTCTTCACCTGTTAGGTTTTTCTGATTAATAATACAACTTTCCATATCAGGATATTCACAGATTCCAGCACCCGTTGAAAAAATCATATAATCGATAGGCAGTTTTATTTTCACACTTTTTTGAAATGAGAAAAGAGATCTTCCTGTTGCGATTACTCTGGTTATACCTTTTTCTCCAAGATATTCGAGTGTTTTAATATCTTTTTCGCTTATTTTCCCATCAGAACCGATTAAAGTCCCATCAAGATCTGTGAATAGTATTTTTTTATTCATTTTGCTTCTTTTTTATGAATTTACTGAATATTTTATATATCACCTCATTAACCTCTTTAATGCCAAGGAGATTGGATGAGCATATTAACAGAGTTATAAAGAGAGCCGAGATTATAATTCCATTAAAAACACAACCTGCAAATGAATTGGTATCAATATTAATGAGAAAATAACTTTTGAAATATGACAAGCCGACACCAATCATAACACTAACAACTATTATCTTACCATAGAAATAAATTACTTTTAAAGCATCTTTATTTGAGGTTTTTTTGTTCCATATTAAATATAGCAGGAGAACCTGAATTATTGCAGAAACAGAAACAGCAAGAGCAACACCATTAACTCCCATTTTTTTCATAAAAATGTAGTATATTGGAAGACTTAAAAATGCAGAAATGGTTCCTAACAATGCTGGTAGAAGTGTATTTTGCACAGCATAATATCCTCTAACAACAACCGTTTGAGCTGCAAAGGCAAAAGTTCCAATCATTAAATACAAAAGTATCTCAGATGTTATCATTGTTGCTGAGCTTTTAAATTCTCCCCTTTGAAAAAGGACAAAAATGATCTCTTTTCTCAATATCATAAACAATACAGAAAAGGGGATTACAACGCCTAAATACTTAACAGTCCCATTTATGAGTTCGTTCATTTTTTTTATGTTTTTTTCAACTGCAAGTTTTGCAAGATAGGGGTAAGATGCAACGCCAACGGCTTGTCCAAAAAGGCTCACTAAAATAAGCATAACTCTCATGGCATAATTTAACTTTGATATACTTCCCTGATCAAGGTATGAACCGAAAAATTTAAAAAAGAGTTCAGTTGAGAAAAACATTGAGATTCCTACCATTAACGGCATAGATACTTTAAAATACCTGATTAACTCGGAGTCTTTCAAATTGAGTTGCATACTGAATTTAAAACCAGCTTTTTTAGCACCATATAGTTGAATTATGAAATTCCCAATTAAAGATCCTGCAAGCACACCCCATGAAAATCCTTCCATTCCACATATATTGCTTAAAAGAAGGCCAAAACAAATAATTCCTAGATTGTAAATTACAGGTGCCAGAGCAGGTATGAAAAACTTCTCCTTTGCATACTGAACAGCCATAAAAAGTCCTCCTGAAAAGAAGAAAAGCTGTGCAGGTAAAATAATTCTGGTCATTGTAATTGCTTTTTTAATAGTTTCAGGGTCTTTTGTACCAGGAGACAGGATTTTAATGATTTGTGGTGTAAATACTTCAGCTATTAAAATAAGAATGATCAATAATAATGAGAATATGTTGTGTATGTTATTGAATACTTTCCAGCCATCTGCCTCTCTGTTATTTTCCAGGTAGTATGAGAATATTGGAATAAATGTTATAGATAAGAAACCACTTGCAAGAACGTGGTTTAGTACTTCAGGCAGCATAAATGCTATTTGATAAGCATCAACAGCTGCATCAGCTCCTCCGATGTGTGCTATTGAGATCTCCCGTACGAGTCCCGCAACTCTACTGAATAATGCAGAAAGCATCATAATTATCGAAGCTATTCCAACCTTCTTAGATAATGACATCAAAACCTCTTGTTATTAGATTCACTCAAGGGAATCTCTAATAACCTCTCTTTTGGCGAAATACATTTATTATTTCCAAAAAAAACTGTAATAAAATCGGCTCGTTATTTTTTGAAATGCAGAGATTTTATAAAACTAAAAGCTTTTATAATCTGATTTTCATCCAAAATTTTAATTATTAAAGGTTCCCTCAATATGCTTTATAACTTTTTTTATGAGAAAATGGAAATTTATAGAAATAAAAAAGCACTTATCTTAAAAAAATAAGTGCTTTTAAATTATTTACAGTTTTTTGTACAAATTACTACTTCTTTTTGTTCATTGCTTCCTGTAACAGGTCACCTAAAGAACCGAGTGATGAGCTGTCTTTCTTTACAAAACCTTTCCAGTCTGAGTTTGTTTCTTCAGATGGTGGTGAAAGCAGAATTTTTCTGTCAGCTTTATTAATCTCAAGAACTTTTACAGGCACACTATCGCCTGGTTTTAATCTGTCAAAAATTTTAGGATCTTCAGCAGATCTCATTTTAGATTTTGGTAGAAGGCCTGTAATACCTGGTTCAAGCTTTAGGAATAATCCAAAATTTTCTCTTTTTTCAAGCTGGGCTTCATAGATTTTTCCAGCTTCAAACTTATTATCAATTGTGGACCATGGATCACCAGTAGCATCTTTCATACTAAGTGAGATTCTTTTTTTAATCAGATCTATATCCTTGATAACAATATCGATCGTTTCCCCAACACTAACAGCATCTTCAGGTCTTAATATTCTTTTAGTATAACTCATTTCACTAATGTGAACCAAACCTTCAGTGCCATCACCAATTTCAACAAATGCACCAAAATCCATTAGCTTGGTTACTTTTCCGGTAATATTGTCACCCACATGAAATTTTGAGTCAACCAAATCCCATGGATCTTCACTTACCTGCTTTATAGATAGTGAGATTTTTGTTTTTCTAATATCACTGTTCTTTTCAAAAGAGAGGAGTTTTACTCTTACTTTTTCACCAACACTAACAGCTTCGCTTGTCTCTTTAACTCTACTCCATCCTAACTCAGAAATGTGTACTAAACCCTCAACACCTGCATCTAATTCAACAAATGCACCAAATTTCATTAATTTAATAACAGTTCCATTGAAGAGATCGGAAGGTTTGGCAGTTTCAAAGAACTCTTTGATTTTTTTATCAAGATCAATATTCAGGTATTCCCGCCTTGATACGATTATATTTCTACCACCCTCTTTAAATTCCGTAACGAGAAATGTATAATCTTTACCCACATGCTCTTCAGGGTTCTCTACATATCTTGTATCAATTTGACTTACTGGGCAAAAAGCTCTCTTTTTTAAGACCTCTACATTAAAACCGCCCTTACATTCATCTAAAACTTTACCTTCAACAGGAGTTCTGCTTTCATAAGCTATTCCTAAAACATCGGAACCTGCATTTGAGACTGCTTTAGAGAGTATCATTTCGCTTTCAGTTTTCTTTACAACATAGAGTTCTAAAGAATCGCCTTCTTTAACAGTAACATTGCCATCCTCATCAGTGAATTCCAGTTTCTCAACAACACCATCTGACTTTGACCCCGTATCTATAAAAATACTGGTGTCACCTACAGCTATAATTTTACCGTTAATTTTATCACCAACTTTGATATCATGATTCATTTCTGATTCATAAGCTTCAAAAAGATCGGCAAAACTATCTTCATTTTCTTCCTGATTGTTATCGGACAATTTCTTGCTCCTTGTTAAAAAATAACCTGTAGCGGTTTTATAAAACATATCTATATACTAAAATAAGATTTTTTATCAGGGAGTGTACTAATTTTCAAGTGATATGATTATGGAGTGTTAGATTTTATATAAGTTTTTGATCCATTTAAGAACAACCAAAGAGTCTTCAGGTATCAAATCCCAAGAGGTAGCGATCTTTTCGGCAATTTTCATCTCATTTTCATCATATTTCTGATCAGCCATAATAATATTCATTATTTCTAAAAACATACCTTTTTTAGATTTATTGGTACTTTTAGAAAGTTTTTTTAAAACATTATCTATATCTTTTTCCTGAATCTGATATACAAATTCACTTAAAGACATCTCTTCTCTGATCTTCATAAGGATTTTGATCTCGTCAACATGAAGATCATCATCGCAATTGGATACATGATAGGCAAGTTCCAGAAAATTCTTTTTATCATTCAAACTGAGATCTGCTAAATACATAATTTAAAACTCCTGAATTATATAAAAAAGACAACTATTTTTTTGTTTTTTTTTCTATTTTGCAGAGTCTTATTGCATACTCTTTTATTTTTTCAGGGTTGTTCTTTTCAATGGCAAGAGAGAGAAGACCGAGATTTTCTTTTTGTTTACGCTTTTTAGCAATAATGCTACGTATTCCGGCTCTTATTAAAAGTAGTTTATTCTCTTTTTTTTCAGATATTTCTTCTTTTTTATCCATAAGCCATTTATAAATTGCATCTTAGCTATTATAAGTTTCCAGATTTGTTTACTATTTTAAATCTTTTCATCAAGCGGGTCAAGTATCTTGCTCTAATAATTAACTTTTGTTTAAACTACTACGAAAAAAAAGGACTGTAAACTTTATAAAATAAAAGCTTTTTATAAACGAATCAGCTCGTTATTTTTTTTCATGTAGATATTATATAACAACTGAATGCTTTTATGATCTTTATTTCAATACGCATATAAAAACATTACAAAATAAAAGGCTTTAGTTTTATTCTAACTCCAGTTTTTATTTTAATAAAATCCTAAATATTATAGATTCCCTATAGGGAATCTATAATAACTGATCTTTTTGCGAAACACATCGTTATAACAAAAATAAAACTGTAATAAAATCAACCCGTTGTTTTTTGTTTAGATTTTATAAAACTGAAAGCTTTTATAAACGTTATGCCTTGTTTTTCATCAAAAATTCAAATTATTAGAGATTCCCTATAATTGATTAATTGTTTATCAAGTAGTATGTTCATGAATATTTAATGGGAATTTTGTAATAATGGAATATTAAATCGGGAGAAAGCGTTTGGGGATTAATCTCTTTAGTGGAAATAAACTATCAATACTTTCGGAGGCACTCTCAAAAGTTATATCACAGCCTCTCTCAAAACCTTTTGTAAAAGAGATTTTTATCGTACAGAGCAAGGGGATGGAAAGATATATAAATCTTGCACTTGCAAGATCCCATGGAATAGCTGCAAACATATCTTTTATGTTTCCCAATCAACTTGTTAATGAATTATTTTTAAAACTCCTTCCAGAAAACCCGGATCTGGCCTTTTATGATAAAAATGTTTTAACATTCAAAATAATGGATCTTTTGTCAGGTTCTCTTGTCGAAAATGAAGAGTTTGCCCAGATAAAAAGCTACATAAACTCAAGTAACAGTGAACTTAAAAAATTTCAAATATCCCATCAGATAGCTGATATATTCGACCAATATCTCCTTTACAGACCTTTAATGATAAAACAATGGGAAAAAGGAGGTGCTAATCACTGGCAGGCAACTCTTTTCAGAGAGATATTAAATCATACTGAAATACCACATCGTATAGACCTTCTTGTAGAATTTAAAAAAATAATTCCAAATGCAGATCTTCATGGGGAAGGTTTTGAGAGGATAAATATCTTTGGTATTTCATCCTTACCCCAATATCATATGGAGATGGTTTCAGCACTTTCAGATTATATTCCTGTTAATTTTTTTGCACTGAACCCATGTAGAGAATACTGGGGGGATCAACTTTCAGACAAAGAGATTTACCATGCCAGGAAAAAGAGTAATACATCTCTGGATATACATGTTGAGCAGGGAAATTCACTTCTGTCTTCCATGGGAAAGTCAGGAAGAGATTTTTTCGATATGCTAAATCAGTTTTCAACAAACGATTACAATTTATTCGATTCTTATGAAGTAAATTCGCTTCTTTCATCGATTAAAAATGACATAGTCAACTTTAATGAAACGCCCTACTCAGTTGACATTTCAGACAATTCAATCTCTTTCCATGCTTGCCATAGTGAATCAAGAGAAGTTGAAATTCTACAGGATAATATTCTTTCATTTCTTGATTCAGAAGGTATTAATCCTGAAGACATTATTGTTATGGCACCTGATATTGAAAAATATACTCCATATATCCACTCTGTTTTCAACATTGATAAACTTTCGGATAAAATTAAAATTCCTTACTCCATATCCGACAGAACAGTTATATCTGAGAGCAGGTTAATCGATGCTTTTATGAATATCCTAAATCTTTCTTCAACTCGAATGGAAGCTTCAGTTATAATTTCTCTTCTTGAAGTTAATGAAATTATGGAAAGGTTTGAATTAACAGATAAAGATCTTGATATAATCAGAAAGTGGGTTAAAGAAAGCGGTATCAGATGGGGTGTTGATGCTAAATATAGAGAACAGGAGGGTCTTCCTTCATATAATGCCTTTTCCTGGGATCATGGATTAAAAAGAATGCTCACAGGTTATGCAATGCCAGGTGATAATGAAAAGATGTTTATGGACATTCTTCCTTATGATCCAATTGAAGGAGGATTTTCAGAAATCCTTGGGAAACTTTCCTCTTTTACAAAAAAGCTTTTTGGTACAGTTGAAATATTTAAAGAAAAACATTCTGTTATTGATTGGGTAGAGGTATTAAAAGATATTTTGGAGAGTTTTCTGATTCGTTCTGATGAAACAGAAAGAGAATTTAAAATGGCAATTGATACTTTTAATGAACTTACTGAGTTTTCAGAAATTGCTTCTTTTAATAATGAAATTTCAATTAAAATTATTATGAACTATCTATCAAAATCATTTTCAAAAAAAGGATTTGGTGGGGGTTTTATATCTTCTGGTATCACTTTTTGTTCTATGCTTCCTATGAGAAGTATACCATTTAAATTGATCTGCCTTCTTGGAATGAATGACAATGAATTCCCTGCAAGTACCTTTTTCTCCGAATTTGACCTGATTGGTAAATACCCTAAAAAAGGTGACAGGTCAAAAAGAGATGATGACAGGTATCTTCTTTTAGAAACTATAATGTCTGCAAATGAAAAACTGTATATTAGTTATATAGGGCAATCAATTAAAGATAACTCAAACATTCCTCCATCTGTGGTTGTAACTGAGCTTCTTGATTATATTGAAAAAAAATGCTCTGATAAAGAGATAATAAATAATCTTATTTTACGCCATCCATTGCAACCATTCAGTTTAGAATACTTTAAAGGAGATAAACTTTTTAGTTATTCTAAAGAATACTACCAGTCAGCCCTTTCTCTTACAAAAGAAAAAAAGCCTTTGATATTTGCAAAGAAGCCTATTAATGACGCACCAAAAGAGTTTAAAGATATAAATTTATCAAATCTTTTAAGTTTCTTTTCAAATCCGTCAAAATATCTATTAAAAAACAGGGTCGGTATTAATATTCAAGATAACTATTTAAAATTAGAGGATCGGGAACCATTCGATATTGCACCACTTGAAGCTCATATTCTTGAAAAAACAGTATTTGAGAAGATAATCTCAGATGTTGACCCCATGGAATATTTAAAATCAGCGAAATTTTCTGGTAACACACCTGTTGGAAGCCCTGGAGAGTATATGATAGACGAGATGTTCAGAAAAGTCTCAGAAATATCAGATAAAATAAAAGATTATATCAAAATCTCATCAGATAAAACAGAATACAAACTTGATATATCAATGGGTGAATTTAGAGTTACCGGTTATCTTGAAAAAATATTTAATAAAATGATTCACTTTAGGTATGGTAAAACAAGGGGAAAAGAAAGACTTCTTGCATGGATAAAGCATCTTTTCCTAAATACTTTAGAGGAAGGTCCCAATGAGTCTTTACTTCTTGAGCTTTCAATAAATAAAAACAGAAGATGGGATCTTGCACTAATTGATTTTGATCAAATTGATGACCCCAGACCTTATATTATGACTCTTTTAAATATATACTGGAATGGTTTAAGATCACCACTCCACTTTTTTCCAGACTCATCATATGAGTACTCATCATTACTTTTTGAAAAAGGAAAAGATTCAGATTATGCTGTTAAAAAATCTAAAGAAAGATATCATGGGTCTAACTTTAATGCTGGTGAGAAAAAATTCGACTCATATGGAGATATATGTTTCAGAAATTATGACCCAATTGATTCACAATTTGAGGATTTGGCAGTAAAAATATTTGAACCATATTTTAAATACTCCACAAAGAGCAAAGTCTAAAAAATAGGATATTTTTATAGGGAATCTCTAATAACTGATCTTTTGGCGAAATACTTTGTTATTTCCAAAAGAACAGTTATTAGAGATTCCCAGTTAATAATTAGGCCCTGCTTACAGGTTGTGAGGACGTTGATTATAAAGGTACTTTATTTTTACTTTTCAATTATATACTCAAATAAAGACACTGTTCTATTTTCTATATTTGACGGGATCTCGCCTAAATATGCGGCATCTGTGTCTTCATAAAACCCTCTACAATTGGAATCCGCCATCACTTTAAGTTTTTCGACTCCCATCTTTTTACATAATTTCAAAGCATGGGTAATAAGTTTTGTACCAATTTTTTTTCGTATAAATGAGGGCTTTATAAAAATATGATCAAGAAAATAACCTTTTTCAACAATTACATCTTCAATTTTGAAATCGCTTGTTCGCTTAACTACTGAAAAATAGCCTGATAATGCCCCATCAGATTCGGCAACATATACTATGTTCTTCTTTATATAGTCACTGGTTATCGTAAGCTCTTCATTCCAGATTTTAAACCACTTCTCAGGATAATTCCAAAAGCCCTTTGATTCAAAAGTCAGCTCTGTTAGTGTTTTGTTTTCAGAAGCCCTTGCTGAACGTATGATTGATGCAACCATTAAAACCTCATTCACTATAGAGTTCATCTAACCATTTGAACATTTCAACCCGTGTACTGTTTAATTTTTCCAGATATTCCTTTACATGTTCAAGTTCATCGTTATTCGAAAATTCTATAAGTTTATCCGCCAGTTCGTGCAGAAGGTCATGTTCCCTGGTTAGTTTCTTGTATATACTATTATTCTTAAGGATTTCATGATTTTTAGCAAGTGCTTTTCCAAGATCACACTCATTATTTGATAGAAACCCTGATAGATCGATTGTCATTTCAGGATATTTTAATGACTCAAACATAGTTGTAAGGGACAGATATTGAACTTTTATTACACCAATTTTGAATCTTCGTTTCCCAATATCAAAGTTATCTATTTTTTCACTAATAATTGAAGATAAACTATCAAGCTCTTTTGAATGAATGCTAACTTCCATACTTGAAAAAGCAATATCTTTTGAAAAATCATTTATCTGTGAAATTTCCCTTGAGATCTCCTGAACAGCTTTGGTTGATTCTGTGATATTCTTATTAACATCATTAATGCCTAAAAAAGTACTGGATGCATTTTCTGCAATCTCTTTTGTGGATATAGACTGCTCTTCAACGGCTGTTGCTATGACGGATGTAAAGTCATTAACATCATTAATTATTCCGGATATCTCTTCTATACCAGAAACAGTTTGTTCGGTTGAACTTTGAATGTCACTGATTCTGCTTCTTATCTCCTTTGTTGAACTTGCTGTTTGGTTTGCAAGCTCTTTTATCTCATTTGCAACTACTGAAAATCCTTTACCAGCTTCTCCAGCCCTAGCAGCTTCAATTGTAGCATTAAGTGCAAGCAGGTTAGTTTGTTCTGAAATGTCAGTTATGGTTTCTGTTACCGCACTAATGTCCCTTGCTGCTATTCCGAGTTGTTCAACAACTTCAGAAACAATTTTAGATTTTGACACAGCAACCTCTGTTATACCCCTTGCTTTTTCAGAGTTGTTTGCAATCTCATTAACTGTAGTATTCATCTCTTCAGCAGCTGATGCAACTGATTCAACGTTTGAAGAAGCATTTTCCATAGCAGTTGCAACAAGGGTCATATTTGAATTTAACTGTGATACTGCAGATGATACAGAGTTTGTATTTTCAGAAAGATCTTCAATTTTCTTAAAAATTCCATTTGATAGTTCAGACATTTTTGATGAAGATTCTTTCAAAGTTTCTGAATTACCTCTTATGTTTGTTAAGGTAGATTTGTTTGATCTCGCCATATTATTCAAAGAACTTGATATCTCACCAATTTCATCACGGTTGTTTATTTCAACACTGTTTGTATAGTCACCTTCAGCAAGAGTTCCTGCAAAACCTACAATTGCTTTAACCGATTTTCCAATACTTCCTGTTATGATAAAGGTTAATGATAGTCCGATTAAAACAGAGATTATAGAAAAAACCGACATTAAAATCATTGAAAGATCTTTATTTTTTTGAGCATTCTCTGTTGTTTTTCCAATATAATCTTTTATCAGTCTTAGATCTTTTTCAATCTCCTGGGATAATTTAACTTCAGTCGATTCAATATCAGATTTAAAAGTCTGAGCTGTTTTTACCTGATTATTATTTAAATAATACAGAACTTTCTCTGCACTCATTGTATAGTTATCATTAAAACTTTTAAGTGATTTAATCATTATATTAAATTTTTGAAATTGTTTTTTTGTTTTCCCGCCTGTTCCCTTTGAAGCTTCTTTTACAATTTTAATTGAATTATTAAATTCACTGTTTATAGTCATTTTTGACCTGATAAACATCTTGTGAAACGTTTCCAGTCCAAACTTTTCAGCATTAACTCCTGCATAAAAAGCTCTGTTAAATTCAAGGGCCTGTTTGTAATGTTTAATAGATACGTTTGTAATTGCTTCAGTAAGTTTATTATTTTTAGCAACTATTGTATCCAGATCACTTCCAATAGCATTTATCTGATATAATCCATATCCACATACTAAAATATTAAAACAAAGAATTATAGCCGCCATTCCAGTGATTTTTACTTTGAGTGATGCATTCATATCAATCCTTAATAAAACCTAAATTATTATTAATTTTTTGGGAAACGGATTAAATTTTTAATAAATTACCTGTTTTGTCAATACTATTTTAGAGAACATCTCTTTACAAAAAGACCGATAGACATTATTAAAAAGTCTTAAATAATTTTAAATTGAATAAAGCAGGTTAATTACAATGATAAAAACTGTAGAATTTAAAAATTACAAAAGTTCTGTTTATGAGATTCTGGATCTGTTAAATGCAGAAAAAACATTTTCAAAACAAAAAAATATTCTTATAAAGCCAAACCTTGTAAACGACTCACCTTTCCCGGTCACAACCCCATATGAGTGTTGTGAAGCCATAGTTTCCTTTTTAAGAGAGAAAACAAATGCAACTATTGTTATTGCTGAAGGTTGTGGAGACCCTACTTACGAAACAAGCGAAATCTTCGAAATTCTCGGGTTTGATAAGATATCAAAAAAATATGATGTCCCTCTGATTGATCTCAATCATGAACCTCTAATAAGAAAAAACAACAATAATTGTTCAGAATTTCCTGAAGTTTATCTGCCTTTAGTTGCTTTTTCAAACTACATAATATCAGTACCCGTTTTAAAAGCACATTCACTATCAGGTATTACCGGTACACTTAAAAATATGGTTGGTTTTGCACCTCCGAAATATTTTTCAGAAACTGGCAGTATCTGGAGAAAATCCCGCTTTCATAATAATATCCATCAAGCTATATTAGATCTGAACAGCTACGTCACCCCTGACTTTTCATTAATGGATGCTACTGTCGGTCTTGCAGACTACCACCTTGGTGGAAGCACCTGCTCTCCAACTGTTAATAAACTCATCGCTGGTTTTGATGCTACTGCTGTTGACAGGAAAGCTGCTGACTTTCTGGGTATTGATTACAGAACAATTGGTCATTTAAGTTAAATATTAAATTGTTATCAGATGAAATTTAAAAAATCATTTTTGACTTTTCAACTCTTTTTTAATATATTAGAGATATCTATTTAAGATGTTATTAAATCTCAAAATTTTAAAAAATTTCTAAAACTACTCATATTGATATTTTCACGGAGCAAAAAATGAGAATTCTGATCGCAGATGATGAAAAACTTGTCAGGCATGCAATAAAAGGAGTGATGAAAAATTATGGGGATTGTTCAACAGTTGCTGATGGTAGAGAAGCTCTGAATGCTATAGTTTATGCTGAAAAAAATGATCAACCTTTTAACCTTGTTATCCTTGATATCTCCATGGAAAGAATGTCAGGAATTGAAGTTTTAAAAGCTATCCGTAAGATTGAAGAAGATAAAGACAGACCACTTGATGAAAGAATGAAGGTTATAATGGCAACTGGTAACTCTGAAGCTAACATTGTCAGAGAGTGCATTGAAGCTGGTTGTGATAAATATGTAATTAAACCACTAAAACCAGATACAGTTTTAAAATATGTTAAGGATCTGGGGTTTTCAAAAAAAACTACTAAAATAATTTAACTTTTTAATACATAAACTCTTCAAAAAACCCTCTGTTTTTTAAGTTGTAAACACTACTCCTTTTAGACCTACTTGAGGAACCTCTAATAATTAAAAAGCTTTTTACTTTTATAAAATTTACAGTTTTTCTTTCGAAATATACTCCATTTTTTTTGTTTTTATTTCTTTTAAAACAACTTAAGTAGTTCTATTAACGGCGGTTAATAGAGATTCCCTTGATTATAATCCTGCAATGTGTTAGATTTTGAAATGGCCGAATACCACATTGTGGTATTTTATTTTATAAGGAGAGAGACGATGGAAGTTGAGAACAAACAGGACTTTGAGGATATCTGCAAAAGTGAAATTGATTCAGATATCAGAGTTAAACAAGAGCTACCTGTTATTGTTGATAGTATAGTTGATAGTAGTTTAAACAATGGCGGGTTTACTCATATTGATTATGAGCCACTCCCTTCAAAAGAGAAAGTCGTATTAATAATTAACAAATTTCTGGAAATTCTTTTTCCAGGATACTTCAGTAAAGAAAAAATTAATCCTGTTAATATTAAATATTATATAGGAAAAAATGTAACAGAGTTATATGAGCTTTTATCAGATCAGATATCATGCTCAATAAGGCATGACTGTATTCGATTTAAAGCCCCTTGCGGTGACTGCACTAAAAAAGGACAGTTCGCTACAATAGATATATTAAAATCTGTAACTGAATTACGAAAAACTCTTACTGATGATATTAAAGCAGTTTACGATGGAGATCCTGCTGCAAAAAGTTACGATGAAATAATTTTTAGTTATCCTGGACTCTATGCCATTTCAGTATACAGAATTGCGAACTTACTCTACGCAGCTAAAGTGCCTTTACTACCAAGAATTATGACAGAGTATGCACATAGTAAAACAGGTATAGATATACATCCAGGTGCTGAGATTGGAACAAGATTTGTAATTGACCACGGTACTGGTGTTGTTATCGGAGAAACAACAATTATTGGGAATAATGTACGAATTTATCAGGGTGTTACCATTGGAGCTTTATCACTACCACGGGGATCTATAGAAAGTTTAAAGAATATAAAGAGGCATCCTACTATTGAAGATGATGTCATAATATATGCCGGGGCTACAATTTTGGGTGGTGAAACAGTTATAGGGAAAGGGACAACAATTGGTGGTAATGTATGGCTTACAGATTCTGTTCCTTCCAATACGAGAGTATTTATTAAGGAACCTGAACTTAGTTTCAATTAGCCCTTTGGATAGGAGGAACTATGAATATACATGATGATATGACTGGTGTTGTAGGAAATACACCAATGGTCAATTTAAAATTTGATAAATTAGCTGATGGTGTAAACATATATGCAAAATTAGAATTCCAAAACCCCCTGGGAAGTATTAAAGACAGGCCTTCCAAATATATGATAAAGGATGGGGAGGAAAGAGGTCTAATTAATCCTGAAACTCTTATTGTTGAGGCAACAAGTGGCAATACTGGTATTGGGCTTGGTTTTATTTGTGCTTCAAAAAATTACAGACTAATTCTCACCATGCCTGATTCCATGTCAATTGAAAGGCGTAAACTGTTAAAACACCTTGGAGCAGATTTAGTTTTAACGGACGCAACTTTAGGCATGAAAGGTGCGATCGAAAAAGCAAAAGAGATAGCAGAAAAAAACCCGAATTCGTTCATTCCTGATCAGTTCAGTAATCCAGCCAATGTCAGATCTCACAGAGAAACAACAGCCGTTGAAATATTAAATGATCTTGATGGAAAAGCAGATATACTCGTATCAGGGGTTGGAACTGGCGGAACTATAACTGGAGTCTCCCAGATTTTAAAAAAGAAAAATCCCAGATTCAGATCAATAGCAGTAGAACCATATGATTCACCAGTTCTTTCAGGTGGTGATCCTGCCCCTCATAAAATACAGGGAATTGGAGCTGGTTTTGTTCCCGAAATTCTTGACATTGACTTGATTGATGCAATTGAGACAGTCACTAATCAGGAGGCATTCCAGATGGCAAGAATACTTGCAAACAGTTTTGGAATCCTCTGTGGAATATCTTCTGGTGCAGCAGTTAATGCTGCCTTAAAAATTGGTAAAAATAAAGAAAATGAAGGTAAAAACATAGTTGTTATTTTGCCGAGTACCGGTGAAAGATATTTAAGCACGCCACTATTTTTATCTTGATCATAGTGCTACAAGGTAGTACAAACTTACAGTTTTCTTAAGTTAAAGGTTTGTAGAATGGAAAGTACTGAATTTACACAATTTAGAAAGTTTTTGGGGAAGACCCAAAAAGAGATGGCTCAACTTGTTGGTATTTCTCTGAAGGCGATTCATAGCTATGAACAGGGATGGCGCACTATACCTCCCCATATTGAGAGACAACTTTTTTTTCTCGCTTCAAAGAAAACTGGTTTAAAAATAAAAAAATGTTGGATAGTTAATAAGTGCCCAAAAACAAGAAAGGTTAAATGCCCGGCTTTTGAATTTGATGCTGGAGAGCTTTGCTGGTTTATTAACGGTACTATTTGTGGTGGAGAACTTCAAAAAAACTGGCAGGAAAAAATGGTTAAATGCCGAAAATGTGAAGTGCTTACACCAATTTTTGAAGAAGTAATTAATTTTTCCTATTGAAAACAGAAAAATCAATCTTATTTAATATAAAGGGAAATTCTAATTATTAGTGATTTCCTAAAGTTAGAATTTTAAATATTTTTGGAGGACTTATGTGGGAATACACTGAGAAAGTTAAAGAACATTTTTTGAACCCAAAAAATGTTGGCACAATTGAAGATGCTAATGGTGTTGGAGAGGTTGGATCCCTTTCATGTGGTGATGCTCTTACACTTACTATAAATGTTGAGAATGATATAATAAAAGATGCTAAATTTAAAACCTTTGGATGTGCAAGCGCAATCGCATCTTCATCTGCTCTTACTGAGATGATTATTGGAAAACATCTTGATGAGGTTAAGGATATCACAAATGATGATATTTCTGATTTTCTGGGCGGTTTACCTAAGGAAAAAATGCATTGTTCTGTTATGGGTAGGGATGCTCTTGAAAGAGCTATTGCCAATTTCAGAGGTGAAGAGATAATTAAAAAAGAGGGCACTGTAATTTGTGAATGTTTTGGTGTTACAGACCTTGAAATAAACAGAGCTGTTACAGAGAATGGATTAACATCAATTGAAGAGGTTACTTCTTACGTTAAAGCAGGTGGAGGATGTGCTAATTGTCATGATGATATTCAGAAAATTATTGATAGTGTAGTTGGCGGTGGAATTCAGATAATTGAAAAAAAACAGGAAAGAATGACCACTATCAAAAAACTTAAGCTAATTGAAGAAACTCTTGAAAGAGAGATAAGGCCACAACTTGCAAAAGATGGTGGTGACATCGAGTTGATTGATATAGACGGAAATACAGTTTTTGTAAAACTTTGTGGTTCCTGTGCAACCTGTCAGAAATCACAAATGACTTTAAAAAATTATGTGGAAGCTAAGTTACGTGAATTTGTTACCCATGAGCTCTCAGTTGAGGAGGCATAATGAAGCCCATTTATTTCGACAATAATGCAACAACAAAAGTAGATCCTGAGGTTTTTGAGGAGATGACTCCTTATTTTGTTGAGCTTTATGGTAATCCATCAAGCATGCATTCATTTGGAGGTCAGGTTGCTGAAAAAATTAAGGAAGCCAGAAAGCGTATTGCTGACCTTATTAACGCAACTCCTGAAGAGATTATAATTACAAGTTGTGGCTCAGAGAGTGACAATACAGCAATTTACTCAGCTTTAAAATCACATCCGGATAAAAAACATATTGTAACATCAATGGTTGAACACCCAGCAATAAAGAACCTTTTCCAGCATCTCGAAAAGGATGGATATACAACCACATTTGTTCCTGTTGATAATAAAGGCCGTCTGAATATGGACGTTTTTTATGATAGCCTTAGTGACAATACTGCTATTGTAAGTTTGATGTGGGCAAATAATGAAACAGGAACTATGTTTCCAATTGATGAAATAGGAGCTGAACTTAAAAAAAGAGGTATAACTTTTCATACTGATGCAGTTCAGGCCCTTGGAAAGATAGATATTGATGTAACAAAAACAAATATAGATATGATGTCTTTTTCAGGACATAAAATCCATGCGCCAAAAGGCGTTGGTGGTTTGTATGTTAGAAAAGGTACAAAGTTCTCCCCATTTCTTATTGGTGGACATCAGGAAGGTGGAAAAAGAGCAGGGACTGAAAACCTTGCATCCATTATTGGTCTTGGTAAAGCCTGTGAAATTGCAAAGGGACATTTAGATGATGGTTATCACAAATTAAGGTCTTTACGTGACAGATTAGAAAATGCTTTGGTTGAAAAAATACCTAACTCTTTTGTTAATGGAGACCTTGAAAACAGACTTCCTAATACAGCAAGTATAAGCTTTGAATATATTGAAGGCGAATCAATTCTTCTTATGCTCAATGAGTATGGAATTTGTGCATCTTCAGGTTCAGCCTGTACATCAGGTTCACTTGAACCTTCACATGTTTTAAGAGCTATGGGGATTCCTTTTACAGCAGCTCATGGTACAATAAGATTCAGCCTGAGTGTTTTCAGCACAGATGAGGAAGTTGATCTTGTGATTGAAAAGATGCCGGAAATTATCCAGAGACTTCGTGATATGTCTCCTTTCTGGCAGGAAGCTATCAATGAAGGGAAAGTTACTGTTTAGGAAATAACTGATGCAGGCTTACTTTGCAGAAAAATAAGCCTTGCATCATATAAATTTGTATTTTGATCCTGCCTTTTTTATTAACCCATTTGAACTAATCATTCTCAACTATAATAACATTCTTTAATCTGATTATTAAATAAGCTTCAAACAGGAAAATACATAATTTATGAATAATACAGAAGCTCTAAATAAGAGCGTGTCTCAAACTTCTTTAATCCAAGTTTTTCTGCTAATTCATATAGTTTTTTCTCAGTTGATTCAATATCAACCCCTTTAATTTCAAGCTCTACAAAATCTCCAAGGGACTTTACTCTATCCAGACAGATCTCAATACCATCAAATTTGAAATACTCTCTTTTTTTTTCTACATTGCCGGAATCTGTAAATCCAAGGTTTATAAGAATAGTTTTCATTGATTCAAAATCAACAACAATTGTTTCCTCTTCTACTCTTGCCTTGGATTTACGACTAAGTTTAGACCCTTTATAAGTCAGGGTCGTTTGGCCTGACACGTCACGAAGCCTCAAAGCTTCATCAGTTTCACCAAAATCCCTTCCAGGATGATTAAAATAAATATCTTTTTCCACACACTCTTTAATGAATTCTGCACCAATATCTTTTAAAATATCTTTTACAGAATTCATATCAGAGCAATATGCTTTTATTTCAATTTCAAGTTCACTCATTACATTTTTGACCTTGCGCCTCTGTATCCAAATGAAATAACAGTCATATCTGCTGAACCACTCATAACTTTAATATATCCTAAAATTGGAACTGAACTGTGGGCATAAACAGAACCACTGTCTGTAAATCCTGCAACACTAACATTATAATTATAGCTATAACATCTTTTTGTCTTAATATATTTGGTAGCATATGATTTTGCAATTAATCTTCCAGATCTTACCTGTGAAAGATTTTTTGAACCCATAGTACCCATGGCAAGAATTTGTTGGGGTACTTCTCTAACCTGATCATTACCTGATTTTGTTCGCATCCTGACTATTTTTACATTTCTGAAAAATTTTCTGTGAGATTTTCCAGTATATGATAATTTTTGTCTTGTAGGGTAATTTCTATATGTCACTTGTGTTATTGTTGGTTCATTATTTTTTGATGCACTAAGGGTTTCTGTTTCTAGTATTACTGTTCCTCTGGATACTTTTATAACACGAACAGTTGTAAGAGTTACGTCTTTATCAGCAGCTTTCATCTCTGTTAAGTATGTAACCCACTGACCTTTTTTTAGAGTTTGCCTGTTTGTTGATGATTTTCTGATTTTCTTTATTTTTTTGAATTTAAGAGATTTAGCTTTGTTGTATATTACCTGTTTTTGAGCAGGAGTTACTTCCATGCTCACCATTTTTTGTAACTCTTTACATGATGTTGAAATGAATGAGAGTGTCACCAATAAAATAACTATTTTTAAATATCTTTTTTTCATAATCTCTCCGATATGCATGTTTATTAGATTTATTCAGATTTGAATTGGAATATAATTGAATATTCAAATCACCATGTCAAGTAAGATTCCTCAAATATTCAAGAAAAAATTCTATTCCTTTTAAATCTGATAAAAATTCTGCCCATATCAAAATGTGCAAAACTACAATTGCCCAAAACTTATATAAATAAGGTTTTTTTTGAGTTTTATGCCTGAATCTCTGCTGTGCTATTAGTCCTCCAGGCCATCCACCAAAAAACTCAATGGTGTGAAGTTTAAATTCAGAAACTCTGAATTTTCCATCAATAGCTCTTTTTTTATCAACGTAATAGAAAGCGTAACAGGCCAAAGACATAACGAAGTATATAATTAGAAAGGAGTAACTAATATCTCTTTTTACAAATGAAGCTACAAAAGGACTTAAAGCTATTATATAATATAAAATCATTTCTTTAATTCAACTTTTTTCTCAATAAAATATTGTGGACCATCAGGTTTTAAAACGCTTTTATATACAATTACATTTTTTACATAAAAAACTGAAGTTTGAATATGATCTGTAACACTATCCTGAAATAAAAAATTATTTTTAAAACGTCCAAGGGTGATATGACCCTTAAACTTTCTCTTTTCTTTTTTTATACCTATCTTAATCAGTGAGTTTTCAATTCTATTAGCAAGTTTTACAAGTTTATCATTAGATAATCCCACACCAATTACATGTGGTTTCTTTCTGTTAGGAAATATTAATATTTTTTCAGTTGTAACTGTAAACCCTTCAAATTCTGATAAACTCTTTTCAATCATATCTATTATCTCATTCAATCTATTATCATCAACATCACCTATAAACTTAAGGGTTATGTGTAGATTCTGTGACTTTACCCAATTTACATTTTTAGCCCATGATTCACATTGATATTCTGTAATTGAATCTGATAGAGAACGAATAGTTTTTCTATCAGGCACTATTGCAATAAAAATTCTTTTAATAGGGAATCTCAAATAACCGCCTATAAAACAAAATGCTTTAGTTTTGTTTTAACTCCAGTTTTTATTTTACTAAAATTCTAATTATTAGAGGTTAGTCATAAAAAGAGACCTCACATGTTTCCTTAATCATTTAATACTGATATAACTCTAATTTTCAAAAAATTAAAATAAAATTATTCTAATATGTTAAAAGATATCAATTATAAAATAGGGGTTGATCTTGGTGGAACAAAAACAGAGGTTCTTGTTCTAAAAGATAAGGATACAATCCTGAGAAAGCGTTATAAAACGCCTTCCGGCAACAACTATGATAAAATCCTTAATAATCTGATAGACATAATTTCTGAAGCTATAACTATTATACCAAAAGAAAATGAATTTTCAGTGGGAATAGGTATTCCTGGTTCAATTGATACTAACGACCTCGTACAAAATGCAAACACCACATCTCTTATTGGAAAACCATTAAAAAAAGATATCGAAAACAGTCTGAAAATGGAAGTATCAGTAGAAAACGATGCTAACTGCTTTACCCTTGCTGAATCTATTAGTGGCGCTTGCAGTAACTATGGATTGGTTTTTGGAATTATTATGGGTACAGGTTGTGGAGGCGGTATTTCTATCAACAAAAAGATTCGATCCGGGCCAAATAATATTGCAGGTGAATGGGGGCACATGTCTGTTAATCCTCATGGACATGACTGTTACTGTGGAAAAAAAGGTTGTATTGAGACCCTTATTAGTGGAAAAGGTGTGGAAAACGATTATTTTGTCAGATTTAACAAGACTCTTTCCATGGAAGAGATTGTTTATGGAGCAAAAGATGATGATGAAAAATGCCTTATAGTATATAACAGTTTCCTTGATAACTTTGGCAGAGTACTTGGAGGTTTAATTTCAATATTAGATCCAGATGCAGTTGTTTTAGGTGGAGGGCTTTCCAATATTGATGATCTTTACACAAAAGGTATTGAATTAGTCAGGAAGAATGCTTTTCATGCTGATTTAAAAACTCCAATCCTTAAAAATAAACTTGGTGATTCTGCTGGTGTTTATGGTGCAGCATGGCTCTCTAAGGAAGGTAATTAAATGAAAGTTATTCTGTTAATGGCAATGACAGCTGACGGGCTTACAGCTAAAAATTCCTCTGAATTTGTAGACTGGACTGAAAAAGAGGATAAAAAGATCTTTGTGGATGTTACAAAGAGGTCCGGCGCTGTTATCATGGGAAGAAATACATACAAAACTATTGAAAAGCCTCTTAAGAACAGGAAAAATATTGTTTACAGCAAAAGCGTAAAAGGGGAATATCCAGATCAAGACCTTTTCTATACTTCTGAAAAACCAGAGTTACTTTTAAAAAAACTTGAAACCGAAGGTTTTAAAGAAGTTGTTCTGATTGGTGGATCTGAGATAAACACATTATTTGCCAGGAGTAATCTTATTGATGAACTGTTACTCACATTATCACCAGTCTTCTTTGGTTCTGGCCTGACAATGTTCACAGATAAAATTGAATTTGATCTAAAATTAAAAGAATTTAATAGGATCGGATCTGACTCAATCCTGATAAGGTATGAAATTTTAAAATAAGGTTTTAAGATGAAAAATATTGCAGATTTAAGTGAAATTGACGCAAGTAATGTTAAATGTGTGTTCTTTGATATAGATGATACAATAACAACATCCGGTAAAATATTACCAGAGGCTTATCAAGCCCTTTGGAAGTTAAAGGAAAATGGTATTAAATCAATTCCTATTACCGGAAGACCTGCAGGCTGGTGTGATCATATAGTCCGCATGTGGCCTGTTGATGCAATCGTTGGTGAAAATGGAGCTTTCTATTTCAGGATTGATGAAAATAGCAACTTTATTAAAAGATACTTTTTTGATGAGAAAATCTTTAAAGAAAATCGTTTAAAACTTAATAAAGTTTCAGATGAAATATTAGCAAAAGTATCTGGAACAGCTCTTGCCTCTGATCAAAATTATAGGGAAGCTGATCTTGCAATAGATTTCTGTGAAGATGTTGACCATATAGGCTGGGATAAAGTCGATGATATTTGTGATATTTTTAAAGAACATGGTGCAATATGTAAAGTATCATCTATCCATGTTAATGGATGGTTCGGTGATTATAACAAACTTTCCATGACAAAATTTTTAGTTAATGAACTGTTTTACGAAGACCTTAATAATACAGAATCTAACTATATTTTTTGTGGAGATTCTCCAAACGATGAGCCGATGTTTGAATTCTTTTCAAAATCATGTGGTGTCAAAAATGTAATTGAGTTTAAAGATAAGATGGATCATCTACCTTCATATATTGCAGATCATGAAGGTAGTTTGGGTTTTGCGCAGATTGTAAATACTCTTTTGAAGAAAAGATCCTAACTTTTATCTTTTACTTTTAGCATCTCATCTTTTGAAACTAAAATTGCAGATCTTGCATATTCATATGCTGAAATTGCAGTTGTAACTATTATGATCCATGAGAATAGGTCAACTGTCCATTTACCAGTATAATCCCAGTATAATGGTCCAAGAAGAACAAGAACTGCTCCAACTCCCTGAACAACAGCTTTTATTTTACCACTTTTCTTAGCCGCAACAGATTTATTATATTTTGTTAGAATAATTCTTGAGTAAGCAACAGTTATATCGCGAATAGCCATTACAAGAGGAACTAACATTATTACGTGTGATTTATAAGCAAGAGCGCCGTAAACAATTAATCTGCTTATGCTGTCAGCATAGGGATCAAGCATAGCACCCCATTCACTAACTAAATTCAAAGATCTTGCAAGATATCCATCAGATAGATCTGAAAACTCGATCAACATAAGTAAGCCAAGGCCTAAAAAAATAATTGTTGTTGAGAGTTGTGCTTGAGAAAAAAACAGCATAAGTGCAAAAGCAATGGATAAGGGAATTCTTGATATGGTAACCAGTTGAATGAAATAGAATTTGATTTTCATAACAGCTTTCAGTCTTTTAAAAGATTACAGGCATTTGATCTATATTATTATTTTAAAATTAAGACCTATTCAAAAGCTGAGATCTTGTCAAATACAAATTCAAAATTCTTCAATAATTTTACTCTTTATCATAAAATTCTTTATCTGAATTTGAACCTGATTTTCATTATTCATAGCATTGGCATAATATACACAAAGGGGATCATCTTCTCCAAGCAGTTCAATTGATTTATTAAAAAGCTTCTTTTTCTCTTTCCAAAGATCATCCATCTCTTTATATATCTCAGTTCTTATATCATGCTTCTTTCTTTCATTCTCAATAATCTCTTCAAGTCTGTTTATTGAAAATTCAACCAAAGCATCCCTTGGAGCTCCAAAAGATTTAGCAACATCATCAAGACTAAGAAGGGATTTTCTGCTTAAAACAAATGTTTTCTGAACCCTGTCAGGTTGTTTAAAAGCAGATTTTGAAACCTCTTCAGCAATTGAACTTAATGTGTGCATATCTTCAAGAAGATGATCAAACAAAGACTTTTGTTTTATACCAAGGTGCATCGATACAACACTCATTGCATTAATAGCTCTCGATGAAAGCTTAAATGTAGCTCTAACAGACTGCTTGCCTCTTAAATCTGATGTCAGAGATATTTTTAAAGGGTTTTTCTTTTTCATAAATGCGCCTCATTAATACAATTGGTACTTTTAATGGAATCTAATAACTTTCTTTATTATCAGAGCCCTTATTACTAAAATTATTACTAATTTACCATCAGTTTCTCATCATATTGTAAAATTGTCAATATTACTATAAAGACTTTAATCAATTTAGTAATATATATAATTTGACATATGCTATTTATGTGTTTAGATTATATTCAAATGAGAAAATAAATAATTCAAGGAAACTTAATAAAAACAAAAAATGAGAGGAAATAAACATGAGACTACTTACTACAAACTTTGACAGATTTTTAAATGATAGCCTTTTTAATGACAGATTCTTCCCAGTGGGAAAAACTGTAAACAAAGTAACTTCATTCAACCCAACAGTCGATATCTATGAAAATGAAGATGATATCGTTATTAATGCTGAACTTCCCGGTTTAACAAAAGAGGAAGTTTCAATAGATCTTGATGGTAGAGTTCTAACAATCAGCGGTGAAAGAAAATTGTCTGAAGAGAAAAAAGAAAAAACATTCTATAAAAGAGAAAGATACTATGGAAGTTTTAGCCGTGCCTTTACTCTTCCTGAGTTCACCGATCAGGAAAAGATCAATGCAGAGTTTAAAGATGGAGTACTCGAAATAAAGGTTACCAAGCCAGAAGAAGTTAAGCCCAAGCAGATTGCCATTCATTAATCCCCTTGGGGGTGGTGGGTTTACGGAGTAAACTCACAACCCCCATAATTATAGAGCGTTGTAAAAACTCTTCATTTATGTTGTAACAACCGATCAGCGTTCAACTCTTGTTTCCTGGCTTTTAGAAACAAAAAAATAAATCCATACGCCTTGTTTGGTTATATCCTTGATCTCAGGAACAAGGTTTTTAGCCAATACAAAAAAACACAGACCTCTTTTGCGATATCAAAAACATATTTAGAGGGAACCTATCACAAAATCATGTTTGATCTATTGAGAACCAACCTTTTTAAAAGTTTGATAAACACATTTTGCATAAAAGGGTGACTGGTTGTCATTCCTGAGAGTATTTGGTTTATTTTTAAACCAAATATGAGTCAGGAATCCAGAGGTCTTACTTGAGATTATAATTTATGTTTCTTTTTAAAATTCTGATACATTTTATCTAACTCTTTTTGAGAGTAAACCCAACAACTGAAATTTCCAGTAATATCCCACAACTCTCTACTGGTGTTGAAGAGGTTAGCTCCAATATTAGTAGTCTTCATTATATTAATAATTAATAATGTAACAAGAGATTGATGGAACTAATCAATCCGTATCCGAACTTGCTAAAAATGGATTAGAAATGACTCATAATGCAGAAAATCTAACTGAATTAGCGAATAAACTAAAGAGTTAATGAGTCTTTTCAAAGTTTAAAATATTAAATATTGGTTTTCTGTATTCAATAAAAAAGGGTTATAAACTTAATAACCCTATATTTTATTCTTTAAAAATTGAAATCCGAGGATTTTTAGAACATATCTAAAAAGCTGAAATCATTTTTATATGGTATTTTCTCTGAAGACTTCAATTTTTTCCCAACCAGATCAAGGTACAAATCCATTTTGTGAAATTTAAGGTTCTTTTTATCAGGCATTTTCTTAAAAAACTTTGTTGCCCTGAGCATACTGTTTAAACCTTTGGTAATGGAATATTTCTTATCTTCTAATAAGATGAGTTCAATACCAAGATGCCAGAAAATATCTATATTTTTAATATCAACAGGGTCAAGAGGTGGAACAAGAGGGACTATATCAAGTTTTGTTACAACTCTTATTATTCTAAGATGTTCAAATTTACCTGCTCCTGATACATTTGTAACCTTTGGTTGCCCGAAAGTCATGATGTTTCCAAGTTTATAACCTTCTTTATCGAGATACATTGCAAGAATTACAGCTATTGCACCTCCTAAGCTATGCCCTGTTGTCTGGATTTTGTAATCTTTCTTCAGCAAACTTTTAACATCTTTATATATTGAATTAGCAGCTCCAGCAAAACCTCTGTGAAGTACGATGTTGAGGACAGGGTCTTCTTCAAGATGCAGTTTTAGATCTACAATGACATTTTCTATATTGTTTGTACCACGTGCTACTATAATATGTGTTTTAGATTTGTGATCAGTAGCTAAGTAGTAACTAACTTTCATTTCTGTTATTTCACGGTAACGTGATAACTCAAAACTACTATTCTTAAGGAATTTTTTTGTGGATGATTCATCCTCATATGAGTATTTTGCGAACTCTCCAAATCTTTTTATATAGGAAAAATCGATCTGATCTGCAAATGTTGAGGAGGGAAGTAAGATAATAAGAATTAATATACATTTAATGAATTTCATAAAAATAACCTCTGTTTTGTTAGTACTTTTAAAAAAACTATATTTATCCTATATTTAAATTATTGTAAAATCCATTTCAAATATCTCTTTTCATATATATAAAGCATTTTCTTTTTAAAATAGGTGTTTATAGTCTATACAAGTTAAAAATAAATTTTTTGAATTTATAAAAACTTTTGTATGATTTTGATGTATATGAAAATAATCGATCCTGAAATTACTATATTTTACATGGAACATTAAATAAAAAAAAAAATGATCATTTTTATCTTGTAATTTTCTGAAGACTTGATAAGCTTTTAATATCATTGGTTTTTTCCTACAATGCGATGTTGTTAAATCTTAGATCCATTTTATTAAAAAAGGGAGATTTCACTTATTCTGGTGTGCAAGTTTCAGAAGTCATGAAAAGCCTAAAGGAATAATAAAACGCCCACTTTTTAGAACCGGTTTTTAAGTCCTTTGACAATATTGCATAGTAGGATATTTTTTTCTTCGGGTTTACCTTCCAGTAAAAACAATTAAAATATTGTGGAATTTTTACAAGAAAATGCTGTGCATCAAACGAGGTGTAATCTTAGTTAAAAACTAAATTGGGATGCACAGCATAACAGAGTACCGTCTGTTAGAAGTCTACATGCAATTTAATGCAAACATTTATTATCAAATGTGTCAATATATTCAGGGAACCTCTAATAACTATAATTTTGGATGAAATACAAGGCATTTCCAAAAATAACGAGCCGATTTTATTACAGTTTTTTTTGGAAATAACAAAGGATTTCGCCAAAAGAGCAGTTATTAGAGATTCCAAACAATTAAAAGATATGATAAAAGTTTTAACAATTTTAATTCGAGGTTCCCTAAAAAAGGATTTATTTATATTATGTTTAAGAAAGCATTGTTCCTGTTTATCATTCTTTTATTCTCATTTGGATGTGGTACAAAAAAAGAGTTATCTGATGTAAAAGAGAAGGAAAAAAAATATAGTATTGAAGAAAATAAACAAATTACTTTCAACTACTATAATATTGGACTTAGACAATTTAAAAGCAAACAATATCAAAAGGCTATTCTATCTTTCTCAGAAGCTTTAAAATATAATAAAAAACATATAAGTTCATATTATATGAGAGGTCTTTCTGCTTTTTATATGAACCTTCCAAAAGTAGCTATTGCGGATTTATCAAAAACTATTAAAATAAAACCGAACTTTATGGATGCATACCATATGAGAGGTGTTGCATACTTTTTTACCAAGCAATATCAAAAAGCAATATCAGATTTTAGTAAAGTACTTTCTGTTGGACCAAACAAATATAGCTTTAGATTCAGAGGTAAGTCCTATGTTGCAATCAAAAACTACAACAAAGCAATAAACGATTTCAGTAGTTTTATTCTGATAGACCCAGGTTTTGCTGAAATTTACTATGAAAGAGGCACATTATTAATGCGCCTTAAGAAATACAATAAATCTATAGTAGATTTTAATAAAGCAATTTCTTTAAACAGTAAAAAATATATGTATTATGCAGGAAGAAGTAATTCATATATTGCAAAGAAGAATTATAAAAAATCAATTACAGACATTAGTATAGCGATCTCTCTTGAACCTGATAGCTATAATCTTTATAAATTCAGATATGATATATATTATGATAAATTATATGACCTTAAAAAAGCTCTATATGATTCAAACAAAATGATTGAGTTAAGTAAAGGCATAATCGGTTACTCTCAAAGAGCAAAAACGTATTTTTCTCTGGGATATTTTGATAAATCAATTGCAGATTATACTAAGTTAATTAAAATCGATAAATATTTCATAAATTACCTCACAAGAGGGTTAATTTATAAAACTAAAAGGGACTATAAAAATGCTATTAAAGATGTTAACCATTCAATATCTCTGAGGCCAGATTTTCCTTATACAAAAATCATTAAATATTTGATTAATAAACAAGCTGGAGAAAAAGCATCGTTAGTTTTACATAAAGGAAATAGCGACATAATTAAATGGACTAACTCCATTGTGAAATTATACCATGGTAAAATATCACCTTCAGATCTTATTAAAAGATCTTCAAACAGGAACAAGAATATAGAGAGAAACTTTATATGTGAGGGATATTACTACATTGCAGAATATTTCAAACTTAAAGGGGATAAAAATTCTGCAAAAAAATACTATAGGAAATGTATAGAAACCAAATCATATGATGTGGTTGAATATTCAGCAGCGATATATGAACTAAAACAACTATAGGGAACCTAAGTAATAACAATTTTTGATAAAATTCAACGTATATAAAAGCTTTTAGTTTTATAAACCCTTTGCATGACAAAAAAATAACGAGCCGATTTGTTTATAAAATCGCCTCTTTATTTTTTCTAATACTCTAATAATTAGAGGTTCCCACTAATTATTTATTAACCAGATGGCAAGCAACTAAATGATTTGTTTCACTTTTAGATATGTTTATCAGATCTGGTTCAACTTTTCTGCATTTGTCAAAAACTTCAGGACATCTGGTATTAAATCTGCAACCTTTTGGCGGGTTTGAGGGTGAAGGAACATCACCTTCAAGAATTGTTTTCTCTCTTTTAACAGATGGATCTGGTATTGGAATCGCTGAAATTAAAGATTTAGTATAGGGATGCATGGGGTTTTCATAGATTGAATCGGCATCGGTAAATTCAACAATTTTCCCAAGATACATTACAGCTACCCTATCAGAAATATGTTTTACAACAGCCAAATCATGGGCAATAAACAGGTAAGCAAGCTTCATCTCTTCCTGTAATTCCAAAAGAAGATTTAAAACCTGGGATTGAATTGAAACATCCAACGCAGAAACAGGTTCGTCGCAAATAATCATTTTGGGTTTTAATGCAATTGCCCTTGCTATCCCGATCCTTTGTCTTTGGCCACCTGAAAATTCATGTGGGTATCTGTTGTATGCATCTTCGGGAAGACCTACTTTTTTTAATAATGACTTTACTTCAGAGACTCTTTCTTTTTTGTTTCCAATTTTGTGGATTTGAAAAGGTTCTTCTAATATAGAACCAATTGTATGTCTTGAATTAAGTGATTCATAAGGATCCTGAAAAATTACCTGAATTTCTCGTTTGGTAGATTTTAAATCATTATATTTTAGTTTTGTAATGTTCCTGTTGTTGAAGGTTATAGATCCTGATGTGGCCTCATAAAGCCTTGCGATTGTTCTTCCAAGAGTAGTTTTTCCACAACCTGATTCACCGACTAACCCAACGCTCTCACCAGCCTTCACAGAAAGTGATATATCATCCACTGCATAAATATTTCCTATCTTTTTCTTTAAAATTCCACCTTTGATAGGGAAGTATTTTTTCAGATTTTTTACTTCAAGCAGATCGCTCATTTTAATCCTTCCGGGAAAATACAACTTGCGTAATGTTCAGGTCTGACTTCAATTTCATCTGGGTGTTTCTTCTCACATTCAGAAATTTTATATTCACATCTGTTTTGAAATCTGCAACCTTTAGGTATATCGAGAAGTCCAGGAACAGCACCATCTATGCAATTTAATTTTGTTTTTCTCTTGTTTTCAAGCCTGGGTATTGAGTTTAATAATCCAATTGTATATGGATGTTTAGGGTTCTTGAATAGTTCTATAACAGGAGCTTTCTCAATAATTTTTCCTGCATACATAACCACAACATCATCGCAAACCTCAGCAATGACACCCAAATCATGTGTAATAAATATTATAGACATTCCAGTTTCTTTTTGAAGATCCTGCATCAGTTTAAGAATCTGTGCCTGTATTGTAACATCAAGTGCTGTTGTTGGTTCATCTGCAATAAGTATTTCAGGTTCTGTGGAAAGAGCCATAGCTATCATTATGCGTTGCCTCATTCCACCGGAAAGCTGGTGTGGATATTCTGAAAACCGTTTTTCAGGATCTGGAATTCCAACTTTTCTTAGCATCTCAACGGATTTATTTAGAACCTCACCGGAATTCATCTTTGGGAAATGAATTTTAAAGATTTCACTGATCTGTTTTCCAACACTATGGACAGGGTTAAGAGCTGTCATCGGTTCCTGGAAAATCATAGAAATCTTACGACCTCGTATTTTATAGAGGTCCTTTGTTTCGAGTTGTAAGATATCATTATCCTGAAGTAAAATTTCACCACTCTCTACTACTCCGGAAGGTTTTGGAAGGAGCCTCATAATAGAAAGAGATGACACACTCTTTCCACAACCTGATTCACCAACAATTCCAAGAGTTTTCCCTTTTTTAACACTAAAACTTACACCATCCACAGCTCGAACTCTACCAGCTTCAGTTTGAAAGGAAGTTACTAAATTATTTACTTCTAAAATATTAGTCAAATAAATTACCTTATTTTTTGCATATTGGATCTACTAATTATTGTTTTTATCCCTTGTTCCATTTTTAATCTTGCTGATGAATTTGCAGAGTGAACCTTCATTTTAGGTGGAATAAAACCCTTAGTTATAACAGCTTCTTCAATCCATAATACAACATCATAACCTGTTCCGTGTTTATCATCACCAAGATCGTGATCAAGACTTATCTCTTCAACTTTCCCGGTCTTTAGAAGTTCAATTGCTTCTTCAGGCCAGTAAACCCTTATCCAACCCTCAGGTTCATCTCTTTCATCATCAAGATATACTTTCATGCATTTTGTTTTTTATGCAAACATTCCTTAGTTTTTTGAAATATTTAAGGATTGAAAAAAATTACTAATAAGTTTTATATTTCTCATTAACTATAGTAGTAGCTTTGAGTATTTTTCCACTTTTCATGGCAGACTTGGTTTGATCATAAATATCTTTATCAAACCAGGCTAAACCAACACCCATAGGATCAAACAGATCATCACTGCTCTTTGTTCCATACTCTTTTGGTAATCTCCACCACCTCCAGAAACCTTGCCTTACATAGGGTACTTTCATTGTTGGAACATAGTAACAAAGATCATGAAGCCTTTGCTGAATTTTGACAGACAACCCCATTCGCTCATTTGTATCTATTGAGTTTCTATATGTCATAATCATCTTGTCAAGTAATGGATCATCTGTATTAGTCACATTATTTGTCTGTGTCTTATGCGCATTTGCACTATGATAAAGTGACCAGAAAGTTGGCCTGAATTTTGTGCTCCAAATCATTGAAGCAACTGTATGTTTCTTTTCAAGAATCTTCTTAAATGCAGCAGAGTTATCATATTTTCGAAGCAGTAGTTCAAGCCCTGCCTTTTTAGCTTCCTCTTTTAAAACAACAAGTCTTTCAGTCAATACATCAGAGGAGTAGGTTACAGGGACAGAGAACCTTATTTTTCCTTTTATCCAGATACCGCCTTTACCTCTTTTCCAACCGGATTTTTCCATATACGTTTTTACTTTAGAAATATCAAATTTTCTGGCGCGGATCGTATTATTAGAGTATTTACCAAACCCTTCATATGCATGATTTAATCTGAAATAATCATTTCGAAGTAGTTGAGAAATAACCTTTTCTACATTCATTGAATGGGCAAAAGCCTGTCTGACATTGATATCTTTGAATATCTCCTTATCGCTATTTAGATATAACCCCTGAGGATTGATTCTTTTGTCTACAAAAAACCATATTTTATGAGTATATCCATTATTAAATACTTTTGTTTTAGATTTACTATGCCAGAATTTTGGATATGGCATTCTGAAAGTATCAAGTTTTGCTTTTTTAAAGTGCTCCCATTCAAGATTCATATCACGAATAACAGTTAGAACAACGGTATCAACATTGAAACGATTTCTGTTGTATTTAAGATCTTTAGCCCACCAGTTCTTCTTCCTTTTAAATATAACGTTTTTACCTTTTTTAAACTTATGTATTTGATATGGACCTGTATTAGGAACAATATTCCAGTTATATTTTTTTACGAAATCCTTTGTCAGTTTTTTATAGAAATGGGACGGAGTTGGGCCAAGGGCAACAATATAAGCAAGGTCCGGTTTTGGTTTTGTACAGGAAACAGAGAGAGTGTAGTCATCATAAATCACAACTTTATCTATCTCTTTCGTATAATAATTATTATACCATGGTGCAACAATATGTTTTGAACGATGAAATTTTATTGTATATAAAAAATCCTTTGCTGTTACAGGTACACCATCGGACCATCTGGCTTTTTTGTTAAGTTTGAAAAACATTGTTCTTTTATCTTTACCATATGCCCAGTGTGTTGCCAGACCTGGAATAATATTCTCTGTATTAGGATGCATTTCGATAAGACTCATCTTATTAACATCCAGATAACTTCTGAAGCCTCCATTGGAATCCGGTCCCACACTTCGAAATGTTTGTGGGAAACTTCTAAGACTTGCTCTGAATACACCTCCTTTTTTTGCATCTTCAGAGGCAAAAACAGGATCAATTTCATTGGTTAACCATTTCAACCCTTTAGGAAGTGTGCCTTTAATGACTTTATCATCACTTAACTCTTCCAGTTCAGGTTTTTTTATTGATTTGTCATCATTTTTATCAGCATTGTCACATGCTGAAATAAGAAAAGAAGTTAATAAGATGATAGTGAGTAGAAGATATTTAGTTTGTAATTTCATATTTATTCACCTGTTTACTCATAAATAGTGTGTAGTTTTGGATCCAAAGCTTCTCTTACAGCTTCACCCACAAATGTAACAGTTGTTAGAGTTATTATCATTGCGGTTACGACTGTTGTTGAGATCCACCATGCATCGAGGTTTTCCCAGGATTGATTCAATAATTCTCCCCAGCTTGGAGTTGGGTGTGGAAGTCCAAATCCTAAATAATCAAGGCTTGTTAAGGTAACTATGCCCGATGATATTGAAAAAGGTGCAAATGTTACAATTATTGCAATTGTATTTGGTATAATATGTTTGAAAATTATTCTTAAATTGGAAGCACCTAAAGATTTAGCTGCAAGGACATATTCCCTTTCTTTCTCTTTATATGTAATTGTACGCATTATCCAGGTCATATTGGTCCAACCAAAAAATGAGACAATTAGCACAAGAAGTATAAAATTAGGAGTCATAATTGAAGCAACTATAATAACAATATAAAGAAATGGTACATTGGACCATATCTCAATTATTCTCTGGAAGAACAGGTCAAAAAGCTTTCCCGTATAACCCATTAGACAACCAATTGTGATACCAACAATATAGGTTACAAAAAGTAAAAAAAGTGAAAAAAATATGGCTATCCTGAAACCATAAACTACTCTTGCAATGATATCTCTACCCTGTGTATCAGTACCCAGAAAGTGTTTATCTTTTAGAGATGGCGGAAATGGAGCATAGCTGTCATTTTTCAGATCAACTTCATATGGGTTGAAGGGTATGATTGGCATTAAAAGCCAGTTGTCGGAATTTTCTGTATCAAACTTTGTAGCAAGATCCCTGTATGAGGTTTCGTAATCGTAGTTTTCACCAAGTCCAAATGTTTTACCGCTAATCATATTGGAGTAGGTTGGAAAATAATAATTACCTTCATATTTTACTATTAGTGCCCTGCTATTTATAAATAGTTCTGCAAATATGGATACAAGAATCATTATAGTAAGTAAAATAAGAGAGTAATATCCTCTTTTTATTGATTTGAATCTTCTGATTTTTTTTATTGTTAGTGGATTTAATTTAATCATTCAAACTGTACCCTCGGGTCTACAAATGCTACACAAATATCTGAAAGAATGTTTCCTATAAGAAACAAAATTGAAGAGATAACAAGAATTCCCATAACAACCGGATAATCTCTTAATAAAACTGATTCATAACCTAACAGGCCCATACCATCTATATTAAATACCTTCTCAATTAAAAATGATCCTGATAGTATTATTGATATATTGCTTCCAAAGCCTGTTGCAAGAGGAATAAGACTATTTCTCATAGCATGTTTTAATACTGCTGTTTTAAAAGGGAGTCCTTTTGCAATAGCCGTTTTTACGTAATCAGAAGCAAGGTTATCCATAAGAGTATTTTTCATTAAAACAGTCATCACTGCAAATGAACCGGCAACATAAGCAGTTACTGGTAAAACAGCGTGCTTTATGAGATCAAAGATCTGACCTGAAAGTGAAAGCTCTTCAAAATTATCGCTGACAAAACCACCTAAGGGCAATATATCAAGGTGTGATGCAAAGTATTGCATAAGAACTCCACCAACAACCCACCCTGGAATCGCATAACCTGTAAATATTATTATTGAAGTTATATTATCAACCAAGGTTTTATGTTTTATAGCTTTTAAAACCCCAAGGGGGATACATATTCCATATGTTAAAACAAGTGCAATCGAACCAAAAAAGAGCGAAATTGGTATTCTGTTTTTAATCATGTCCCAAACTGGATCGTAATAACGGGTAGATATACCAAGATCTCCTGAAAGAACTTTCTTTATCCATATAAAGTAACTTGTAATTAGTGGCTTATCAAATCCGTAATATTTTTTTAACTCCTCTATCTGCTCTTCAGAAAGTGGTTGGTCCTGCTCAGATTGTATATTTCCGGAGTTTTGCATATTTCCGGCTTCAGATATCATCCTCTCAATAGGGCCACCTGGAACAAAACGGGTAATCGTAAACACCATCAGAGTAATACCAATAAATGTAGGTATTATTAGTAAAAAACGTCTGATAAAGTATGATACCATTTAGATCTCTCCAACTGTTTCTCAATTATTTGTTTGTTTTATGAAACCTCTAATAACTGTCTTTTGACTGAACTACTGTGTTTTCAAAAAAAAACAACTGTGTAAAATCAATCCGTTGTTTTGTTCTCAGCAGAGATTTTATAAAACTAGAAGCTTTTATAAACGTTGTATTTCAATCAAAATCCTAATTATTAGTGGTTCCGCTATGTAATCTACAGAAATTTCTTTTTTTTCACAAGAGATAAGAGCATTTGGGGATGGTTAGTTTAAAACTATAAAGTAAAAAAGCGTTGATTCTTTTAAAGATTGTAAATCAACGCTTTTTAATGATTTTATGAAAACAATTTTATCCGTTCATATATTCTGAGGTTTTCAAACTTGAAATTATTAAAGTTACTTCTCCCTCTTCTGAGTTAAACTCAAGAAGTACTTTCACAAGTTTTCCAGACCATCTGTATTTAAGCATAGTGTCGACAGTGTCATCTTCAGGATCTGCGCCAAGACTTGTCTTAAGGGCTTCTTTTAGTTTATTACAGAACTCCTGAGTATCTTTTTTTGAGTATTTAACACGAAAGAATCTGCTGTTAACAAAACTATAAAAAATTCTGTCAAATGTTTCTCCAAGAAAATTAGGTTTCTCACCAGGTTTAATGCATAGGTCATATTTGTTTGAACCAGCTTCAGATGTATAAAGAATGTTAAAAGATGGTTGAATTGCCTCTCCCCACTTCAGTTCTGCAAAGCCTTCAGGTTCATTGTTTAAAGCAAAAAGATTTCCAGTTAGAAATACAGAAATTAATAAAAAAAGACTTAGTTTCAATTTCATTTGACTCATTCCCCCTATTAAAATAATTAAATTTCAGGCTCATCCCTATTCTCTTTGTACAGTTTTAAAATGTTTGAATATATGATTATCCCTCCAAACAAATAAATAAAGAACAAAAGGAATACGTAATAAAATGATACCTTAAACTCAAAATAAATGATTACAGATGACAAAATAAATGAATATATAAAAAAAACTACGCTTGCTATACCCTGATTTTTAACAAGTAAGATCTCAAAACAATATAAACATTCCACAACACCAGAGCCTAAAGATCTTTTAAGAGGTATAGCTTGATTGCAATGTGGGCATATAATGTTTCTTTTAAAAAAACTCAAAAACTTAATCAACTTATTCATCAACTATAAAGGATAATATAACTTCATTATTTTTTGCAAGGGATTCTTTATAATGCTCCCTTTCAATTGGCATAATAATCTTGATTTATATATATATCAATATTATAAATCACTGTGATCATAAATGTTTTATTTCAAAATATTAGGATATATCAATGAAATTAGTTTTAAGTTATATCGGCAGGTTTCTCTTCTTCTTAATGGGATGGAAATTTATACCATTGCCACCATATTTTGATAAAAAACATGTTATAATTGGCTTTCCTCATACATCCAATATGGATACAGTAAGGGCTTTCACAGGTTTTAAAATTGCAAAGCTTAAAGGCCACGTAATCATGAAAAAAGAGTTGTTTTTCTTCCCCATGTCCATTTTTTTTAAGATGATTGGAGGTATTCCAGTGGATAGATCTTCAAAAAGTGGTGTTGTTGAGCAAATGGCCCTTGAGTTTGAAAAGAGAGAATCATTCTATCTCTCAATTGTTCCTGAAGGAACACGTAAAAAGACAGATTCTATTAGAACTGGTTTCTGGCATATAGCAAAAAAAGCAGATGTTTCTATCATTTTATGGTATCTCGATAATGAGACCAAAACAACAAGATGGCTTGGCGAAATAAATCCAAAAGAAATCGATGCAGACATTTCAAAAATAAGATCAATATACAAAGAGGCTGGTTATAATATACCTTAAGGAAACATAAAAAAACATGTCTTGATAAATCAATTCATTATATTAAGACGTCTCTAAGTTTATTATTAGTTTAAAAAACAATCCTGAATCCGCATAAATATAATAATTGCATCGCCTTGATTATTTGTTTTTTTTTAGATAATCTTTTTGTTATCAGGAATAAACATGAAAAATAATAGTGATCAACATAAAGGTGACATAAATCAAATACTTTACAGCATTGCTAACGCCGTAAACAATACGTCAAATCTTGACCAGTTATTTCTTTCAATACATACATCTCTTAGTCATATAATTGATGTTTCTCAATTTCATATCGCACTTTTTGATGAAACAAGAAAATGTTCTGTAATTGTTTTTGATACAAATACTGTTGATAATTTAGATATTGTTGAAATTCCTTTGAATGGAGATAAGCACTCATTCACATCCGAAGTTATAAAGACCGGTAAAACTCTAATGATCGCAAATGATGAGATTGATGCGTCTATAAAAAAATCAGGTAAACCAGTTCCTGGAGATATTCCTAAACAGTGGATGGCAGTACCACTTAAAATAGAAGATAGAGTAATTGGTGCTATGGCTACCCAGAGTTATAAGAGCAGCAGTGCTTTCGATTTAAATGACCTAAAGATATTTGAGATTGTTTCTGACCAGATAGCGATTGCAATAAAAAAGAAAATATCTGAAGATGAGATGATACAGAATGAGAAAACAGTTAAGACTCTTCTTACGATATCAAACGCTGTGAGTACATCCACAAGCATTGATGAACTTTTTCAATCTATACATACTTCACTACAGAAAATCATTGATGTGGAGAATTTTCATATAGCACTGTATAATAAGGAGAACAACTCTTTAAGTCTGGCTTTTAACACTAATAAAATAGATAATCTTGGGAACTCTGAAATTCCAATAGATGGTGATTACTATATATTTACAGCTGAAGTGATAAAAAAAGGTGTACCTTTTTTACTATCCCGTGAAGAAAGAATTGAAGCTATTAAAAACTCGGGAAAAAAAGGTATGGGAGTAATTTCAGAACAATGGATGGCAGTTCCTTTAATTATTAATGATGAAGTTATTGGGGCTATGGCAACTCAAAGTTATGAAAGTCCGAATCAATATAGCAGGGAAGATCTGCTTGTGTTTGAATCTGTTTCAGATCAAATTGCAATAGCTATTTCCAGAAAGAAAATTGAAGAGGATTTGATACAAAGTGAAAAAAAAGTAACAACTCTTCTTGAAATATCCAATGCTATGAACAAGGTTGACAATCTTGATGATCTATATCCTACAATTTATAAATCTCTTAAGAAGGGCATAGATATTTCAGAGTTTTTTATCGCTCTATACCATGAAGAGTCTGATTCAATAACGTTCCCTTATTTGGATGATTCAAATGATTCCCCCAATAATATTTATCATCCATTGTTAAAAATATCTGATAACACTTCTCCCACAGGAGAGGTTGTTTTAACTAAAAAACCTGTTATCTTAAATAAACAAGAGATGCTTAATCGAGTTAATGAAGACGGAAAAACATATTACGGAACAGCTACAGAAGCATGGATTGGTATACCACTGGAAATGGATGGAAAAGTGCTTGGTGTAATGGCAATCTTCAGTTATGAAGATGCAAATCAATATACAGATCACGATATAATGATACTTGAAGCTGCATCCAAGCAGATTGCAATTGGTATTTCCAAAAAACTCGCAGAGGAAGATTTAAGACTAAGTGAAAAAAAGGTAAAAACTCTTCTCGAAATATCCAATACTATTAATAACACAGAAAGTCTTGAAGAACTCTACAAAAATATACATGTTGCACTATCTGAAAGTATTAAAATAACAGAATTTTGTTTTGCATTATATAACAGAGAATCTGACTATATAACGTTTCCTTATTTTCAGGATTCGTCATATGATTATAATATTTTCCATAATGTAACGAAAAATACTTCTCCCACTGGAGAAGTCATTCTTAGTGGTAAACCCCTTTATCTAAATAAAAAAGAGATGCTCAAGAGGCTTTCTCAGCAAGGGAAAACTTTTTATGGAACAGCGACAGAAAGCTGGATCGGTGTACCTCTTGAAGTAGATGGTATAGTAATTGGTGCTATGGTTATATATAGTTATGATGATGAAAATCAATATACTCAAAATGATATAATGATTTTTGAAGCTGCTTCAAAGCAGGTTGCAAATGCCATTTCTAAAAAAAAGGCTGAAGAGGAGCTCATACAAAGTGAAAAAACTATCAAGGCTCTTTACAATATTTCCAACGCAGTTAATACATCCTACAATCTTTCAGAGCTCTATACAGTTATACACTCGGCACTTGATTCAGTTATTGATGTACCTAATTTTTATATATCCACCTACGATGAGAAAAATGACATTATAGACATACCCTATGTGAAAGATTCAGATGACAAATATCTTGTTAACCCGATAAAAAATGTAAAAAAAACTACTTCTCTTACTGGTGAGGTTATTTTAGCCGGTAAGCCAATACTGTTATATTATGATCAGATAATTGAAAGGTCTAAGGAGAGTGGAAAAACACATTATGGACGTATTCCTAAAGTTTGGTTAGGCTCACCACTTAAGACAAGAGGTAAAGTATTAGGAGCTATTGTTGCTCAGGACTATAATAATGCTGATAAATACTCAAAAAGTGATATTAACATTTTTGAGATGCTTGGTGAACAGATCGCTTCAGCGATATACAGAAAAAGAACAGAAGAGGATTTATCAGCTTACAGGGAGCAACTTGAGATATTATCTAAACAAACTGAAAATTTCAGTATGGAAGTTGCAGATATGATTTCCATGGATGAAGAGGACTTCTTTGATGAGATCAGCAGGGCAATAATTAAACACTCTGATTTTCAAAGGGTAGTTATATCTTACTTTGAAAGCAGGAATACGAGCAGAAAAATTTTGAGTTACAGAGGAGTTGAAAAGAAATACATAGAATACCTTGAGAACAAAAGAACAAACATTGGAAAATTTGAAAAAGTTTTGGCACTAAGTAAAAAAATTGGTATTAAATCGTTTTTTCTCCACCATTCAAATAATGATAAAAATGAGCATGTTGCTAATGATTCAGATACTGATGAAAAATGGCACACAAAGGATAATCTTTTTGTTCGTATGGATGACAAAAAAGGTAATCTTATTGGAGTTATTTCAGTTGATACTTCAAAATCAGGAGACCTACCAACCAGTGAAACGGTAAAACCTCTGGAAATGTTTGCAGGTTTAATTTCCCAGATTATAATATATAAAAAGTCCCAGGCGGATTTGGCAAAAGCAAAAGAGGAAGCAGAAAAAAATGCAAAGATTAAGAGTATGTTTCTTGCAAATATGAGTCATGAAATCAGAACTCCAATGAACTCTATAATAGGTTTTAATAATCTGATTTTAAAAACAGGTCTTTCAGAACAGCAAAGAAATTATGCTGAGAAAATGAAATATTCAAGTAATATGCTACTTGGGATAATAAATGATGTGCTCGATTTTTCAAAGATAGAAGCAGGGAAAATGAAACTTGAATCAATACCTTTTAATCTTCGGAATATATTGAAAAGTGTTATTGATATGTTTTTTGATAAAACTGAAAAAAAAGGGATATTTTTAAATCTTATCGTTGATGAGCAAATACCAGATGTATTAATTGGAGATCCATTAAGGTTAAGACAGGTTCTGGTAAATTTAATGGGGAATGCTGTAAAATTCACTTCTGAAGGTGAAATTGAGATCAGTGTTACTCCAGATGATATAAGCTTTGGCAGGGTATGTCTAACTTTTAATGTGTCTGATTCCGGAATTGGAATTCCTGAAAATCTGACAAAGGATCTGTTTTCATCTTTTTCCCAGGCTGATAATTCTACCACAAGAGAGTTCGGCGGTACAGGCCTTGGTCTTAGCATATCAAAAAAACTGATAAACCTTATGGGTGGTAATATCTGGCTTACAAGTGAGTATCATAAGGGTAGTAAATTCAGTTTTAGACTATCATTTTTATCTGAATACAAAATAAGTAAAAAAGATGCATTTAAGGAAGTACCTGCTATTAAAGATTATTATGATATAAGTGGAAAAAAATTGTTACTGGTAGAAGATAACAAAATCAACAGACAGGTTGCAATTGAAGTTCTTAATCTTCAGGGAGTTGAAGTTAGTATTGCAAAAAATGGTATTGAAGCTGTCGAAAAAGTAAAAAACAATGATTTTGATATAGTACTTATGGATGTTCAAATGCCGGAAATGGATGGATATACTGCAACAGAAATTATTAAAAATGAATTAAATATGAAATATCTGCCAATAGTTGCCATGACTGCGTATGTTCAGGAAGAAGACCGTTTAAGATGTTTTGAGGCAGGTATGGATGATTATATTACCAAGCCTATTGTTGAAGAGGAACTTTATACAAAAGTCAATTTTTGGGTATCTCAAAAAGAGAAATATTATTCACAGGATAATGTTCCCGCTGTAAAAGAAACTCTTGAGAATCAGGAATTATATGGGCTTAATACTATTTCTAAAAAAGATATAAAGTTCAATCTTGATAAGATGCAAAGTTTATTAGATAATCGGGATCTTGGTAGTCATAAATGGTTTCTAAGTCATGTAAAAACATCCCTAAATAATAAAAAATTGGCCAGTGATTTAAATAGTTTTGAAAAACATCTGTTTAGATATGAATTTGAAAAAGCCGAAGATATTTTTAAAGGTATCATTGCAAAGATATAAATTGAAAAGGCAGCCCTGCTACCATACCCTTATACTAATTCAGGATTAAGCTCTCTTTTTTTGATAAGTTCGTATTTTTTATGTAAAAACAGTGTCGAACCCCTAAAAAGATAAATCCATTTAATTAACGTATACAAGGAGTTAGGCCAGCGGCTTTGCGTCCCAAGCTTTCGCTATGGTTTGCTATTTTCTTTATTTAATTTTACCAAAATAATTACAAATGTCAAGTAAACTTTATATTTACCATATAATACAAGAACTTAGAATGCATCAGCCATGAGATTTCACAAAAAAATAATTAAAATCCAACTTGATAGTTTAAGGAACCTCTATTAATATTAAATTTAATATGGAGATGAATATATGAGAATAATTATATTGTTTTTGTGTCTATTAATTACAGCTTGTGGAGACACAGAAAAAAGTTATGAAGTTACTGTAAATAAAGACACACTTGTTTTTGGACGGACAAATGAAATATCAGTTGAATTAGATAGTAACTGGAGAGCTATTCCTGCTGATTGGTGTGAACTACAGATTTCAGGACGAAATAAACACTACATTCTGATCAATGTCTCAGAATATGATGGTAAATTTGATAGAAAAACCGATGAAATTTTCAGCGAATATAACAGTAAAAAAGATTTCAGGATCGAATCGAAATCAAATATTGTAGTTGATGAAATCCCATCACTTTTTGCATCTTTTGAATATACGGATGGAGAAGATAGTGAGAAAACTTTTTTAAACTGTTATTTTATACCTCTTAAAAACAAATTTATAGATATTAGAGTGTCGGCACCAGAACCTTTTTTTGATGAGACTTATGCTGAAGGGGTTTTAGATACTATCAATATAATTAATAAAACTGATATACCGAAAGGAAGTCCGACTAAAAGACCTTTTTTCTTTCCAGGCAAAATACTTAAAAAAATGAATAGTTCTCTATCAAAAAAAACTATTCTTTTCAGTGAAAAAATAATTAATTCAAATAAGGCTTTTTCGGAACTTGCTGCTCTTGATAAGAACTTTGCCAAGAGTAAAGATCTCAAATATTTTAACAAAAATAAAAACATCGAATCTTTGAAAATAATTCTTAAATATGGATTTACAGGTTTCAATGATCTTGAATTAATTATTGATAAAAGTCTGGCAGGTTTTCTGGTTATTAATTACCTTGCTGAACTGGATGAGAAAACCTTTTCTGTGGAAAAAAACATCAGTCAGGAGATGATAAAAAGAAACATGCTTTCATTTAATGATATTAAAACAGTATATGAAAATTACAGCACTGTTTCTGAACTTGAACAGAAAATGAGGATGTAAAAGCCTTTATCGGTTCCCTATATTTATTGTCTCACTAACCTTCTGTCTTCAAGTGTAATATCATAGTTTGATCTGTAAGGATTTATATCTATCCCGCCTCTTCTTGTAAATCTCGCATTAACAAGTAGTTTTTCCGGGTTACACTTCTTCATAATGTCCATATAGATCGTTTCAACACAGTTTTCATGGAAACCTGAGTGTTCTCTGAAAGAAACAATATATTTTAAGAGAGATTGTCTTTGAATTTTTTTGCCAGAATATTCAATCAAAATTGTAGCCCAATCCGGTTGATCAGTAACAGGGCAATTTGTTCTTAAAAGGTTTGAATATAGTTTTTCATTTGTAACAATCCCTTCTGTTTTGAGGTACTCAGGTGTTATAATATATTCGTTTAACTCTATATCAAGATGATCAATGCATTCGCCTTTCGGGTTTTCAATTGTTTCAGAGTTGAAGTTTTCAGGCATTATTATATTTACAACAACTTCTGATGAAGAGGCGAAGCTTAAATCTTTCTTTATAGTTTCCTCAACTGTTTCAAATGATTTGAAGCGTGTTTGGTTAAAAGAGTTTAGGTAAAGCTTCATAGATTTAGATTCAATAATACATTTACTGTCAAAAGGAATCACAAAACGACCTAAAGCAATTTCTGGTTTTCCTTTCAAATTTAACCATGAAATCTCGTAGCTGTTCCAAATGTCATAGCCCTTAAATTGCGGTATTTCAATTCCAATAGAGGTTCTTGCACCTACTCTTTCAATAGGGAAAAGCTGTGAAGGATCGTAGCTTCGTTTATGACTGATTTTTTTACCCAGTGGACTTAATTCTTTCATACTTGAACCCTAAATTGCAATTATATGTATTTATTCCAAAAATTGATCTTTCTACTAAATTTTCATAATAGAAGCAACTCTAAAAAAATTGAAGAAAAATATATATTTTATTAGAATTATTAGTTGTTACTAAAATAGAAACCCTGCTAACTTTTAAAAGTATTTGAGGTTCCCAATACTTAATGCTGTGATCAGTTTAACAAGCTATGATGTATGAATTGGATTATTAATATTATGGTTGAAGATGCAGTTTTAAGTCCAAATCTGCTGAAGATGGATTAAAGATAAGGACACTATCAGTTGTAAATTAAATAAGTTTTAGTGACTAAAAATATAATTATAGGATTGACCCAATGAAAAGCTATATAAAAGTTACTTTACTATCCATTTTATTAGTATCCTTTATAGGTATTTACTATTTTTTTAATCCTGTTATGAAAAACAGATTGCAAAATGTTGGCATTGAAAAGAAACTACCACAAAATATTGTGAAGATTAAAGTCAATTTGTCTGAACTAAATGATCTTAATGAAAAGGAACTGAAAAAAGAAATTTCGGGTTTAAGAATTTCAAAAAATAAGGGTTGGATCGAAACTGATGATGTGCATTTTAGATTCTTAATAAAAAAAATTTTAAAAGATCATCTGTTAACCAGTAAAAATAATAAATTTTCATTCTATCCAGAATTATCATGGTTACGTGTAAATTACTGGGAGTATGTTGTCTCTCAACTTCCGGATTTTGTAAGATATGGGGAAAAGTATAGTGGTTATAGTAAAAAAGGAGATGGTCTGGATAGATATTTATCTTATATTATATATCGTCTGGACAGGAGTCCGGAAAATCTAAAACTGCTTTTTGATACTTATAAAGATTTTATTTATTCCAATATCTCTGAGAAAACATTCACTAAGATGAAAATTCGTGACTATCTGGATGGTTTGATAGATGTTTTCAAACATATTAAGAGTATTGATGGTTACAAAGAGAGATTAAGCATTATTGCTTTAAAAACAAAGGATGTGGGTGAAGGGGAATATTACCACAGAACAATAGCAACTTATCCTCTCTACAAAAATATAATAAATAAAGAAACAGTAAAGCAGTTTTCAGACCTGTATTTATATACAGATGGCAAAGATAAAACGAATACAACAATAATATGGCTACACTCCTTTTGGGTTAGAAGACATGTCGAAGGAAATGCAGATACAGTATATTCAATTCTAAATGAAATATCAGAGTTTTATGGAAAAAAAGGGATGTAAATAGACTTTATGGGAATCTAATAACCTTATTTTTGGCGAAATACTACGTTATTTTTTGTCAAACCTTGTAACTTTTCAGAAAAGCAGAAAAACAGGCTCGTAATTTGGAAAAGCTAAACCTTAAGATTAATAAGGTTTATTTGTTGGAAGAGGCTTTCAGGCTGGTATGAAAAATATTAAATGAAATGTTCTTGTGGGCAACTCACTCTCGTTTAGAATCATTAAGAGATTTTGCATCTTATCAGGCGTCATGAAGAATAAATTTTAAATATTTTTGATATGCCTATACATAATGGTACGGTGGAAGGTTTTGATAGTAAAAACTAAAGTTATGCGTTCGCTACAGCGGGTTCGCGACCTGCCAAGGGCGTTAAAATAGAGATGGTAATGGTCTGGATCATTGGCCGCTTCCGCTCACGCATAACGTCGCGGATCACAGCCTTCCGCACTATAAATAAGGGAAACCAT
>JAAELO010000038.1 GCA_024226555.1 Desulfobacterales bacterium | reverse complement strand
TACCAAGAGTTAGAATTGTACATCCTTTTCCAAACCAGAGATTTAAGCGTTATAACCTGAGGTAGGAGCCGTATGAGGTAATTCCTCATGTACGGATCTGTACGGGGGGTGTTGGGTAACTGACATTCCTACCGTGACAAGACAACTATAACAAATAATTAGAGATACCTTAGAAAAAAGCCTCTTTTTTGATCTTAAAACTATTTTTTTGACCCTGAAAAGGTACTTTTAAGAACATTTTATGAATTCCAGATAAATGAGTTATTAGATTTATTACTATCTGTTGAATATTCTTCTATTTTTTCTCTTAATTGGTATAATTTAGAATCTTTAGATATCTTTCTACCAACTACTTTGAATCCGAGTTTCTCTTTTAAGTTTGTTATGAAATCTTTATTTCCAATAGCGATGCTATTACTCCATTTACTTTCATATTTACTATTACCTATGTATTCTGCTAACCATTTTTGATAGCTTTCTTTAAAATTATTTTGATTTCCTATGTAAAGTAAATTTTTCAAATGCTCACGATCAATTATAGAGTATCTCTTTTTAGGTTCTAATAATTCATGTAAACCTGAGAATTTCCATTCTAAAGGATTTTTTACAACTCCTGCTCTAACCATATTCGCATCAATATAAAGCATACATTTTAGTAAATGATTATCAGTTTGTATAGCCGTTGCATGATATCTGTCTTCCCAAAAAGCTCCCTTACGTTTTTTCCTCTTATTATATTCCTGAGCTGTTCTACCAGCTATTAATTGCATAAAATCAGGTATAGAATTTCTGTTTTTTGTATTATCTGAAACTAAAAGGTGAATATGGTTTGATGTAACTATATAGTTTAATACCTGAAGCTTATATCTTTTTTTAGCCTCAAAAAGCCATTCAACATATCTTTTCTTATCTTTATCGAAGTTAAGTAAAAATTCCTGCTTATGGCATCTATGTGTAATATGCCATGTGAATCCCTGAATAAAATGTCTGTTTGCTCTTGCCATAAGTTGAAATGATAGTGATTTAATTTATAATTTGAAAGCGAAATATTTCTTAGAGTGCACTTTTTAGGGTCAAAAACATCAACCTAAGGGCAAAAAAGAGCTTATTTTAGAGGTGATAAATAATAATTATAAGTAGTTACCTTGGTCCGACCCCATTTTGGGTTTTGATGTCTAATAGATCTTTTATCGAGAAACAGAAGTTCCGTCAACGCCTCTTTCACATCGGGCAGATTTTACACCAAAAACAATCAGATAGGATAAAGTTTAGTTTAAACTGCTGCATGAGCTTTAATAGTGCAGGTACGCCAACTTTTTAGACTTGTTAAACCTATTTGGTTTGTTATTACTTGGTGTAAATTGGAACCAGTAAAAACCTGATAAAATTTGAAATAAAAGATTCATAATATGTAATTGAAAAATTTATTCAGTTACAACACTTGATCTGTGTGAAAGACAAGTAAAAAATGGTTTTTATTTTTTATGCAATGCTTTAGCAAAGAATTTATTCAGGGAACAGGTTCTGCGTGATTGAGGTTTGGCTATTATTTAATAACTTACATAACTTTTGCTGTTTTGAAACTCTAAGAAGGTTGTTACCTGTCCGCAGTTTTTTTAAAAGTCTTGATAGCAAATCGGCGTGAAATTGGTGTTTCTGTAAAGAAAAGGAGTGGTTGAGCAATCAACCACTCCTTAAATTATTTCATTAATATGTTTATCAAACTTTTCAAAAGTTTGCCTGCCGAGGTGATTTAATTTAATAATTACAATTAAAAATAAAATTTATCTATATTTTATTATATTTGCTAGATCTTTACAAACATGTTAGCTGGATATAAATAATCCTCTCCTGTATTGTCGATAATTCTATAAAAGCCTTTTTCAATTGAGATTACATTATATGTTTTACCAATTGTTAAGCTTATATTAAATTTATTAATATTATTATCATTTTTGTCTATTAAATATTCTTGACTATCTATACATTTAACTTTCATTTTATTCTAACCAACGTTTAATTTTATGTTCATATTTACCTCTACCATGAGCTTCATACCAATGAACCTCAGCCCTTCCAACAAAACTTCCAGCTTCATCAGAAATATTAGCATTCCCCCACATTTTTCTCCATTGGTTTTTCTTACCTCCATAATCGACACAAAGTCTAGATGCTTCTCTAATTTTTTTATTTCTGCCCCCAGCAAAAACTTTACCAGCAATTGTCTGGTTTTCTGATAAATAATAACCCCCTTTTACTGGATATTGAAAAGAACCTGCGCCTACTGAATTTAATATTTTAGTTGTTGAAGTGTAATTAGTTCCATATTTCGATAAAAATTTTGAACGTGTCGTACTTCTTAATAATCGTGAAAATTTAGCAGTCCTATTTAAAGCAAGGAAGTAGGCATCATCAGCTGGAAAAGATGTCTGTGACATTGCAAAAAGTCTTTGTTCGGAGGTTGTACCTGTGTATTTAGTTAATAAATCGTCAATAAAACCTGTATAACCAATAGGATTAGTTGACCAACAAAAATAATCTAAACCTTCCTGACTTGTTGGTATTATAGATCCAACAAATTTATTTACTCCAGCAGAAAATGTGAAAATGGCATAGGAAATGGGATCTCTTGATGAATTTGCCATTGACCATTGATCGGAAGAGTCTCTATGGAAACTATCTGAAGTTGATGACATCCAATTCCAAAGAGCTTCCTCACTCCATTCATAACCACTTGGATCTGTATAGCTCAAAGGATTATTAAAACAATAGCTATACCTATTATAACTCTGTGTATTGTAAGGGGCCTGAATCACCGGATCAGCAGACAAAAACCTTCCAATCTCAGGATCGTAGACCCTACCATTCATGTGGATAAAGCCCATCTCTTCTGGGTCCTAAAGTGGGGTCGGACCGAAAGCGCCGATTAAAACCGGTAAAGGATAGAGAATGAAAGAGTCTTATGGTGAAGGTTTAGCAAACCACATCAGCCTCGAGTCATGCGGCAATTGCAGTAATGTAGTGGCTGAAGCGTTGAC
>JAAELO010000037.1 GCA_024226555.1 Desulfobacterales bacterium | reverse complement strand
TATAGAGAACAAAAATAAATAACACTAATATTTACCAACAATAGTTACCAAAAAGTAAGACTGAAAGAGTGAGACGCCAAATTATCAGCGTATAATTACTCAATTTAAAAATCCCAATATTGTTATCAGGGCAACAGGGAAAAAATTAAGGAGTAGGCCACTAAAAAATCGGACTTGAATCTTCCCTACTTTTTACATAAGCTAATTTCATGCAATCAAAAAAAATAGTAAAAATTTGAAATAAGAATATTCTATCACAGAGTGACTGTTTTTGAGATATTCATCAAATATTACAATTTTATTCTACTAACCACAATTAGCAAGAAATGGAAAATAAAACTATTTTTGAAAAACTTTTTGAAAATTTTCGAGCTGTGCGGTTAGAAAATAAGGCTGTAGGACAATTCCAAAATTGGAAGGAATTTAGATAGAAAAAACAAAAAATATTGTCAGGACAACACTAAATATATCATTATGAAAATTCTCGTTGTGGATGATGAGGTAGTCAGCCGTAAAAAGTTAGAACATCTTGTTAAAAAATTTGGATATGACGTTTTAACTGCCACTGATGGTGAAGAGGCATGGGAAATTTGGAAAACTAATAGCCCTCGCATCATCATTACTGATCGTCAAATGCCACGAATAGATGGCGTAAAACTATGTTCAATGATCCGTAAAAATGAAACAGAAGATTATACTTTCATAATTATTGTAACTAATCTTGATGAATCCAATCATATTATCGAAGGTATGAAAGCTGGAGCTGATGATTATATTACTAAACCATTCAATAAAAATGAACTTTATTTCAGAATTAAAGCAGGTGAACGAATCCTAAACCTTCAGGATAAAGATATTGTCATTTTTTCATTGGCAAAATTAGCGGAATCAAGGGACTTAGATACAGGGAATCATTTGGAACGGGTTAGGTATTTTTGTCGAATTATATCGGAGAAAATTAAAGTATATCCCAATGCTCCTGCTGAAATAAACTCAAAATTTATTGAAAACATTTTTTTGACCAGTCCTATGCATGATATTGGCAAAGTTGGCGTACCAGATAGTATCCTCCTCAAACCTGGCAAATTAACGAAGCAGGAATTTGACATCATGAAGACGCATACTACGATAGGATATAATACCCTTAATCAAGCACTGAAAAAAAATCCAAAAGCAGGATATTTAAAAATGAGTTGTGAAATAGCCCTCTTTCATCATGAAAGGTTCGATGGAAAAGGCTATCCTAATGGACTAAAAGGTGACTCTATCCCGCTTTCTGCAAAAATAATTGCACTGGCGGATGTATATGATGCGTTGACCACTGAAAGACCTTATAAGGTAGCTTTTTCACATGAAAAAGCAGTATCAATAATTATAGATGGAGAAGGATCACATTTTGATCCCATTGTAATAGGTGCATTTAACCAGACTATGGATAAATTCATTGAAATAAAAAAACGATTTTACGATGTCCCAGAAGAATTGGCAGGAAAAACGGTTTTACAAGATTCGATTATTAAGCGATAGTAATGTACCTGTAGCGGCCAGGATTAAACGTTTATATCTGTAGCAGCGCAAACGTCGGACGAAAAATCATGTCCGACGTGAAAATCAGCTCCAGAAATCGGGTACCGATTTCTTTGAAATCGATTTTTAATCCAATCGTTTTTAATGGGTTGGAACAACCCATACGATTCAACAATCAACCTTTATTATGAAAATCTGCGTTGCAATCCCCCATCTCCGCTTTTTAGCTCTTCCTTTATCCTCCTTCAGTGATTAAAAGTTTCAAGTCGCACTTCAAGTAACATTTTTTAAAATCACAATCTGGGTTTAATTAGGGGGGAGGAGAAGGCGTGTGCGTACGTTTTAAAAATTATAGGGTTTTAATTGCAGAAAGCCCGCAATAAAGATCAATTCACTAAGTTGCATGTAACAAAAAACTATTAGTATTGTAACGGTACCGGTCGGTACCGTTACAAAAACATTCAAATCTTTCCCTAAAACATTTTCATCGAAACCGTAACTTTCTGTTTGAATGCTCCCGCTGGTCCAACTCCACCCTGCTCTAATTTGGATAGTACCCTAAATACCCATTTTTAAGCATAGAAGCTCTAATTTTTTTTTATCAAAGGGTTTTACTAAATATCCGTCAGCACCAGACTCCTCCACCATTAAACTAAAATTACCGTAATCTTCAGCAGAAACAATAATGATTCGAGTATCACGCTGCCTTTCAATTTCACGAATTTTTTTACATAATTCTTTTCCATTAATTTCTGGCATATACCAATCTGTAAAAACTACTTTAGGCCTTAACTTTTTCCAAAGATCTAATCCCTCGCGTCCATTTGCTGCTGAAATTACTGTAAATCCAATTTTAATTAAAAAAAATACTAATTTTTTCCTGCTTACAATGTCATCATCTACTACTAATATTTTGAATTTTTCTTTAAAGAAAGTACCAGTCAAACCATTCTGCCTCATTTTAACTTTCATCTCATGAAAAGGGGGGCTACAGAAAATATCCCCAAATTGCCTAATGTCGGATAAACGATGTCTGTTGCTCGTTAGTAAAAAATTATTACCGCTTAATTGGCTTGTTTGGTTAAGCCCCAATTTGTTGATCAGGCTACATATACCTTAAATGACGAACTCAAATAAGATAAAAAAATATAAAATACTATAAAAATAGAGTATTATTGGTTAGCATTTGTCATTTTTGAGGATTCTTTGCATTGACCCCCAGAAGTAAATTTAACAACATTCTTGGCCTTAATATCAGTCTCCTCCCCAGTTTGAGGATGTCGTCCTTTTCGAGCTTTGCAGCGTTTTTTAGTAAATGAACCAAATCCAACTAAAGTAACCCTGCCATCTCTTTTTTTCAGCGCTTTAGTAACACCATC
>JAAELO010000036.1 GCA_024226555.1 Desulfobacterales bacterium | reverse complement strand
TGAAAAAACAGCTATCCGATATCTCCTCATATCTCCTTTCCCTTTGGTGATTTGCGCAGCGCTGTTCTATGAAGTGGGTGGTATCAACAAAGACGACTTTTCAGATTGTTTGCAACCCTTTTAATAGCAATTTGGGAGTACCCTTCATATGAGGTATTTTCAGATTGAAAAAACAGTTATCCGATATCTCCTCATATCTCCTTTCCCTTTGGTGATTTGCGCCGTAAAAAAAATTTGATCGCTGTTCTATGAAGTGGGTGGTATCAAAAAAGACGACTTTTCAGACTGCTTGCAACCCTTTTAATAGCAATTTGGGAGTACCCTTCATAAGAGCTATTTTCAGATTGAAAAAACAGCTATCCGATATCTCCTCATATCTCCTTTCCCTTTGGTGATTTGCGCCGTAAAAAAAATTCGATCGCTGTTCTATGAAGTGGGCGGTATCAAAAAAGACGACTTTTCAGACTGTTTGCAACCCTTTTAATAGCAATTTGGGAGTACCCTTCATAAGAGGTATTTTCAGATTGAAAAACAGTTATCCGATATCTCCTCATATCTACTTTCCCTTTGGTGATTTGCGCCGTAAAAAAAATTTGATCGCTGTTCTGTGAAGTGGGTGGTATCAAAAAAGACGACTTTTCAGACTGTTTGCAACCCTTTTAATAGCAATTTGGGAGTACCCTTCATAAGAGCTATTTTCAGATTGAACAAACAGCTGTCCGATATCTCCTCATATCTCCTTTCCCTTTGGTGATTTGCGCCGTAAAAAAAATTCGATCGCTGTTCTATGAAGTGGGCGG
>JAAELO010000035.1 GCA_024226555.1 Desulfobacterales bacterium | reverse complement strand
GCTCCATTTGTTGTAAACACATTAGAGAATGAATTCCTTGTTCAATGTCATTTTTGTTTTTACAAAACTTTTTTTTGCCAGGATACAGAAGTACTGACGAAATGCACACCCAACACCACATTTTATTTTTTTATCATTGCGCATTTTCGCAACATGCATGTTTTAATTTTTGAAATACGTTCAATTTCCGATATTTTTCCTCACTCTCAATTGTTGTTTAGACATATAGCTCTCCATTTTTCAGATGGCCATATGGACATTTGCATTATGTTTCAATATGCACAGCGAAAATGGATCTATGATCAACTTTCGTTATTTTTCGCCACTAGCCAAGTACTTTGCTTCTATATATGTTTCCAATTTTTTGCCTTTGAAAACACACTTTCACAATACAAAGGGAATTAGAAAAAATGGATCCGTGGTCCAATTTCGAAACAAACAACAAATTAACGGAGTGGTGAATGTGCACACCATTGACTTAAACAACAACTCTGGGAGGACTAATTCGTGGTTGTTGCTGCGTCTCTCCAGCATAGTATTGGTACCTCATCCATCAGTCCCACTATTGTAGCTTTTCAAAAGGTGCTATACGTAACTGAACCACTGTTTCACAACAGTTTCGGAACTGTTGGCCAAGTGCTTTTCGAAAATGTAATATCTATTCGAAAACCACTAGTTCCGAAACTATTTTGGAACAGTCGTTCGGGTTAGGTATAACACCTTTTCAAGAAGGTACAATAT
>JAAELO010000034.1 GCA_024226555.1 Desulfobacterales bacterium | reverse complement strand
TTTTTTTTTTTTTTATTTTTTTTTTTTATTTTATTTTATTTTTTTTTATTTTTTTTTTGTCTTAGGAAATCTTCATTCCCTTTTTTCACGGATGATTCTCCGAGAGATATTCAAACATTCACAGTCCGTTATTTGGATAATCGTGATAGGATAAGTTTATGCTCCGTGAGTCCATTTTGGTATGATGTTGCTTCGGATAGGAATTCTTATTATGGTTTGGAATATGGCGTTTTTTTGATCTCATCTTTAATGATAAAAGCAAATATTAAAAAAAAAAAGTTGATTGAAAACACGCCTTATCGATGTGGTGTTATAGGGATGCGTAAAACAAAGGCTATGATTTTGGATAACGATGTGATCAAGTGGTTCAATTTTTTAAGCATTAAAGGTCATCGAATGGATGGGGTTGATCATGGTAGAGTTTTATCTTTATTGGGGGATAATGTAACTGGGATCGAAAAATTGTCTGTTTCTGGGAGTTCCGTCAGTTATTCTGGGTGGACTTATCTCCGTCAAAATTTCAGATTTTTTCATAAATTATCATCTGGCGACCAAATACCTTTTTATATTTACTTTAAAAACAAACTAAAAACAAAAACAATAAAAAAATCAAAAAAAAAGTATATAAAAAGAGACTTGATTGCATAGCAAGTTCGAGATTTGTCGTTAGTTGGTGGAGTATCAAATCAGGGTGGTCTAAGTTGTGCAATTCATTGGGTCAAACCTTTTAAATCATTAAAAAAATTCTATATTGATTGTAGTCGGAATAGTACCGCGCGACATATTTATCATTTGTTTGATATCCTGTTCCGTCAATGCCGACAGACTTTAGAAGAATTATCTGTTTTATTGCCGATGGAATCTATGAGTTATGATTCTAATCGAGGAGAGTTACATCCAATCCATTTGCTATTAAAAAGAGATTCTTGTTCTTCTATGATTAAATTAAAATCATTATATATTAGTTTACCATATGGCACCTAATCAAATTCTGAGTGTTCAAATCTCAAATGATCACAAATTTTGAGTGTTACAAATTTTGATCATGTGCCATCTGATGAACCTCTTTTGGATGGTTTATCGTCGGTCGAACCATTTCACACCCTAGATATCCGTGAATTCAAGATTGATATTAACGCTATTTATTGTAAGACACCACCTTTATTGTTTTGTAATATCATACATAATTTGTCTCCACGTTTGCATCATTTTACCTTCCGCGGGCGCCCTTCCTTTGTTTATCGTCACTGGCCAAAATGTGATTTTATCTTTAATATTTTAGATATTTTACCTCGAACTTTGAAATCATTGTTTATCCCTTTTGTTTTTGAAAATCCATTGGAGTTATCTCTAATTTCCAAAAAAATGCATAATTTTTTTCTTTTAGTTCCGAACCTGCAAAGAATTCGTTAAGTATTTTATTTGTTTTGTTTTTGTAGCGATTTCACAAATATCAATTGCAAAGATGTGTCGTATCGGTTTCAAACCTGTTCATTAGATCAATTGATGACGGTATGGGATGATTTTTCTACTGGATGGTTGATGATTAACTCTAGAAATTTAAAATATTTGACTATTGAATGGTGTCAATTGATAAAAAATCCAAAAGTCATAGAGAAGATATATCATTTTTTAACGAAGATTTACATGCAAAACAAAAGAAAGAGACGTTTTATATCTTTAAAACATGTGAATATTGAAGGTATTGTATTGAATGAAGTGAGTCGTGAGTGTTTTGATTTTTGGTTTAGTGGCAATGTGAAATATAATTCAGAAAATGCATCTCTTTTGTGTTACTTTTGAAATTTGTTTTTTTCTTTAATTGTATACTTATACATACATACATAAACACTTATGACTAGCTATGACGTGTAAGTCCCTAGTGTTGCTATGTCATCACTATCTTTATTAAACCAATAACTCGATTCTTTTGAACGGGGGACATGAATTAAAACCTGTGTTCAAATAATTCTAATCGTGTATATATA
>JAAELO010000033.1 GCA_024226555.1 Desulfobacterales bacterium | reverse complement strand
TACGAGTCCTGTTTTTAAAGATGGAAACAGTGAAAGAATGGAAAATTGGGACATTTAAATTAGTAAACCAAAAAGTGTCTCATGACAATGTACTTCCATTACACACGTTGTTTTATGTCGACTTTCAGGCACAATTCAACCATAATTTTGCTCAGTCAATATATTATATTGGCCTGAAAATTTTTAGCAAAGCGTAGATTGAAAATTGAAAGAAAAAGTAACGGACTAAATTATTATACTTGATTATATTATCATATTGTTATGTTTGCTAAGAATCAAAATTAAAAACAAATATCATTAAGAAACATTCAGAGTTTCGTCAACCCGGGATCGAACTCGGGACCACAGGTTCAAGAAACAAGCGCCTTAAACCAGTCAGCCAGAGTAACAGTTGCTACTAATTGGTGTTTAATCTCAACTAATTTCTTTTTGTTAATGATGCCACTAACGACGACACTTACGGCGACTTCAAATGCTATTTCCTCATATTTGTGGTTTATCTATTGTTACACTTTTGGCAGAAAAGAGCGTCTTACGGCTCTCTCTCTCTCTCTATACCTGTATCCGTGACATCGCATCCCCACATAATGTGCTCATCCTTCGCACATAAAAATGGGTAGGACGACAGTTCTACTTTTCAAGGCTACTAAAGCTGAAAGCATGACCGCTCCATTGTCAAATATGATATACCCTTGGCTAGACCAAAATTGGAAAAAAGTACACCCTTCGCTAGACTAGAAGTCCAAAAAAGTATACCC
>JAAELO010000032.1 GCA_024226555.1 Desulfobacterales bacterium | reverse complement strand
GGCCATAAACTGCTGAGTGAAGCGATTGAAAGAGCTAAAATCCGAAACTGTGGCATGATTCAGCTCACCAGTAATAAAGCCAGGTCAAAAGCTATTTCCTTCTATAAAAAACTGGGTTTTGACAAAAGAAAATCCTTATTAATGAGATACTCAGGATAATATTAGCTTCATCCTTAAAAATAGAGTTACTAAAATTAACTTGGAGAAATTAAAAAATCTATCAAAGAGAAAATTTCAGTTTTTTGAAATTTAAAGAATGTGTTAGGTTTTATCTATAACCTGAATCCGTATAAAAAAAAGAAAATCCAAGTTCAACTCTATAGTGTATAATAAGTTAACTACAACCTAACAATACACCTGGGAGGTGAAACTTGGATTACATAATTGATTCTACCAAAGATAATCTAAATAGCATAGGTGGATTAGCTTTTATTGGAAAAATATTTGAAAAAATTGGCTTTGGTGTTGATTCTGCAAATATCAGTCATCCCGCTATATTAAAATCGATTGCAGGTTTATTTGTTCAAGGTAGAGCTCACTTCGAAGAGATTCGTTTATTTAGAAATAATAATTTCTTTAAGAATTCTTTGGACTTAGATTATGTTCCTGCTGCTGAAACGATCAGATTGTATATGGAAAAGATGATATTAGAAGAAGATCAAGTTAATAATCATATTACTGAATCAAATATTGAATTATTAAAAAAGCAGGATTTCACACAGATAGTAATTGAGAATAATAGTTATTTACCTGTTGATATTGATACATCACCTTTTGATAATTCTAAAAGCAAAAAAGAGGGGGTAAGTCGAACATATAAAAAGTTTGACGGATTTCATCCAATTTTTAGCTATATTGGTAATGAAGGTTATATGCTGAATTGTGAATTAAGAGAAGGAAAACAGCATTGTCAAAATGGAACTCCTGATTTTCTAAAAAGAACAAATGATATAATAGCAAAATTAAAAACAAGTGCACCGATATTATTTAGATTGGATGGAGGAAATGATGCAAAGGAAACATTACGGGTATTAAATAAAAGTGGACATTTTTTTATTGTAAAAAGGAATTTACGTAAGGAATTACGGGAATATTGGCTTTCTGTTGCTAAAGCTGAATCAGAAAATATATATCGAAATGATAAAAAAATTATTTATACAGGTTACCATACAGGGAAAACTCCAGGAAATGATCCTGATTTTCCATTAATTGATGTTATCTATAAAGTTACTGAAATAATAAAAGATGAAAATGGGAATGCCTTGCTATTTCCAGAAATTAAAGTGGAAACATATTGGACAAATCTATATGAAAGACCGGAAAATATTATTGAACTCTATCATCAACATGGAACTTCAGAGCAATTCCATAGTGAATTAAAATCAGATATGAATTTTGAACGTCTTCCTTCTGGAAAATTTATTGTTAATTCCATGCTTCTGCAAGTAGCAATGATTTGCTTTAATACCTTAAGATTTATTGGACAAACGGCTCTAAAACAGAAAAAATCATTACCTTATAAAACAAAAGTTATTCGGAAAAGACTTCGTAAAATCATTGATGATTTAATTCGTGTTGCAATCAAAATTGTGAGGCATGCAGGATCTATAAAAATAAAACTATGGGAAAATAATCCATGGTTAGAATGTTTTAAAAAAGTATATCAAGTTTGCTGTAATTTATAAAAAGAAAATACAGTTTATAGTTCTGCATGGGAAGAACTATAAACTGTGAATATTCATGTAGACAAAATTACTATTGAATCATCAAAAATATCTAAATTATGATTATTTCTATCCTATCATTCTATATATTTAGACATTTGGATTCAGATAATCGAAAATATAGATATATTTTAAGAAATGTATTTATTTATACGGATTCAGGTATTATTAAAAATGTAGATATATAGAAGAGATTAATTGGTGAATTTTCAATTATTCCATCATTCTAAAAGTTGCGCTAAATTTTATATTTTGAGATGAACCTTCAATATTAAGTGTATGAGAATCTCTAATTACTATTATGGAGAATATTTTTCCTCTCCAATCTTCTAACATAGGTGATGGTTGATTTATTAATTCAATAAAACCATGGAATTCGTCAATAGCTGCATTATAAATGGCAAAACCTCTCCATCCATTGCTTGAAATTACTTCAATTATGTTTTCTGTTTTGTATGTACCACTATATTCAACACAATGTTTGAGAATCCATTTGAATAGCTCACGATCAGGAATATCAAACTGTTGGGCAAATTTAGCTACAACGCATACCATTCTATACCTAATTTCT
>JAAELO010000031.1 GCA_024226555.1 Desulfobacterales bacterium | reverse complement strand
TCTCTTAAAATAATATCTTTTTTCTTTTCTAAATTTATAATCTTATTATTCTTTTCTTGCTCTCTTAAAGGTAAATAAGAAGGAGAAAAAGTCTTTTTATGGAAACTGAGTAAAGAGGTGGCTAATTAATTCCGAACCGGAAAAACGGGCATCGCCGAAAGGCAACACCTTGCCGGGATTGCACACCGAAGAAGAAAAAGAAGAAAAACCGGAAAACAAATTTTTGGAACGCACACTTCCCCGCGAGGGGCAATTAAAATGAAACAAAGAAACAGATTTTTCGCACGCACAATTAAAAGAAAAAGAAGCACCCGCACAACGAAAAAAAGAAAAGAGAGGGTTTTTCCAAGTATTTTTAGATAAAAAAGTCCAACCCAGTTTCCGACGAAAATGGGAGGGCAAAGTAAAATAAATGCGCCTTGCAGCCCGTTTAACACGGTTAAAACAGACATGGCAAGACTTAGAAACAGTTTTGTGCATCTTACACCCTAAGGAAGCAGCTTTGGGCGTAAGAGAAAGAAGAAGAGAAGGGGGAGGGCGACCGAAGTGTTTTTGGGTCCCCTTTTTAGCGCCCCCGTTGATGATTTCCCCTATAATTATTACTATTATTATTATTATTACGACCACCGCCACCCCTATGGCTATTCCTATTACCTCCTCTTTGTTGGCCTCCGTAGCCACCACTCTGGCTATTTCCATAACTATTTCTATTCCTATTTTGGTTATTTTCATCCCTCGAATTATCATAAGCTCGATTTGCAAATCCATTATTTTGGTTATTATTATTAGAATACCCATTTCCATTTGAATTATTATGATAATTCCCGCTTTGCTTGGTTTTATTACGACCATTCTTTTGTCGACTTCTTTGGTTATGGTTATGGCC
>JAAELO010000030.1 GCA_024226555.1 Desulfobacterales bacterium | reverse complement strand
TGTTTTGTTGTTGTTTTGATTGGTTGCGTGTGTGTCTGTCCTTGTGTTTTTTCTTTTTTTCATTTTGTGTTGCGTGCCCCTTTTTGGTGAGGGTACCTTTTTGAGGGTACCCTGTGTCCTTTTAATTGTTGTATGCGCGTGAGTGATTTGATTGAAAGAACCGTCTTATTCTACATTCAATTGCAAACAAAGCACACAATACAACAGAGTACCCTCAAAAAGGTACCCTCACCAAAAAGGGGCACGCAACACAAAATGAAAAAAAGAAAAAACACAAGGACAGACACACACGCAACCAATCAAAACAACAACAAAACAAACACAACAACGGTCTCTTTCTTTGCCTCTCTCTCTCTCATACCTCTTTAATTTCCTACACTCAAACAAACAAAACAAAAAAAACAAAAATCTTTCACTTTCTTCTCTTTTATACTTTTCCTTTTCTAAAACAAAACTTCCACTCTTTTAATCAATTTACAGTTTCCTATGGACGCCATAGGCGTCCTACTTATCTTCCATTTCTTTTTCTCCATAATCCATACTCCTAACCCCCGGAAGGGAAGGAAAACTCGATGCGAAAAAAAATAAGGGGTGCCGCGTAGGCATAGCCCCTTTTTCAAATTAAACTTCCTTCTATCTCATTTCAAAATTGGACTCAGTTTTGCTGGGCTGGGGCTAGGCCCTAACATTCCCCTATAATTACATTCATCCCTTCTTCTCCGTTGGGTGGATACGCCCGTATCCATTCTTTAATTTGTTTGTTTTTTGTTCTTTCGGGTGGGAGGGGTAATACATAACGCCCACTCCC
>JAAELO010000029.1 GCA_024226555.1 Desulfobacterales bacterium | reverse complement strand
CATCAAAGCTATAGAAAATATGATCAATGCACATTTAAATTCACTTAAAATTAATGGTTCAGCAGATAGTAGTTTAAGAGCTGGATTAGGTGTAAGTTCAAGTCATGCAATTTCTTTATTGCCGGAACCACAGAAAACAATTGCAACTCTATATGACACGAATGAAAAGAATCTCAACGTAGAGATTTCAAGACTAAAAGCTCAAAAAATAAAAATGCAAAATGAACTTAAGAAATTAATATAGATAAGATAATTTCTCAACTTTCGGAGTAGAATCCCTCTAAGTACAGAAAAGATAACGTGTTGAAATAATTATAAATCTTGACAAGATTTGCTATCTATGATACATATTTTTTACCCCTAAAAAATAATAATCAAAGATAGGAATCTCACCAAAATGCATACTACCTCGGCAAAACTTCAAAATCAAACCATAACCTCTGATAAGCTCGGAATTTTGGGTGATTATTTTTCCAGATTAAAAATTTGGAAGCATGCTTAACAAATCAGGTATAGTCAAAACTAAAGGAGCTTCTCCCCTGGAATTGTTCACCATTGTCTTCAACTTGGCATTTACTGGCAAAAACTTTTACCAAGGCGTGGTGCGGAATAAAAAAGTGGGAGTCGGCAAAGATGCCGTGTATAACTTTTTAAATTCGCCCACCTATAACTGGAGGCGGTTCACAATTCTTCTTAGCAGCCGGATTTATTGTATCATCAAGAATCTTCTGGATGATTCTTCTGAAGAAGTTCTTATTTTAGATGACTCGACATACGACAGAAGTCGTTCCAAAAAAGTGGAACTTCTTTCACGTGTATATGACCATTCAACTCACAAATACCTAAAAGGATTCAGGTTGCTCACTCTTGGCTGGTCAGATGGTAACAGTTTTCTCGGAATTGATTTTGCCTTGTTATCATCAGCAGAAAAAAGGAATCGATACAATGAAATTAATCCAGATACTGATAAAAGAACATGCGGTTATCAACGCCGCAAAGAAGCGATAACAAAATCCACAATGCATTTGGAACCAATGATAAAAAGAGCCATCAAGGTTGGTATCCGAGCGAAATATCTTGTAATGGATAGTTGGTTTTCAATGCCCTCTGTGATTTCGACCCTTCGCCAGCATATCCATATTATCTGCATGCTTAAGGACCATCCAAAATGGTTCTATGAGTACAATGGAAAAAAACTCCGGCTAAGTGACCTTTACGGGAAGTTAAAGAAAAAAAGAGGTAAGGCCAAAGTCAAAGCCAGTGTCCTTGTT
>JAAELO010000028.1 GCA_024226555.1 Desulfobacterales bacterium | reverse complement strand
TTTGTTTTTAGTATATGTATACTTTTTGGGAATGTGATGTTTCTTTGTTTTTAGTCGATCTGCATGTGTACTTTTTGGGGATGTGATGTTTCTTTGTTTTTAGTACTCTCGCGAAAAATAATATCCTCCTTTTGATCGATTAAGGGGTTGTTGGACCCGCTGAACAACGCTGTAATATTTAAAAATTCATATCTATTGATCCCATGGAGGCGAAAATGCGATTTTTGGGAATTGTGTGTCAAATCTGAAAATAGAATGTTCGGAAAGGGTCCATGATGGATATTGGAATTCTAACCATAGTGTGATGTTTAGTTGATGTTTATTCTTCTATTGACCTGGTATTGGCTTTGGTTCTGTGGGTGAGTTTTTTTGTGTATACATTTTTTTCTGTACATGCGGGCCAAAACATGTTCGCGGGAAAAACCGAAAGGCTTTTGGCAGAGGCAATCAAGGAACAAACCAACAACAGAACAGTGGAGTATTGACCCCAGTCTACAATAGTTAGGTTTTTTTTCTCATCTTCTCCACCCACACGCAGTCACACACACCCCACAACTTTGTGGGATTCGGCCAAAATGGGCCCTTTGCCACAACATTCACCCACAACATCTCGGTAGAGGGCAAACACGGGACACCACGCTCTTGTGCAGACAAAGACATGCGTTCTCTCGCTTTTGAAGTGATTTTGAACTTGTTTGGTGGGGTCGCTCACGCAAAAGGGCCCATTTTGGCCGAATCCCACAAAGTTGTGGGGTGTGTGTGACTGCGTGTGGGTGGAGAAGATGAGAAAAAAAACCTAAC
>JAAELO010000027.1 GCA_024226555.1 Desulfobacterales bacterium | reverse complement strand
CGGGAGGATCGGGAGGAATTTTCGCTCCATCGTTATTTCTTGGCGCTATGACGGGTTGTTTTTTTGGCCTTCATGTACATGCCTTGTTCCCTGATATTACGGCGTCCGCCGGAGCTTACGCGCTTGTCGCAATGGGGGGCGTTGTCGCCGGAGCCACGCATGCTCCGATTACGGCTATTATAATAGTTTTTGAGCTGACAAACGACTACCAGATTATACTTCCTCTAATGATCGTGTGTATAATCAGTACGATATTATCTACTAAACTTTCCCGCGAGTCCATATATACTTTAAAATTACTGCGGAAGAACATTAATTTGAAAGACGGTTCCGAAGTCAATATAATGAAATCGATCTTTGTAAAGGACGTCTTTTCAAAACAGTACGAGCATATTCCCGAGAATACAAAGTTCGACGACGTGGTCAACTCGGTAATTACGGGGACTCTCCCATATTTCATTGTAACTGATAAAAAAGGCCTTATCTCAGGTATCGTTTCTATTCATGATATTAAAGAACAGCTTTTTGATAGAGATATGCTGCAGGACATTGTTATTGCCAGGGACATTGCTTCAACGGATGTTGAAACCATTGTTCTTGAAGATAATTGTCAAAAGGCGCTCGATATTATGGCCGAATTTAATTTAGAGGGCCTGCCGGTCGTTGAGACTTTGAAACCCCGAAAAGTCCTTGGAATGATCTGGCGTAAGGACATTCTTGACGCATATAATAAGGAGATTGAACGCAGAGATATTGCTTCGACTTTTGCAAGCAGGATTACAATGAAAAATATCGATAGCGACGTTCGTTTCATGGAAGGTCACGCGATATCCGAATTGCCCGCGCCCAAAAAGTTTGTGGGAAAATCGATTAAAGAATTAGATATACGCGCAAAATACGGAGTCGACGTTATTCTTATAAAATCCAATACTGAAAGCGGTTCAAAAGTAAAGGCAATCCCAAATCCTGATTATGTATTGTCGTTTAACGATTCTCTTGTAATTGCCGGCGAGGTCGGTAAGATAAAACTCCTTAAAGAAATGCATTAACGCGGCTACGCCGCGAGGAACCAGGTCCAGGGTAGGGAATACCTTACTTATTTAAAACATAATGAAATGAAAAGGTTTTTTTCTATGGCCGCAAAATTCAGTTGGATTGAAAAAATTAAATTTTTGCGTAATTATAAATAGCCCAAAACCCCACTGTTTATTAAGAAAAACAAAATCCTATAGTGTCACAAATCCATAATAAGAAATAAACCTTCATGTCATCCTGATTGTACCATTTATGAAATAATACAAAATTTTCTTAGTTTTTGGTATTTTTTGTTAAAAAAAGTGTTTCATTTGTATCCTCCCGTGGTACAATTAGGATAATAAAGTACTAATTGTACCACGGGAGGATACTATGAATACATTCCAAAGATCTCTCACTATCTTAAAAAAATATTTCAAAAAGCATAAAGTGGCAGACATAAGCGAGCTCAAAAAATTGCTAAATACATCATCAAGAATGAGTATCTTTAGAAGACTGAAAATGCTGGAGTATTGCTCAAGCTTTTCACATGCAGGAAAATACTATACCTTAAAAGATATTCCAAATTTTAATAATTTTAAGATCTGGCATTATAATGATATAGGCTTTTCTCTCCATGGCAACCTGAAGGAAACGGTATTGTCGCTTATTATCTATTCTGAGGCAGGACATACTCATAGGGAGCTTGAGAATGTTATTAAAGTACGAGTTCATAATACTTTATTAAATTTAGTAAAAGAAAAAAAGATTAATAGAGAAAAATTTAAAGTTAGCTACTTATACTTATCACATGAAAATAGTAAAGCAAAAGCACAGCGTGCTAATCGAATACAACAAGATCAGGGTATTAGAGAATCATCTCTCCCTCCATGGATCGTTATTGAAGTACTTGTGCATATTATCCGTACAAATCAAATTGTTATAGACTCTGTTGTAATCTCCGAACAATTGGCAAAAAAAGGATTAGTATTAACAAAAGATCAGATTGAACAAACTATTAAAAGATTTAATATTAAAAAAAAACTCGATAAAGCTCATCAGCCAACTCCGCCGGCAGATTAACCATGTACTATATAATGTATCACCAGCCGCCTTGTTTCAATCTATACCGACCGTCAGGTGCGCTCCGGAAAGAGAAAGATGCGTATGCTCCAGTAATTTATTTGTATTGAAAACAGTCAAAAGAAAAGTCGCTACACTGGATATTGGTTTGTTTTACGCTCACGAAACTACATTCTATTGTAAAGCATGTGGAAAAATTTTTTCTTCAGATGATCTAAAAGCTATTGTTCCGGACCATTGTATTTTTGGCTATGATGTTATTGTCTATATTGGGAAAAAGCTATTTTTGGAATGTACAAATGAATCAAACATACAGAATGACTTAAAGAAAAGGAATATCGATATTTCTCTTCGGGAAATAAGTAATCTGGGAAGAAAATTTATAATATACTTAGCTCTCGTACACAAACAAAAACGGAAAGAGATTAAAACCTTTATGATGAACAATGGCGGGTACATCCTTCATCTCGATGCTACTTGTGAGGGAGATAGTCCTCATATTATGACAGCATTAGACGAAGTAACAAATATTGTTATGAATACCATAAAGATCACTTCTGAAAAAGCGGAAACAATCATTCCTTTTCTGAAAAAATTGAAGGCTGACTATGGAAAACCCATTGGGATTGTAAGTGATATGGGCAAAGGGATCATGAATGCAGTTAATACTGTGTTCTCTAAAATACCATATTTTGTTTGTCACTTTCATTTTCTTCGTGATATAGGAAAAGACCTTTTGGAGTCAGACTATGCGGAACTGAGAAAATTACTGAGAAAATATAATATCAAGGTTAAGCTTCGCGCATGGGTAAAAAGAATAGAACAGAGTAATAAAGAAAACACAATCTCCTGTGATGCTTCTCTTTTATTGTTAAAGCAGACGAAAACACAAAAATCATCGGAATACGCACCGGATCCGCTAACGCTTTATTATTTACTCCTTTTCTGGATTTTGAACTATAAATCTGAGCTTCGTGGCTTCGGGTTCCCTTTCGATCTTTCTTACCTCGTTTTTTTTAAACGCTTAAAACAGGCATATGTTCCCTTATCAAAATTGTGGGATGAAAATGAATTAAAAAAGTCTCATAAAAATATTATCAATACTATTGCAGCAATACTTGAAGATTCTGATATCCGATCGGTGACTGATAGAATAATAGAAAAGGAAGTCGTTTTCAATGAGTTAAGGGAATGTATGCAGATTGCATTACCAGAATCAAAAGAGGGACTTAATGATACTGGAACAACTCAAAATATTTCGTCAATCAAACAGAAAGTTTCATCCTTCAGAAACTCGGAAAAAATTCATAATCTTATTAAAGACAAAGGTTCATATCAAAAAATGATTTCTCAAATAGATAAATATTGGAATTATCTGTTTACGGATCCAATTGTTGTATCTTCCAATTCTGGTGACATGACTGTCCAACCACAAAGAACGAATAATATTTTGGAACAATTCTTCCGAGACCTGAAAAGAAAATATCGAAAAAGGACTGGCACAAGCAATCTATCTAAGTCCCTTAAAGCGATGTTGGCGGAAACTCCACTCATTAAAAATTTAGAAAATAGAGAGTATATCAAATTGATAACAGGTGATCATAAATCTTTAGAAGAATTATTTTCTGATATTGATGAAAACCATGTAAGAGATTTGCTCTCATGTAAAAATGAGTTGCAAATGTCAAAAGAAATGAAAGAAATTGCGCGAAAGGTGAACTTCCCCATTCAAGTGATAAAATACATCAAACGTACAAAAAAAGGAAAATCCAACTGGATTTTACGTTCATAGCAATTACCTTTATAATAATCCCCCATTGTATATTTTTACAATTACTCTACCTTCAGACTTCCTGATCTCGACCGTGAAACCGAGCCTAAATTCGGAAATTCCATTGGCACATTTTTGGTTGAAAAAAATCTGAGTTG
>JAAELO010000026.1 GCA_024226555.1 Desulfobacterales bacterium | reverse complement strand
CGACCACAATCTGGTCATACTTTGCGCCGAATTATTCATCATACGATTTAGGCCATTTTTTAGCGTTTTACCGAATTATCAGAAATTTTGGAGAAGATTTGACGCACTTGGCCGGATGTTTTTTGATGATTTTTTTTCATATGATTCTGTTGAAGATTTCTCCTTATTTTTTTCCTGCAAAATAAAAAAGAGGCAGCCGGATGATATTTCCGGCATGCCTCCTGAAATGATTAATGAAAAGTATTAAAAGTTACGACACCAATGTGGCTGTCAAAAAGGCCATTCATCATCCTTTTCAGTTTTTATCGGATGAAACGGAAAATGTTTTTCCATGCCCCGGTTTTTTTCAAGATCATACATGATCTCATTGAACGCATCAAAATAACGGTCCCATAGCAATGCGTCCAGCTGCGCCATCAGCTCCCAGATTGCAAAAGCAATCTCGATTTCTTTTTTTTCAGTCATGTTCATCCTCCTGTGATGGTTTATAAAATATGTTCAATGTCCTTTTCGATTCGCCAGTGGGGCTGGATCAGGACACGGTTGACAATGTCGATGCCTATGGTCTTTTTTCGACTTCTTACCGCTTCGACCATACAGGACAGACACAGGTTTTTTGTTTTTCTTAAAATGCCGTCACTGCTTCTGATAAGAAGCGACAGGGCGTTTTCCGTGAAGATATTATGGGGCAGACCGGCTGTGTCCAGTTCCCTGGTAATAAACTCCTCCATGTCGTCAGGATTAAGCTTTTTTAATATGACAGAGTAGGTCACCCGGCTTTTGATATCTTCGTTGATTTTAAGCGCCATGTTGTGAATCAGCTCTACCTGGCCGATTAGAATGACGTTGTGATTTTTTGGAAAATCCTCAAACAGGAGCCGTAATTTACGAAGGGTATTCATATTCATTAAATGGGCGTCATCAATTATGACGATGATATTTTTGCCCTGATTGTTCATGTTGTATGCTTCTTCTATTAAACGCTTTTCACATTTAAAATAGGAGCCGCTATGATCGATTTTAAAAGCATGACACAGGATTTTGATGGTATTAAAATACGTATGCAGGGTCCTTGCGATATGGATGACCATGGTTGTCTTGTCGGCATTTTGGGAAATGGCAGTTTTAATGACGGTTTTGCCGGTGCCGGGTTCGCCCATCAAAAGGCATAATCCTCCCTGGAAGGCATGCACCTTGAGAATATCAAATACTTCCTGCTGATGTGTTAACAGGTTAATTGTATCAATAGAAAATGGATTTGTATCAATTCCGTAAAATGCCCGGATCATTTTTTTCCTCCTCTTCTTAGTTTACCATTGGCAATGAGATTTAATTTTTCCGCTTTGCCGATTCGATGGGTTTTGTAATAGACAATAATTCTGTTCAGCCTGTTTCTGTCAAACCGGATGGTGATGGGTTTGTCTCTAAGGTCTGCTGGAGGTTCATACCGTACATTTTTATGCGAAAACGTATTGTCCTTTTTGACCGTTCGGGTTTCTTCAGCGTAAAACAGCTCGTCATTGGTCTGGTTGGGAGGCAGAAATTTTATGAAGTTCATGTCCAGGGAAAACCGGTTGATCGGGGGCATGCCTATGGCAGAATGATCACTTGTATTATAACGTTCCTCTATCCATACAGTCAGCTGTTTATTCAGCACATTGAGAGAAGACAGGTCCAGCTTTCTTGAAAGAAACTGGTCCCTGAGTCGTCTGAAAAACCGTTCGATCTTTCCCTTGGAAGCGCCGTCTCTCACCGGCGTATGTCTTAAAATACAGCCCACTCTTGCGCAGATTAATGTGATCTCCCGGGAACAATAAATAGACCCATTGTCCACATAAAGCTGCTTTGGAATACCCCGTTTATAAAATGCGGCCTTAATCGCCGTAATCAGTGCATCTATGTTTTCATTAAAAAAAAATTGCGCGTGACAGATCACCCGTGAGGCATCGTCAATAAATGCAATCAGTTTTGTCTGAATCATTTTTCCTTCAGGGTTTTTAACATAAGGCCCGAACATGGTGTCTGCCTGCCACAAATCATTGGCATGTTCCATGGCAAAGGCCAGCCTTTTTTTGTTATGATCGAAATTGTCGTTCAACAGATCGTATTCCCTGACATATCGATAATAGGTGGTCGGCGCCAGTTGTTCCCTTTTCAGAATGTCCTTTTCAATACACATCCTGTAGATTTCAGTTCTATTGGGTTTTTTACCGTCCTTAAAAAACGGCAGTGCCTGATTGATGGCTTCCAGCAATTCCTCAGGCATGATCTTTCTGGTTTTTCCCTTGTCTGACCGGCTCTTTGTGGTTATGCCTGTAATGCCGTGGTTTTTGTAGCGGTAATACCAGGTGGATATGGTCCTCCAGGTAAATCGCCTTTTGTTTCCTTCTTCATCAATAAAAACAAGCAGGGCGGTCTTTTGAATTCGTTTTTTAATGGTTTCTCCTGTTGCATTTTCAATGGCCCCCAGAACTCTCATTTTTAAATATGGGCTTGGTGTTTTCATACTCATCCTCCTTGTAATTAAATTTTATTTTTACGACTATCGTGAGGGATAACGCATAAAAATATAATCAAAAAGAACTCTGTTCTGTGGTTCCTTTTTTTCGCGTTTGCTTAATGGGCTGATTATGATGAGAATCAGGTTGAGGATGGAATTTTTGAAAAATTTTATTGGGAAAAAATAATAGTTTTCAGAAAAATGAAGTCTGAAAATCATACTGGAATTGAGAAACCGGACATGAATTTTCTTTAAATACTGACTTAAGGTGAAGGATGGTCTGAATTACAGCGTTTTTAACATTATTTGCAAAAGGAGGGGCCTTTATCCTTAACAGCAAAGTTCTGATGCGAACCTGATTATATTGAAATTTTTTAAAAATTAGATAAACATTTGAGCCTTTCATTTTATTGCCCGCATCTCTATTTGCTTCGGCCAGGGATTTGCCGTCTTTGATATTATCCAGAAAGTCCGATACGGTCCCAGCGGAAATAATATGGTTTTTAATGAATCCTGAAATCCGGATTGAGACTGTTCTGCCGCATCCGTTTTTCTTTTTCTTATTACTGCAAAAGATCCTGTGACCTTTTTTAATTTTACCAGACGTATCACTTTCGGTAAATCCGTATAGTTTGCCATGCAGAATTAAATATCCTGTATGATTACAGTGTGGACATGGATAGAGTTTTAGCTTTGCATGAAGTTCTTCAAACGCCTCTTGGGTTTTATAGAATATTTTCAAGATCATAGTCACTCCGGTATCATTTTTTTACATGGTACTATTATCATAAATTTTGAGTTAACATAACACCCCAAGCCGGCCCCTTGGTAAATGGCCGTTCTTAGCCGATTAGCGGAAAGCGGGGATTACGAAAAGTGTCTCATAAAGGCGCTAATTTAATTGATTTGCGTTTCTCTGATTATCAGACAATTGCCTGGATTTTTGGCGATTAACAAAAAACAGGGGAAAAAGTTCGCTTCGTTCACTCAATATTTTTTGGTTTTCAAGGCATGGGTGGGTAAGATTGAATGGAATAAAAAATTACCAAATTAACGGTGATCTATAAACAAATAAAATCTCGTTTAATTCGGTAAAATATGGCTGAAAGTTCGATAGCAGTGCGGGAAATAACACTTTACTGCTTTGTTTTTCGCGCTGCCTGGCGGGCTAAATGTCACTTTATATAAGCTCGCGTTATCAGGCGGAGCGACCATAATGTTTTTAAAATAGACCGCTCTGTATGATCAACGGCAGATTATGTAAAATTGCACTTTAGCATGACAGGCAGGGTGTTAAGATGACAAGCGGCTTCCTTATTTTTCTGCGCCTTTAAGAAATGTGTCGATTGTTTTGAGGATAGCTCTTCGTTGTGCCTCAGGTGTTACATCCAGCTCGGAAAAATGAACAAATGTATCTCCGTAGGTCTGGGGAAGATCAGGATTAATCTCCCCTACAACCAGTGAAGCTTTTTTTATTGCCTCATGCGCAACATTAACAGCAATACCCAGACTGCAATAACCGGCTTTGTTGGGGGGAGCAACCTGGATAAAAACAGCATCTATCGGAAAATATCCTGTGCGAATCAATTGCGGAATTTTTTTAAATCGGCTGGGGATTAGATCAACAAGTCCTTCGGATATGGCTTCTCCTGCCTGCCAGCCGGCAAAAAAGGTTTTTAAACGGTATTTGTTAGTTTTTAGATCTTCAAGAGAAAAGGCTTCACCAAGACTTACCAACTGAAGAAGTTCAAGGTCGTTCAAATTGTTAGTGCCAGATTTCATTAAAGCTTTTATCAGCGTTTTAGGTTCTGCCGGACCTGTGCCGGGAAATACAATCATTCCTGGTTTAATAGGCTCAAGAGCTTTTTACGGTAAAACAGTATGGTTTCGCCATTTCATAGTCTTTATTTTTTATACGATTTTTATATTTATGCGAACTATATGGTGATGTAGAGAGTTTCCATCTGTGTGTTAAAATGTTCGCTCAGATCCTCGACATATAACATGTATGCCTTCGCATCTGAGCAAACACTGTGTCTTATCAATCGGTTATGCTTTTTCCGAGTCCCTCGATTATAGTTCTATTTCTTTTAAATCCGGTGAGATTATCAGTTTTGGTCCTGTTACCGATTGAATATCTTCAGGCGTCAGTCCCGGAAGCATCTCTAACAGCAACAAACCTTCAGAGGTGATCTCCATAACCGCGAGATCCGTAAATATCATATTAACCTTGCCTTTTGTTGTTGCAGGATAAGTGAGTTGCTCTACAAGCTTTAAATCTCCGGTCTGGGTTATGTGTTTCATGCATATTATAAGCTTATTGGCACCTGCGCATAAATCCATTGAACCGCCCACATTACCTACCAGATCGTGTCCGCGGGAAGGATTTGACCATCCGGCATAATCACCTCTGGCATTAACTTGAAGCGCACCCATAGCAACAACATCCATGTAGCCGCCTCTGATCATATTAAAAGATTCAAAAATGTCAAAATACGCCGTCCCCGGCAGCTCCACTACAGGTTGGCAGCTTGCATTAATCAGATCCGGATCCACATCTTCCCCAAAGGCAAGAGGACCTGTTTTGGTCATACCTATCTCCGACTGAAGAATTATTTCTCGTCCGTCAATCCAGTTACTGATTAAAGTCGGAATTCCTATACCGAGGTTTACATAATCTCCGTCATTTATCTCATGGCTTGCCCTCAGTGCGATCATTTCACGTGGAAGGCCTTCATACTTTTTCATTACGTATACTCCTTATAATGTCTTCCCCTTATTGATTTAGTCAATTGTTAGTGCGTATTCATCTTTTGGTGCTTCAATTAAACGTTGAACATATATTCCTGGTGTATCTATAATATCAGGTTTAATATCTCCCGGTTCAACCAGGTGTTCAACTTCGGCGATGGTTAATGTTGCAGCGGCCGCCATCACTGGATTGAAATTTTTCGACGTTTTTCGGTATCTGAGATTACCATCCCTGTCACCCTCAAAAGCATGAATAAAGGCAACATCCGGTTTTAAGGCATACTCGAGAATGAATTTTTCTCCGTTAATTTCTTTTGTTTCTTTTTTTACTCTATTTTTCGGAATATTTGTAACCACGGTCTCTTCAAATACCGATCCCACGCCTGTGGGGGTATAAAATGCGGGTATTCCAGAGCCTGCCGCACGGTATTTTTCAGCCAGAGTGCCCATGGGATAAACTTCATACTCTATTTCACCTTCTTTTACCGCCTGTTCAAAGGGATCGCTTGACCCTTTTGTAGCGGAACGATAAAGACCGTAAGAGTCGATAACTTTTTTTATTTGTTTATTTTCAACCAGCTCTACCATTTCATCCGAAGCACCCAACATGGGGCCGCAACCGCATGCCAGAACGATATCTTTAATACCGCTTTTGATTAACCCTCTTAGTAAAGAGCGGGGTACACCTGCCGCAAAAAAACCGGGGACCGCGATTACGGCACCGTCTTCAATTTCGGTTAAAACATCGACAACATTTGAATATTTCTTGTTCATACCATTTACACTCCTTAATAAAACTATAAACATTTTAAAAAATTAAAATTGGGTTCGATATTTACGAACCTATGTCTTCATTTCTCTGGTCTATGAAGCCGTAGCTGCACTTTTTAATTTTACAGGCTCCTTATTCTCGCCGGGAACAAGAAGAGAAACAACAACAAGTGTTATAAACGCAAGCGGTATGGAAATAATTCCCGGGTTATTCAGCGCAATGGGTGCAGTGGCTGGATCCAGACCATACTTGTCCCACATACTCGGAGAAAGCAAAATGATGGTAAGCGCAGTAATCATTCCCACCATAATTGAGCTTGCAACACCGACTGCTGATGTTTTCTTCCAGAAGAGGACCATGATAATTGCCGGCAGGTTTGCGCTTGCTGCAACGGCAAATGCAAGACCCACCAGAAAGGATACGTTCATCCCTTTGAAAAGAACACCCAGAACAATGGCAATAACGCCGACAACAATTGAAGATATCTTGCCCGCTTTAACCTGGCCTTTATCCGTCATCTCGATTCCGGCAAAATTTTTCATTAAATCCTGGGCAACAGCACCTGCTGCCGCAACAATAAGTCCACTGACCGTTCCAAGAACCGTTGCAAACGCAATCGCTGAAATAATGGAAAAAATGGCGATGCCGAAGAATTTGGCCAGAAGCGGAGCAGACATATTACTGCTCTGAAGATCAAGTACGCCGTGTGTCATTGCGCCGAGACCCATAAACAGCGTCAGGATGTAAAAGAAACCGATGGATGCAATTGCAAGAATGGTTGACTTACGGGCATCCTTGGGACTTGGAACCGTATAATAACGGATAAGAATATGCGGCAGGGCGGATGTTCCAAAGAAAAGAGCAATCATAAGAGACACGAAGTTAAGTTTGGACATGAATGTTGAACCCTTGTCAATTTTAAACTTCACACCCGGACGCATGAGAGAACTACCCGAAGTGACATTCTGAGTCCATACGGTCACACCGTTGTCTCCATCATTGAATTTGGCCTTTTTAAAACGTAAAACCTCGCCCTTTTCAACAGTTTCAAGAAATTTGAACGGTCCCACAGGTCCGGTCTTATCCACCTCTTTACCATCAACAATAATTTTACTCATTGCACCCACCTGGAAGAACTTGCGATTTTCTTTCGGTTCTCCGTTAAAAAGGGTTGGGCCATTTGGCTGCATTGTGGTGGAGATCGCCTCCTTTAAAACAGCGCTGTATATAATTGGCGCATTTACCACTTCCGTTGCGGACGCATCTTCCGGAGCCTCTTCTGTTGCAGACGCAACTACCGGTGGCGTAATTTTTTCTCCGATTTCAAGCTGCCACCAGGTATTGACTCCGTCCTGGGAAAGTTTTACCATACCGGAATCATTTTGTCCGGTAATCGTATATCCCGGTTCGGCCACACTCGCCACCTTTCCTTGAGAAACGGTAGCCTCAATACTTTTGAATTCGTGGTAACTGTCTGAAGGTTTCAGTTTAAACCCGTTCATAAAAAGACAAATCGTCAAAACAGTTGAAAAAACAATAAGAAGCGTACCTTTTATGAACTGAACATAGGTAGTGGATGCCATTCCTGCCGTTGCCACAATAAAAATAACGATCGTACCCACAATGATAACACCAACCCAGTGGGGCATACCCAGGAGCGGTTTAACCAATGCTCCGGCACCAACCATCTGTGGAATAAGGTAACATACGGAAACAACCAGGGTACTGATTGCTGCAGTGAGCTGGATAGACTTTGAATTGAACTTACTGTCCAGGGCATCGGTAAATGTATATTTACCTGCTTTCTTTAGTGGTTCGGCCACGACAAAAAGGGCAACTACCCAGCCGGCCAGATACCCGATGGAATATAAAAACCCGTCATATCCGTAAAAAGCGATCATACCGCAGATTCCTAAAAAGGAGGCTGCAGAAAGATAATCACCGGCAAAAGCAATACCATTGACACCCCAATGAATTGTTCCTCCGGCCGCATAATAACCGGAAGATGATGTTGTTTGTGATGCAAAATATTTTGAAATTCCTAAAACCAGAATAACAAAGACAACAAATAAAACGACTGCTAATATTGAAGCTTCATAAATCATTTAACTTACCCTTCCCCCTGCTATTTATTCATTCTGTTTTCTGCTGCCGTACACATGGCGTTGTAGATCACCCCCATGACAATTGCCAGAATAATCAGCCCAAAGCCATAAACGCACGCAAGATTAAGACCTGCAAAAATAATGATACTCATTACCTTTGGATCGATCGTATTGACTGCCACAAACCCGGCATACACAAAAGAATAAAAAATAAAAAGATAAATCCCCAGCTTTGCCTTGTAATCAGCAGCTTTATCCTCTCCCCAGTCTGACGCTGGTCCGTGTCCGGCCATATAGCCCTCCTTTGAAATAACACCCTCTAAATATAAATTGAACAACAAATAATTATATGTTAGT
>JAAELO010000025.1 GCA_024226555.1 Desulfobacterales bacterium | reverse complement strand
AGAAGTGCTTGGTGTCAGAAGAGATCTGTTGAGTCGATGGAAATCAGAACATGAGCAGCATGGTGAAAAATCATTTCCAGGGAATGGAAATCCTAAAGATGCGGAATTATTTAAACTTAAGAAAGAATTATTAGATGCAAAGGAACAGAATGAAATATTAAAAAAAGCTATTGCCATTTTTTCACAGGGACAGAAATGAAATACAAATTCATGCAAAGAGAGTCTCAAAACCACTGTATTTCAAAAATGGCAGAAGTATTAAAAATTTCTTGCAGTGGATATTATTCATGGTTGAAGAATGGTCCATCAAAAAGGAATAAAGATAACAATCAGCTTTTCATCAAAATAATGAAATATGAAAAAGAGTTAAATTTTACATATGGTTCTAAAAGATTGACGAAGTACATTAAGCAGGTAGAAAGGATACCATTAGGGCATAATAGAGTGGCTAAAGTCATGAAAGAGAATGACATTAAGATTTTAAGATCAAAGAAATGGAGGAAGCCTAAGGAATCAAAAGATCTTAAAGCAGATATTCCCAATTTACTGAATAGAGAATTTTCAGTTGAAGAACCAAATAAAGTTTGGGTTTCAGATATTACTTATGTGGAAACAATTTATGGTTGGAATTATTTATGTGCAATAATGGATCTGCACTCAAGGAAGATTGTTGGATGGCATTTTTCAAATACTATGGATGTAAAATTAGTATCTAAAGCTTTTGAAAATGCTTTGATTAACAGAAAGTATCCAAAAGGAGTAATGTTTCATTCTGATAGAGGATCACAGTATTCTTCAAATAATTTTAAAAGTTTGCTGGTGAAAAATGAATGTACTCAAAGTATGTCAAGAAGAGGAAACTGCTGGGATAATGCATGTATAGAAAGTTTTTTTAAATCATTGAAATATGAATGCTTGCATAGATTTAAATTGCTGAGACCTGATGAAGTTAGAATGAAAATATTTGAATATATTGAAGCATTTTATAATAGAAAAAGGTTACATTCAACATTGGGATATGTGAGTCCTGATGATTATGAAATAAAGTGTGCTTAACTATATGTCCTGTAAATTAGGGGTTGACCAATTTGTTGAAGCAAGAATCAAATTCCTTATGTATTAATAATTATGAAGTTACTTTTAATATTTTTAATTAATATCATAACTATAAGCTGTAGTTTTATATCCGAAACTAAAACAGTTACTATTATTCTTCCTGATTATATGAATGAATTCTCATGGTACTGTGATAACTATTTACTTTGCTATTTCTCAGATGGTAATTTGAAAGAAGTAAATCTTTTACCAACAAGTACTAAGATAAAAATTCTAATTCGAAAAGATGAACGAACAGCTATTGTCTTAAGAAACAAATT
>JAAELO010000024.1 GCA_024226555.1 Desulfobacterales bacterium | reverse complement strand
TGCAAGTGAATAAAATTGATTTGAAAGAGGTGATTTGTCTTTGTTTGGCCTTAGCCGCAACATCTGTTTTCTGGAAGGCGCAACATCTGTTTTTGGGGGTCACTCTCTGCCTTGCAAACATCTCAATACCACTCCCTCTTTGAATGCCACACAACAAAAACAGCTCTCGTTTTCCCGTACTTTTCTCCTCTCCACGCACACACATCGCGACATTAGAAATGTTGAAGGCTCACCTCCAAAACAAAGAAAAATAATGCCTTGCAAACTTCTCTCCATCACTCTCTTTGAATATGTCTCAAACAACACAAAAACAGTTGTCTTTTTCCAGTATTTTTCTTCCCCGCGCGCACACACATCGCCACCTTCTTTGGCAACTTACTCCCTTTCACAACATCATGCTGGTTTCAGTTGAGACAACTTGTTTTATGGAAGGCAGAAACCATGAGAAAAATGACGGATACGCTGCCTTGTAAACTTCTCCGCACCACTCGCTCTTTGAACAAATCGCAAACAACACAAAAACACTTGCGCTTTTTCCGGTCCTTTTCTCCACCACGGGCACACACATCGCTACTTGAGCCAAGTGGAAGGCAGCTTCTTCCCTTCTTTCTGATCCTTCATACCTTCTCCGTAC
>JAAELO010000023.1 GCA_024226555.1 Desulfobacterales bacterium | reverse complement strand
ATGGTCAGTCTGCAAATCTCATTTTTACGAATGCCGGTTGAATAAAAGACTTCCATGATGGCGCGGTCACGGATACCCAGCAATGTACCAAGGTTCGGTTGATCAAGAAGTTTGTTCATTTCTTTTTTTGTAAGTATCCGCATTGGCAGGCCCCTTTGAACTTTGGGTTCTTTTATTGTTTCTGAAGGATCGATAAAGACAATGTTGATTTTCTCCAGGAACTCAAAAAAACGTTTGATGGATCGAACCTTAATACAAAGGGTGCTGCTGCCATATGGTTTGCCGTCTTTTTTACGGTATTCATAAAGGCTTGATATATAAGATTCTATCATTGAACGTGTGACCTTTTTCATGTCTGTTTCTTTTGTGCATTCAAGGAAGTCTTTTAAATGATCGACATAAGAGCTTATCGTTGACGGGGTGCGGTTTAACACTTTCAAATGTTCCTTAAATTTAAAAACAAGCTCGTCTGTAATATTCATATGCATGTCCTTTTAAATATAAATATGATGCCGTTTTAATGTGTGCCCGGTATTTACCTTTCTGTCCAAAAGCTCGTAGTTGATATAACTATCCTTTTAAATGACTGTTATGACAGGACTTATGCAGTTAAAAATAAAATCACGTAGTGGGCTCGAACCGGGCTCGAACTACCCTCGTAGTTGCATTTTTTATGCTCGTAGTTCGTTTTTTACCCCTCGAAGTTGTCGTCAATGATTCCGGATTTTTCAGCTTTTTCTTTTAACTGCTTTATATCGGTAAGTCCGATCAGGAAGGGTTTTCCGTCTTCACCACCACCGGTGTACACCAGTTCATAAACATATTCCTTTCCACGCTTGCCCACTGTTGAATAAAGGTACTCCAGTTCTTCAAGCTGCCGGATATGGGTCCTTATCTGGAAGTCGCTCCATCCGCTGAACTCACGGATTT
>JAAELO010000022.1 GCA_024226555.1 Desulfobacterales bacterium | reverse complement strand
TCAGAAAAGAGTGAACCTTAATTGCAATTTTTACTCTGCATTTTCTTCAAAGATTTCTTCGAGAAATTTTCGAAATGAAATAAGAAATCTCCGCAATTTCGCAAGTAAACAAAATTCAATTTGTAATTCCTTTGCGAAACATCGAAATTATCCAAAGGATTTTTTGAAACCACCGATATTAATTTAACTAAATAAGTAATTGTTGGCGATTAAATTGAAAGTATTTTATTCAAAGGGTAAATAATTCATTTTTCTTCTTTATGATCCATGTCCGACTGTATTTTTCTTCTTTCCGGCCGTCTTGCTGGATGTACTGCTATTCCCCAAAACTACAGCACTTTGGATCCCACACCCTACATCTCCTCACATCTGCATGCATTACAGAGAATTTCGATATATCAATAAATGTGTATCCGGAAGGAATATGAGCAAATTACGTCCTTTTATATGATAATTTGATTGTTATAGGGAGGAGGCAATTCAAGGAATTTGAAAGGAGATAAATTCTGCTTCATTTTCATTTGATAGACTTTTTAGTGTAAATGACCTATGCTTGAGGATGCATGCTTTTCGAATTCAGGAAGCAAAGAATTCTATGAAAATGCAGTGAGATGATTGAGTTGTACATTGGAAGTGCAGACAAGATATTAACTGGAAGTGTTTTGCAAAACAATTGTGCATGTTTGTTCAAAATTTTGCCTCATTCGAATTCAAAATTGGGAAGCGCTGAAGGTTTCAGATGAACATTACAAAACCAATCGGTGAAAGTTGATTATCCAGAGGGAAAATTCATACTTCCAAAAAGCATGAATACATGGTGGAATGCTTGATGATGGACAAAGCACCGCAAAACAAAAGATTGAAAACAGATCCGAGTTTTCCTAAAAAGAGAAAAAAAAATTATAATGCTTGGCTGGTGATTTTTGGATTTCATCTGACTGCCTTGTTAAAAGGTGAAATCGGCTTATTTTTTTTTTGGTAGAGATTTAGTGTAAATTACCTATGCTTGTAGACGCTTTTTGAAATCCGGAAGCAGAGAAATCGACAAAAATGGTATGAGATGATTAAGTTGTACATTGGAAGTGATGATGGACATGAACTTGATGTATTGTTCAAAAATATTGTTCATGCATGTTCAAAAAAATACACCTTTCGACAGGAGAATTGAGAATTTGTTAAGGTGTCAGATGAAGTTCTAAAAACTAATCGGCAAGCATTCTTTTCGCGTTTGCATGCCGATTCCAGTGCACTCCCAATTGTGTGTATTACAAAGCTTGCGACAGAAATCTCGATACCTTTTCGAGAATGTATTGAACATGCGAGCGATTGTGATACATTTTCGGAAATGTATTGAATCAGGAAT
>JAAELO010000021.1 GCA_024226555.1 Desulfobacterales bacterium | reverse complement strand
TTGAAAATAGTCTTATTGTACATCATATGCTCAAAGTTTTGCACTTGCTATCTTGTGGGATTATTTCTGAAACCATATCAACAGTAATTTTCTCATTCCCCCTTTTAGTAATTACTAGGAGCAATTACTAAAAGGGGGAATATTGCAACTAATAAAATTAAGAGTTTGGTTTCGCTATTATTCTCCAGATTGTGATATGCAATGTCCATTCTCCTATTTTCATGACATTAGCTACTTTTATCTATCAAAAAACATGAACTAAAAAGTCATATTTCTGCGTGAATTTAATAAAAATTTGTAAGTTGGATGATGTTGCCAACAGTTTCACATTTCAACAATAATTGCCGACATCTCTTGAAACTTAATGGCCCATCAATTTGTTTAAACATGTCTGTGTCATTTGTCTGACGCCAAGCAAATTCCAGCAGTCAATGAACGATTGTGGTGTTGGCTGACATTTTTTTAGACTGTTTCTTTGTTCCCAGATATTGTTAAAGGATCTAAATTTTCTGCATTGATCAATTTGAAAGCTCCGCGAACAATTTTAAAAGACTGACAGTCGAATTCAACTGGTTTATTCAACATTGAAAATTTCTATCGTATACTTTGTTCGTCCAGAGGCTTTTTAATGC
>JAAELO010000020.1 GCA_024226555.1 Desulfobacterales bacterium | reverse complement strand
TTCCTTTTAAGTAATTAACTATTCCAGGTAGTTTCCCCTGACCTACTATTTTTGTATGTTTATTGCTATCTATAAAATCTATTTCTAATGCTGTATTCTTTTTATCCTTTGTTTCCAGTTGCATAGATAATTTATGGGGTGTAAAATATAAGCCGTAGTTTTTACCTACTGCATAATACTTAACAGTTTCATCCGCTTGTCCCTTGTTGGGAATGAATATCAACGGCATCTTTATTTTTGAGAGTTCTAACATTTTGTTATTTCTCCTTTTTTAAAATTTTCTAAACCCTTTTGTATACGGGTGTAGTTATTATTATATTATTCATAGTTACAAATAGTTGTTACCGAACAAGAACAGCTATTTTGAAAATCTTAATAAATCTGAGCAATTCATTCCTGGGATTATCTCCACCTTGCATATTACGTGCAACGCCACGGAACACTAAAAAATCCCCATATTAGGAGTTTAATCCCCCTTATCTAATAAGCCGACTAAGGGGGTAAAAAACAAGTATCAAATTAAAAAAAGATAAAAAAAATCAACCTCCCATAAGGAAGGTTAAAAATTTGAGCTCATTAACCCGTTACTTTAATAATGAATGTGATATTCTTAAAGACAGTTCGTTTATCAATCAGCTCCACAAAGATATCCTCTACTTCACCTACGATGTCTAAGCTATCCACCACGACGGTATTTGGTACGGTTAGCGTAGTACCGAAT
>JAAELO010000019.1 GCA_024226555.1 Desulfobacterales bacterium | reverse complement strand
TGTACCTCTGTTGCTCTCTTTTTTTGCAAGGTTTATAGGGTTGAAGGGATTGGCAGGTCAAATCCGGAATACTGCTGGCAAGATGAGAAAGCCTGTTGACAAAGGTGTTAATTCTGCTGTTAGATGGGTTACTGAGAAGGGGAGAATGCTTTGGGGTAAAACATATGGTATAAAAAATATAAAAAGAAAAAACAGATCAAAAAAGGAAACGACCCGTATTAATAAGGTGGAATCCGGCTTACAAGCTTTGAAAATAGAAGCAAAAAAAAATGATACAGACAATGATGGAGCATTAACTTTAAAACAAGCTGAAAGAACAGCAAGTATTGTAAAAAAAACTAACCCTATTTTTAAAAGAGTTGATGTTGTTGATGGTGGGAATACCTGGGATTATGAGTATGTAGCTAGTCCGGCTAAAATAGAAAAAGGACCTAAAAAAGCTAAAAAGAGTGCAAATGATTTATATAATGATATAAGAAATTCAAATACAGATGTTGCGAATATTGCTAAATATTATAAACTTAAACCAAAAAGATTACAAAATATTAAAAATTATCTTTATGATAATAAAGAGAAAAATTTTACTCCACATAAAAGAACAGCTGAAGCTTGGATTCGATTAAGTAAAGGAAAAGGTACTATACATGATAAGTTACTACTAAAACATGAAACGGCAGAAATGTATTATAATGATTGGATTAAAAAAAATCCAGAGATGTATAAACAAAAATATGAACCACTGGATTCACATGATCTTGCCAATGAGAAATATGATTGGGAATCTGGATTATAAAGAGGTACTAAATGAAGAAAATATTAAAAAATAAAATCTATGAAACGATAGCCTCAAATAGTAAAAAAGTTCTAATTACTTTAAAAAAAGGGGAGTTAATAGAGATTAAAGCTATTACCTTTTTACAAATTTTAAATTTTATTATTGAAGGAAAGTCTAAGGATATAGAAAAAATCCGCAGTATAAAAGAGGGAGTTAACAATTTAATTTCTGATAGTGTAATTATAGAATTGGATGGAGAACCACCATTTTATTTTTTAAAAGAAGAGTTTGAGAAAAAAATAGGGTTAAAAGATAATATCGGTGGGATTGAAGGATTTATATAATTGAACAGAAAAGATTTTTAATTATGGATTATAATAGCATTGTAAATGAAGTATTTAAGCATTTTAAGGAAAATAATACTGGGGTAATTTCGACTAAACAATTATACAAAACAATTGATGAAAATGATAAAAAGAAAAGTCGAAAAAATATTAAACAAATGGTTGAAGATAAATTTCTATCAATAGGGCCTTCATTCTATATTAGAAATGATAAGTACTATAGACAACAATATGGCTATAAAGTTTATATTAATTGTTTAAAAAAACCAATAAACTTAAATGATTGGTTGGATTATCTGAAAAAAAATAAAGAATTTTCATTTTTAGGATTCGCCGAATTAAATAGCCCTTTGGGTGAATACATAAAAATTGAGAGTAAAGGTCTGGCTGAATGGAGTGGGAATACAGAAGAAAGAAATATATTATTTGACTATGAAGATTATAAAATAATTGTTAGAAATCCAGATTCTACTACTCTTAAAAAAATGTATAAAGTATCAAAAGAATTTGATGCTAAAGTACAAGGTGAAGATGGAGAATTCTACGATAAAGATGGTTTTCATTATTAAATTGATAATATTCACCCATAGACTCGAATAAATTCGTCAAAGTGTAGAATCAGACCAAATATCACCTAACGCTAATTGATTTTTTTAAAATAAGGAGTTTATTTTGAAGGTAACTAAAAATAAATTAAAAGAATAATTGTGAAGAGTTCAAAATATAGAAAAATTATAAAAAATACAAAAATAGTCTCATCACAAAATAGGGGTAGTCAATTATTTAGGATTGGTGTTGAGAAAATTGATTCATTTGAACTGGTAGAAGGAATGAATTCTTTAATACTAAAACCATTAGAAAGTATTAAAGACTCTGGAGAATATATCAGACTCAAAGAAAACTTAATGCTTCAAGGTGTTGTATTTGTCCATTCAGGACCAACGGCTGATTATTTTTATTTTAAGATTAAGATTATTTGTAATAAAGATAGTACTGAAGATATAAAAATTAATAATATAGATGAATCAAATGGAGTAAAATACTTAGTTCAGGCAATAAAAGATGTTACTGCCAACAATTATGAATATCCATTAAGTGGATTTGATATTTTTATAGAAAATATAGACTATACAAGGTCAGTTTATTCACAAAATGAATTTGTTGATCAAATTAATAAGTTAGTTCATTTCGGATTTACAGATCTATTTAACCATGATTGTTTAATAACAGATCTGAGATTGTAAAATCTTCTTTTATATAGTGAGTTAGATGTAATTTGCTTGTTAGTTTTAAGTAAAAGATAAAGGAGTGGTTATTTCAAACCACTTCTTTATAAATTGTAGATTTCTACAAATATCCTGCTGTATTTCATAAAGGATTCTCTAATAACAGCACTTTTTTCGAATTTCTGCGTTCTTCAATAGAAAGAAAAGTAAAATTTTAAAGGTTCCTCCGGGTCCTAATTTTGCTACCAATGTAAGTAAAAGTGCATCAGACTTAGAAAGGTTTCATTCAGTAAACCCGAGTTGTTCTGTCTTCGACCACATAAAATAAAGCCTTTAATAAACGAATCTGCTTTTTATTTTTTCTTATGGAGAGGTTTTATAAACGTTGAATTTCAATATATTAATCATAAAGGGTTCTCATAAACTATAATTCTTTTAGATTATAATTGCCCTTAAGCTCATGCCTAAAAAATTCTGGAAAAATAAAATTTAAATAATAAGTGTTGGGGCAGAAACTATTATCTATAATGCGATAAAAACAATAACGAGTGAAACATTTACAACGTTTTCAGTCAATTATTTATTTTCCGGTTCCGGACAAAAAGAGCGGAAACGTTTATGGGAAGATGTTGTTTTAGATGAAGAGATCAATATTGAAGAGGTGGCTCAGAAATATGACATTGCAGGTGGCTCTATCGTTAACGTTGCCAGATTCTCAACCTTGATGGCTCTGTCAGGAGGCACTGCATTCATATCAAAAGACTCTCTCATGGAAGGTATAAAACGGAACATGCCAAGTTAGGGCGGACAATATAGCTTTTATTGTGATTGCTAAAATCCCAATGATCAGGAGAAAAAAATATGGGTGAAAAAACAAGTATAACTAAACCAAAACGACCAACTGTGAACTATACTCCGGGTTTAAATAATTTTGAAAAAACCCGGAAAGAGACGGTGAAAGATTCAAAGAAAGGCTGGATGGCTGGGATGATAAGAAGAGCAAAATACAATCCCAGGCTCAAGGGTGTAAATGGTCAGAAAAAGATAGATAAAAAATATTCGAAATCTACAGAAACAGCATTAAGTGAAATGCGTTCAGAGGACTGGGATACAGATTCATCTGCTGCTAAGTTGAGCAAAAAAGAGATGGAAATACTA
>JAAELO010000018.1 GCA_024226555.1 Desulfobacterales bacterium | reverse complement strand
TAGTACTTGTAATCTTAGGTAATCCATAGTTCTAACAAACGAATAGAGTGTAAAAGGGAATTTTCATACCAAGAAAGTCCCAGAAAAATCAATAAGAAATATCGACACCAATATTTATTCAAATTTTAATAAGAGGGGGTTCTAATAAGAGCGGGGGGGTTGAAAATTTTTCAAAAAATTTATTAGCGGGGGGAACGGCAATTACGCACCTAAGAGTAGTACAATATTTAAGTTAGTGCAGTATAAATATAGTACAGTCAGGTTAATATAAAGAAATTCTTATGAACAAATGAGTTTACAGTACACTGCTAAACTCCAAGAAATTGCTGGCTACGTCTCAATGTTGGGTATTTTCAAGCTTGTAGTCCTTACAATGTTTATTTTATAGCGATTAGAAGTTCGGAAATTTGTAAGGGATTTGACCATGAAAAATGACTGAGGGTGTAAATTTCATCCGGAGCGATTTTTCACGGTCAAGTCCTTTCTAAATTGTCCAATTTTTGTCGCTATGAAATTAACATTGTAAAAGCTAGAAGGAAGTCGGAATTTTAGTAAGAACGAGTATCTCTCAACAAGAATAGATGGAAACTCTTATTCTGGAGAACTTTACAAAACATACTTCACAGATTCCAAGATGCTTTAATTAATGACAGGTACCTAGGGCATGAGCATGTCAACGGTCGGCCGTTTTGCTTCGGGAAGCAGGTGCCCTTCTTAAAAGCCTACAAACGAAAATCCACCACAACATTGTGTTACAAAAGAAGCTGGATTGTCTTGTACGCTTTTTGGGTATCAGATCTATCCACGTTTGGAAACTAATATTCAAAAAAGACAGGGGATGGGCATTTCACTCAGTGAAATCTTGTACAATCTTTTTATACAGGATTGCTTTTATCAGAGGAAAACCCGCACCAGTCTAAAGGATATGGGAGG
>JAAELO010000017.1 GCA_024226555.1 Desulfobacterales bacterium | reverse complement strand
TAGTATTTCCATCTCTTTTTTGCTCAACTTAGCAGCAGATGAATCTGTATCCCAGTCCTCTGAACGCATTTCACTTAATGCTGTTTCTGTAGATTTCGAATATTTTTTATCTATCTTTTTCTGACCATTTACACCCTTGAGTCTGGGATTGTATTTTGCTCTTCTTTCCATCCCGACCATCCAGCCTTTCTTTGAACCTTTCACCGTCTCTTTCCGGGTTTTTTCAAAATTATTTAAACCCGGAGTATAGTTCACAGAGGGCTGTTTTGGTTTAGTTATACTTGTTTTTTCACCCATATTTTTTTCTCCTGATCATTGGGATTTTAGCAATCACAAAAAAGCTATATTGTCCGTCCTAACTTGGCATGTTCTCGTTTTATACCTTCCATAAGAGAGTCTTTTGATATAAATGCAGTGTCTCCTGACAGAGCCATCAGGGTTGAGAATCTGGCAACGTTAACGATAGAGCCACCTGCAATGTCATATTTCTGAGCCACCTCTTCAAGATTTATCTCATCATCTAAAACAACATCTTCGGTAAACACACCTTCCCAGAGACGTTTCCGCTCCTTTTTGTCCGGAACAGGAAAATAAATGATTGACTGAAAACGCCGTGTGAATGCTTCATCAAGGTTCTTCTTGAGGTTAGTTGCAAGAATCACTATATTGGTGCAGGTTTCAATGCGTTGTAGAAGATACGCTGTCTCCTGATTTGCGTGTTTGTCATTGGATGTTCCAATGCTTGTTCGCTTTCCAAACAGGGCATCGGCTTCATCAAAAAAGAGAATCCAGTTATGTTCCTCCGCAGCATTAAAAATCTTTTCAAGATTCTTTTCAGTTTCCCCGATATATTTGGAAACCATTTGAGAAATGTCCACTCGATAAACAGGCATCCCGGTTTTTTTACCAATTAGAGATGCCGTGATGGTTTTACCCGTACCTGATGGTCCATAAAACAGTGCTCTGTAACCAGGTTGAATTGTTCTTTTCATGTTCAGATCATCAATAAGTTTCTGACCGTGTTCCTGCCAGGCAAGTAAAAACAATGGTGCCACCCAAATTATACATAAAATCAATTAACTTGATGAAAAAAAAGCTCTAATTTTTTGTGATTCACAACAGGATATTAAAAAAACAGGAAGTAATTTTGAATTTT
>JAAELO010000016.1 GCA_024226555.1 Desulfobacterales bacterium | reverse complement strand
CAACAGTATCGTACCGGTTGACGATATCCATGAGCGCCTCCTGCAGTTGGAACAAAAAGTAGAATACCTCACCCAAAAAATCAAATTGATAGAAAAAAACATCTAAACTGAGGCTACTATAGTGCTTCGCAAATGAATTGATACTTGCAAAACGACTTTAAAAATGCTATTCTATCAAGAAAATTCATTAAATCAAATAGAATTAAGGATAGAATATGTTTTCTTGCCGTGGCAAGCCATTAACCCCAGAAACAAAAAAACTTATTGTTTCAATCAAGCAATATTTTGACAGTAACAAGTTAAAACCGATGGAGCCAAGCACAAAACGAACCGCTGATGCTTTTGGCGTTGGCATAGCGACTGTCAAGAGGATCATGGCAGATTACAATCGTGACCCTAAATTACTTGATGAACCTGCAAAGGTCCGTGGTCGGCCTGCTCATGCTGTAAGTGCATCATATCAGGAATCTGTTCGGAGCTATATTCGATCAGCAAATAAAAAAGGAGAATATATAACCCTTGCAGATATTCGTGATTTTTTAAAGGAGATTTCGACGGAGGAACTGTTTCATATAGCAACATTGGCAAGAACTCTTAATCGATGGGGATTTGAATTCGGCAAAGGAACACGATCACAACATTTGAAAGAAAAGGATCATGTGATTGCTGCCAGGCATCGTTATTTGCGAAAAAAGAGAGATAATCGATCGCCTGGAATAAAAGCCGATACAATTCGACCTGAAGTTTATTTGGATGAAACGTATGTTAACAAAAATCATAGCAATGATTTTATTTGGTATTCAGGCGAAGACGGACCTTGGGTACAGAAACCAACAGGAAAAGGCGAACGTCTCATCATTATCAATGCAATCACAAAATCTGGTTGGGTTTCCGGCGCCAAACTTGTATTTAAGAGTACAAGAAAGACTGGAGATTATCATGGGCAAATGAATTTGGATTTGTTTAAGAAATGGTTTACCGAGATGCTTCTTCCTTATATTCCAAAGAATTCTCTTATAATTATGGACAATGCGTCCTATCATAATACTCTTTCAGAGCATTCACCGCCAACCGCTTTATGTTCCAAGAAAAAAATAAGGGAATGGTTAGAGCAAAATAAAATTTACTGCCGTGATGACTGTTTAAAGCCTGAGTTGGTGGAGATATTACAAAAAATGGCACCTGAGCCAATTTATGCTATTGATGAAATTGCACAATCTAACGGCCATGAGGTTGTCAGAACACCACCTTATCATCCTGAATTACAACCAATAGAGACTTGCTGGGGTGTAGTGAAAAATCATGTAGCCAGAAAATGTGATTTCACAATGAATAATTTGATTGAGCAACTTGATTCGGGATTTAACAAAGTCACCGATAATACATGCGCAAAAATTATTGCAAAAGTGAAAAAAATCGAAGATGAGTTTTGGTCAGATGATTTAAAGATAGATTCACAAGAATTAGGTTAATTTGGTATCAATTCATGTGCGAAGAACTATAATTAT
>JAAELO010000015.1 GCA_024226555.1 Desulfobacterales bacterium | reverse complement strand
TTTTAAAAAAGCAAATCAAAACACCACCCCGTATCGGCGTTCTCACAGGTACCGGTATTGGAGACTGTATTCAAACTGATAAAATAAATGAGTCATTTCAATACAATAAAATCCCCAATTTCCCTGTTTCCACTGTTGAAGGCCATGCAGGGAACCTGATTTTCGGTAATATTGGAAACAAACCGGCAATAATGATGCAAGGCCGTTTCCATTTGTATGAAGGCTATACTCCCCTTGAAGTGACATTTCCCATACGGGTCATGCAGGAACTTGGTGTTAAAGAATTGATAGTTCTTAATGCCTCAGGCGGCATTCATCCGGCATTTACCACCGGGGACATGATGATCATTACCGATCATATTAATCTGACCGGTGAAAACCCGCTTTTGGGTCCAAATGAAGAAACCTGGGGTATCCGGTTTCCCGAAATGACTCAGGCATATGACAAATCACTTTCCGGACTTGCTGAAGCCTCTGGTAAAGAAACAGGCATAAAACTTCAAAAAGGGGTATATGCGGGTTTAAAGGGGCCTTCTCTTGAAACACCAGCTGAAATCCGTTTTTTAAAAACGATTGGTGCTGATACCGTTGGTTTTTCAACTGTCCAGGAAGTCATAGCTGCTGTCCATGGCGGCATGAAAGTGCTGGGTATCTCGATTATTACAAATATTAATGACCCGGACAATCCAATACCGGCCACATTGGAAGAAGTCATTAAGGTTGCAGAATCGGTTTCTCCAAAAATTGATACGATTATCCAAAGTATTGCAGGAAAACTGGATGAAAAATAAATCTGCTCATATCCTCATCAAAAATGGAACGGTCATTACGTGTAACTCAGAAGATACCATCATCCATAATGGTGCTGTTGCCGTACAAAATGACCAGATTTCAGCTATTGGAACCGCTGATTTTTTTTCAGATTGGGAGATATCTCAATTTATTGATGCCCAGGGAGGCATTATCATGCCCGGTCTCATCAATACCCATACGCATTTACCTATGTCTCTTTTCAGGGGGCTGGCAGATGATCTGCCCCTGATGACATGGCTCAACGATCACATTTTTCCAGCTGAACAAAAGCACATCAATCCTGAAAACGTCAGATTGGGTACGTTACTATCCTGTGCAGAAATGATCCTGTCCGGTACAACTACCTGCTGTGACGGCTATTTTTATGAGGACAGTATTGCAGAAGCTGTGTATGAATCCGGCATGCGGGCCGTTCTCGGGCAGGGAGTTATTGATTTCTCTGCGCCGGGTGTGCCGGACCCATCAAAAAATATCAAAAATGCCGTTTTATTCGCAGAAAAATGGCAGGGACGGTATACGACTATAACGCCATCCATTTTTTGCCATTCTCCTTACACTTGTTGTGCAAAGACCCTGACAGACGCAAAGAATGCTGCTGAAATAAAAGGCATTCTTTTCCAGATTCATGTTTCAGAAACAAAAAATGAAGTCAGCCGGATGAAAGCGGAACATAACATGTTCCCGGTAGAATACCTGGGCTATCTGGGAATATTGAATAAAAATACACTCCTGGTACATTCCATATGGATAAATAAAAAAGAAATTGCTATAATAGCCAAAAGTGAATCAAATGTATCCCATAATCCTGAAAGCAACATGAAACTTGCATCAGGCATCTCACCTGTTCCTGATCTCATACATGCAGGCGTCACAGTCGGACTTGGTACGGACGGTTGTGCAAGCAACAACGATCTTGATCTTTTTCAGGAAATGGATACAGCTGCAAAACTTCATAAAGCAGCGATGCTTGACCCCACTGTTTTGGATGCCCCAACTGTTCTTAGAATGGCAACCATAGAAGGTGCCCGTGCCATAGGACTCGACAGAATCACCGGTTCTCTTGAAACAGGCAAACAGGCGGATATCATTGTTATAGATACAAACAAACCGCATCTGGTTCCGATGTATCACCCGGTCTCCCATCTGGTATATTCTGTTCGAGGCTCAGATGTTCGGGATGTGATGGTGGCCGGAAAAATTATTGTCAAAAATTACAACATTCAAACAATACAATTGAAAAATGTCATCCAAGACGTTTCTATATTTAGTCAATCCATTTAACCAATAAAAAAAATGAGTTTATTATGAAAAAAGACACTACATTATTTAAACACATACGCTTGATATGTATTACTGTTATTTTTATTGTCGGCATTATTTCAGTTGTTGCCTCCGGCGGAGGAAGCAGTGGCGGCAGTGCGGATGATAGAGAAAAAACATCAGACGGCAAGGGTGAAATCCAGGGGACTGTTTTTAACGATTCAGACGGTGACAGTGTTTTCGATGAAAACGAAACCGGCGTTGAAGGCTGGACTGTATTCATCGATGCAGATCAGGATGGTTTTTTAGACACTGGAGAAACTTCCACAACAACAGACAGTTCAGGCAATTACAGTTTCACTGCTCTTGAATTCAGTTCATATTCAGTTGCCATTGTCCTTCAGGAAGAATGGGTCCAGACAAAATCATCACCAAAAACATTGACAAAAACCACCCCGAGAATTGTCGGTGGACAACCGGCAGCACAGGATGTATGGCCCTGGATGACGGCTTTAGTAGAGTCAGACATTGAGAATGCTTTTTATGGACAGTTTTGCGGGGGAACCCTAATAGAACCCGGATGGGTTGTTACTGCGGCCCATTGTGTTGCTGAAAACAGTGAAAGATCGGCATATACGGCATCAGACATTGATGTTGTTCTGGGCAGAAACAATCTTACAGACTCAGACGGTGAACGTATCGCTGTATCTCAGATCATTGTCCATCCGGATTATGTGAGTTCAGCTGGAGAAATAAATGATATTGCCCTGCTGCGTCTCAGTTCTCCTTCTTCGCAGTCTGCAGCATCACTTGTGACAGAACAAGAAGTCAATCTGACCAGTCCCGGCGTAGAGGCGGTGGCCATTGGCTGGGGTTTAATGGAAGAAGAGACCCGTGATTTTCCCGATGCATTACAGCAGGTAAGCCTGCCTATTGTTTCAAATACAGTTGCTCAAAATGCATACAGCAGTATTGGGATTACAATAACGGATGAAATGTTTTGCGCTGGCTATTCGGAGGGTGGGAAAGACACATGCCAAGGTGATAGCGGCGGCCCCCTGGTTGTCCATGATGCTGCAGGTACCGGCTGGTTACTGGCCGGTGTCACAAGCTTCGGAGAAGGCTGTGCCCGTGTCGGTTATTATGGTGTTTATGCACGTATTTCAAGTTTTGCAGAATGGATTACGCAGAAAATTTCAAGCTATTACAAAGCAATTACTATTTCCGGGGGATATGTTTATGATGATGTAGACTTCGGTATCCTGCAGACAAGCACCTCATCAGACAGTACTGATGATGATGAAACTGTGTTTGAAAACATCAGCGTTCCAGACACTAAAAACGGAAATATTGAATCAAATGAATCTGCGGATTATTACGTTGTTGTAGGAGTATCAGCAGGACAACAAATAACAGCCACATTAATCAGTTCAAGTTTTGACACATACCTCTACCTGGCAAATGGTGACGGTGATCTTCTTGATCATAATGACGATATTTCAGATAGCAATCAAAACTCTCAACTCACTTTTACAACATCATCCGATGTTACTTATGTTCTGGTTGTAACCAGTTATAGTGAGGGAAAAACCGGTGCATATACGTTGAGCACCAACTAAGTTGAATAAATACAATTAAACACCGATTCTCACATCAGGTACAATCGTCAAAATAGCACCCTAATCAAGTGGTCCAGACTATCTCCACGGTTTTGCCGGAAAGCCATGGAACCTTAACCCAAGTTCGACAACTATTTTTTACAAATCTTATAAAATCAGAATGTTAAACAAAATTGACTGATTTTTTCATCACTACATTTTTTTTGAGCCGTTTTTTCTTTCTCTCAAAGGCATCTTGATTTTTACTCTTTTTAATGGCTGCTGTTTTAAGTCTAAAGCCTTATAAACCATTTGTTGCTTTAGGGTTGGGCTGGTACTGTTCCGGATATTAATTGTTGATCCATCTTCTGTATTAAAAGTCGTTGTTACCCTTACATGCGTTGACAATATGTTTCTGACCGTTTGCCAATTATAATTTATTCCACTTTCTCCTAATTTTCTTAATATACCGGCAAGTATATGATAGGCGATTACGGTTATAAAAATATGGGCTGTTGTTGTATCATCTCTTTTATGGTGAATTGGTCTCAGGCCCAAATGAGATTTCATGCTCCTGAAACTGTCTTCAACGGTCGTCAGTGAACGATGAATTTTTGATATTTCTTTTTCTGTAAGGTCAAGACGATTCGTGCGCAGAATATATTCACCGGCTTTTCTTTCTTTTGCCTTGCCTTTTGGATTTCTACTATAATCAATTTTTATGACTTTCCCGTCAACTTGCTCGATGTTTATATTATACAGGCTGCCGACACCATACCGTTCCTTGAGTCTACCAATTCTCTCAATAATACTTTCGTATTTCTTTTGCGTTCCTTTTTTGCTCAAACCATGCTGCATCTTTTTTAATTCCTGTTCAAATTTCTCAAACTTTTTTGCAAGTATGGCTTTTTCTTTGGCCTCTTTTAATCCACTGTGACAGTGAAGCCAGGCCTCTTTGTCTTTCTTAACCAGTTTCACTCTCAGACCGGGATGTCCGTCAGACATCTCCAGCTTTTTTTCAACAGCGTCGACCCAAAAATCTTCCGGGTAGGATCTTTTCCTGGATACAGCGACATATTTAAATTTCTTTTTCTTTATCAGATCTATATTTTCATCTGATGCTATACCCGCATCGATTACTATTGTTTTTTGGGTACTATATCCGTCCGTTACCGTTGATAACGTATTGAGCATATCTTCTAATGTTCCCGGCTCTGACACATTGCCGGCCAATATTTTGCTCTGTTTTGGAAAACCGTCCTCATCAACCGTTAATGCTAATGTCACCAATGGCCTGTCATTACGACGTTCCTTTGATCTGCCCGGTTCGGCTATTTTGCTGCTTCGCTTACTGCCTTCAAAATAGGTGTTGGTAAGATCATATAAAATAACTGTTTCTTTTAAATCAAAAAGCTCTCTGGCTGTGCGAGATAAACATTTCTCTATTTTTTTATGGTTATCCATCAACAGGCAGGCAGTCCTGTGTAATGCGTTATCGTAAACTTTTGATTTCGTTTTTAACAGTTCACATATGGCGCTGCCTTCGTTAATCCACCTGGCTGTTTCCCGCTCACTTGCAGGATGTACAAGCCTGCCGACAATCAGCATTTTTGCATAATCTATCTGACTGTCGCTGAATTTGAGTTCTTTAAAAATTTTATCAAGCTCGTATTGCTGTATACTGCTTGTGACTAAATGTTCAGCGCCTATTGTTCGACTATCAGAGTTTGCAACCGAGTTGACATCAACTGTTTCGTATAAAGGTTCGGTTGTATCGGCTGCCGGTTCATTTTGTGTCGCTTCTGCATGCTTATTAAGTTTTTCTTTAATAATGACTTTAGCATAATGTGTAGCGAGCTTTTCAATATCAGGATCTGCAGGAAATAATCGTTTCTGCCCGTGGAGTTCGCATTCAATGGTATTTGCCAGATCTTTCCATTTATTCCGGGCAAGGTCCAGAAAACCAAGATTCAATACAAGTCTTTGTCTTGGTCCATTGGGAGTGCGAATAGATTCAACTAACTGATGTTGAATGTATTTCTTTCTCTTTTTGGATTTGGTAGTTTCGCGAATAAACATGGAGCAACCATATAGCCTGAAAATGCGCTTGTCAAGCACAAAATATATTTTCAGACACTACATTCGTCATTTCACATTCCGCACCTAATAATATCAAGTACTTATAAATTCTAATCGACCATTTTGACCTGTTTTTCTACAAAATTTGTCGAACTTGGGTTAAGGCATTTTGATATTTCGTTGATGGTGTGATTTTTCGTAAGTTTTTTGGCAGATTTCCATAACTGTTCAGGAATGGCTTCCCTGCGGCTTTTTTTATTTGAACGCCAT
>JAAELO010000014.1 GCA_024226555.1 Desulfobacterales bacterium | reverse complement strand
ACTGACATTCGACAGTGGAAATCGATATTCCACTGGAAATCGCCGTCGGAGCCAACGTGGAGCCAGACGACACCTCTATCGGAACCTTCTCCGACAATGGTTCAAAACGGGCACAAACCGACCCATCCCACCCGCGGGGGTACCCGCTGACCAAACTTGGAGAAGTAGAAAGGTCCCCTGGCAATGGCAGGACCCCGAATGGCGCACATTCGTCCACGATGGCGAAAGACCGCAAGCGGCACTCGGTCCCCAACATAATCCAACGGTCCCAACGAATCGATGGGAAGCACGTGCCCAAGACTTCCGAATCCGTCGAGTCTATGCGGACGACCCCTTACCCCACCCCGCAGCTAACACCGTCGGACATGCCACTCGATCCCGTTCTCGGTCCCACCACCGCCGAAACCCTGGACGCCATTCCGAAGTCACCTCCCACACTTCCCGCAACATCGGGCGAAGCTCCACCACGGCTTCTCGAAGAGAAGCACCTGCTACCAACGAAGAGACCGACCAAATTCCACAACTAGCTATCCCAAACGAACAGAAAACCGCCGAAACTCGGCAAACTCGACACATCGAACCAGACTTCCCTCCACCACCGGAGGAAACGGAAAGACAACCAAGCCGCCCTCATGTCAACCCCCCCCGTCAAATAATCGGGAATTCTTCACCGCCTCTTACCGACGCGCCCACCCTAGACCTATTGCAAGAGCTCCTCCTCCCACCTGCCCCCGTTGCCGAGTCGTTATCAACCCAGCATTTCGCTTTTGTCCCGCCTGTGGCCTCGAACAGAATGTTAACCAGTAATCGGGCTATGTCCCGGGAAGACATTCTACGT
>JAAELO010000013.1 GCA_024226555.1 Desulfobacterales bacterium | reverse complement strand
TATGTGCATTTTGATACTTTTAGACCAAAGAATTGAATAGCAGAACCCATTATTGTATCAATCATGTCCATAATAATATTTTTTGATAATTCATAATCTTTTTTTATCCTTCTTAATGCCAACGATATAATTCTCTGTAGAGCATCAATAAATTTTATGTTTTCCATTTCCTGACAGCAACATCTAAAGAGTGACCCGTAGGTTCTTTGATCTTTATATTGTCGTTGGTAAAAAGACAGAAAATTATATCTTGTAATAACTACTGTCGTATATGCTATCAGGCTGTCATAATCACGGGATTGTATTCCTTTTACAAGCTTCAAATATTGCTTTGTCATTTTAAAAAATACTTCAATATCCCAACGTTTTCCATATAGCCTGATAATTTCTTCGTTTGCTATTTTTAGATCAGTGCTCAATAACGCAAGCCATCCCCGTTTATTATTATCAGAAACAAAAATTATTTTGGATTTGTTACCATCTCTGCAAGTTACTATAACAGACGCTTTTATTCTGGTTTTGCCTCGTGTTTTTTTAAGTTTTTTATAAACATCGCTGAGTCGGAGTTTTTTTCCTTTATATGTATAATGCCAGTTTGGATAGTCTTTTAACATACAAATGACATGGATATGTTTGCGAAGCGTCGCTATTGTAATTGGAGATGAAAACCAGCTATCCATAAGTATATATTTTGCTCTGATTCCTATGGACAAAGCTCTTTTCACCATTGGTTCCAGGTGTTCAGTCATTTTTAAAATTGCTTCCATACGACGTTTATATCCACTACTTCTTTTATCAAGATTTTTTGTTGCTTCCTGATAGCGGTTTGATTTTTTTGATGATGATAACAGAGCAAAATCAATACCCAGAAAACTGTTCCCATCAGACCAACCTAATGTCAGCATTCTAAATCCCTTTAAAAATTTTCTGGATGCATGATCAAAAACTCTTGATAATAACTCAACCTTTTTGGAACGGCTTCGATCATAAGGAGAATCATCAATTATAAAAACTTCTTCCGATGAATTGTCCAACAGCCTTTTGATCAGGATATAAATTTTTGATACTAACAACAAATTCAATCGTCTCCAGTTATAGGATTCATTTTTTAAAAATTCATAAACAACATCTTTACTTATAAGCACTTTTTTATTTTTTATTATCCCATAAAATATATTTTTTCTTACAAATGCCAAATTAAATATTATTAAAAAAATCTCACTGGGTGAAACTCCTTTAGTTTTTGTAATATTTGAACGATTAAGCAATGTTCCTATCTTAAATTTTTTAAAAAATACTTCTACCATTCCATTTACTTTTATATTTTGGATTTGATTTTCTTGTTTTATTGCGCTATTACTCATTTTAGGCCTCTTTTATGAATTAATATTTTATTTTTTCCAAAATTAATATAATTCAAATTTTGAGGCCTTTCAATTTAAAATTAATAATTATTTAAATATGTTAATTGTCTTTTTCTTTCTTTTTTTATCTCAGAAAGTTGAGTTATTAATTATTATTTTGTCTTTCAAATTAACCCAAATTTCCTGCTTCCTCCACTACAAAGTTTTATGAACTCTCAATAAGCATAATTACTGGCACTCTTTAGCGAAGTAGATGGAGACTTTTTACGACGACAGTTTGACTATTTCTTCTTATTTAAATAATATATAATTTTATTTTAAAAAGAATCCTTTAATGGAGTTTTAAATGCCTCTGACAAAAAATTTTTTTATATATAATAAAAACAGGACCACAGCCAGGGACCTGATTTTAGGGTTAACTCTGGCGGTGAGTCTCACAGTAATGATTCTTATTATGATTTATTATATGTATTCATCCATCATATCCAAACGTGAATTAAATGCCAAGGCAAAGTCCATCACCGGAGAACTAACCCAGGTGCTTGCCATCTCTTTATGGAACCTGACCAAAAAAGAAATCAAACAAATATCTGAATCCTATCTTCAATCGGTATATGTTGAGGGAATGCAGGTTAAGGATGACCATGACCATTTAATGTTTGAACATAAGCCTGAAAACAACAAAAAACTGATCATAAGAGAAAAAATCATACAATGGCAGGGAGTGAATGTTGGGTCCGTTAAATTATGGTTTACCGGCAGGGATACTGAAAAGACACGAAAAAGCATGATCCGGGCCATGCTGTTTATTGGATTTTCTGTAATCATTATTATTATATCAGGCATTCATTTCATCATGAGAAACCTTCTGAACAAACCCATGAATCAATTAACAAAAGGAATCAGAACCATTGCCGGAGGGGATTACGAAAGCTCAATGCCCAATGTTCCCCAGGCAGACATTAATGCCATTATAAAAGAAGTAAATGTCATGGCTAACAAAATTTCCATCAGAAACGAACAGCTTCAGAAAGAAATTATAGTAAGATCAAATGCTGAAGAAGAATTAAAAAAAGTAAATGAAACCCTTAAACTCCGTATCAACCAGTTAATATCAACAGAAAAAGCATTATCGGAATCTGAAAAAAAATACAGAAGTATTTTTGAAAATGCCCTTGAAGGAATTTACCAGACCACGCCAGACGGCAAGTTGATTGAAGCAAACCCTTCCATGGCATATATTTTTGGATTTAACTCTTCTGAAGAACTGATAAAGAATAATGCAGATGTTGAAAAACATTATGTGAACCCTGAACAGCGGAATGAATATTTACGGCTCCTTGATGAAAGGGGAATGATCAATAATTATGAATGTGAATTTTACCGAAAAGACGGAAGTAAAATATGGGGAGTCATGCAGGCTCGCGTATTTCGTGATGACAGCGGAAAACTGATCCGACTGGAAGGTATTTTGCAGGACATTACAGAACGTAAAAAAGCAGAAATGGAACTTCGGGAATCAGAAGAAAAATACCGGAATCTTTATGAAGGAAGCCGTGACGGATATGTACGAACCGATATCAACGGCAATATTCTTGAATGTAACTCCAGCTTTTGTGAAATACTCGGTTATACATGGGAAGAATTAAAAAAAATGAATTACCGGCAGATCACCCCGGTCAAACTGCATGAATGGGAAAGAGAGCTGTTAAAGGAACAAACCGTACAAAAAGGATATACCGATGTTTATGAAAAAGAGTATTTAAGAAAAAACGGAAGTACTTTCCCTGTGGAAATGAGGGCCTATGTCATACGGGATAAAAATGAAAAACGAACCGGTTTCTGG
>JAAELO010000012.1 GCA_024226555.1 Desulfobacterales bacterium | reverse complement strand
TCAAGGACCGACATTCCTTTTAAAATACAGCACTTTCAAGACTAGGGCATTTTATAAAAAAATCCCTTTACAAATTATCCGGAACAAAAAAAAAAATCGAACATCAAATTTGACCGCAAAAATACCATCTAGGACCGTCATTGTGAGGGTTTCTTACATGACTACCATAATATAATTACTCGTTACTCTGCTATAACAAGGATGTTAGCCTATGTAAGACGGGGGGAGCATGGGGGTTGGGGGGCGTGGGGGAATGGGAGGGCATGGGTGATTGGGGGGGAGGGGCAAAAAATCAAAGAATTTTTTTTTCGACAGTTGTAAAAAGATTTCCTCTTTTTTTCATTTTGTAAAAAGATTCTCTCTTTTTTTAAAAAGTGATGAGTTGTAAAAAGAATTCCTCTTTTTTTGATTTTGTAAAAAGATTTCCACTTTTTTCAAACTAAAATTTCGAACTTAAAATTGGATTTTCGTTCCTATAAGAGACTTGTTCGCCAAACCCCAAATATAAAAATAATAACTTTCTATAAGCTAAAAGTGTGCAAAGTTTAAATTAAATAAAAAAAAAAATTTGCTTCCGTCCGTCCACCGTCCGTCACAACAAAAAATCGAGAAATCGCTGAAAAAAAAATTGTGCGAAATTTTTTAGATAAAATAAAAATTTTATTTTTTTTCGAGTTTTTCTCAGAAAATGTCTTACAAACTCTTCTAAGGGGACGCGAAACAACTAGAAAAAAATATCGAATAGGTTTTGAGAAATTTGAAAAATACGTGATTTTTTTCGATTTCGGCTGCCCGTCCACCATCACCCATCACCCATCCATCACCCATCACCCATCCGTC
>JAAELO010000011.1 GCA_024226555.1 Desulfobacterales bacterium | reverse complement strand
TTCTGTTTTGAGGGAACCTCTAATAACTGATCTTTTTGCGAAATACTGCTTTTTCAAAAAAAACAACTGTAGTAAAATCAACCCATTGTTTTTTTCTCAGCCTTGTATTTCATCAAAAATTCTAATTATTAGAGATTCCCTTGAATAAAATTAAGGCCCGTTTTTTCCACAGGTACAGAGAAGGTTTTCAGGACCAGAATAATATATAATACCATTATCCTCACAAAATCTGGCAATACGGGGCAATATGGTCTCATCGAGTTTATAGTGCCAACCGTTTGTACATGTTGTGTAATTATCGATGGTTGACCCTGGAGGGACATATGATTTTATTAAAAAAAATAATTTTTTTAAATCTGTGGTTTTATATTCTTTTTTTTCTTCACCCGAAATAAAATAAAAATGAGCAGTTTCTTTGAACCATCCTATATCATTTATGACTTTTAGACCAAAATCGTTTCTCAAAGACCATTTTAATGGTAACTCTCCTTCTTTATGAAAAATAACTTTCCCAATTTTATCAATTTCATTGAGTTTCGTCCCTTCAATTCCATCGCTGCAACCATAAGAAATAAAAAGGAAAAATATAAAAAAGAGTTTCTTCATTCACTTATTCTGGCACAATTTAGTTTCTTCTTCAAGATTATCAAAAGAATGTATCTGATTATAGAATAAAAGTAACATCAGATACACCTGTTTTAAGCTGAACTATTTCTTTTCTTAGCTTGAGTTTTCATTAATAAACCTATAGTTTTATGCCACATTTTTTATCTGTATTTATTATTTACTGCAAAGAGGAAAATAATGTCTGATTTAAGAGATAAAATAGAATTGATTTTTGAAAATTTTACCCGAAACATTTATCGACATAAAATAAAATATCTGGTTCTGATGTTTGTAATGATCGGTTTGATGAGCTCTTCTGTTTTCAGGCTTACTGTGGATACTGCAACAGAATCTATGCTTCATGAGAAAGATACAAGCCTTATAGAATATAATAAATACAGAGATCAGTTTGGAAGAACTGATATTATAACAGTTCTTATAGAAGCACCTGATATTTTTGATAAACAGTTTTTAAAAAGACTTGAAAAACTTCACAATGATCTTAAAAAGAAAGTGCCTTATCTGAATAAAGTTAAAAGCCTTATTTCAATACGTAATACCCATGAAAAAAATGGTACGTTATATGTTGATGAGTTGATGAAGGATTTTGAAAACCGGGATCTGTCTGAAATCAAAAAAAGAGCCCTTAAAAACCCTTTTTACAGCAACTATATTCTCTCATCTGATAAAAAAAGCACTGTAATCATGTTGGAAACTGTTGCAAGAGTGAGTGATAACCCTGAAAAAGAGCGGTCGACAGATAATATTGACGATGATTTGGATGATGTTTTTGATGAAGAGGAATCTGTTGAAGAGGACGATAGCTGGCATTATATCTCTGCAGACGAAAAAGCTGCGGTAAATGCTGCCGTTCGAACTATTATTGCTGAGTATCAGCAAAAAAAATTTAAACTGACATTTTCAGGTGGTTCAGTTGTAGTTGATATTTTTAATGTAACAACTTCTGCTGATACAAAGCGACTGATGAAGATAATGACTGTGGTGATAGTTGTATTTCTCTTCCTTCTTTTCAGGCGCATTTCTGGTGTTATAATGCCATTTGTTATTGTTAATACATCCATGATATCCACTCTCGGCCTGATGGCATTTACCAACACACCAATATCGATAATGACAAATGTACTTCCCGGGTTTCTTGTTGCAGTTGGCATTGCAGATGCGGTTCATGTGCTTTCAATTTTCTATAGAAAATATGAGGAAGGGAGTAGTAAAGAGGATGCTATTTGTTATGCAATGGGGCATTCAGGGCTTGCCATTGTAATGACAAGCATAACTACTGCTGCAGGATTACTTTCATTTTCAATAGCAGAAATTGCAACCATTTCAGAAATGGGATATTTTGCAGCGGCTGGTGTAATGCTTGCTCTTATATTTACTATCATCCTATTACCAGCCCTGATTGCTGTAACTCCCATTGTAAGAAAACAAACAGTTGCAAAAGAAAATAATTCCGATCGAATAAGCAAGGTATTACTGTACTTTTCCAATATTTCGATACGCTACCCGGTTCAAATCATCATCGTTTCATTTTTTTTCTTTATCGTTTCAGTTTATTACATATGCCAGCTTGAATTTTCAAGCTATATATTATCCTATTTCCCGGATAAACATCCTGTTAAAGTTGATCTGAAATATATTGAATCAAAACTGGAAGGAACAGTTGCTTTTGAAGTAGTGATAGACACTGGAAAAGAAGATGGCTTGTATGATCCAGAGATACTGAATAGTATTGAGAGGCTTACAAACAAAATAATCAGGATAAAATCTGATTCTATTTATGTTGGGAAAATTGTCACAATTAACGATATCGTAAAAGAAACAAATCAGGCATTACATGAAAACAGAATTGAGTATTATTCAATCCCCCAAAAGCGTGAGAAAATTGCTGAGAATTTGTTTATGTTTGAAAACGGAGGCACAGATGATCTTGAACAAATCTGTGATTCTCTTTTCAGTAAAACCCGATTTTCAATAAGAACCAAATGGGTAGATTCTGTTGAGTATGAAAAATTTCTGGATCAGCTTATTAAGATGTTTGATGATGAATTTAAGGGAATGGCTAAGGTAACTGTTACCGGACTTTCAGCAATCATGGCAAGGACTATTCCGGCAGCACTCAAAAGTATGTTGGATAGTTATATTGTAGCTCTTTTTGTTATAACAATTTTTATGCTTCTTCTTGTGGGAGACTTTAAATTAGGGCTTCTAAGCATGAATCCAAATCTTCTTCCCATATTTATGGTTATGGGACTGATTGGTATTGCCGGTTTAAATCTCGATATTAATACACTTTTTATAGGGAGTATTGCCTTAGGTCTCGTTGTGGATGATACCATCCACTTTATGTATAACTTTAAAAAATATTATGACATCACTGGAAGCCCGGAGGAAGCAATCAGAAAGACACTACTTGGAACAGGTCGCGCGATGTTGATAACATCTATTGTTCTTTCATTAAATTTCTTTGTTTTAATATCGGCAACCCTTAATCACAGTATAAAGTTTGGCCTTTTTACCGGAATTGCAATAATTCTTGCGCTTTTTGCAGACTTCTTACTGGCACCTGCGATCATGATGCTGGCGACTAAAGAAAAAGAGGTAGCTATAGCCTCTAATAATTAGAATTTTTGATGAAAAATAAGGCATAACAAAAAACAACGAGTTGATTTTACTACAGTTTTATTTTTGTTATAACGATGTGTTTCGCAAAAAGATCAGTTATTAGAGATTCCCTATAGTATAAGCCTGAAGGGGGAATCCCTATCACAATATAGTATAAGCCTGAAGGGGGAATCCCTATCACAATATTTTATGTTTTCCTTTTATTATTCTGTATAGAAATGCCCTAAATGGCCTTGAAGAGGCATTTTATGCATATGTAAATAAATTATTCATGATATTCTGGAGTTAGATATCCTTTAAAAATAATTATAATTTTCTGGAAACTATTATAGAACTGAAGTATAGTTTCGATTTATATATTTATGGCCCCTATACATATGGATAAGATGAGAGAGATGAATTTTAAAATATTATTGCTTGTCATTGTTGTTACACTTAGTTCATGTTTTGGCCCAAAAAATTACAGATGTAATTTTCTTCCTGAAACAGAAGCACCTTTTTGGGTTGTGAAAGGAACTCCTGAGATCAATGGGTATTATGTTGGAACAGGTGAATCCGGTAAAAGTGAATATGGCCCTACAGGCCAAATATCGGAAGCAAAAAACAGAGCCGTGCAGGATCTTGCCGCAAGCATACAGGTTTTTGTTCGGAATGAAGTAAATATCTACAAATCCAGTGATCAAAACAGGAATTTAACAGAAAAAATAAGTCATCATATAGTAAATATGAGTCTTGGTAATATTGAACAGGAGGGTAGGTGGCTTAACAGGAATGGCTGTATTTTGTATGTTAGGGTGAAATTGGACAAAAAAGTTGCAAACAAAATGCTAAAGATTCAGATGGAAAATATCAGGAAATTTAACAGCTCAGAATCCCTTTTTATACTTGCAGGCAATGAACAGTTGAAAACAGATGAGAGAGTAAAATATCTTAAAGATGCAAATAAACTATTAAAGAAGATAGATTTTAGAGCTCTTAATATCAGTGGGATTACTAATAGAAATTACACCTTTTACTTCAATAGAAATACTAAAAAAATTACTACGATCATTGATAATGCAAAGGGTTATATAGAGCTATTAAAGCTTAAAAAAATATTTCCATACTACAATCGATCTCTTTCATCTAGTAAAAGAAAAACCAAAATCATAAATATAAATCAGGCAATAGCACTACTTTCCAGAGTTAATTTTACAGTTCTGAATCGTTCAAAATTTAAACAAAAAGATAAAAAACATTATCGTAATCTCTTTTACAAAACAAGGGATTATCTTAAAGATATAATAAGGTATTACATTAAAATAGGGATGTCACAGAAACAGGTAACTAAAATGCTTGGAAAACCTATTCAAAAAACAAAGACATATTATCTTCCAATTGTTGAAAGGGGATTCAGGTATAAAAAATACTGGATAATATTTAAAAACGGGATAGTCAGCTGTATTGTAAAACCTGAAGGTTTCCGTTTGAACTCTGCAAGATTATGTAAATCCTGTAAATGGCACAAAAAAAATCAACCTGAATCCATTGTAAAATAAAAATTATAGAAGAGGTTTTGTAACCTCTTCTAAAAAGTGTCTAAAGGTCATCTATACTAACCATTTCAATACCTGGATTTTCCATATCTTTAATCGCTTTTTCTGAATCACCAGCCTCTAACTCAACTGCCCTGATACCCTCTTTAATTACTTTTGTATTAAAACCTAAATGTAATGAATCAAGAGCTGTAAATTTAACACAATAATCTGTTGCAAGACCCATAACATATACTTCATCAATCATTCTTTTTCCAAGGTATGTACTTAATCCAGTTGCTTTTTTTCTTCCATTGTCAAAAAAAGCACTATAACTGTCAATCTCTCTGTCCATACCTTTTTGAAAAACTTCATTGATTTTTGAAACATCAAGACCTTTAACAAACTCTGACCCTTTGGTATTTTCAATACAATGATCCGGCCAGAGATTTTGAGGTAAACCTTTTAAATCGATAACATCACCTATATTCTTCCCTTCATGCTGACTTGCAAAAGAGAGGTGATTTTTTGGATGATAATCCTGACTTGCCACAACTATATCAAATTTTTCCATTATGCTATTTGCAACTGCGACAACTTCATCCCCTTTTTCAACAGCCAAAGCTCCGCCAGGTATAAAATCATTTTGAATATCCACTAAGATTAGTGCTTTTCGTTTCATTATTTATGTCCTTTATGCTAAAATATTAACTTTTTATTGAAAGATAAAACAGAATTTGTATAAAACAATTTTTACAAAAAAACCATATAAATGAAAAACTCTTTAAAAAAGGATGTTTCAGTTATACAAGAGAATAAATTTTATTAATAATTGAAATATTTCTTTATTTCTTCTTCCTGTATTGTTAATAATTATTAATAAGAAGGTAATATAATATTATGAAAAGAAATAGTTTTGCGAAAAGATTACTTAAACTGTGGGTAGGGTCAATAAGCGATGAAGATGCTAATTTAGCTCTTTTTGATGCTTTCCTCGAATTTGGTTCCGAATCAAGAGACAATTTAAAATGTGCGGAAAATATCGAATATGGCGTCTGCGAAAGAAACAGGGGACCGGCCAACGTAAAGGGACTCAAAATAAAAGATCATGATGTCCTTGTATCTGATATTGTCTGGTATCTTGAAGATGAAAGAGTCTATGAATTTTTAGCAAAACAGTACCCTGATCTTAATATTGATCAAATTGAAGCAGCTTTGCGCATGACGACTATGGTTTTAAGCTCTTTTGATAAAGACGAAGATGATGAATGAATTAAGAAGTTTGCGTCTTATATTTTCACATAGTCTAAGCTTTATGTAAAACTTTGCATTTATTTCTTAATCAATTTCATATAACTCCCATTTTCACCTGTTTTTTAATCAACATAACATTAGAGATAAATCAACTTGAGATCTGCCTTTAGGGAATCTCTCACAACCACTTTTTACCGAACTTCTTAAGGGAAATTCTAATTATTAGAGGTTCCCTTTATATAAAAGGATATCTTAACTCCACTAATAATACCAATATCCATACAAATTTATTTTACTCTGTAAAACCCTATATATCGTATCTTTCCATAGGTCTGCTAAAGAAATATGGGGATTTAATAACTTTTTTTATTAAGTTTTTGTGAGATTAACCCGATTAGTATTGTGAGTTTGAAAAACAAGAATTTTTAAACTCCCAGCTGGACTGAGCTGGTAATTAAAACAAATGACAAGGATGTCAGGATTTAAACTCAGGGAGGAATGAAAAATGGCTATTACAGTAAACACCAATGTACCTTCGTTAACCGCTCAAAGAAATCTTTTAAAATCAGGTGATGTTCAGGCAACAGCACTTCAGAGATTATCTTCAGGTTACAGAATTAACTCGGCAAAAGATGATGCAGCAGGTCTTGCAATTTCAGATAGAATGACTTCTCAGGTAAGAGGTCTTAATCAGGCTGTACGTAACGCTAATGATGGTATCTCTCTTGCTCAAACTGCTGAAGGAGCGTTGCAGGAATCAACAGCAATCCTTCAAAGAATGAGAGAACTTGCAATTCAATCTGCCAACGATACAAATAGTGCATCTGACAGATCATCTCTACAGGATGAAGTAAACCAGCTTTCATCAGAACTTAACAGAATTGCAGAAACAACACAGTTTAATAACAGGAACATACTTGACGGATCATTTGGAGTTGCAAAATTCCATATTGGAGCAATGGCAAACCAGGTAATAAACATTGCAACAGGAGACGCAAGAGGAACTTCACTTGGAGCATTCCAGAGCTGGGTTGAAGGATCAGCAGAATATGGTACGTTAACAGAACTTGGTGGCGATGAGCTTGTTTTAAATGGATCCAAGGGTAGTGCTGACATTGAAATTGACATTAGAGATGATGCTAAAACAATCTCGAAAAAAATTAACTATAAAATAGGAGACACTGGTGTGTCTTCCACAGCAAGAACTTCTTTTGTATTATCCGGAATTGAAAAAGATCAGGATTACAAACTTGAAATCATGGCAAATGGATATACAGGTACAATAGCAGCTACTGTTGGAAAAGACGGAAACTTGCAGGACCTTGTGGATTCAATAAATGACCAGGCAAGTAGAACTGGTGTTGTCGCTACAATGAATTCTGAAGGAACTGAAATTAATCTTATCGATCACGATGGTGATACAATTGAGCTAAGAAGAACTGATTCTGTGAATGTAGACTGGACTGTTAATGTAAACCACTCAGATGAAGAGTCAGGAACAAAAAAGCTAAAAAGGCTTGATCCCAGCCTGGAAGCAAAAACAGTTTACATCTATACAAGAGACGAAGAGGGTAAGATCATTCTTGATGAAAAAGGAGAGAAGCTCAGAGAAAATGTTACTGTTATAGATAAAGATGGTAATGAAACGAATGTTTATTATGGCGATAAAGTTACAGATATGGATGGCTCAGCCGAACTTGATCTTGTTACTGGAAAACCTCAGTTCTGGGCAGTTAATGCCAATGATGAAAAATTATATCTGCATCCCGATGGTAGTGGTCAGTATATTGCTGAAGGCGAAATGATTACGAATGATGATGGTGAAGAAATTGAGTTTGAAGCAAATAAAACTGATGTAGGTCTTAAGGTTGGGGAAGACAGAGAACAATTTAACCTTATGAGTATACGTGGTTATGTCCTAATGGAAGGTGAGAAAAACTTCAGTGCAGATGAAGGCGGCGTTGGACAAAATATACTTAATAAAAATGATAAACAGGTTCAATCTTCTAAAATATTCTCTGTAAATGATGTGAATATTACTACCCAAATAGGTTCTAACGATGGTATCTCAGTAATAGATAAAGCGATTGGTTATATCGATCAGATGCGAAGTAATCTGGGTGCGTATCAGAACAGATTTATTGCAACTATTTCTAACCTGTCAAATGTTTCAGAAAATATTTCAGCTTCTAGATCCAGAATACAGGATGCTGATTATGCTCAGGAAACTGCTAAGCTGACAAAGGCTCAAATACTACAGCAGGCCGGTATATCAATGCTTGCTCAGGCAAATCAACTACCTCAGGCAGCACTAAACCTAATTGGTGCTTAGTTAACTTGAGTTCATTGGGAGGAATCCCGGTCCAGTCCACCGGGGTTCTTTTTTTCTTCACTTGGACTAATTTTTTTTATAATCAATAAAGCGTGCTTTTATTCTTTTAAAAGCATGCTTTTTGCTTTAGCAATCCTTTTCAAAGCTACTTCATGCTCACCATTTATATTTATATATGCTTTAAAAATGTCTATAGCTTTTTCAGGATTATTAAGTGCAAGATTGCACTCTCCTATTTTAAGGAGAATATCTGAATTTTCCGGAATTTCAATATAAAGTCTTTCATAAGCATTTAATGCATCTTCTATTTTGTTTAGAAGAACAAGATCATCTCCAACTTTTTCCCATAGTGTAGAATATGTTCTATCTTTGTTTATCGCTTCTTCTAAAGAAGCCACACCTTTTTGAAAATTACCTGCTTTAAAGTAGAGTTTTGAAATAAGATACTCTTTCTTTCCATCTTCTTCATTCTCCGATACAAAACCAAGAGCTTCTTCAACCTTCCCCTGGTTTGCCAGATCCATAGCTTGTTCAATGGGACTCTTCTTTTCAGTCATTTTAATCCCCTTTTCAGTTTGAGCTTTTTTAAAGAACAGGTTATTTAGAGCTACTTTATAAAACTAACTTAAGGGAATCTCTAATAACTGATCTTTTTGCGAAACACAGATATAACAAAAATAAAACTGTAAACTTTATAAAATTAAAGCTTTTTATAAACGAATCAACCCGTTATATTTTGTTACGCCTTGTTTTTTATAAAAAATTCTAATTATTAGAGGTTCCCTTAAATTATTTTATACAACAGCTTTTTTATATATAAGATCAAAAAGTGCATATAGATGTTCGGCACTTAAGTTTTGCATACAGGGAGGATATTCGTGGAATAAACGAGTACCGTGGACATTATTGAAATGTCTCATTCCCGGGCATTCCATATCATCTGGCAAAGCATGTACATAACATGGGGTTTTACAAACTCCTTCAATCTCAAATTGAATATCCATCTCTTCACTAAATTTATAAAACTCGATTCTCTCCTTTGAAGAAACAACATTAAAAATTGAGCCACATGGCTTATTAAATGCTTCTGCAAGATGGGTAACTCCTGAATCTGATGTAAGGACAATATCTATCAAAGAGATAACATTCAAAAGATCTTCTGAACATTGAATGATTCCATCGGACGATATAATATTGGGGATCGAAAGTTTATTAATCTCAAGATCAAGTATTGGATTCTTAAAAACAGAGACTATAACAGTACATCTGTCTTTTATCATTCTAACAAAATCAATAACTGTATTGTTTGGAATATCCCGAACTCTTCCTGTTGTCATTGGGTTAATAAACAATAAAGGAAGATTGTTTTTCCTAATTTTGTTAAAGAACTCTTCTATACGCTGGTTTTTTACCGGTTGTTTTATGAGGGGTCTTAAATTTTCAATATCTGAACTATTGTGAATGAACATTTTATCTGAATAAAACTTTGCAGGATAAGACCCTTTATAGTCTTCAAGATGTGAAAAATGTTCAGCATTAACAAAATAGTCGTACTCACATATTTCTGAAGCTGCTATTACAGGTCCTTTAATAGTGTAATTCTCTTCAGAATAAATATAGTCATACCATGCTTCTGAAGAGTTTAAGCCGGATTTCACAACTGTAATTTTAAGTTCCTGGTATTTATTAATCAGATGGCGCATAGCTATTGCTAAATAAAGTTGATCTCCCAACCCGTGCATTGGAAAAACAATCAAATTTTTTCCATTAAGATTTTCTCCACCATACTGCATGGGAAAATTGTTTTGTTTCCACTCTTCAATATCAGCAATCAGATGATCATTATCTCCAAAAAAAGGTTTATGCAACATCTTAAAAGGAAGATGGACAGGAAGAAGTGGTGTACTGAAACTTATCTCACCGGCCAGAGATTTCTTTGAAATCTCCTCACTCATTAAAAGTGACAGAAAAATAGACCTTTCAAGCTGGATTTTTTTTTTAGCTACTGGTGCCAATAAAATCATCGTAAACCCTTTATATAATTACTTAATCATTCTTAAGCTGTTGGAGAATTATAATCAAACTGAACTATTCTTGTACTTTAGTTAAAAATAACTTTTTTTTCAATATTAAGGTGAATTTTTATTCAAGTATTTATCCAGAATACCGATAAGATTAATAAGAGTGAAAGGTTTAGAATTTTTACTCTTACATAAAAAACTTCTAATAAGAAAATTTTAAAAAACTCACTTTAAAAAGCGAATCCGTGAGTTTCATAAAATGAGTACAATTAAAAGTAATCGACTAATAATTAGGTAAACTTTATCACTTTAATCAAAGGAGAACTATACGAAAAAAAATATTAATACAATTAAGGTTATGTTAATGCGAATTGGAACGACATAAAGTCTTTGGAAAAGTGTATTCAATAGAGAGTTCTTTTGAATATGAAGATAACTACTAATATGAATTGGTGAGTTATGATAAGAGTAATTATACAAATTCCATAATATATAAAATTAAAGATGGATAGGTGTATCAACACTCTTGTAATAATCAAAACTCCGACATTACAGTTGGTTATAATATAACTCTACAAATTTATTTATAGGTTTTATTTATAATTAAGTTATCTAAATCATTTTTTCAAAAACCTAATAATGGATCTGGTTATCATGGATTAAGCACCTGTGATTATGCATTTGATATCTGATACGTCTCTTTTAATCATTTAAAGTAAAGAGATACGTATTGGAAGATAAAAAGGCCATTATTAAGTTAGACTAGAATCTGTTTCACAGTGAGCAAAGGAGTAGTTTAGATGATACAAATATTTTGTATATCAAGAGGAGTAATTTATCCAAGGAACCATTAAAATGGTTCTTACAGAATAGGTGTATCTAAAAACCTGAGTTTTAAATATAAGTTTCCATCGGAAATAAATTTTTAGACTTTACTTTCAAACTCACTGTGGGGACAGGTTTTAAGGACTTATCATATTGGGCAATAGATTTGATGGTCTGATATTACAGGTGTATATCTGTAACTACAGAACTACAATCCTTGCAATAATGTTAAGCTCCAGGTGTCATTATAAGCAACCTCTAATGACAGTTATTTGATTGAGCTCTAATAGTTGATGTTTATCAACGTGATTATACAGTGATTGCATTGCTGTACTCATTGAAATAAACAAAGTTTATTTCAATCAAATATCTTTATCATTTGAGGATACCAATACCAGGGCAACTTATAATAAGACCTGGTGCTTAACCAGAAAATCGCATTATCGGAAGGTTTATCCATATTGCTATGCATTACATGTTCCAGGTATGCAAATGCAAACGGGATAACTGTAAAATTATCCAGTTATGTTTTGTAGAACACTATTACTGGGTAATGGTACAGATTCAGCCTTAAAGACTAAGTCTACTGTTTTATACGAATAGATGTATCAGGCATTCTGTGATGTTCTATAGTTATAGTTCAGTAGTACTAACTTTATTGGTTACATATAATATATTATGGTTATTAAAATATTATGGCTTTCTATATAGCTGAATATCCAGGATATATTTATCAATAAATTTAGGAAACGTATTATCTTATTTTTTTAGATTCATATTTTAACTAATTAGAATCAAATTTTAGTTCTTTATTTTGATTTAGTGAAACAGTTTAAAACCAAACGGCAAGGATGCCGAAGTTAATTTACCAAGGAGGTAAGAAATGGCTATTACAGTAAATACTAATGTTCCTTCACTAACCGCACAAAGAAATTTAATGTCAACATCCAATGACCAGGCGACTGCTCTTCAAAGATTATCATCTGGTTTCAGAATCAACTCTGCTAAAGATGATGCAGCTGGTCTTGCTATCTCTGACAGGATGGAATCACAGGTAAGGGGTTTGAATCAGGCTGTAAGAAATGCTAATGATGGTATCTCTCTTGCTCAAACTGCAGAAGGTGCTCTTCAGGAAACAACTGCAATCCTTCAAAGGATGAGAGAACTTTCAATTCAGTCTGCCAACGATACAAACAGTCCTTCAGATAGAGCTTCCCTACAGGATGAAGTTAACCAGCTTCAGTCTGAAATTAACAGAATTGCAGAAACCACACAGTTCAATAACAACAATATTCTTGATGGACAGTTTGGTGTTGCTAAATTTCATGTTGGTGCACTTGGAAACCAGGTTATTAACCTTGCGACAGGAGATGCACGGGGCTCAGCATTAGGTGGTTATCAGGCATTTATGGAAGGTAAAGTTGAAGTTGGTACTCTTACTCACTATTCCGGTGATGGAATGGGGCTTAATGGAGGTAAGGGTGGAGCTAAGATAGAATTTGAACAAATGGATTCAGCTAAAGAAACATCAAGAAAGGTTAATTACGCGACTAAAGATACAGGTGTTAAGGCTTCCGCACTTACTCGTTTTACTTTATCTGACATTGAAGCAAACCATGATTATAAGATGGAAATTTCAGCTGGTGGCTATACTGGTACTGTTACAGCAACAGTTGGTAAAGATGGTAATCTTCAGGATGTTGTTGATTCTATTAATGATCAGTCAAATAGAACTGGTGTTATTGCCACACTGAACAGTGATCGTGATAAAATTGAATTGGTTGACCACGATGGTGATAACGTTGAGTTAAGAAGAACTGACTCAACTGAAGCTGAGTGGACAGTAGACGTTGCTCACTCTGATGAAGAAACTGGTACTATTAAAGTAGCAAACTCTAGTGGCCGTCTTGAAGATAAAGAAGTTTATTTACAATCTGAAGATCCAGATGCTGAAAAGGTTCAGCAGACTGTTCAGGGAATGGATGGACAGGAAATTAAAGTATACTACGGCGAACGTGTGGTAGATGTTGATGGAACTCCTGAACTTAATGAAGCAAGTAATAAACCTCAGTTCTGGGGAGTGAATGATCAAGGTCAAAAACTATATCAGGATCCTGCTGGAAGTGGAAACTTTCTTGTTGAAGGCCAGGTAACTCAAAATGATGAAGGTGAAGATGTAACTTTTAAACCAAATAAGAATGACAATGGTATAAAAGTTGGTGAAACAAGAGAGGAAAAGAACCTTGTAACTATACGTGGTCACGTTCTTCTTGAAAGTGAAAAGAACTTTAGTGCAGATGAGAATAATGCTGGTCTGGACCTTATCAATAAGTTTGATAAGAAAACCCAGTCATCAAAAATTGAATCTGTAAATGATGTAAATATCACAACTCAGGAAGGCTCAAACGATGCTATTGGTGTAGTTGATATGGCTATTAGCAAGATTGACGGACTTAGAAGTAATCTTGGTGCATATCAGAACAGATTTACAGCAACCATATCCAACCTTAGTAATGTTTCTGAAAATATTTCTGCATCTAAATCCCGTATTCAGGATGCTGACTTTGCTATGGAAACGGCAGCGCTTACAAAGGCTCAAATTTTACAACAGGCTGGTATATCAATGCTTTCTCAGGCAAACAGATTGCCTCAGGCAGCTCTATCATTGATAGCTTAGTAATAAGTATAACAAAAACTTCCCAGGGTTTATCCCTGGGGAGTAAATTTGTCTTATTAAATTTTTGATGAAATACGACGTTTATAAAAGCTTTTTAGTTTTATAAAATCTCTGCATGACCAAAAAAATAATGAACCGGTTCGTTTATAAAAAGGTTTGATTTATAAACATTACAACAGTTTTTTTGGTTATAACGAAGGGTTTCGCAAAAAATGCAGATATTAGAGATTCCCTGAAAATAGTTAAAATAGGAGGTTTCTAAGAATATAAATATAATTTTAGTTTCTTATATTTGAAGTAATTAAACAGTACAAAATTAAACCATTTTTTGTTTAATTTGAGTTTGTTAAGAAGACAGTTATTAGAGTCTCTTAAGGGAACCTCTAATAATTAAAATTTGGATGAAATACAAGGCATTTCAAAAAATAACGAGCCGATCTTATTACAGTTTATTTTGGAAATAACAATGTATTTCGCCAAAAGAGAGGTTATTAGAGATTCCCTTAATACTTGGAAGCATAATTGATTGAAAAAAAGGATACAGAAGAAAATACCAGGTTAGATGGGAGCCTTGTTTGATTCGCTTGATAGTTATCAGGAGCAAATTGCACGATGGTTCTAAAGATTATTATACAGGGAAGTATTTCCATCACTCATTATTCATAACGGTTGTGATGGTGGAATTTCTTCTGTTTTTAGAACTAAGCCAGGCTATTTATGGCCTGTCTACTGAAGATAGTTAGAATGTTAGTTATTGATGGGAACCTCAAATAATTAGAGATTCTCTACTTAAATAACAGGAGTATTCAAATGGAAGTAATAGTGTATCTCTTTTTCCAGTCTAAAAATAAAAATCGGAGAGGTGTACACTTTTACATAATATTAAAAAATAAAATTTTACTTAATTAATATAGGAGGTAAAAATCCTGTTCAAAAAATTAAACAGTACCATGAAAAACCTGCATGATCGGACTGAAATGATAGGAACGGCTAAAAAACTGTTTTGATAATGTTTTGTGGGTGTACTGCCTTTAAATTTTGAAGAGGTAACTATGAACAATTTGAAATTATCCAACAAGATTTTATTGATGGGTTATTGTAAAAAAGTGGTTCTAATGAAAATTACTATCTTATGATGTGGTTAAATATAATCATAGGTCTATTTGTGGAATTCTAATACAATTGCGTGAAAGAGCTATATTGATTTTATTTAAACTTTCAATGAGTGTAATTCTATAGCGGTGTCTTTATGACTGCTATAAATTCAATAATTTAGGATCACTGGATTGACTGTACTGGAGAATCTATTATTCTTCCAGGAATTGTCATATTTACAAAAATACCACAATATACGGGGACAGGATAGCTGTCTGGATTCCATTTGTCAGAATCTAAGCCCCTGTATAGGTGTACCCAAATAAGGAATACTCCTTTTCCTTATATTCATTAAAATCCCAGAGGATGATTTGTATTGATCAGGAGATTTGTATTGCAATGCTTTGCATACAATCTTTGTTAATACCTGCAGGATAATCCAGGGTGGATTTCTATCCACCGGAAGTGGTGTATCTTAAGCAGGTTAACAATAAATATGGTGTATCATATGCAAAAAGAACATGTGGGAATATTAGTGTTGTCCCCTGTTTTTAGGGGCCATATCACTTTATGGAGTTTTGTACAGTATGTATGTGCTGAATTAACTTCAACACTATGGGTGTACCTGAAAACTGTAGGATTTAAAACCCTGCTAAGTAAGGTTTTCGTGAGTTTTTAAGCATATTTTATCAATAGTAATAGGGGTTTACTTTTTGAAAACCACAATGAATCTGTTTAGTTGCTTTATAACGGCGCCAAAGCACTAAATGACTCTGTAGTTTTCTTAAAGAACTGGTTTTCTTTACCATTCTACCCCAATGGCAAAGAGAGCCAATAAATTAGGAGATTAGAGTGTTGTATATCTATCATTTTAAATCAGGATTTTTATTGAAGGGAGAGGTGTATTCAAATAGCAGCAAACCTTTGAATATCTATCTTTTAGAGTGAGGATATTCAACAGAAAAACCGTAAGCGGCAAGGATGCCGTTCACAAAACCAAGGAGGTTTTATTATGGGTATATCAGTAAATACTAACGTTCCTTCGCTCACAGCTCAAAGAAATTTGATGACTACAGCGAATGACCAAAGTACTTCACTGCAAAGGCTCTCATCTGGTTACAGAATTAACTCTGCAAGGGATGATGCTGCAGGGCTTGCTATTTCTGACAGGATGGAGTCTCAGGTAAGAGGTCTTAATCAGGCGGTTAGAAACGCTAATGATGGTATCTCACTGGCGCAAACAGCTGAAGGAGCTCTTCAGGAAACTACTGCAATCCTGCAAAGGATGAGAGAGCTTTCAATTCAGTCTGCCAACGATACTAACAGTCCCTCAGACAGAGCTTCTCTTCAGGATGAAGTTAACCAGCTACAATCTGAAATTAACAGAATCGCCGAAACTACGCAGTTTAACAACAACAATATCCTTGATGGACAGTTTGGTGTTGCTAAATTCCATGTTGGTGCTCTTGGAAATCAGGTTATCAATCTTGCAACTGGTGATGCAAGGGGATCTTCCCTTGGTGCATACCAGGCATGGATTGAAGGTGGAGCTGAAATTGGGTCAATTTCCCATTATGGTGGAGAGGATCTTAATCTTAATGGTGGAAAAGGTGGGGCTTTCATGGAGATCAGTGAAAATGCTTCCGCCAAGGAAACTGCAAGATTAATAAACTATGCCAAGAAAGATACTGGCATTCAGGCTGCTTCCATGACCCGTCTGTCGATCGGTAATATCGAAGCTGATAATGACTATAAGATGGAAATATCAGCTGGTGGTTACACAGGAACTGTTACGGCTACAGTTGGTAAGGATGGTAATCTTCAGGATGTTGTTGATTCTATTAATGACCAGTCAAACAGAACCGGTGTTATTGCAACATTAAATAATGACCGCGATAAGATCGAAATGGTTGATCATGATGGTGATACTATAAATATTAGAAGAACAGATCTCACTGATTCTGAATGGACAATTGATGTAGCTCACTCAGATGATGAGACAGGAACTCTTCAATTAAGTGCATATAAAGAAAGCCTTGAAGACAGGGTTGTTTATGCACCGCCAGCAGAAGATGCAGATCCTAATGCAGAGCAGGTTCACCAAACTGTTAAAGGAACAGATGGCGAAGATATTAAAATGTATTACGGAGATAGGGTTGTTGATAGAGATGGAACACCTCTTCTAAACAGTGAAACTAATAAGCCACAGTTCTGGGCGGTAAATGAAGACGGACAAAAACTTTACGAAAACCCTGCCGAAAGTGGAACTTACCTTGTTGAAGGTCAGGAATATACCAATGCAGATGGTGATGAAGTAGACTTTGAGACTAATAAGAATGATGTTGGTATTAAAGTTGGGGAAACAAGAGAGGAACAGAATCTTATGTCTGTACGGGGTCATGTTCTTCTTGAAAGTAGCAAAAATTTCAGTGCTGATGCTTCTGGTATTGGTATGAACATGTTGAATAAATTTGATAAGCAAACTCAATCTTCAAAAATTGAATCTGTTAATGATGTTAACATCACTACACAGTGGGGCGCTAACGATTCAATTTCTGTAATTGATATGGCTATTGCAAAAGTGGATGAGGTTCGTAGTGATTTAGGTGCATACCAGAACAGATTTACAGCAACTATCTCAAACCTTAGCAATGTTTCTGAAAATATTGCAGCATCTAAATCCCGTATTAAAGATGCTGACTTTGCTACTGAAACAACACAATTAACTAAGTCTCAGATTTTGCAGCAAGCAGGTATTGCAATGCTTGCCCAGGCGAATCAACTGCCACAGGCAGCTCTTAGTTTAATTGGTTAATAATTTTATGGGGGTTTAATATACCCCCCTTAAATATAATTTTAGAGCTTATAACTTAATGGAAGGGGTGATGTGTAGATAAAATTTAATCAAAGGGAAAACACCGGAAAGTATTTGACAGCAACATTTCCTTTATTGAGATCGGTCCCGATTCAATTAAAGGCTTGTTAAAAATGGATTTTAAGCAGGTTGTTGCAAAAGAGAGATACTTTAAGATACTTTTTTCATTTGTATCTTTTATTTGATGATTAGACATCAAAAAACTGCAGGGATAGCAGTATAAGTATTTTTTATTCATATTTTATAACTTTTCCGACTGTCATGTTACTGAAACTTGTGCTTTTTCCCTTTTAAAAAAATAGTGCGTAAAAGTGCAAGTGTACTGGTAAATCCCTTTACAAGGAAAGACCTCTTTTTGAGCATATTTTCCGGTGTGAAATTCTCTTATGATTGAGTTTTATTACACCCCTCAAAAAATGTGGCATGGATGTCACAATGGAAATTTCAAGGAGGTTTACATGGCAATTTCAGTTAATACCAATGTACCTTCGTTGACTGCACAACGTAACCTTTCAAAAACTTCTGATCAGCAAAGTACTTCGCTTCAGAGGCTTTCATCGGGTTACAGAATTAATTCAGCGAAAGATGATGCTGCCGGTCTTGCAATAACGGACCGAATGTCATCACAGGTACGAGGATTAAACCAGGCCATTAGAAATGCCAACGATGGTATCTCTCTTGCTCAGACTGCTGAAGGAGCTCTCCAGGAATCAACTGCGATTATGCAGAGGATGAGAGAGCTCTCAATTCAGTCTGCAAATGATACTAACAGTCCTACGGACAGGGCATCTCTACAGGATGAAGTTAACCAGCTCCAGTCAGAGTTAAACCGTATTGCTGAGACAACACAGTTCAACAATACGAACCTTCTGGATGGAAGCTTTGGTGTTGCAAAGTTTCATGTTGGAGCTTTGGCGAACCAGGTTATTAATATTGCAACGGGTGATGCCAGAGGATCAACATTAGGTGCATTCCAAAGTTTCGTAGGAGGAGCAGCAGAGATAGGATCTCCAAATTATTATAATGGAGATATGCTGCAACTGAATGGGGCAAAGGGAAGTGAGAGCATTGAAATCTCTAAAAATGCATCGGCAAAGGAGGCTGCAAGCAGGATCAATTACGTTAATGGTGACACAGGAGTTAGTGCAACGGCAAGAACACTTTTCACACTTTCAGGAATTGAGGCTAAGAATGATTACAAGCTTGAAATCTCTGCAGCTGGTTATACTGGCACAGTTTCTGCATCTGTTGATAAGAGTGGAAGCCTTCAGGATCTGGTAGATTCGATTAATGATCAGTCTAACAGAATCGGGGTTGTTGCGACTCTTAACTATAACAAGGATAAGATTAATCTTGTGGACCACGATGGTGATTCTATTGAAATTAGAAGAACCGATAAAAGCGATACAAAATGGAAAATTGATGTGGGACATTCAGGTGAAGATGTTGTTGAGCTTGCTGAACTAAAGGATTCACTTGAAGACAGAAAAGTCATGAGTATTGCTGTCGATGATGAGGGTAATGAAACAAAAAGTCATATGACTGTATCCGATATTGACGACGAAGAGATTCAATTATATTATGGAGATAAGATACTGGATCAAAATAAGAATCCTATTCTTTCAGTTACTGGCAAAGCCCAGTACTGGGCAGTGGATTCTCAAAACAGGGTTGTCTATGAGAACCCTTATGAAGCAGGTGAATATCTTGTCGAAGGTCAGATATATGAAGATGAAGAGGGTGATGATGTTCCCTTCAAACCCAATGATAACAGCGTGGGAATAGCAGTTGGGGAAACAAGGGAGGAATTTAATGTTGCATCCATCAGAGGTTATATATTGCTTGAAGGAAGTAAGAACTTCAGTGTAAATGCCAATGGTATTGGAAACGACATAATTAACAAATTCGACAGCGCAACTCAGTCTTCAATGATTGAATCGATTAATGATGTTAATATCACTACCCAGGAGGGATCAAACAAGGCGATATCCGTACTTGATATGGGTATAAAAAAAATAGATGAAATGAGAAGTAGTTTGGGTGCTTATCAAAACAGGTTTACTGCAACAATTTCAAACCTGAGCAATGTTTCGGAAAATATTGCCGCATCCAAATCCCGGATCATGGATTCAGATTTTGCGAAAGAAACAACGGAACTGACTAAATATCAGATCCTGCAACAGGCTGGACTTGCAATGCTTTCACAGGCAAACCAGCTTCCGGAATCGGCCTTGTCACTAATTGGGTAAATGAAAAAATATCCGGGGGAGGAGTTTCTCCCCTGGACATTACCCCTTAATTTGATGCAAATATATTGCATAAGGATGTATAGAAAATGGGACTTAAATCAGGTGGAATAGCTTCAGGTATTGATGTTGAAGCTATGGTAAAAGCTGTTATAGAGGTGGAAAAAGCACCTTTGAATCGGATTAAGACACAGGAATCCGATTATCAGGCAAAAATTTCCTCCTATGGCTTCTTAAAAGGTGCTTTGACCGATTTGAGTAGCATGGCAAAACCTTTAAAAAATCCAAAAAGTTTCACAACCTATGAGGCCGTTTCAAGTTCACCTGAAATTTTGACAGTTACAAATGATATTACAGCAGAACCAGGTTCTTACACAGTAAACGTAACAAGAATCGCAAAAGCAAAACAGTTAATAAGTGATACTTTTGAATCCCCGAATGAACCAACGGGAAGTGGTATTCTTATATTAGAAAGTGAAAGTTTCGATGATAAAATTGAAATAGATATTAGCGAACAGAATAATAACAATACTCTCCAGGGTATTGTTAATGCCATTAACAGTTCTGCTGCTGATGTAACAGCAAATATTGTAAAAATTGATGAAGAACAGTATAGACTTGTAGTGAAGCACAACCAGACTGGTATTGATCTTGAGGTTGCATTTAAAGATGATGGTTTAAAATTTAAAATGATTAGAGAAGCCACAGAAGAACTTGGAGCTAAAGCATCTTCAAGGGGACTTACTGTAGCTGAGAGAAATCGTGGAGTCGGAAATGGTATTCTTCGAATTAATGAAGGGCCGGAAATAAAGATAGAAGTTAAAGATGATTTTTATGCAATTGCAAAAAAGATTGATGAATCATCAGCAACTCTTAAATCTGAAGTCACTGTAGACTCGGATCTTGCAGACAGACTCCTTGCCATGGAAACAACAAGAGACACCATAGACTTCATTGGTGAAGTCCAGGCTTCAAAAGCTATGGATAAGAGTGTACATGACAAAGGTCTTGGTTTTGGAAAAATTGTCATTAATGGTGGAATGAGTATAGATATTAAGGCCAGTGATGATTATACAGCCATAGCAAAAAAAATAAATGATTTTGATCAAGGTATAAAATCCTGGGTTGATAAAGTTTATGATGAAGATGAAGAGCAGGATTTTTATTATTTAAGAATTGAAAATACTGATCCGGAATATCTTAATGGTGAAGTCAGAATAGAGTTCAGAAATAACGGTAAAATTCTTGAACCTGTTGAACAGGGACAACAACTAAAAAGTGCATTTCTTACCAGGGACAATATAGATAATGGCCTTGGAAACGGTGTTTTAACTCTAAATGGTAAAAAACTGAATATCGATGCTGATGAAACACTCTACCAGATAATAGACAGAATGAATGAAGCTGATGAAGATATTGAAACCAGGCTTGAGTGGGATGATGATGATGGAGCATATCTGGTTTTAGAACATCAGGAAACTGGTCCAAACAGCAAAATTAATTTCGATTTCAAAGGGGAAGGCTTAGAGCTTGAGACCATAGCTGAATCGGGATGGTTTGAGGGAGCCACAGTAAAAAGAAGACCTCTGACAGCTTTTGAGGTTTTTAGAGGAATCGGAAGTGGTTCTATAGTTCTAAATGGACAAGAGATAGATATAGAATCAAGTGATAACTACTATGATATTGCGAGAAAAATAGATAATGCAGACTCAAATATCACTGCAACTGTAGAAGATGATGGTGGTGGAGCGTACTTTCTCACAGTGAAAAACTGGAAAAGAGGGTACGGAGGAAGAATAGATTTCAAATATGAAACAACATCTCTAAATATGAAAGAAGTTCAGCTATCGACAAAACTGGCTACAGATAATCTTTCTACAGAACAACTTGAAGGTGGTATTGGTTATGGAAATATATATATAGGTGTTGATGGTGAGGATGATGACCCAATAAAAATCTCAGCCGGTGATACATATCAGGAGATAGCAAGAAAGATTAATGAAGAGGGTGAGGGATGGTTTTTTGATGACTATGGTGCAAGAGTCGAAAAAGATAGAAATGGAAATCAATATCTTGTTGTGCAAAACTCAAGTGAAGGTGACCTTTTACCATTAACATTCCGATTCGATGAAGATCCCATATCTTTTTCCCAGGATAGAAAAATAACCGATTTTAAGGGTGAGGTTCTTAAAAGCAAGAATCTTACTGAAGAGGAACTTAAAAATGGTCTTGATGCTGGAATTATCTCCGTAAATGGAGAGAGAAACATTGTTGTTAATCAAGGGGAAAGTTTTAGGGATATAGCACGTAAAATAAACGATTCTCATCCTGATATTTCGGCAAGAATTGAAAGTCACCCGGATGAAGAAGATGATGATTATACAGCCTACCAGCTTGTAATTGAGAATCTCAATTCAGTTTATAATGGAGGAAAAGTAGATTTTATATATAGGGATGATAAACCTGCAGAATATTTTCTTACTGTGGAAAATCTGTTAACAGGCAAAGAGGGAAAACTCGATTATACTTATGTTGCTGGAGAAGAAGGTGATGGATTATCAGTTTTAGGTATCACAACATCTCAGGAAGCTGAAACTGCAGAGCTTTCACTTGATGGTGTTTTTGTTGAGAGAGCATCAAATATTATTGATGACCTTATAAAAGGGGTTGAAATAACACTTAATAAGGCAGATAAAGACCAGGATGTGACCATTGAAGTAAACAGAACTTACAAAGATGTTGGAGAAATGGTTACAGGGTTTGTAAATGCATATAACGCTCTTGTGGATGTATTCAAATTCCTCCAGGGTTATAATTCACAAACCGGTAAATATGGTGTGTTTCAGAGTGATGCAGTTACATCAAAGCTTCGTGAGTCTATGTCCAGACTCTTAGGGCGGGATGTTCGAGGAGTGGAAAATAAGGTTAATAATATTTCTGAGCTTGGGGCTGAACTTCAATCCGATGGAAAACTGATTTTTGTTGGAGAAAAACTAAATACCGCAATGCTAGATTTTCCCGATGAAGTTACTAAATTCTTCTCAAGTAAGGGAGATGGAGTCTTAGGTATTGCACATGAACTTGATGCTCTTGTTAAAACTTATAATAACAGGGGCGGGATTATTGATAACAGAACCAAAGGCTATGAAAGGACAATGAAGAACCTTTCTGATCAGGCCGATAGAATTGAAAAAAGAGCTGTAAAAAAAGAGGATATGCTCAGAAAGACTTATGAAAATCTGGATAAACAGATGGCAAAAATGAAACACACACAGGTATTTTTAAAACAACAATTGAGAGCACTACCAACTTAAACTTTTAAAAAAAGTAATTTTTTACTAAATAAAAAAAAAATTTGCCGATAACATGTAATATGGTTGTGTGACGATAAAATATAAGTAAATAAAAACAGGTAATAGGAGAATCAGTTTATGAATAATTCCGGATATAATGCATACAGACATTCAGCCGGTAATGCAGTCCTGAGTAAGGACCAGATCCTTATTAGACTGTACAAGGGGATGATTAAGTTTGTAAGCCTTGCCAAAAGAGGGATTGAGATGAAAAGCCCTAAAGTCAGAGGCGAGAATATCTCAAAAACCATGGCAATTCTTACTGAACTTGAATGTGCTCTTGATAAGGAAGCCGGCGGTGAACTTTCAGAAACTTTAAGTGACCTATACCGATACATGATCAGTAGGCTTACAGTTGCAAATATGGAAAATGACCTTGAAGCTATAGATGAAGTTGAGAAGATAATAACTGAACTTTCTGATGGCTTCAGTGGAGCAGCACTGGAAAACAGAAAAAAACAGTCTGCAAAGAGTTCAGAAGAGGAAAAAAAAGGATTAAGCTTTGCAGTGTGATGCTAACATAATATATCAGAACCTTTTAAAAAATCTTAAAAGAATTAATGCATCCATGAGAGATCTTGAAATGGTTAACCTTCCGGATCTTCTTAAAGAGCATGACAAACTTATTGGTCAGATTAAAGAACATGGCTTAAGCAATGAACCTGAACTTAAAGATCTTTTAAATAAGAACTTAAATCAGGTACAAAATGTTATCTCTGAAACGGAAAAGGTCCAGTTAAGTATAGCTAAACAGCTTAAAACTATAGGAAATAAACAAAAACTGGATTCAGTATATACCAAAAAGAAATATGATTAAGTTTTATCAGGATAGGATCTTTTTAATTTCCTACCGTAAAAAGTAACTCAAAATGTGAGGTGTTAAAATGGAAGCTGTAAATAATCATTCAGGAATTAAGGAGATTAAAGCAGCTGTGACAAGGTCGGAAAAAGTCTCTGTAAAGACAGAAACACAGTCTGCTAAAAGAAATTATGATAATGTTGTAAATGAAAGAATGCTTGACCAACTATCATACAGATTAAAAACCGCGCATGATGTTGATCTTAAGTTTTCAAAACATGAAGAATCAGGTGAAACCCTTGTGAAAGTTGTGGACAAAAACACGGATAAGGTCATAAGACAGATTCCATCTGAAGATTTTTTAAAATTTTCCTCAAATATGGATAAAATGATTGGTGTTTTATTTGATGAAACGGCTTAAAAAGGCTGTAACTATCTGCTCTTCATGGTTGTGTGATATATTTAATAGTATGCCATAAAAAAAAACGGATATACTTTGACCAACAAAACTATTTGAAATTATTACATTAAATGGTTTACAATTAATATTGAACTATCCGTTCGCTGGTCTTTTTACATTTTTTATCTACATTAAAAAGAAGATCAGGAAAAATGGAGGGCTGAAATATGCAAAATTCAGTAAAAGAAAAGGGTCTTTTTACTGTTTTTCTTACAATTATCTTTATGATAGGAATATTCACTTTTACCGCATGTGATATCGACGATAATCTCACCGAAGACTTTGCTGATACAGATACCTATGAAGCTCAACTTGATGCAGCTGTAATTCTGATAGATGCCGGGAACTATCAAACTGCTAAAGATATTATAGATGATCTTCTTCTAATAAAACCAGGAAATGAATATCTTCTTGAACTCAGGGCCAGTTGTTATGTTGGAATTGCAGGAATTGATTCATTAAGTGCCCTTGAAAAAATTGATAATGTTGATGTGGCTGGAGATGTTGATACTTCAGATATAATATCCACAATTTTAGGCGATGCAAACGGAGAAATTACAGCTGCAAGTGTTGCTGATAAGTTAACTAATTTAGATAATGCTTTGACTGATCTTGAGTCTATTTCAAATCCTACTGATGATCAGCTATCACAAATAGCTCTTTTCTCTGCATATAGGATAATAGCTAATATCACTGAACAATTTATATCTGTAACAGGAACAGATCCTGTTGACCTTACTGACCCGAATCTTCTTGATACAGGGTGGTCTGATGGTCAAATAGACACTATACCGGCTGCGACTATTACAGAAATGGCAAGCGATTTTAATAATATGTTAAATATACCATCTACAAATCCATTATCTGATCCATTCAATGAATTAAAAGATTCAATGACATATCCAATTTCAGATGCAGAGCTCACACAATGGCTTAAAGACTTAGACTAAGGAAAGTTTTAAATGTTTTTTAAAAATAACACATTTAAATATATCATTTTAATTATTATCTGTTTTGCATTTAATACAGCCCATTCTGCAGAACTCAAATCCTTTTTTAAAGGTGTTCGTCCCCTTGGTATGGGTAACGCGTTCACAGCTGTTGCAGATGATAAAAATGTACTTTTTTATAACCCTGCGGGTCTTGCTAAGCTTCAGAAATTTGAGTTTGCACTTATCGATCCAATTATTGAAGTATCCAAAAATACCATTGACCTTATTGATGATGCCAGGGATATCGATACAGATAATACCACTGAAGTTACTAATCTTATGAGGACATATCTTGGAAAACATCAACACCTAAGGGTTTCTGTTACCCCAGGTTTTGGTTTCAGAGTTGATAATATTGGTTTTATGATAACGGCTTTCGCTCAAGGGGTCGTTGACATTGAGGTTCATAATGCGGTTTACCCAACGGCTGATCTCTATTACAGGCAGGATCTTGGTGTGATGGGTGGAACTGGTATGGAGTTTGAATTTATCCATGGTTTAAAGTTGGGACTAACATTCAGAGCTCTTCAAAGGTCCATTGTTGATGAAAGTTACTCTGCTATTGAGATAAGTGATGATAACTTCACAGATAATGTGAAAGATGACAAAGAAACCAATGAAGATTACTATATGGATTTTGGAATGATCTATACACTTCCATTTAAACGTTTCTTTCATACCGATATTGGGGTTGTATACCAGAATGTAGATGCTCCAGGGCATGAAGAAAAAATTGGAATAGAGAAGCAACTGAATGTTGGAATTGCCATGGAGAGATATTTCAAACAATCATCACTTCTTGTAGCTTTTGATTACAGAGATGTTAGTAATAAAACATCTGATGATGATGATATCTGGAAAAGGCTTCATGCTGGAATTGAATGGTCTTTCCCAATGTTTGCCTTAAGAGCAGGGGTTAGTCAGGGTTATTTAACATTTGGTACTACAATGGATTTTGGTATTTTGATTATTGATGCTGCTACTTACGGAGAGGAAATTGGTTCCTATTCAGGTCAAAAAGTTGACAGACGCTATGTAATTCAACTTCAAATTGGCTGGTAGACCCCCTGGGATTCTTATATAAAAAATGAAAAATACCATTACGATTGTTATACTTATACTCTTTTTGAATGTTTCAGTATCGGCTAAGGAACCTGTTAAATTAAATAATCCGGATTTCACCAAAAGCGGTGTTGTGTATGGAGGATTACTCTTAGGAGATGGTATTGAGGGTTTGACAGCCGGTTTTGGTTATTTTCAGGAATATTACAAAAATATCCATATCGGTGGAACTATTGCCTATACTCTTGGTGAGTATGTAGTTTTCGGTGGTAGTGATGTTGAATATTATGAATACACTCTTTCTGCAAGAGCTTATCAAGTAATTCCCTCATTTAGAAACAATCATTTTTTTTTCCAGGCAGGTATAAGTTATAACGACTTAGAGCACAACAACGGAGATACTGAGGATCAGCCTGGGGCAAAATTTGGTTTTGGTGGCTTTAGTGGTAATCGTGAATATCTTTTGATGTATAATTACATCAGAATGGATGGAGAGGATAGAAAGTATATTACTCTAACTCTTGCTTATTTTTTCTATTAGGTCCCGGTTTTTTTATTGTCAGTCTCATCATTAAAAATAGCATGTTTATATGAATAATCAGTGTCGTAAATTACCATTTGAGCTGCTTCACATTTTTTTGCATTAATAATTAAAGGCCCAACAAGATTAGCAGTCATTTTTCTGGGATCGTTATGGGTTGCATTAATTATAACACAGATTGTGATCTCTTCATCCTCTTTCCAGTCCATTTTTTTAAGGAGTTGTTTGGTATCTACCTTATAATCGGGTTTAAACAGAAAAGGATCCATAATTATAAAAGCCAGACTTGGATCTTCAATACTTTGATAGGAATAAAAAGGCTTTGTTTCTTCACTATCTAATAAAATAAAAGATTTTATATCAGGAAATCCTGGCATACCCTCTCTCATATGAATAATCAATTCATCATTAATATCCACGGAACCAAATTGTTTAGTATTTATCCTCACTGCATTACTCCTTATTAATGCTACTTTGCCAAATATTAACTGCCTGCATAATATCCATACCACTACTATGAACTGAACTTATATTCTCTTCCCTGATCCTGTCATAGACTTCCTGTCTGTATATTGATATCTCCCTAGGAGCATTAATACCAATCTTAATATTGGCTCCATTCACTTCAAGAACCTTAACAGTGACTTCATCACCAATGTTTATAGACTCACCGACCTTCCTTGTCAGTACAAGCATATTTTAATCCTTTAAAATGGCCTTAAGGTACATTTTAATCCACTACCTAATATAATCCACAAGGCTTACCTTCATTAAACGGGAAGATGCTTCAAGAGCTGCTTTATAAGCCCCTTCCTTTGCCTGAAAGTTCGAAATAGCCTCAAACGCATCAGCATCTTCAATATTTGATCTGTTTTTTCTGTAACTAACATTTAAATCTTCAATTATATTGTCCTTAATGTCAAGGCGTAATTCATTATTACCAATTCCTGAAACTGCTGAAATAATATGCTCAAAATCACTTTCAAGTCTTGTCATAGATCGATCAATGCCATCTGTGTCATCTGCTTTTAAATAATCTCTCAAATCTATAAGTGTCCTGTAGACGCCCCACTCAACATTATCTGCTCCCAAAGGCTTTCTGAAAATCCTTGTCTCTTTTTCAAAACCTAAATCTGTTGCTGCTGTACTTGCATCCCAATCGATATTAAGTTCCTTAAGTTCACCTTTAACATCCGGTTCTATAACAAATCTTCCATCATCCTCATTGTATGTTACTATATAATCTATCCCATATCCATTTTCATAGGATACTTTTCTCATCTGATTCTGAATATCTGCTGCAAGATCCTGATGACTAATATGTGAATCCTCATAATTCATTGAAGGAGTAAGTTTTGCAATTAGTGGTACTGTGTGTCCAAATCCATTATCTTCAGTGAAGATGATTTCATCATTTTTTGGAACAAGATTTCCATAATCATCAATTGCGCCAACGGTATAATCTTCTAAAGCATTTGTCGGTAAGTCTTCAAGTGAAAAATCATAGTTATCAGTAAAAGATTTAGGTTCCAGAATTTCATTTATTGCATCTTCTTCAATTTTAGGAGCGAGACCTGTTGATATTGTTATTGGCCATCCAACAGGAACATCACTATATATATTTCTTTTGATATCAACTGGATTAAATCCAATATCAACACCTACGCTTTTAGCTGCATGTGTACCAGATTTCCATAGTATTTGAAGATCTTTAAGTCTTGGAGCAGAATTATCTTCCTGAATGGAAAATGATTTACTATGTATATTGTAATTAACCTCGTAGTTAATTGAATTTCCTGCATTCTTCCCCTCTTTTGCAACTATAATTTCAAAAGAGATGTCATCCCCAGCTTCCATTGGTCTTCTAAAATTAATAGAAACATCAGTTTTTCCATTACCTGAAAAATCTAACTCTATACCATCTTCACCACTGTGTTGATGTAATATTATAGGTTTAGGATATAATCTTTCACCTAAGCGCCACTCCCGACCATCAAAGGTAAATTGTAAAGGGTCAGATCCAATAGGTTGTGGTGTTCCCTGGGTTAAAGAATCATAGTGGGTAACATTAACATGTGCATCAATGTTATCTATCATAAGGATTTCACTTTTATTACTTTGCCTTGACCTTGCTTCTAAAGCTGCTTCAATCATAGCTGCCAGTTTTTTTGGAGCATATTCGCCGTAGGGAATACGTGTTGTAAGCTCTGTCCCGTTAAAACCAGCCTCCACTGATTCAACGAAATCAATAAAACAATTTGTTGAATCAATTCGTATCAAATCGTTAGTAAAAACCTCATGACCATCGTGTCCAACCCGAATAGATATACCTTTCCCATTTTTTATTGAAAAGGGCTGTTCATCACCAAGATAATTTGCTTTTGTAGGATGTTCATAATTATCAAATTCAAAGGGAGGAATGGATGTTTTACTACCTCCAAATATGTAATCTCCATTAACTTTTGCATTTGATAGTTCCTGAATCTGCCATATATATCCACTGATCTGATCAGCAGCCCCTGCTCTGTCAGCTTCACTAAGTGAACCATTTTTTATTGCTATACAAAGTACTTTTGCATCATCTATTAGTTTTTTAATACTTGTAAGAGTTGTTTCCCCACCATTTAGCCATGTTCTTGCAATGCTGATGTTTCTCTGAAGTTGATCGATATTGGAAACAGATGAATTAAGATTCATAACCTGAGAAAGTCCAACAGGATCATCTGAAATAGTATTAATTCTTTTTCCATTAGTTACAACATTAGTTGCATCCATGGAATCTGAAGTTAATTTACCCAGATTTGAATCGGTTTTTCTATATACTGTATTGGTTGCAATTCTCATTACAATAATTCTCCATTAAGGACCAGTTTACTTAATACTTAAAATTGTCTGTAACATTTCATCAGATGTTTTTAAGAGTTTTGATGCTGCTGTGTATGACTGCTGATATTTCATCATATTTGTCATCTCTTCATCAAGGGAGACTCCAGACAATGCATCCCTTTGTTCATTAAGCTTTTCTACCATTGCACTACTAAACTCAAGTCCTCTTTCAATACTTGAGGCCTTTGTTCCCATTGATCCAATTAGCCCCTGATAGTAACCTTCTGTACTTGCTTCCATTGATTCCGAAAAAGCTTCCTGTCCTCTTATAAATGTCCATACCGGAAGCCTTTGTTTTTCAAACTGAAGGTCTGCAAGTATTAAAGCATTTTTATTATTACCTAAACCATAATCCCCATTTGGTGGAAGATAGGAATCTTCAAGAAAGTCAAACCCCAATTTTGGAGCAGCAGAACTTTTTGCCCAAATGATTCTTATTTCTTTTAGCTTAGAACCACCATCCTCTTTGATAATAAATTTTTTCTTTTTATTATCATAGATCACTTTGTATTCAATTCCATGTCCTCTTCTTTGTGAAGCTGCTTCAATAGAAAGTTCAACATCCTTTGCCAGTGTATGTAGGTCTGCTTCTGTTACATATGTGCCAGGACTTAATGATGCTCTAATATTATCAATAATCCCAGTTCCATCATCCTCCTGGAATTCGATGATATCATTTTCAGAGTTGATAATAATAGGGAACTTTACCTTAGTATCACTAATAATCCCTTTGCTACTTCCGCCATCAATTCTGGCCACTGCAATTTTGTTTAGGTCTCCAATTGCATCATTTAATTTAACAGAACCTGCATCATCTCCAGAAAAAAAAGTATTTAAACCAAGAGCTGCTGAAGTCCCCGAATCCTCTGAATCTTCATCTGAGAATGCAAAACTAAAGCCTTCTCTGGGAGAAAACCTTATTTTTGTTTTTTCCTCAATTGCAGTTGCAACTATTCCTGAATCACCAGACTTTTTATTGAACTCATCTGCAAAAGATTCAATTGTCCAATGCCAGTCATCTTCAAGATTAACTTTGCCCTCACCTTTCTCATTTGTTGTAATGGTAAAGGTATCACCCTCAAAAACTGTTCCCTGCTCTCCAAAATCCACCTGCAACCCATCAACAAACATCACAGGTGACTCTTCCGGATCAAGCTTCACAACGCCATTTGTTGTAGAGTTTTTCCAAAGTATCTCAATATCATCTCTTCCAATAACTCCACCACTGTCTGCTTTTACAGTAAATACATAGGTGTCAGACACACTGTTTGCGACTATTGTAGGTTTTACCCGAATGTCCAAAAGGTCCGGAGCACCGTTTTCATCTGTATTTATGGAAAAGGTATTACCAGCAACAAGATATCCTGGTTTAATTGTCATACTTATACCTTCAACATTCAGGTTTCCTTCACCATTTGTTATTGGAAGAGGAGCAAGACCAACTTCCACTTCCCCTGTTATCATGTTGGTTTTTTTCCAGTTTACTTCGGGGAAATTAAACCCGGATCCTCCAATGGTTCCTGCTTTTTCCACTGTAAATGTATATTTTGTTGAAGCATCTGATTTACCAGGATAAACGGGCGCCTCTATTTTACTGTCAGAAACGGCCATATCAACAACTATAGACCTTGAGGTAGCAAGAGGATCAATTGCATCCGATTTTTTAACCCACATCTTAAAATCTTTTTCATAATCGATCTTATCTCCAAAGGGAAGCGTATCAAACCTTCCAGATGTATGGGTTGAGTATGAACCGGTTAATGGAGTTGCAAAGAAATCTAATCCCACACCCTGACTGTGTTGATAATTAACTTCCCATACTAAACCATTTGTAAGAGATTTCAGGTCGTTAGAATACTTCTTAACAACCTCATCCCTCTGTTCCAGCCAACCACCAATTTTTCCACCTTTGACTCTGTCCGTTATATCTATCTCAGCATTATCATTTGCAGCTTTCCAATAGACGTTACCATCTCTTAAGTTCAGCAGGTTATGATCAGGGCCATTAACTAACTGCGCCCCCTTAGACATTATTATAGTAACTTCTCCATTATCCTGCTCAAATGTTTGTATATCCACTAGTTCACTAAGACTTTTCATAAGTCTGTTTCTTTTGTCTCTTTGATCGTTTGCATTTGCGGATACTTCAACACTTGCAATCTCTTTATTCATAGCGGCTATAGACTTTGCGATAGCATTAATTTCTGTAATGGAACCCCAAATTTCAGATGTAAGATCATTTGAAAGTGTTTTCAAATCGGTGTCAAGAGCGTTTAATTCCTCTGTCATCAGCATTCCAAATTCATGAACTGCTGTTCTTTCAGCAGATCCGGCAGGGTGGTTTGAAAGGTCGTGCCAGGTATTCCAGAAATCTGCAATGGTTTTACTTATACTATTCTCGGCATTTTCATTAAAAAAAGTTGCCAGAATTGACATATATGAAGAACCTTCTTCATAAGCCTTTTTTGTTGAAGTTTCATACATTATCCTTCGTTCAAGTAGCTTATCTGTAGCTCTTTTTACACTATCAACCTTAACACCAGTACCTAGCTGGATTCTGCCCAGTTTTAATGGTAGTGTTGTTACCTGTCTTGCATTCTGTTTTGAGTAGCTGGGCGTACTTACATTTGCAACGTTGTTACCGGAAACAGAAAGTCCTTGTTGCGCAGATGCCAGAGCGTGTCTGGCTATATCCATTGTTAAACCTATGCCACCAGCCATAATTTATACCCCGTTTTGCAGATAGTTCGACATACATCTGCTACTGTAAGTGTTACTTTTCTTATTCTGATTATATGTTCCCATAATAATCGATGTAACGTCATCCATGGTTTTCAAATATTCATTAATAAAAACCTGATTATCTTTAACTCTTGATGTGATCTCTTGTGTCAGTGTCAAAAACTCAATTCTAAGGGGTTCTAAAATTCGTGCAATTTGGGTTGGTAAATTATCAAGAACACTAACCATACTAAATGTATTTTTATCCATTCCATGATTTATGGAACTATCAGATAATATTTCAAGAATAGTTTCTCTTATTTTCTCAATCTCTTTTGTTTTAAGATTCTTCTCCTTTGTGAAATGCCAAAGCTGATCAATATCAATTGAAATTATGGACTTTTTTTCCTCATCCAGAATATCAATCAAATTTAGGAACAGATTTCTCTTCTCCTTGAATAGTGATATTATCTCTTTGCAAATACTGGCTTCCACAAGAACTATCTCCTTATTATTCTTAGTTTTATTCGATTGAGTAGGAAATATTTTCCTCTGAATAAATCGAATTTCATACTTAATTAAGATATTTGCAGTATCTGTGCCATTTATTATAAATTTGATATAGAGGTTAATTGGTGGGGGGTTAGGAGTTTTTTATGTTAAATTATGAAGTTTATAAGAAAACCTGCAACACAAAAAAAATCATCGCTAAAGATTAGAGGGAACTCTATAGACTATTTTTTGATTTTTATACTCTGAACTACAGCGTTATTACGAAAAAAAAGGTAGTAAAATCAGCTCGTTATTTTTTCTAATGCCTTGTTTCTTATAAAATTGAAAATTTTATAAGAGTTTCAATAAAAAATCTAATTATTAGAGGTTCCCTTTATCTTTTGGAATATCAATGTTTTTATTTCGACTTAGTTGTCTGTATAATTGGTCACCAAGTCCTAAATTATTCGGACCCCTGGCTATATTTTCAGTAAGTTTCTGATCATACATGGATTGATATATATCATCAGCTAATCCCTTTTCGAAAATACTATCTCCAGGAAGCGCGCTTCTCATGGATTTTAACATCATTTCCATAAATATTGATTCAAAATCAGAACATGCCTCTTTCAGTTTTTTTTCATCCGCTTTTTGAACTTCGTTAATGTCTTTATTTAATTTGTGATTTTGAAGAGCTGAATTCAAATCTAACTTCACAGGGGCCTCCTATTTTAAGAAAAACTAATAATTGCCTACAAAACAAAGGCTTTAGTTTTATTTTAACTCCAGTTTTTATTTTACTAAAATTCTAATTATTAGAATTTTCCTCTATATAATTTCAAGCTCTGCCTGAAGAGCTCCCGCAGCTTTTATACTCTGAAAAATACTTATTAAATCAGCAGGTTTTACACCAAGAGCATTCAGGGCTTTTACAAGATCTCCTATGGTTGAACCCTTTGGAATAACAACCAGACTTTCTCCTGGCTTTTCCCCTCTTCTGGGAGGTATTGCATTTTCCTGATTTTTAATTCTTATTGTTAAATCTCCATGGGCTATAGCAACTGTAGAGATAGTAACTTTTTCACCTATTACAACAGTACCTGTTTTTTCATTAAGTATAATTTTGGCTACACCATCCGGTACTATTTCTAACGTCTCAAGGCCAGCAATGAAATTAGCAACATCACCCTGTCTATCCTCAGGAATAGTTATTTTCACAGCCCCGGAATCAATTGCTGCCGCAAGTTCTTTACCCATAGAAGTGTTAATTATTTGGACTATTCTTGTAACGGTTGTAAAATCCGGATTTATGAGAGATAACGTTAATGATCGTTTACCATTAAGCCTAACTCTTATCTCCCTTTCCACACTAGCTCCTGAAGGTAGTCTTGCTACTAATTCATATGCTTTTTTATCACCACCTGCACCACCTAAGGCGATACCACCCTGAGCCAATGCATAAACCTTACCATCCACACCCCTTAATGGTGTTAACAATAGCATACCTCCTGAAAGACTCTTAGCATCTCCAACTGAAGAAACCATAATATCAATTTTTGATCCAATTCTTGCAAAGGGAGGAAGTTCTGCTGTTACCATAACTGCTGCAACATTTTTTACTTTGAGTTGTGCCTTATCAATGTGAATCCCCATTCTCTGAATCATATTTCCAAGGGACTGCATTGTAAATTCAGCGCCTGATTTATCACCGGTTCCGTTCAGACCAACAATCAGGCCATAACCTACGAGTTGATTTTTTCTAATACCTTTTATGGAAACTAAATCCTTAATCCTAACAGCAAAAGCTGTTTCAAGTAGAAAGATTGATAAAAGAGATATTAATGCTACAAATATTATGCTTTTTTTAATCATTTATTAATTCCCCTGGTAAGTGAATCTCTAACAACTGCCTATAAAACAAAAGGCTTTAGTTTTGTTTTCACCGAAATTCTGTGTTATTCCCAAAAAAGAACTGCTGTAAAACAGGTTCGTTATTTTTTTATCACGCAGAGATTTTATAAAACTGAAAGCTTTTATAAACGTTGTATTTCAATAAAAATTCCAATTATTATAGATTCCCTTTAATTAAAAAGGCCAGACATTTGAAATTACTCTTGAAAACCAGCCATTCTTCTGATTATCACCAACCGTTCCAAAACCTGAGTATTCAATTTTTGCATCAGCAATATATGTTGATTTAACCTTATTGGTTGAATCTATATCAGATGGCCTTACTATACCTGAAATTGTAATGATCTGAGTTTCACTGTTTACCTTTAATTCTCTTTTGCCATAAATCATTATATTGCCATTAGGTAGAATAGATACTATTCGGGCCGCTACAGATGCTGTAATACTACCACTTCTGTTACTTGAGCCTTTACCTGCAAAATCACTGGCGTACTGTTGGTTCATTAAATTTTCAGGATCAATTCCCGGGGCTTTTTCTTTAAGTTTTTTCATATAACCAAAAAGGGCCCCAGTCTTTGCATTTGAGTTTGAAGCTCTGTTAGAATTGGTTCCTGCTCCAATTGAAGATGTTGAATTCTCCATAATTTCAACCATAATGGTATCCCCAACTTTTTTTGCTTTCTTGTCAATAAAAAGCATGTTTCCTGTGTCGGTCCATAATGATCCTTCAGCTGCAGGCATTGTTCTGTAATAAGTATTCAGGGAGGGTTGAGATTTTGTTGCCTGATTTCCACCTGGTTTTGGTAAATCAAGGTTTAAATTTCCAGAGCATGAAGTTAATAAGACTAACATTGTTATTAGAATCAGTTTGCTTAATATTGTTTTCATAATTTATATCCTTTATTAAGGGAATCTCTAATAACTGTTCCATTTTAAAAAAAAGCAGAAACAGTTGCCTTATCTATTACTTTTCCCATTATAATTTTTTTTGAGGAGATATTTTCAACCAGAATTGTTTCCCCTTTATACCCATCATTCTTTGCTCTCCCAACAGTTTCAACAATCAAGTTTCCATTTGAGGCAATTAGTCTGACCATACTTCCCTTATTGATTAAAGGAGCTCTTTCAACACTTCTTTCTTTTATGATAGTTCCCTTTTTTATGGACCTTTTAGCTTTTTTTCCTATTACATCCTCAATTGTTGAAATGTAGTCTCCATAGTACTTTGCAACATTAATATTTTTAAATAGCAGATCTGATTCCTCAATAATTGATTTTCTTTTTATGTTTCTGGCTGCAAACACAATATTCTCAAATCTATCTATCCATGCATTTATTCTAATTTTTCCGACATGAAGACCATTAATTTTCACTTCAAATGGTACTCCAACTTTCCCACTAAGTTTTACTCTTCCCAGATCCGGAATAAATGATATTTTACCAGTTGGATATTTAATTAAACCTCTTACTTTAATACGCGATATTTCTATTGATTTACCTTTTAACTCTTTTTCAACTGTCTTTCTAAATATTTTTTCTAATTCTGATGATTGAACAACCTGAAAATCTCTCTGTACAACAACGGTTTCAGGGACTTCAATTGTTATATCATCTGGGATCTTATTTGACCTTAAGATAGATGCTATCTTGTATCCACTTATACTGATTATTTTGGACGGCCTTGGGCTGTTACCTATCAAAATATCTTTTATTAATGGGTTTTTGGTTTCAGATATGTCTTTCAGGTATATTTTACTTCCATTAACAATAGCGCTATTTTTTATTGAGACTAAATCTTTAGCAACGGCTCTGTTTATATTAAAAACAATTGCTAAAAAAACAAGAACAGCTGATATCCAAAGATACAATATCCAAAGGAGATCTTTAATATATATGTATTTTGTTTTTTGTCCCATAGTTATCAAATCAATTATCTCTTTAATCCATTAGCAATACCAAGCATACTGTCACCCGTTTGTAGTGCTTTGGAGTTTGCTTCATAAGCTCTTTGGCCAACAATCATTGAAACCATCTCGTCAACAACAGAGACATTTGACATCTCAAGCTGATTATTTGAAAGTGTTCCAAATCCACCCTCACCCGGTATTCCTTCAATTGCATCTCCTGATCCTTCAGTCGGTCTCAGAAGATTCTGTCCAACGGCAAAAAGTCCTGCCGGGTTAATAAATGAAGTTAAAGGAATATCAGCTGTGGCAAGAATAGCTTCATCAGCACCATGGGCAGTTAGTCTTCCATTTGGCCTGAGGGTTACAAGTATAGTACCTTCTGGTACATTGACTTCAGGAATTAATCGATCTCCAGCTGTGGTTGTTATGAAACCCTCTCTATCAACCTGAAAGTTTCCTGCTCTTGTATAAAGAACTTCATCTCCGTGCTGTACACTAAAAAAACCTTTCCCCTCAATAGCAAAATCAAGGTCATTTCCTGTTTGAAGATAATCTCCCTCTTTAAACATTTTTTGAACACTTGCAGGTTTAACACCCATACCTACCTGGATACCGGAGGGGGTTTGATTTCCATCTGCAGTAGTTGCACCGGCAATAAGATAATTTTGATACATAAGATCCTGAAAATTTGCCCTGCTTTTCTTAAATCCAGTTGTGTTTGCATTGGCAAGGTTGTTGGATACAGTATCAATTGCCATTTGTTGTGCTGCCATTCCCGATGCCGCTGTCCAGAGTCCTCTAATCATTTTTGCCTCCAATAACAGAAAAATATTTTTTCTGTGCTTATATTAAATCTTACATAAAAAATTTGTATTTTTTATGTATTTAAACTGATTAAACTTATCTATTTAAACAGTTAAATCCTAAATCATTTTAAACAGCTCTACCCACGTCATTTATTGACTTTGAATCTATCTCATCAAATGTATGCATAAGTTTTTGCAGGGTTTCATACGTTCTATGGCTCTCAATCATCTTTGTCATTTCCTTGACAGTTTGAACATTAGGATTTTCCAGAGAACCCTGCTTTACAGAAAGGTTTATTGGTGGAATTTCACCAGCCTCTCCACCTGAATATGTAAAATTGGCGTTTGCATCTTTTTCAAGAAGTGTTGGGTCGTTAAAAAAAACTATATCAAGATTTCCAGCGACTTCACCATCCACAGCTATATCACCATTTTCATGGATTGTCACATCTGTTCCATCAATATTTATTGGTCCTCCATCACCCAAAACAGTATCTCCTGTTTGAGTAACAAGATTTCCCGCCGCATTGAGCATGAAATTTCCATTTCGTGTGTATCGTATACCCTGAGGAGTTTGAATTTTAAAGAAACCCTTATCAGTCAGAGCAAGGTCTAAAGCGTTGCCGGTGGACTTTATATCACCCTGTGTAAGATCTACATTCAGATGAGCATCCATCATCTGGTCAAATGTGAGAATATCACCTTTAAAACCTGTTGTGTCTGCGTTGGCGAGATGGTTGGAGATAATCTCATATTGCCTTTCCTGGCGAATTCCTGATTGAACTGATTTAGTTAACTCCAATAACATAATTAATTCTCCTGATATTTTAAAAATATTTCTGAGATCTAACTATGCAACAAAAGTGCCATTTTATATTATCAATTTTTATTAAAAGGAAATATTTACAGGATGTTTCTATATTAAATCGTAGGTACGGTAGTTAAGAACTATCTAAATTTATTTTTGATCAGTTTTCTTAACTAATCTGAGTGTCAAAATTGTGACTTAATTTAGTGAAAACACTATTGGCACCTTTTATAACTAAAAGAGCCAAAGCCTGTCTATACAAAACCATTATTAAAAGGTATTTTATAATGCAAAAAGTTATAGAATTTCTAAAATCAACTTTTTTAAATAGGGGAATATTTTTCCTTATAATCCTAAAGAAGAATTTAAACCGTTTTTGTTTTTCTTTCTCTTTTCTCAAGTTATATTAACCATGATTGGATAGTTTTAGAGGTTAACAGACCTGTTTGTTAAACTTTTCAAAAGTTTAGCTTCCTATAAAACAAAAATGATTTTATTTTGTTTTACAGGAGATTTTTTTTCTTTGATTTGTTGCTGGGAATTAAATTCTTGAACAAAAAAAAGGCAAAAGAGATATTCTCTTTTGCCTTTCTATTATTTTACTAAAACTTAAGATCTATTTATATAGATTTTTATAAAGACGCGTAAAAGTCGTTACCTTTATCATCAACTATAATAAATGCTGGAAAGTCTTTTACTGTGATCATAAAAACTGCTTCCATGCCGAGTTCAGGATACTCAAGAACTTCTACGTTAGTGATGCAGTCTTTACCGAGTCTTGCTGCAGGGCCACCTGGAGATCCAAGGTAGAAACCACCAAACTCTTTACAGGCATCTGTAACAGCTTGTGATCTGTTTCCTTTTGCAAGCATTATCATTGATGCGCCTTTGCTTTGGAACAGATTTACATAAGAATCCATTCTTCCTGCTGTTGTTGGACCAAAGGAACCTGAAGCTTCTCCATCCGGAGTTTTAGCTGGGCCTGCATAATAGATAATGTGGTCTTTTAAGTATTCCTGAACACTTTCGCCTTTGTCTAATTTCTCTTTGATCTTGGCATGAGCAATATCTCTACCTACAATAATCTTACCAGTAAGAAGAAGACGGGTTGAAACAGGGTATTTACTTAAGTTTTTTCGTATCTCATCCATAGGCATATTGAGATCGATCTTAACAGAAGAGGTATCTTCCGGTTCAGATTCTGGTAGATAAACTGATGGATCTTCAACTAACTGTTCTATAAAAATACCATCTTTTGTTATCTTACCCTTCATGTTTCTATCTGCGCTGCAACTAACTCCAAGTCCGATTGGACAGGATGCGCCATGTCTTGGAAGTCTTATAATTCTAACATCATGGGCAAAATGCTTTCCACCAAATTGAGCACCGTAGCCTATTTTGTGTGACTCTTTAAGAATAATATCTTCAAGTTCAATATCTCTGAATGCTCTTCCTGTTTCACTTCCTGTTGTTGGAAGATTATCAAGATAACCTGCAGATGCTAATTTAACAGTCTTTAATGTAAGTTCTGCTGAAGTTCCACCTACAACAAACGCAAGATGGTATGGAGGGCAAGCTGCTGTTCCAAGTGACTTCATCTTCTCAACCATATAGGAAACAAGCTTTTCAGGATTTAAAACTGCTTTTGTTTCCTGATAGAGAAAAGTCTTATTCGCTGAACCGCCACCCTTTGCAATAAACAGAAATTTAAAAGCATCACCTTCTGATGCGTAAAGATCTATTTGGGCTGGAAGGTTATTTCCGGTATTTTTCTCTTCATACATTGTTAAAGCGGCATTTTGAGAGTATCTTAAATAGTTATTTGTGTATGTATTATAGATACCTTCAGAGATCGCTTTTTTATCATCAAATCCGGTCCAGACATTTTGTCCTTTGTATCCTAATACAATTGCGGTTCCTGTATCCTGGCACATTGGGAATACCATGTCAGCCGAAATTACCGCATTTTTAATCATCTCAAGAGCGATATATTTATCATTTTCGCTGCTTTCCGGATCTTCCATAATACGCTTTAAAGAATCCAGATGAGTCTTTCTGAAAAGGTGTGAAACATCTTTGAAAGCTTTTTCAGCAATATAATTTATACCCTCTTCAGAAACTTTCAGGATCTCATTTCCATCAAAAGATTTTACTTCAACGTAATCTTTTGTAAGAAGTTTATACTCAGTTTTGTCTTCACCGAGTGGAAACATCTCTTCATAGTTAAAATCCGACATATTTATATTCCTTTCATCACAAATGCTCTTTTGATTGATTTCTGCGTCAGAACCTTTATAAAATCTTTAGAAAAACAAAAATGGTTTAATTTTGTTTTATTCTCATGATATTATAAATAAAAATTTTAATCCTCAAAATATGTCATTTATATTCCTCCGGATAAAATTTTGATCTTCCTTGAACTGAACCAAAATATCTATTTGTGATACTATCTTTACTCTTTTATGGTCATTAACTTAGAAGTCTCTATTCATTAACTTAACCATAAGTTTTTGATAAAACTTTTTTCAAAAAGTTTTCCGCCGGAGGCTTTATTTCTATACTAAAAATAAAAAACGGGACTTAAAAATTAAATCCCGTTTTGTTTGAATCTTATTCCCAGTATTTTGCCATTCTCTTCTTAAGACCTGCTTTATATGCATCCCAGTCTTTAATCGGATTTGTAGCTATACCTTCATCCATTGCTGCTTTTGCAACTGCTACAGCTTCCCACTCAATTACTCTTGGGTCAAAAGGCTTTGGAACAACATATCTTGGACCAAAAGAGAACTCTTCTCCACCATATGCCGCTTTAACAGATTCTGGAACAGGCTCTTTTGCAAGATCAGCAAGTGCCTTTGCAGCAGCTATTTTCATTCCTTCAGTAATTTTTTTTGCTCCAACATCAAGAGCACCTCTGAAGATGAAAGGGAAGCCTAAAACGTTGTTAATCTGGTTAGGATAATCTGATCTACCAGTTGCCATGATAACATCATCTCTTGTTTCTACGGCTAATTCATATGTAATTTCAGGATCTGGATTTGCCATTGCAAAAACGATTGGGCTTTTATTCATGGAAAGAAGCATATCAGGAGTTACAACATCTTTCTGGGAAACACCGATAAAAACGTCTGCTCCATCCATAACATCGGCAAGAGTTCTCTTATCTGTATCAAGAGCAAAGATATCCTTATATTTGTTCATACCCTTTTCACGACCTTTGTAGCAAACGCCTTTTGAGTCGCACATATAAAGATTCTTGTACTGAACACCCATCTCAATAAAAAGCTTAGCACATGCAATACCAGCAGCTCCGGCACCATTGAAAACACAAACAACATCTTCAACTTTCTTACCTGTGATCTCAAGAGCATTAATAAGACCTGCTGCTGAGATGATTGCAGTACCATGCTGATCATCGTGGAAAATTGGAATGTCACACATCTCAATAAGAGCTTCTTCAATTTCGAAACACTCAGGAGCTTTAATATCTTCAAGATTAACTCCACCAAATGTTGGCTCCATCATTTTAACTACTTCGATGATTTTTTTAGGATCTTCTGTATCAAGCTCAATATCGAATACATCAACATCTGCAAATCTTTTGAAAAGAACGCCTTTACCTTCCATAACCGGCTTACTTGCTAAAGGTCCCTTATTACCAAGACCAAGAATAGCTGTACCATTTGAAATAACACCAACAAGGTTTCCCTTACTTGTATACTTAAGTGCATTTTTAGGATCAGCAGCAATTTCAAGAACTGGTTTAGCAACACCAGGAGTATATGCCATTGAAAGATCGTCAGCTGTTTTACATGGTTTTGTTGGAACTACTTCTATTTTTCCTGCTACTGGATTTGCGTGATATTCCAGGGATTCGCTGTCATAATTTGCCATTTTTCTATTCTCACTTTTATTAAAAAATTTATAATTTAAATCTACAGTTTATAAAAAAACTGTGAATATAAAGAACCTACACAGATTCTATTAATTTATTACTTAACAGATAACATCTTTCTTCTTAAATATGCTATCTGTGTTTGGTGTGGCAGATCCTTTGGACAATAGTCTTCACATCCAAGAAGAGACATACAACCAAATACACCATTATCATCACCAACGATTTCATAAAAATCGCTGTCACTTCTCTTATCTCTTGGATCAAGAGCATAACGTGCAAGTTTCATAAATCCAACTGCGCCCAAGAAACCATCTTTCATTCGCTTGGTTGCACATGCTGATATGCAGCAACCACATTCAACACAACGTTCAAGTTCATAGATCTCTTCAGCAACATCCGGGTCCATTCTCTCTTCAAGCTTGTTGAAATCAACTTCATCAGCTTTTATATCATGAATCCAACCTTCGATTCGTTCATTCATATGTCGCATGAATGTTCCGGAATCTACAGAAAGGTCACCAATAAGCTTAAATCCAGGAAGTGGTAGTAACTTGATTTGACCATCTTTAAATTTTGAAGTCAAAGTTCTGCATGCAAGATCTGGTGTACCATTTATAATCATTGCACAACTGCCACAGATTCCTGCTCTGCATATAAAATCAAACTGAACAGAACTATCATGTTTTTCTCTGATTTCATTAAGAGCAATGAAGATTGTCATACCCGGAGCTTCTGTGATTTCGTAGGAAACCATTCTCGGAGTATCACCTTCAAGCTGGGGATTAAATCTAAGTATTTGTATAGTTAACTTTCTTCCCTCTTGTTCCATTACTTGAACCCCCTTCCAACTCTTTCATTTTGCCCTCTGAATTTCTCAGGTATCTCAATTGGCATAAGAAGATTTTGTATCTCATGTCTGTCTGCATCAGGATTTGCTTTTAAAATTTCTTCAACTTCAGCTACTCTTTTTTCAGTATCAGGGTGATGAATTGTATTATCAACACCATACCCACGTGAAGCAGGAGGCATCTCCATCTTCATGATATCAAGATCCTCATATTTTACTTCCGGAAGATCATCACTTTCATTTCTCCAGTAAGTAAGAGTTCTCTTTAGCCATTCCTTGTCATTTCTTTCAGGGAAATCTTCACGTGAATGAGCACCACGGCTCTCAGTCCGAAGAAGAGCACCATAAGCAACTGTTATTGCAAGCTTGATCATCTTTGGAACTCTGATAGCTTCAACAAGTTCAGGGTTAGATGAACGTATTTTATTCTTCAGACAGATGTTTTTACTTCTCTTAAGAAGATCTTTCAGTGTGTCAACAGCTGTTTGAAGGTCGTCTCCATTTCTGAAGATACCAACGTTCGTCATCATGGTTTCCTGCATAGCTTCTTTTAGCTCAAAAACATTCTCTCCGGTTTCTCTTTCAAGAAGTTCTGTTATTTTGTCTTCCTCTTTTTTAAGGAATTTTTCAAGAACAGATGTTTCAATATTTACTGAAGTATTTTCACAGTAATCAGCTACATATTCACCAACAATCATACCTGCAACAACTGTTTCTGCAACTGAGTTTCCACCTAAACGGTTGAAACCATGCATATCCCAGCAAGCAGCTTCACCAACAGAGAAAAGACCACGAAGTTCAGGACTTTCACCATTTGATTTGGTTCTTACACCACCCATTGAATAGTGCTGTGTTGGTCTAACAGGAATAAGCTCATTTACAGGATCTATTCCTAAGAAATATTCACAGATCTCTTTTACTTCACGAAGGTTTTTATTAATATGTTCTTTTCCAAGAAGCCTTATATCAAGCCACAGGTGATCTCCATATCTTGATGGACTTCCTTTACCTTTTCTCATATGTTCAGTCATTCTTCTTGACACAACGTCACGGGAAGCAAGCTCTTTTTTATCTGGCTCATAATCGGGCATGAAGCGGTATCCGTCTTTATCAAGAAGTAAACCACCATCACCACGACAACCTTCAGTTGTAAGAATTCCAACGGGAACAATTGCTGTTGGATGAAACTGAACTGCCTCCATATTTCCAAGTGGAGCAACTCCTGTTTCAAGCGCTATTGCAGCACCAATTCCTTCACATATTATTGCATTTGTTGAAACTGAATAGATTCTTCCATAACCACCAGTTGCAACTGTGGTAGTCTTTGAAACATAAGCAATAAGTTCACCTGTAACAAGGTCTCTAACGATAGCTCCCTTACATGCGCCATCATCATGAATCAGAGCAATAGCTTCTTTTCTTTCATGAACAGGGATATCAAGTTCTATTGCTTTATTATCAACAGCGTACAGCATTGTGTGACCAGTACCATCTGAAGTATAACAGGTTCTCCACTTTTTGGTTCCACCGAAGTCACGTGCTGTTATTAGTCCATGTGCTTCATCTTTCTCTGTAATGGTAACTTTCTCTGCATTTATAACAACCTGCCTGTCACCTTTTCTAACCCTGCTCCATGGAACTCCCCAACTGCTAAGTTCTCTGATCGCTTTTGGAGCAGTATTAACAAACATTCTTGCCACATCCTGATCAGCTCCCCAGTCACTACCTTTTATAGTATCTTCAAAGTGGACGTTTTCATCATCTCCGTCACCCTTTACGCTTGCACCAAGACTTGCCTGCATCCCACCCTGGGCAGCTGCCGAGTGAGATCTTTTTGCTGGCATTAAAGAGAGAACGATTGTATCAAAACCTCTTTTTTTGGAGGCGATAGCAACTCGTAATCCAGCAAGTCCACCACCTATAACCAGTGAATCCGTATAAATTACTTTCATTTAAATTTGCCTCCCGATCATATAGAATGCGGTAAGTGCCCAAAATCCAACAACTATAAAGAAGACAGAAAGAGCCTGCTTTAATAATTGAAGTCTTTTTCGACTTTTCTTTGCATCTTTACCAATAAACCATCCCCATTTAACACATAGTCTGTAAAGACCGATGGTCCCATGGAGTTCAACACAAATCAGAAGAAGAGCATAAAATGGCCACATTACATTTCCATTAACTCTTCCTGCAGATGCAATACTGTTGATTTCAGGATTTGTCATAATGATAATCAAATGCATTGAACCTAGAAAAAACATCGCAAAACCAGTTATGAACTGAATAAACCACATATTTGTATCTTTGTGGTTCATCATCTTCACATGTTGTCTCAATATTTTATACTGTTTCCAGTTGTGTGGAAATTTTCTTATGGCAAGGGCTGCGTGAACAACAAAAACAGCTGATACACCAGCTACAGCAAAAACAACAAGAATCGGCCAGCCATGACCAGAAGATGAAAGAAATTTTGCTTCCATCATTCCTGCTACTAAATTGAACATCTCTTTTCCAAAAATAACACTGCAAATCAGGAACATGTGGACCCACATAAAAAGCCCCAGGATAAGACCTGTTCCACTCTGGAGAAAATCCAGTCTTGCAGGGATTCTGCTATTTTTAACAGTATCCTTTAATAAGCTTTCCATTTAACCCCCTTAATAATTTCTCAATAATATTGGAGCAAATAATCATTATTGTTTTAAGTGAATCTCTAATAATTGATCTTTTTGCGAAATACTTCGTTATTATCAAAAAAAACTGTTATAAATGTTTATAAAATAAAAGCCTTTTTATAAACGAATCGACTCGTTATTTTTTGTAATATCTTGTACTTCATCAAAAATTCTAATTAGTAATTCCCTTTAATTAAATACTTTGGCACAAAGGACACCAAGCTCACCAAGGTTTTCACATACATGAATACCATTTGATTTCATAGCTTCAATTTTACCCTGTCCTGAACCACTGCTTCCACTTACGATAGCTCCGGCATGACCCATTCTTCTGCCTGGAGGTGCTGTAAGCCCTGCAATAAATCCAACAACAGGTTTTGTAACCTTTTCTTTAATAAATGCAGCTGCTTCCTCTTCCGCATTCCCCCCGATCTCTCCAACCATAACAATACCTGTTGTATCGGCATCATTTTGAAACTCACTCAATACATCAATAAAGTTTGTACCATTAACAGGGTCACCACCAATACCTATACATGTGGTTTGGCCGATTCCCTGCTCTGTAAGTTGGTGAACAACTTCATATGTAAGAGTTCCTGATCTTGAAACAACACCAATTGGTCCACCAGGCTTATGCATTGGTCCAGGCATAATTCCTATTTTACACTCTCCAGGAGTAATAATCCCCGGACAGTTTGGTCCAATCAGTCTAACATCCTTATTTTCGATATAATTTTTAACTTTCATCATATCCAAAATAGGAACACCTTCTGTTATACATGTGATAATTTTTATACCAGCATCAGCCGCTTCCATAATTGCGTCTGCAGCAAAAGGTGGTGGTACAAAAATCATAGATGCATCAGCACCAGTTTCCTGGGCTGCTTTTTTAACTGTATTATAGACGGGAATACCATCCATCTCCTGGCCTTCTTTACCAGGTGTGACTCCCGCAACCACATTTGTTCCATAAGTTACACACTGCTGTGTATGGAACATCCCCTCTTTTCCTGTTATTCCCTGAACAAGAAGTTTTGTGTCTTTATTTATATAGATGCTCAATTTATTTTCCTCGCTTTGCGATTAGTTTTAGGCAACAAGTTTTGCAACTTTGTCAGCAGCATCCTTAAGATCCACTGCTGTATCTAAATTCAAGCCTGACTCGGAGAGAATTTTTCTTCCCTCATCAACATTTGTTCCTTCCATTCTTACGACAACAGGAATATTAATACCTGTTTTCTCAGCTGCCTGAACTACACCTTTTGCAAAAACATCACACCTTAGTATCCCACCAAAAATATTAATTAGAATACCTTTTACTTTCTCATCCTGGATAATAATTCTAAATGCATTTTCAACCATCTCAGCTGTTGCACCGCCACCAACATCCATAAAATTAGCAGGTTCTGCGCCAGCGGCCTTAATGATATCCATTGTTGCCATCGCAAGCCCTGCACCATTAACTATATTTCCTATATTTCCATCCAGGTTAATATAATTTAAATTAAATTTGGATGCTTCAACTTCAAGGGGATCTTCTTCATCGAGATCTCTGTAAGAGATGATGTCTTTATGTCTGAAAAGACCGTTGCCATCGATATCAACTTTTGCATCAGCAGCAATTATCTTATCATCTCCTGTAATTACAAGAGGATTTATCTCAACAAGAGAGCAGTCATAATCAACAAAAAGATTATAAAGATTTTTTAACATCCCGAAGAACTGCTTCATGAGAGCAGGGGGTAAATTCAAGCCAAATGCGATCTCTCTGCTGTGGTATGCCTGAATTCCAAGCATTGGATTAATGTATGCTTTGATTATTTTTTCAGGAGTTTCGTCTGCAACAGCCTCAATATCCATTCCACCAGCTTCACTTGCTATAATTACTATCTTTGCAGTTTCTCTATCTGGAATGATACTTAGGTATAGCTCTTTTTTGATGTCTATACCCTGTTCTACAAGCAGTTTTTTTACTATACGACCTTCAGGTCCTGTTTGATGAGTAATAAGATTCATGCCAAGAATCTCATCTGCATATTTTTTAACCTCTTCCATGGAGTTGGCAAGTTTAACTCCACCACCTTTACCCCGACCACCTGCGTGTATTTGAGCCTTAACAACAACAGGAAAGCCACCTAATTTTTTAGCTATACCTTTTGCTTCATCAACACTGAATGCAACACTACCATCCGGTACAGGGATGTTGTGCTTTCTAAAAAGCTCTTTTCCCTGATATTCATGGATTTTCATTTAATATTTCTCCTTTATTATTAAGGCTTTTTTAAAATAGTATTATATGTAACCTTTATCCATTAAGGATAAAAGTTTTTCAGCTGCAACGGTTGGGGCTGTCATACCATTTTCAACTTTTCCCGCAATACCCGGCAACTGCTTTTTCACTCTTTCATTATTATTAAAGCGATTCTTTAAACCCTCTTCTACCATAGACCACATCCAGGAAAGAGACTGTTTTGTTCTTTTGGAAGAGAACTCACCAACCTCTTTCATCTTTTCCGAGTGTGATATAACAGTGTTCCATGCATCTTCAATTCCTGAATTGTTTAAAGCACTACATGTCTGAACTGGTGAAGTCCAAAGCTTCGAAGGACTTTGTAAAAAGTGCAGGGCCATTTCATATTCCTGTCTTGCCTTCTTAGCATTTTCCACATTATCACCATCAGATTTATTGATAATAATTGAGTCAGCTATCTCAAGAATCCCTTTTTTTATCCCCTGAAGTTCGTCACCAGCTCCTGCCAGCATCAGAACCATGAAGAAATCAACCATTTCGGAAACTTCAACTTCAGATTGTCCAACACCCACAGTTTCAACAAGAACCACATCAAATCCAGCGGCCTCACAAACAAGCATTGTTTCTCTTGTTTTTCTTGCAACTCCTCCCAAAGTACCACTTGAAGGTGATGGCCTTATAAAGGCATTTTTCAAAACTGATAGCTTTTCCATCCTTGTTTTGTCGCCTAAAATACTACCACCACTTCTAGTACTCGAAGGATCAACTGCTAAAACAGCCACTTTCTTTTTTTCGTTAACTAAATATACTCCAAGGCTTTCAACAAAAGTACTCTTACCAACACCAGGTACTCCTGTGATTCCTAAACGAATCGATCCGCCTGTGTGGGGAAGCAGTTCATCAAGTATTTTTTTTGCCTGATCCTGATGCTCTTTCAAAGAGCTTTCTATAAGAGTAATTGTTTTTGCAAGAACTCTTCTGTCACAGGCCAAAACCCCATCTATATAATCTTTAGTTGAAAGCTTATTCATCTATCTAATTTTCCAGAGCATTCAATACTTTATTAGCTGATTCAGTAACAACGGTTCCAGGTCCAAATACTGCTGTAACACCTTTCTCAAAAAGGAAATCATAGTCAGATGGAGGAATAACGCCACCAGCTACAACCTTAATATCGTCACTTCCCTTCTCTTTTAAAAGTTCAATAAGCTGGGGAACTAATGTTTTATGACCTGCAGCTAGACTTGAAACTCCTACAACATGAACATCGTTTTCAAGAGCCATATCTGCTGCTTCCTCAGGAGTTTGAAACATTGGGCTTATATCAACATCAAAACCAAAATCAGCATATGCAGTTGCTATAACTTTCACTCCTCTGTCATGACCATCCTGCCCCATCTTAGTGAGAAGTATTCTTGGCCTTCTTCCCTCTTTTTCCATGAACTCTTCAGTACGTTTTCTTAAGGAAGTTATAACTTCACTATCACTAAATTCTGCTGCATAAACTCCGGATATGCATTGTGTTGTTGCAACATATCTTCCGAACACTTTTTCCATTGCATCTGAAACTTCACCAACCGTTGCCCTTGCCCGCATTGCAGGTATACAGGCTTCAAGAAGATTTCCACCTTCTTCAGCACATTTTGTAAGTGCTTCAAGTGTTTCTGTAACTTTTTTCTCATCTCTCTCAGCTCGTATCTTCTTGAGTCTGTCAACCTGTTCAGTACGAACAGCATCGGAAACTTCAAGAACATCAAGCATATCTTCATCTTCAAGTTTATACTTATTCACACCAACAATAACATCTTTACCCTGATCAATTCTGGCCTGTCTTTTGGCTGCGGATTCTTCAATACGCATTTTTGGCATACCGGACTCAATAGCTTTTGCCATTCCACCTAAGTCTTTAATCTCATTTAAGATCTTTCTTACTTCTTCTATAATTCCATTGGTTAATGATTCAATGTAGTAAGATCCACCTAATGGGTCCACTACCTTACAAATCTGAGATTCTTCCTGAACAACTATCTGGGTATTTCTTGCTATTCTTGCTGAAAATTCTGTTGGCAGACCAACGGCTTCATCAAATGAATTTGTGTGCAAAGACTGAGTTCCGCCTAAAGTTGCTGATAAACATTCTAAAGTCGTTCTGATGATATTATTATAAGGGTCTTGCTGTGTCAAGCTCCAACCTGAAGTCTGACAATGTGTTCTTAACATACTGGACTTTGGATTTGTTGGATTAAATTCGCTCATTATCTCAGCCCAGAGGAACCTTGCAGCTCTTAGCATCGCAATATCCATGAAGAAATTCATTCCAATTCCAAAGAAGAAAGAAAGTCTTGGTGCAAATTTATCAACATCAAGACCTGCAGACAATGCTGCTTTTACATACTCAAGACCATCAGCTAAAGTAAAAGCTGTTTGAAGAACAGAATCTGCTCCTGCTTCCATAATATGGTAACCACTAATACTAACAGTATTGTACTTAGGCATATTTTCTGAACAATAACCAATAATGTCGGAAACTATCCTCATGGACGGTGTAGGTGGGTATATATATGTATTTCTTGTGAGATACTCCTTTAATATATCATTTTGAATTGTTCCACCAAGCTTATCCTGAGAAACACCCTGCTCTTCGGCAGCAACAATATATCCGGCAAGAATTGGAAGAACAGCACCATTCATTGTCATGGACACTGTCATCTCATCAAGTGGTATCTGATCAAAAAGTATTTTCATGTCTTCAACAGAATCAACTGCAACACCAGCTTTACCGACATCACCAACCACTCTTGCATGATCGGAGTCATAACCCCTGTGTGTAGCAAGGTCGAATGCTATTGAAAGCCCTTTCTGTCCGGCAGCAAGGTTTTTTCTGTAAAAAGCGTTTGATTCTTTAGCTGTTGAGAAGCCGGCATATTGTCTGATTGTCCAGGGTCTTCCTGTATACATTGTTGCCTTTGGCCCTCTTACATATGGATTAAAGCCAGGTAGAGTATCAGCTGATGGAATATCTTTGATATCTTCTGCTGTGTATAAGGGTTTTACATCAATACCTTCTGGTGTTTTCCAGGTAAGATCTTCAAGAGGTTTTCCTCTTAATTCTTTTTCGGCTAACTCTTTCCATTTTGAAACATCTGGTTTTTCAGTCATTTAAGTTCTCCCGTAATTCTTTTTTGACGAATAATTTTTTAGAGAATCTCTAATAATTGCCTTTTGATCGAACTACTGCGTTGTTCCTAAAAAAATAACTGTTGTAATGTTTATAAATTAAAGCTTTTTATAAACGAACCATCTCGTTATTTTTTGTAGATTTTATAAAACTAAAGCTTTTATAAACGTCACGCCTTGTATTTCAATAAAAATTCTAATTACTATAGACCCTAATAAAACTTAAATCTCTACTGCTCCATAAAACTATATTAGAAACCGTATGGCACATCTGGTTTAGATATTGAACGCCACACCATTTTAAAATACTGATCTGCACTTTCAGAAAGACTGTCTTTTTGCTCCCTTGACATCCACATAACAAACGATCTTTGAACTAAGCCAAGCATAAAATCCAGCATGACTCCCGCTCTGACATTTGGATCTAAAACACCTTCTTCCTGTCCCTTTTTAATAACATCAAGGAAAAGGCTAACCATTTTTCTCTGTTGAAAAGATTTGTCGCTCATCCAGGTTTGCATAGGAAGTGTCATGAAAAGTATTTTTGCAAACTTGGGGTTTTTCTCATAATAATCCAGTTGAATCCAAAACACTTTTCTAAGCTTTTCTTTCAGAACCTTGATCCCCTGAAGGTGATCAATGATTCTATCGGTAAGGTCTCCTAGCCAGATATCTATATATGCAAATAGAAGATCTTCCTTGCTGTCGAAATTTTTATAGATTGTGCTGAAACTTATTCCAGCATGTTTTGCAATAGCTCTGACACTGGCTTTGTGGAAATCTGACTGGGAAAAGATTTCAAGTACTGCAGACTCTAACCTCTTGTATACATCATCATTTATTTTGGAAAACATTGTTACATCACTCGGTTATAATTAATAAAATGTTCGTAAACGCCTTATTTTTCGACCAAAGCACTCTAAAACAATGGTTTTTAACAACAATTCCATTTTAATTGGTTTATAACATAAGAGAACATTTCATATGTTTTTTCAATTTATTTCTCATATAAATTACATTTATTTTCATATTTTATGAAATATTTATTGATTTATTCTTCATTATACACACGCGTTACACATTGGTCAGACCTTTTATTAGATTGATATTATTATTCCTAATACAAATCTCTTATCCTAACGGTATCGTTAAGGTAACAATGTTACCTTATTTTGATATTTTTCGACACTTTTCTAAATTTTTGAATTTAATTCAGAAAAAAATTCAGTTTTTACAAAAAATTACTCAAAATTTACGTTGAATTATAATTGACTTTTTAAATGTATTTTCTGTATCGTCATCTTTAATACAATATAGGAACCTCTTATAATTAGAATTTTGATTAAAAAACAAGGATGAGGAAAAAAAAACGAGTTGGTTCGTTTATAAAAAACTTTAATTTATAAACATTACAACAGTTCTTTTTTTTGGAACGACTCAGTGTAATGCGAAGCATTCACAGTATTACAAGTTGAGTTACTAAAACCTTGTAGTTCGGTCAAAATAAACAAAAATAAAGACTTTTGTTTTATAGGCAGTTATTAGAGGTTTCCCATAAAAGGTACAAGGCACTTTAAATAAATAGAGGTTTAACTATTTTAATTAATTAAACCCGAAGAACTTAGGAGAATTAGTTATGAAGATTCTTAAGATTGATCATTTAGGTATTGCCGTTAATAGTATTGAAGAGGGTAAAAGTTTCTGGAAAGATGTATTGGGACTTGAATTTGAAGGGGCAGAAACTGTAGAGGAACAAAAAGTAACAACTGCCTTTTTCCCTGTTGGGGAGAGTGAAGTTGAGTTATTGGAATCAACATCTCCGGATGGACCTGTTGCAAAGTATATTGAAAAAAAGGGTCAGGGGATGCAGCATGTAGCTTTTCGAGTGGAGAATATTGAGGAAGCACTTGCTGAGTTAAAGGAAAAGGGAATAAAGCTTATTGATCAGACCCCAAGAATTGGAGCTGGTGGAGCTAAAATTGCTTTTTTACATCCTAAGGCTACGGCGGGTGTTTTAGTCGAACTTTGTCAAAGGGACTAAGTTTGGTTTAGAGTGGCTAAGTAAAATCCTTCATATGCTATGTTATAACAACCGATCAAACGTTCAAATAGTTTGTTTTATGATTTTAGAAACAAACTAATAAAACATACTCACGCCTGAACGAACGTTAGTACCTTGTTGTTTAGATCCCTGATCAAGTCAGGGACAAGTTTTTTACTTAGTCAATGTAAATGATATAAAAAAAATTATAATTTTAATTAAATTTACAAAATTACCTTTTGATTACCTCTTTTTTTATTTAAATCATTCTTGAAATTACAGTCTTATCAATTGTAAATCAAAATTTTCTTATCTATTCTTTACATCAATTATAAGTTTAATATTTAGTAATAGAATTTTATATGAAAATCTTTTTTTAAAAAAAATAAAAATAATTATGAAAAATCCATACCCATTAGATGATTTATTCGGCATAATAGAATCAAAGGAAATTTGAATTGATTCCTTTGAACACGAATTTATTGATTAATAATAGGTAACCTCTAATAATTAGAATTTTTGATGAAATACAAGGCATGACCAAAAATAACGAACCGATTTTACAGCAGTTTTTTTTGGTAATAACGAAGTATTTTGCAAAAAGAGCAGTTATTAGAGATTCCCACTATTATAATTTAAAAATATTTAAGGTGAATAGATGAAAAGAAGAAATATCTTTTTGATTATTATAATATCTGTTTTGGTTGGATGTATTAGTAATACTGCGGTAAAAGAAAAACATATAATTAATAAAAGTAAAAAAAAGCAAAAAATAAAAAAAGTTAATAAAGAGCATAAAAAAAAAGTCTATAAAGTTCACAAAAAAACTCTAACTTTTAAAAAGTATACTAAAGCCACTACTTTTTATTACCTCAATCCTCGTCCTGAACTTGTTAAGAATTTCATAAATTTTATTGGTAAAAACAATGATAAAGTACTCAATAGAGATACAACTATTAATACTATTGTTTTTATGAATCAAATTTTTTACAAAAACAAATCCAGACATAAAAAGTGGAAAGTTATTATTAATTCACAAAACAAGTACACTAAAAAAATTTTAATGAAAGCACTTAATGCAAATCCTTCCGAAATATTTTCTATGGTTAACAATTCACCTGTTTTAAATGATATGTATTGGGCAGCTTTTTTTGCTTCCGGCGATATAGAGTTTTTAGATAAATTAACAGGTAACCTTATAAATACTGAAGAGAGATTAAATATATTAACTTTTCTGGCAGGCTACAATGCTAAGCACTCACTTGCAGGAAATTGCAAAACCCATAAATCTGTACTTAAATATCTAATTATGATGAAGATAAAAGCAGACAAAAAATTGAAAAAAATTGTTAATGAAATTATAAAAAAAAAACCAAAGACTATCTCTAATGAAATGTTAAAAATTATTAAAGAACAAAAATCCAAAGGGATTTGGTAGGATAGCACAATACTAACAAGCCTATTGTGGGGTTCCCTGTAATGAAATAAGGGGTTGGATGGTGTTTCTTATTACTTGGTAAGAGATGGGCTGTCCTTTTATCGTATGTTGTTCTAATACTTTAAGGAAGTCTTTTCATTAGAGTCTCCTTTTCTGATTTTGTAATTTATGTTTTCATACTGTCTGGTTTATTGCTTTTTATATGCTGGAAAAAGGTCATGTAAAATATAACATAAGGGAATCTCTAATAACCTCTCTTTTGGCGAAATACTTTGTTTTTATTATATCTGTGTTTCGCAAAAAGACCAGTTATTAGAGATTTCCCTACAAATAATATTGACATATTTTTAAAGTTTGGATATTTGTTCGTATACAAAGGAGTTTGATATGGAAAATATACCGAGTAATGTACCGGATTGTACATTTTTCTTTCTGGCCAAAGCACATCAAAAAGCTCATGGCCTTTTAAAAAAAAGATTAGTCCCGTATGGACTTACCAATATGCAACATCTTATTCTTGAAGGAATCTGGTATCAGGAAGGGTCCACAGCAGCAGATTTGGGAAAAGCGTTGATCCTTGATAAGGCAACATTGTCTGGTATTTTAGACCGCCTTGAAGATGGAGGTTGGATAGAGAAACGACAGGATGAAAATGATAAAAGAATTTTCCATCTTTATCCGTCGGATAAGGCCAATGACCTTAAAGAAGAGTTAATCAAAGTAAGAAGAAATGGTAATGATTCATTGCTGGAAAATTTTTCAATGGAAGAGAAAATAATTTTTAAACGTTTGCTGCGAACTCTGTTTTAAAAAAGGGATAAACCTTTTAATCAGAAATCGCTGAAGCATTTTTATGACTTAATAGTTCGCATACTAACATAAAGGAGGGTGAATAAATGTTACTTTTTAATCCAAAGAAGTACCAGGACAGAAATTATCCTGATGAAAGATCTAAAGAGATTATGTTGAAAACCATTGAATGGTTTGAAGGCAAAGGCATGAAAAAGATGAAAGCCGATTATCATGCAAATGAATTTACATATGATTTTGCAGAATTTGTTAAAAAAGAGAAAATTTTTGAAACTCTTTTTCTACCTAAGGGATATGGGGATAAAGATCAGTACTATAGCACTTACAGAATGTTTGAATTCTCTGAAATCACCGGTTTTTACGGTTCAGCATACTGGTATATGTATCATGTCTCCACATTGGGTTTAGATCCTGTTTTCTTAGGTGATAATGAAGATTATAAACACAAAGCTGCTGAAAAACTAAAAGAAAACCCACTATGTGCATTCGGCCTTTCAGAAAAAGACCATGGAGCAGATATCTACTCTTCATCCATGAGACTTCATCCTCAGAAAGATGGAACTTACCTTGCAAAGGGAACCAAATATTATATCGGTAATGGTAATGAAGCCAGTATAATCACAGTTTTTGCTAAAATGGCCGATACAGATGAATATGTTTTTTTTGTTGTTGACTCAAAACATGAAAAATACGAATGTATTCAAAATGTTATTCAGGCTCAGAACTATGTGGCTGAGTTTGAACTCCATGATTACCCAATTACAGAAGATGATATTCTATCCCGTGGACCCAAAGCATGGGATGATATGCTCAATACAATAAATATCTGCAAGTTCAATATCGGTTCTGGTGCTATAGGCATTGTAACTCACTCATTTTACGAAGCATTGAATCATGCTGCCCATAGAAATCTTTACGGGAAGAATGTAACCGAATTCGCCCATGTAAAAAGACTTTTCCTTGATTCATACTGTCGTCTTGCTGCTATGAAATTATTTGGTCTTAGAGCAACAGATTACATGAGATGTGCATCAGAAAACGATAAACGTTACCTTCTTTTCAATCCAATAATGAAGATGAAAGTTTCTATTCAGGGTGAAGTTGTTCATGAGATGCTTTGGGATATCATTGCTGCTAAGGGTTTTGAAAAGGATAACTATTTCAGTGAAGCAATGACTGATTTAAGAGGATTTCCAAAGCTTGAAGGAACAAGACATGTGAACATGGCTCTTATTGTCAAGCTGATTGCAAGTTATATGTTTAATCCCGGCGAATTTCCTGAAATTCCAAAAATGAACGGTTCAGAAAATGACGAATACCTTTTCAATCAGGGAAAAACAAGGGGTTATGCAAAAATTCAATTCCATGACTTCCGTAAAACATATGCTACAAAAAATCTGCCAAATATCGAAATATTCAAAGAGCAGATCAAAGCATATGAAGAGTTCCTTATGGTTTCAGGAATGGAACTTAAAGATCAGATGATGAACGATTTTGATTATCTTCTGTGTGTTGGTGAAATATTTACTCTGGTTGCTTATGGACAGCTCATTATCGAAAGTGCTGCAATAGAAAGCCTTGATGATGATGTACTGGATCGAATCTTTGATTTTATGGTTAGAGACTTTTCAAAATTCGGGCTTGAACTTAATGAAAAACCTCTATCTACTGAAGCACAGCAGGCTGCATGCCTGAAAATGATCAAAAGACCTGCTGTAGATAATGAGAAATTTGAAAGAGTTCTACAAAACCATGTATATTCACTGATTGATACATATGAAATGAATCCTTAAGAAGTGATTCTATTTGCTTGAAAAAACCGGGATAGTTCTTCTGTCCCGGTTTATAAAAGTCGATAATGGTAAAATTATGAAATATTTAACGGGATATTCTAAATAGCTTGGAAATATGGGAAAAAGGACCGTTCATCTATATTACAAAAAAAGTCAGGTGCAAATCTTTATTTGCCCTCTGCAAAGGTAAGCTTAAGATTTGATCCTATGTTTTGTAAAGCCTTGCTATCATTAATTAATAATGATAGGTTTGTGTTTAATATTAAATTAAACAAAATAACATTATTTTAGGATCAACACATGAGTTCTTCCTTAGCTATACTAATCGTAGACAACTCAGCATATCTGCGAAAATTAATGCAAAAATCACTGAAAAGCCATGGGTATGATAATATTATCGAGGCTATTGATGGTAAAAATGCTCTAGATGCACTTATGGAACATAAAATTGATCTTATTCTTTCTTCATTAAACTTAGCAAAAGTAAATGGTCTTGAATTAATCAAGGCTCTCAAAGATCACTCAGGCCTTAAACATATTCCATTCATTGCTGTGACATCAGATACATCAAATGAAATTTTTAAAGAAACTATGAAAAATGGTGCTGCAGGCTATATCATTAAACCTTATACACCAACAGATCTTGCAAATAAAATCGAATCGATTATCTGATCAGGCATAAGAAGCTTTATTGCTTGAGATTTCTTTATTAGTCTTCCTTTACAACAATATTAGCCAGGGAACATCTAATAATTAAAATTCAGATTATAAAAACTTTTAGTATTATAAAATCTCTGCATTAGAAAAAAATAACAAGCCGGTTCGTTTATAAAAAGCTTTAATTTATAAACAAATACTAATTTTATAATTGGTTTTGCTTAATTCATCCGACCAGTTATGCAAACACCGAACGTTAAAAGGCACAATAATGGTACGTACCACTTTTTTCATACTGCTTATTACTGCATCATTATCATATGCGAACGACTGTAGGGTTGTAATCCATGGCTTTGAAACAAAGGATACTATGTATGTGCTTTGCAAAGATCTTTCGGGTATTGATGAAAAAGAGGCTAAGGAATTAGTCATTGAGATCATGGGACAGTACAAAGGGCCCCCAGACGAAATAATTGTATATTTTATTGGTTCGATTGAGGACTTGGGTAAAGTTAATTACAACTCAAAAAATTTGGTTGGTTTTTACTATACACATAGCAATGAGTTAATAATTTGGCCTGGGCAAGAAGGAAAAAAGAAGGTATTTATTAAAATTCGATGAGTTATAACCAGGCAGACAGGGATTGCGCAAAGACCATCTCTTCATAAAAAAAGGGCAGTTCAATCAAAAGGCAGTTATTAGTGATTCCCTAAAGAGCTGGTAATGATTTCAAATCTAATTAATAAGTAGTCATAAGAAAAATCCATTATTAAGTAAAAAAAACAATTCAATCATTTAATCATCCTCTCAATAACCACATTATAAACTTTTCTTCTTGATTTTTTCTCAATACCCTGATTGATTATTGCGAGTCACAGTAATTATAAATCTGTCTTTTTGTTTGAGGTTAATCAAACTAATGAAAAACTGTGCCTTATTTTAAGAAAGAACCTTTTTACTCAAAAAATAAACAAATACAGGTTTTTGAAAAGGATTTAACAAGATGGGCTTATTTAGAAAAATTTTTGTTTTGGTAATTTTATTTCCTGTTGTGGTTTTTGCAGAACCGATAGTACTTTATGATTTTGAAATAGGTGCGTACACATCTTTTATGAAATCATCAGATATTGCAGTTGGTCAATGGGACGGGGGCGTTTCTGAGTCCAGTTTTGGCTTATTGATGCAGGGAAAAATGAAACAGAACATCTCAAACATTGAATATGATATCTCTTTCAATAGATTTGAATTTAACTGGAAAAATAGTTCAGGTCTTTCAGCTTCAAATGGGCAGGACCCTTTTAAGGAACTTGATTCAATAAATCTAAATAGTGAATATAATAAAGAGTTTAATAAAGATTTGACTATCTTTACCATACTAAATTGCGGCTTGTTTTATGAAAGTGATATGGGCGGAACAACAGCTCTTCTTGCAGCCGGGATTTATAACACTTATTATTTGAACAAAAATCTGAAAGTAAAGATAGGTGGTGGTGTTTTTTATAATCAAACTCCTTCAGAAGAATCATATATGCCTCTGGAAAGCAAATCCGGAGAAAATGGTTATGGAATTCTACCCTATTTCAAAGTTATCTGGAATGAAAATACAACTGGCAAATTGCAAACTGGAGCTTCAGGTTATCTTGAATATGGTAAAGGTATGGTAGCAAAAGCCAATTTATCGATAGTCTACAGCAAATTGTTTTCAATGGATTACTTCTTTATTTCTAACAGAGGTGAATATCAACTTGATGATGATAACCCAATTGCAAATGATGGTTTTGTAATAAAAGAGGAGATGGATTTTGGTATTAGAACAAATTTTACAATTCAGCCAAATCTCTTTTTAATTGGTGAGGTTAATTACCTGATGGAAAGAAAATGGAAAGTTTATAACAGTAATAGTAATGAAACATATACTTTAAAACCAGATGCTGGTTTTGGTGTTTTAGTTAAATTTGCATATAGGTTTTAGATTGATTATAAATGGGCTATAAGCCCATTTATGAATGATTATTTTCATATTGTTTTTATATTTTTCCCCATATTCATCAAAATCTATTACCTCATATGGATACACAATTCCCCAAACCATCCTGAGTATTTCGCTGACAGGATAAAGATGCAATTAGCTATTAGAGATTCCCTTTTATAAAATCTCTACATAAGAAAAAAATAACGAGCTGATTCGTTTATAAAAGGTTTTACTTTATAAAGTTTACATTCTTTTTTAAAGGGTTTCTAATCTTTCTGAAAATAATATTTCTAATTTACATTTAAAATCATTTTCAGATAAACACAAATAGCTTTTCACCTCTTTATAGTGTAGTCTACAATTATAAGAATAGGGATTTAAATTATGGAAATTTGTTTTGTGGCTAATATTTCCATATTTAAGAATTGTTTCTTTTATTTTCAGAACTCTTTTTAACATTATTTTAACTCCTTTGGTTTTCTATAATCCCAGATTCTGTCTAACAATCTATTATGTTTTTATAAAGAAATAATCAACTTGCTTCTGGATGTTAAAATAAAAAAAGGTTATTTGATATAGGTCAAACCATTATCCTCTTTTGATGGGTATAAAGAATAAAAAAACAAAAAGGAGAAAGCAAATGAGTAAATTGATAAATGATTTGACTAATGAGCACCAAACTGTAATTGGAATTCTTAATGAAGTTGCTTCACTTAATATCGCATCTGACGAAGCAAGGGAAAAACTAAAAACAGTTAAAGATGCCCTAATCAACCATATTAAAAAAGAGGATTCTCAATTATACCCCTTTCTTAACAAACAGGCTGAAACAAATACCTCGTTAAAATCAAAACTGAATATGTTTGCAAAAGATATGGACTCTGTTACTAAATCAGTATTTGAATTCTTTGACAATTATGAAAATGAAGAATCAAACCATGAATTTGCAAAAAGCTTCGGTAGATTAGTTGGAATGCTTAAAACAAGAATAATGAAAGAAGAAAAGGTTATCTATAAAGAATACGAAAATTTACAGAATTAATTTTTATGATTTGTAATAAAAGAGGGTTTTAACTCATCTTGACCCTCTTTTAACTCAGATTCGGGAATCTCTAATAGCCTTTTTTTACCTTTTTTATTCTTCAAATTTCCCTTGTTGCATAAGGACATTTAGAATTTCTCCAGGAGTTTATTTTCATGAAAGGCCCCTTATAACTCAATTGCCTTAGTATGGGGTGTAAGCCTTTTACTGATTTTCCACAGCCGGAATTGTTTGGCTCTGAGTCTTCTTCTTGTCCATGTAAGCTATTATACAACCACTTGTGCCGTGCTATTTTGAAGTAATTTCCAAATCCTCTCAATATTGGTTTTAGATTTTTAATTACTTTCTTCAGATTTACAGGAGAGTTGCGTCTTGTTGCCTTTCTCACTTTATCTTTAAATTCCCTTATTTTCCTTTCCTGAATTTCGGTTTTATAGGAATAGAGCTCTATTCCTATAAAAATTACACCATTATCACTATGGACAATATGGGTTTTCTTTCGATTAACAGTGAGCTTAAGCTTACCTTCCAAGAATAGCGTTGCCTGTTTCAAAGCATTTTATGCTGCTCTTTATGATCCGGTTAAAATCAGGATATCATCTGCATAACGTACAACCCTATGTCCCCGACTTATGATAAACTGATCGAAGATATCAAGATATACATTTGCAATTAGCGGACTTATAACTCCACCCTGAGGACTACCTACAAGACTTGCCTCCCACCCTTCATCTGTCATAACACCACTTTCAAGAAATTTTCGAACCAGTTTTAATATACTTTCCGCAAGGGACAAGAACTCCTGTTGTTTACCATATGAGGTTTTTTGATGATGATTTAATGGATTATCTAAAAGAATTTAATAAAAGAAAAACACTATATATAAGAGTATCATAAGGGAACCTCTAATAATTAGAATTTTTGATGGAAAACAAGGCATAACGATTTTACTACATTTTTATTTTTGTTATAACAATGTGTTTCGCAAAAAGATCAGTTATTAGAGGTTCCCATAAGAGATTTGTCCTGAATTTATCAATGCATCAAACTCATCTTCATTTAGTGACCCAATTCTGTTATTATCTTCAACATAGTACCCATTCAGTTTTCTCATTTATCTTATGATCCTTATTTAATGTCTAATTTCTTCATTTAACAAATTCTTAATACTTCTTTAACATCCAATACACCAGATAAAATTTTTTTCACAGCATCTTCCTTTAAAGTAACCATCCTGTTTTGAACCGCATATTCCTGAATTTTATCAACTGTAGCTTTTTCTCTAATCAAAGATTTAACTCCATCATCTGCTACTAAAAGTTCATGAATTGATATTCTGTCCTGAAAGCCTGTATGGGAACATTTATTGCACCCATTAGGCTTGTAAAAAACAATAACTTTATTATTTTTTATATCAAGTTCTTCAAGAGTTGTTTTATCTGGAGAGTAGGGTATTTTACAATCAGGACAAAGAGATCTGACAAGTCTTTGAGATAGAATACAAACCAGTGAATCTGCAAAATTGAATGGGTCTATCTCTCTTTCGTGTAGCCTTGCTATACTTTCAGCAGCACTATTAGTGTGAAGAGTTGAAAATACAAGATGTCCTGTAAGTGAAGCTTCAATTGAAGTTCTTATTGTCTCATCATCACGCATCTCCCCAATCATTATAATATCCGGATCTGATCTTAAAAAACTCTTTAGTATGGTTACAAAGTTGAGGCCAATATCATGGTTAGCCTGAACCTGTCTTAAACCTTTTTGAGATATCTCAATTGGGTCTTCTGCTGTCCAGATCTTAACATCTGGTTTATTAATTTTAGCAAGAGCTGAGTGCAGAGTTGATGTTTTCCCTGAACCAGTTGGACCACACACAAGAATAAGTCCATGTGGCTTTTTTATCAATTTTTTAAAAACAGTAAGGTTTTCATCACTAAATCCTATTTCTTCAAGAGGCCTTACACCACCGGGTGGAAGAATTCTAATTACAACATCTTCAACACCACCATTTGTAACACTTGTTGCAATTCTGAGTTCAAGAATTAAACCATTGTTTTTAAAACTAATTCTACCATCCTGAGGCCTTCTTCTCTCTGAGATATCTATCTCCGCCATTATTTTGATCCTTGAGATCACAGCACTGATCAAATGTTTCGGTATTTTTCGAAACTCTTTCAAAACTCCATCTATTCTAATTCTAACACTTGTTGCACCTTTGCTTCTGTCAGGTTCAATATGTATATCTGAAGCATTCTTAAGATGTGCTTCTATTATAATCTTATTAACCAGTTTTATAATAATACTGTTCTCTTCATTAATATCATTTTCTAAATCATCTGATACAGAAGTAACTTCAAGTTGTTTGATAAGATAGTCAATTGATGAACTGTCTCTTTCAGTGATAAAATCAATATGGTTTTCGATATCTTCTTTAAAAGCGATGTGGAATTTAATATTTTTGTTAGTAAAGATTGTTTTGATCGTATTTATAAGTTCATCATCCAAAGGGTTATATAATGCAACTGAAATGCTTTCTTCATCTTTTTCAAATGGTACAAAATAATTTCTTCTTAAATAGGAAACTCTTAATCCCTTTATCAGGTTTTTTTCAGGTTTCTGCCCATTTAAATCTTTATAAGGCAAATTATAAAAAAGAGAATATGATTTAAGAAGAGTATCTCTTTTAATATTATAATTATTAAGCAGATTCTCTTCGACCGAGGTTTGCGATTTATTTGATTTTTTTAGTATTTTATCTAAAATAGTATTACTTAAAAGGTCTTTTTCAATCAGATACTGATATTTGGACTCTTTTTTCCCAAAAAGTTTCTTAATATGAGATGAAAGAATAGTTGAAAAATCCTTTGCGATCTCTTCATCATCAGAATCCATATTGTTTTTTCCAACGACTAAAACGCCTTGAATTTCTTCATTTAGCAAAACAGGGAAAATTAAAGTTCTATCTTTATTTATCGATTCATTTTTTAAAATACTCTGGAAATAATGGTGGGTTATATATAGTCGATTCTCTGAAAACAGTGAAATTAGCTCTGGATAATCACCATTTAAAAAAAAAACATCCACATAATCAGCTGAAAATAGGTTCTTTACAGATTTTTCTAATGTTTTAAGACAAACTTTTCTATTTTTTAATATCTCTACAATTAGAAAAAGGTCATTTTCATACAGCTCTTTGTAATTATCAGACAATTGGACCAATGTTGCGCTTTCAGCCATTCGTAACTCCCAATAATTTGAAAAACCATATAGTTTCTTTTAAATCTAAAGAGGTTGCCTAATCTTCTGAATTTTCATTTTTTTTAAATGTTGATAACAGTTTTTTTACTCCACCAAATACAAGTAAAAAAGCTACCATATATAAACAAAACTTAAAAAAGGTAAATCCATTTTCGGAAAAATTCAAACTTTTCTGATATATAAGAGCTCTTGCAGGTATTTGCATGGCCATTAATATTCCCATAATCACAAGAACGATTCCAAAACCTCTGTCATAATATTTATCTTTTTTGAATAATGCCAAAGCCATACTCCTTTAATTAATATTTAAGATCTTTTTTCCAGATCTTCCAGTTCTTTGTTATATATTTCACTTTCTTTAGATTGTTTATCCGACAACTCTTCAAGCTTATCAAAAAGTATATTAATCTCTTCAGTCAAATCGTGGATCTTCTTTGAACAATCCTGAATTACCTTAACATCCTGTTTCTCTGATGCGATCAATAATTTTTCATTTAATGTCTCAAGTTCTTCTTCGTTGTTTTCTATTTTGTTCTCCGCATCTTCAATCCCATTATTTAAGGGCTTAAGAGCAGAAGATCTTCTCTGAATAATTTCAGACCTTAATTTTTTGTACTCTTTTTTGGATAGTTTTTCATCAGAATTAATTGCTTTTACTGATTCATTTTTGTCATCTCCCCATCCCTCTTTTTCAAGAAATTCTGCGTAGGTGCCATTAAACATAAAAACTTTATCATCTTTAAATACAATAAGTCTTTTTGCAATTGCATGGAGATACATCTCGTTGTGAGTAACCATAACTACAGAACCTTCAAAATTATCTATAGCAGCCAGAAGAGAATCACATGATTGCATATCCAGATGGTTTGTAGGTTCATCAAGAAGGATTAAATTAAGTGGAGTAACTAACAGTTTTCCAAGCATAACCCGACTTTTCTCTCCACCTGAAAGAACTTTAACTTTTTTAAGTGCGGAATCTCCTTCAAACATCATTGCACCACATATATTTCTTGCCTGTTGATTATCAACATCGGGATGTGTGTAACAAAGTTCATCAACCACAGTATTCTGATCATTTAAAGTTTTTACATTTGTCTGCTCATAAACACCTCTCTCAACTCCAGGATTTAAGATAACCGAACCTGTGTCTGGTTCTATTATACCACCAAGAATCTTAAGAAGAGTTGTTTTTCCTTTTCCATTTTTACCAATAACACAAACCCTGTCATTTGGATTAATAGTCAGATCAACATCTTTTATTAGAGGCTTATCTTTTACATATCCAAAATTGATATTCTCAGCCTGAAGAACCTGTTTTCCCTTAAAAGGAGAGGATCTGAATGAAAATTCAAGATCTGAAAGAGCATCTAATTTATCTTTTTTCTCCATCTTTGAGAGCGTTTTAACTCTTGACTGAACCATATTTGCAAGTCTTGCTTTTGCTCTAAACCGTGTTACGAAGAGTTCTATCTCTTTACGCTTCTTCTCATCATTTACACGGGTTTTCTCATAAATCTCTTCATCAAGGGCTATCTGGCTGTAAAATTTTTCTGTATCACCGGGGATTTTTCGGATTGTTTTCCTGTGAATGCCTACAACATGTGTAACAACTTTATCCATGAAGTTTCTATCGTGGGTTATTAAAATCAGTTCATTTTGCCAGGATAATAGAAAATTTTGAATCCATCTGACCGATGTAATATCAAGGTAGTTGGTAGGTTCATCTAAAAGAAGCAGATCCGGTTCATTTGCAAGAACTTTTGCAAGGTTAAGACGAACCTGAAAACCACCTGAAAAATCAAGAGGGTTTTTGTCCATATCAGTTTTTGAAAATCCAAGACCTGCAAGTATTTTTTCAACTTTCCAGTGATGATCGCTTTCTTCTTCCCTAAGACCAAGAATTCCTTCCTTCAAAACAGTATCTTCTGTGAATTTAAGATGCTGTTTAACATAACCAATTCTATAGTTTTTAGGGATTAGTATATTGCCTGAATCTATCTCATCTTCATTTATTATCATTTTCAGAAGAGTTGTTTTACCATGACCATTTCTTCCAACCAGACCAATACGTTCTCTGTTGTTAATCTTAAAACCGGCGTCTTCAAACAGTATCTGACCGCCATAACCTTTAGAAATATTTTCAAAACTTATCATTAAACCTGTAATCCCTTTTACTAAAAATTCACAGAATCCAGATACTTAGCATAAATTGTCAGTTTTATTCAATATATCTTTTGGGCAACTCTATAATAATTGCGATTTGATCGAACTACAATTCTTTGAAGAAAAAGAAACAAAATGGACATATATTTTATAAAATCAGAAATTTTATAAAAGTTTTGACCCAGTTTCTAATTATTAGAGGTTCCCAGAAACTAATTTAACAGTTTAAAAGGATTTATAATTGTTGGTATAGGGAGCAGAATTTTTATTTAGATAGTTATCAGAGGAGAGCTGGCCTAATAATATTTTTTTTCTATTTTCTTAATTGTTCCATCTTTTCTCATTTCTGTGATTACCCTGGAAAATTTGTCAGTGAAACCTTTAATAACTCTGGGGAACCTCTAATAATCAGAATTTTGGATGAAATATAAGGTTTGATAAAAAATAACGAGTCGATTTGTTTATAAAAAAATTTAATTATATAAACTTTACAGTTCTTTTTTTGAGTAAAAATGGAACCTAAAAAAAGATCCATCTATTTTTCATATTCTACCATAGTTTATTTTTGGAATTAAAGCCCCAATATTATATCTAAAAAGTTCAATTAACTTTTTTAAACAAATAAATACGTTTTATAAGATAGTAATGGATTGATATTATTGAATATATAATACAGGAGTAAAGAGAGTGAACTGTTTCACTCCAATAGTTCTTGACAAAGTTTTTAGCTAATGTAAACTTAATTTTAGATTTTAGGAAGAACATGTCTAGCTTTTTAACGGGCGGCGTTTCGCCGCTTTTGGTTCATTGACATACATACATCACAAGGAAGACTGTTTCAGACTCGCTATAGTGCTATTAGTACCCCTGGTACTAGCGGGTCTGGTTCAACCTCGCCGATCGTGGTTCCACTTGTACCAGGGGTACTAATAGCACTGCGATTCAGTGAGCCTTCCATTGTTCCAGGTCATGTAGTAGATTTTAATCTTCCTGTTTTAAAGGCTGTATATAACATATGCAGCCTTTTTTTTTAACAATATACAACTTCTGATATTTTTTTAGAAGCTACCAACACAATTAAATAGGTGTAGAAAATTGTCCATCCAAATCAATCTTGAAGATATTTATCATGCCTATTCCTGTAAAGATCCTGCGCTTTCCTCTATGATTGTTAATTTGTCGTCACAGTGGAATAATCCAGAAACACCTGTACGAGAAGGCGCTCCAACTTTTGAGGGCTTCATAGAAACAATTAACAGCAGATCTTTTCTGAAAAAGCCACTTGAAGACCAGGCAACATACAGAATTGAACAGATGAAGCTTTTAGAATCAGAAAGTGCTGAAGTTCCTCTTTCAGACAGATTAAAGCTTCATGAAGTTATTATGGAGTTGTGGCAGGATAAAGATGTCTTTGCAAGGAATACTCTCCTTGAAGTAATTGCTGATGTTAATCTTACATATGGACCTTTCAGAGCTTTAAAGAATATATTTAAAGAAGCAGAAGAGTCTATCGATACCGAAATTTATGGTGCTTTGTGTGCAAGATTTGATATGGCCCTTTCAAAACAACACTCAATAAGCAAAAAAACACTTGGATACCTTGTTAGAAGAGGGTGGCGTTTTTTAAGAAGAACCGGGGAAACATTTCCGGTTATGTATGCTGATTATACAACAGATGTTTTGGCTTGTTACACAGATGTTGGATATACAAGTTGGATTGCAAATCATATATTCTTCCATCAAACCCGTAAATACTCAAGAAGACGTTTTACTCCACAAAGATATAATGCTGATCTCCTTAAAAACAGAGCGTTTCCTGATCTCTGGAAAAGATCGATGAGGCCTCTTCTTTCCCTTCTTGAACGGGCAAAAGCTGATAAAGTTAGACAATTTGCAATGGAAGCTTTAAAAGCAGATTTTAAAACTGAAATCAGAGAAATAGACCCTTTATGGATCAAAAAATTTATAAAAGTACAGGAAGCTGAAGTTCATGAATTTGTGCTATGGATCTTTGAAAATGTTCCAAAGTTGGAACAGGCTTCCTTTAAAGATCTGGATCTTCATGATACTGTTTTAACTCTTTTTCATTCATCATCAGATAAAGCCTGCGAATTTGCAGTATCCTATGCAAAAAGATATGCAAGGGATCTTCCTGTTAAGGAACTCATAAAGATGATGAATAACTCTAACAAGAAGGTACGTGAACTTGCAAGTCTACTTATAAAAGAGTATGACCCTCGCAAAGACATTGGTCTTGATGCCTGGGGAGAGCTTCTTGAAACTGAAAACGGTCATGACTTTGCAGCAGAGATGATAAGAAAACACTTTGGTGCCAGTGAGTTAACAAAGGAATGGCTCAAAGAGAGATTAAAAACAAAGATTACTTTCAAATTTGCTGAAAGTACAATTGTTGAGCTTTACAAACTTGATCAGCTTGGAATTGATTTCTTTATCGATATTATAGAAACAAGCGATAAAGTCTCATCAAATATCAGGTATAATAATTTTAACTTTGCAAAAATTAATATTGAGAAATTTGATATAAATAAGATTGAACCTTCTTTTTTTAAAAGACTACTTTTGAGTCCAAGTAAAAATACTGCTACAGAATGGATCGAAAACGGAAAACTTAAATGTGAAACCATCGGACTTGATTTCTTCAAGGCCCTTGCATATCAACCAATGTTCGATGAAAATAATTTTATAGAAGAAGTAAAGTCAAGTGATCTGGGCTGGGCAAACAGAGTAATGTACGAGAATGATTTTGCAGAAACAATCTTTAACCTTCTTTCCGATGAAAGACTTTTTAAACCTAAAGACCTTGGTTTTGAATGGTTAATGGAACTTGTTCAGAGAAAAGAGCCTGAATATTTCACATTTGCTTCAGATGTAATGATTAAGAATTTTACTCCTTCAGATTTTGTAGGAGGGACTGAGAAAGAAAAGGATGTCAAAGTTCCTGACAAAGTAACTGTTGATTTGAAAAAACAATCTTTCCTTTTCACAGGAAAAATGGCGACACTTGTTAGAAAAGATGCTCAAAATAAGGTTAAGGAAGCTGGGGGAAAAATATCTTCTTCAGTTAACAAGAGTTTAAGTTATCTGGTTATAGGTGATGAAGGTTCCCCTCTCTATGAAGAGGGTAAAAAAGGAAGCAAACAGCTAAAAGCTGAAAGTTTTATAAGTGACGGAGCAGATCTGAAAATTATCTCTGAAACTTCATTCATAAATATGATAAGTGGAAAAGAGGTTTCCGCTGGTAATAATATTGAGGGTTGTGAAAAACTCTTTGAATCAATAACCACAAAAGGTGAATCACAACTAAAGAATTTTGCTATTAAATATTTTAAACTCCACCACCGTGATATATGTCTTGCAGAAACAGACAGACCTGTTGATATGGAAGCCGAAATTCCTGAGGAATTCTTAAGTTTTGAAAGAATTATGCCTCTTTTCTTTCATGATCTGGATAAGGTAAGAGTGTTTGCTCTTGATCTTGCAAAATGGGAATTTGCAAGATGGGCTCCGGCAAAAGAGTTGGTTGATCTTAGTGAAGCTGAAGATAAAAAGGTAGCAAGGTTTGTTGGAAAATCTCTTTTTGCTGAAGATCATCCTGAAAACAGAACTTTCAGACTTGACCCAAAATCTCTTCCAACCTCCGTTTCTTACAGGTTTTGTGAATCATTTGATTCAACCACGCGCGATATAGGTATAAAACTTATTTCAGAGAACAGTGAGTTTCAAATAGCGGAAGAACTTTTTAGACTTACTGAGAGTAGTGACAGAAAATTAAGATCATTTGCAATCAGAACTTTATGGTTCCTTTATAAAGGAAGAGATATATCATCAAGCTACAAAAACAGTCTTGAAGAGGATAAGATTGTTTTTCCGGAAAAACCCGGAAACAGACCCTCTGAGGATGGAAGCCTGCGAAGCCTTCTTGGGAGGATTCTCTTTGAACTGCCTGGTACCAAGCTTGATAAGGAATCTAAAAAAGGAGTGAATGTTAAACCTCTGCCAACAAGAAAAGCTAAACTGTCATTGATAGAAGTTATAAGAGATTTTGCAGTGGAAGATAAAGACTTTGCAATTGAGGTTTCACCGCTCTTAACAAAATTTACCAGGTCACTTGGAGTAAGCGAAAAGGCAGCTTGCCTTGTTGCAATAACACGTATTCATCAAGCACACCCTGACCTTATATAATCAGGGAATTGGAGTATGGTAATGGGTTCGGAACAATATCTTACATATCGCGGTAATATTAAGGCAATTACAGGATCAGGAAGTGATCTTTATTTTACAACAGAACATCCTGAATTTACAGAATCAAATCTATATCATTTGAATGTTGAAAAAAAACGGTTAAATTCATTTGAATTACCATGTGCCGGCCTTGCAGTTTTACTTGATTCCAAATCAAATATCTGGGTTGCAGGTGTTGATAACCATATCTATCTTTGTGATGGAAAGACTACAAAAGCACTTGGGGCCAGCCTAATATCAAGGCCAGTTGGTTTGACACTCCTTTCTGATAAAAGGGTGGGGGTACTATTACAAAATAATATTTTGATACTTTCAGAGAAAGGAGATATTTTTCAAGATCTTTCTTTTCCTGAGAATTCTGAAATAGGACTGGGCACAGCGATCACGTCAGATCCATCCGGAAACTTTTTTGTTATAGGAACAACAACCGGATATTGTGCTGTTTATGAATCTGAAGATAAAGATAGTTTTGAACTTAGCGAAAGTGAAAAAATACATGATGGATCTGTTAACGCACTTCTTTTTGAAAAAGAGGAGCTTTCTTTCTATTCAGCAGGATCTGATCAGGCTGTCAAAGTTACACATGCAAGGGGCAGGCTTGAACCATTAGACAGGGGAAAAGATGTCCATGAAGGCAGAATAACTTCTATTTTAATGGGTAAAGAGAGATTTTATACAGGTTCATTTGATAAAACTATTAAGGCATGGGCAAAAACAGGAAAACCAGCAACACAAAAAGATGGAGTCGGAAAAGTAGTTGATCTTGCCATGGTCACAATAGAAAAACATGACCATATAGTTAGTGCTTTCACAAATAACTCAATAAGAGTTTTCCCAATTGACGAAGCCGGAAGATTAAATGATCATCATCTTACATTTTATGATGCCTACAAAGAAGGAGAGCGTGACCTTAAACAGGACAAACCTGCAGACCGCCTAAAAGCTCTTAAAAAGATATCTGCATATGATGATAATACTGCTCTTAAAATAATTAATAAGCATATTAAGAGTGAGGGAGATCCTGATGTTAAACTGAAAAGTGTTAATTATCTTGCTGGATCAAAACATAAAAAAGCTCCCGATTATTTGTATGAATTTCTTAAGGATAATGATGAAAACCTTAGAATGGCTACGTTTAAGGGACTTCTCAAGTTAACCGGTGAAGACAATATAGTCACTATAGAAAAAGCACTTTCAGCTGGTAGGGCGGACATTGGTGTTACCGCTGTTAAGATGCTTGAAAAACTGGCTGCTAAAAGTGACCAGCTAATCGTTAAGCTTTTTAATGCTCTTCAAAATAAAATTCATGGCGTAAGAGTTCAGGCTTTATACAGTCTTGAAAATATTTATGGTAAAGAATCTGTTGATGCATCCCTTAAAGGACTTCAAAGTAAGTTTGATGATATTCGAAAGCTATCACTAATAAGGCTTTACCAAAGAAAGCTTTTAGATAGTATTGAAGTTGAGGCAGCAATTCATAAACACTGCGAAGACGAAAGTGCAGATGTCAGAAAAATTGCATTTTATCTTCTCATAATGACTAAAACTAATCTAACTAAAGTTTTAAGAAGTAAAGATAAAAATGTTCACAGGCAGGTTTATGAGATTGAAACTTATGGAGCAAAGGAAACCGAAAAGCTTCCTGATGTAAAAGAGACAAAAGTAACATTGACACAAAACGACTTTGAGCCTCTTCTTTTTGCCATGGCTTGCAGGGTTGTTGATACTTGTCTTGAAGGGGCAAGGCTTTTAGCAATCCTTAACGACACAAGAGCATTTGGACTACTACTGCAACTTAGTCGTGAAGATGATGTAAATACAAGAGTTTCTGTTTGTCAGGCATTTTCAGTTCTAAATGATTTAAGAGCTATAAGACATCTCTCAAATATCTTAAATGATGAGGCTTTGGAAGTTAGAGACGCTGCTTTTTCAGCACTCTCAAGTCTATATGACAATGCATACAGTGTTGTTATGAAATCTTTTTCATCAAATTATGAAGATGTACGAAAAAGAGGACTTCAGGTTTTATCTGATGAGATAAGAAAAGATTCAGAAAATGTTACAGATGAGGCTTATGATCTATTATTAATGGCTCTTAATGATAGTGATCCAAAGCTTAGAAGTGAAGCTTTTAAAGCATCTTTAAATCTTCAGGTTAAAGGTGGAAATGAAAACACTTTGAATTTTATAAACAGAAGTGTTCATACCGATATAAGACAGGAAGTTTTCAATGAAGTTAAAGCATCTGAAAAAGAGAAATGGTCGGAAACTATTCTGTTTGATTTCTTCAATGATAGTAATAAATCACTCAGAACCGATGCATTTGAATACTCCTTAAAAAGAAAAAAATCTAAAGAGATTGATACACTTGGAGCTGCTATCTCTTCAGAAAAAGTTGATATTCGGTTAAGAACTGTTGAAGAGCTAATCAAAATCAGTGACGATTCCATTATTAATATACTCTCCCAGGGAATAAATGATCGAAATTACAGAGTAAGAAAAAGTGTAATTGATGCTCTTGTTACTATTAATGAAAAAGATACATTGATTGAAGCTCTAAACAGCAAATATTATGATGTAAGGGCTCTTGCTGCGAAAGCAAGAGCTGTGTTTGGAGATATTGAAGTTCTTGAGCCATTAAAAGGTCTTCTTTCTATTGAAGAGCCGGAAAGTGATGAGATTAAAGACAGTTTTCAACTACCTGAAAGAGACATTACAATATCTTCATCTGAATGGAAAAAACTAATAGAGCTTGCTCTTGCAGGACTTGGTGAACTTGGAGATAAAACATCTGTTGATCTTATAAAACCTTTTTTGAAAAGTAAACACAACGGAATAAAACAGACTGCGATCAAAGCACTCTCAGAGCTTTGTGCAAATGATGCAAAAGACCTTTTACTTTACGCCCTAAAAGATAAGGATGAGAATGTGCTTTTTCAGGCGTCTCTTGGACTTGCATATTTAGGAGATACGAGCTCTACTCCTGTTCTTTTCTCAAAAGAGGGATCAGTTGTCAGATCATTACTACCAGCTTATTTACTTCTGGGAGATGCTTGTGAGGATAAACTTTATTCCCTTTTGGAAAGTTCTGATAAAGATGTAAAAAAAGTAACACTCCTTTTATTAATGCTTCTTGAATTAACAAGTAATGAAGGATCACCGGAGAAATGTATATCTTGTTTATCTGCAAAAGATGAAACTATACGTTTTGAAACAGCAAAAGCTTTAAAATCATATCCTGAAAATTTCAAAACTTTTGTAAATGAACTTTTTAATGACAAAGGTGATAAACCTTCTTTCACAATACCGGAAGAGGATATATTAATTGTTGCCAATGTTTTAGCCAATGGAGAAAGATTTACAAAACTCAAACTTATCAAACTGTTATTTCTGCTTTCAAATAAGAAACAAATTAACTGGGATAAAGGTTTTGAGATATTTAAATACAGATTTAAAGATGAGATCGGAAAATTAAAAGAACTTAAAACTCTGGAACTTAAAACTTCAAGAGAGGAACTTTTACAGCTTGCTTTTGGCTCATTTGTGGGTCTTGTACGGGAGCAAGGTGGTTATCATGGTTCTGACAGAACAACACCTGAAAGATCAGTTATAAGGATTAGACAAAAAGCTTTAAACATACTCAGAGTTATGGGAGACGATAATAACTATTATTTTGAAGCTTCAAAACCGGTTTTTCTACAAACTCTAAGAGATCCGATCTCTGAAGTAAGAATGCGTGCATTTGCTCATCTTAAAGAGATGGGACTGGAAACAGCAATTTTAGGAGCTGAAGCACTTGGCGCCGGTTTTATGGATATTGGAGCTGAAGGATTAAAGCTTTTAACAGAAGATGGAACCAAACAAGAGAAGGAAAAAATTTTAGAACAAACTATGCTTACAAGGGATGATGGGTTGGAACTTGAAGCATCTAAAATACTTGTAGATATAAATGGTAAACTTAAAACATCAAAAAGAATTTTCGAATCAGTTTCGAAAAAACTTCAAAGAACTTCTGTCGCATGGCTATCTGACCTTTATGATCAGGAAGACTCTGCAAGAGATATCTTAATTAGTGGTTTTGGTACAAGGTTTCGCGATATCTATTTTTCAATTGCATTTCTGCTTGCAACTAAAAAAGATAAAGATGCTTTTAAATATCTCACAGTTCTTCTTCAGGATAGTAAAAATGATAGTGAAATTAAGAAAATAGTTAAGCAGATGTTGGAACTGAAAGATCCTGAGACATCCCGTGTTATGTTGGAAAAAATAATGTCTGATCCGGATGGAATGTTTGATAGTATATTACTTGATGCAATTGGAAACCTTCGTGATGAAAAAAAACTTGATATACTCTTAAATCTTATAAAGAGCCGGAAAAACAAAAGATACGTATTTAACGCAATCCTTGTAATTAGTGGTTTTGACCAGCACATAGAAGATTATACTGATGAAAATCCAGATAGAAGCTGGGAAGAGAAACAGTTTCCACGAAAAACCAAAATACTTGTAGACCTTTCTGAAATATGTATTTCCTTAAACGAAACATCCTTTATTAACCAACTTCTTGATGGTATGAGGTGGGCAAGAACCAATGAGGTGGATGGGCTTCTTGCAAGACTTATTAACTATCCTGATGATGATATTAAGGAAAAAACAGTCAAATCCATAAGTTTTAGATTGGACAAAAGAGATGGACCAAAAGATGCTCTTGTCAAAATGCTCGAATCCAAAGAGACTGACCTAAGATTTCTTGCTGCTGAAGGGCTTGCTCTTGCAGGTCAAAATGAGGGTATTTCAATACTTCTTGCTGCAGTGGACCTTCTTGAAGAGTATGATTATAGAAGAAGAGCTGTAACGGCTCTCGGTCTTATGGCAGATGCAAGAGCTGTTGATCTTCTTCTTAAGCTTGCTGTTGACTCAGAACATGCACTTTCAGAGGAAGCTATAGAAGCAATTGGTCACCTTGGTAAAACAGACAAAAAGGATGAAGTTTTTGTACTCCTTTCAAAATATGTCTCTGGAAATGATGGTATTTCAGAAAAAGCAGTTAAAGGTTTGAGATGGTTAAACACTGAAGATGGCTGGAAGCATATAAGACAAAAAGCCCTTGACAATGATTATTACTATCGTGAAACTGCTATTGAGATGCTCGGATTTAATAATGATGATTATACAAGAGATATTCTTCTTGACCTTATAAAACAGGATAAAGATGAATATGTAATAGAAAAAGCGGTTGAAAGTGCAAGAAAACAGTTTGGAAATGAATCACTTGAACCTGATTATGCCGCAGTACAATGTGTTGACAAATGGTACGATGTGAAAGACTCAATTAAGAGAATTAATGAGAATGGTGATCCTGAAAAAGTTCTTTCACTTCTTCATAAATGCTTAGATAAGACAAGAACAAAATTGTCCTCAATACTTCTTCATGCAAAACCAGCACCTCTTAATGCTGCTTATGAAACTCTGAGTAATACTAATGAAGATTCAGTTGCAGTTGCTGCCCATATTTTAGGACGGGACAAAAATACAGACCCCAAATATGCGGATAAAATCGGATCTGCTGTAGAATTCTTTTTTGAAAAATGGAAAAAAACAAATTTAGATTATGCAGTTAAAAAAGTTAAAATCAAAAAGCTTAATTCTGTAACAAAATGCCTTGCTAAACTTACATGGGTTGCAGGAAGATATGATGTTGCATCAGATTACCTGTTAGAAGCAGCTGTTTATCCCTTTGATATTAACTTTTTAGATGTTCAAAAAGCCGCAGTGTCTTCTTTAAATTCAACTGATGATAAAGTTAAAGAGGTTCTGGAATCAGTTTTAATTAATAGTAATGACGAAATCAGAAAAATTGCAGCATCAAAACTTGCTGAAATTGAGGCAGATGCACAAATTGTTATCTCTGACAGAACCAGTTTTATGAGATTGACAGGAAATAAAGCACCTGACAAATTAATTCATGACTCAGCTTCAAAAAGCGATTATCAGGGTGTTGTACTACCACTTCTTGTTAAAAATAATGATATTGAAAGCCTTACTTCAATCATGGAAGATCAGAATCTTGATGAGGAAGTCAGGTTAGGGGCCATTGAGAGTCTTGCACAGATGAAAGATGAAAAAGCTGAAGGAAAACTGTCTTCCTTTGCAGATATGGAGAAGGATGAAGACATTAAAAAAGCAGTTTTCAGGGCACTTAGAAGGTCAAAAAGGGCAAGATTAAAAACAGCATAAATAGGAACCTCTAATAATTAGAATTTTGATTGAAAAACAGATTATAAAAGCTTTTAGTTTTATAAAATCTCTGCATTAGAAAAAAATAACGAGCTGATTTTATAAACAGTTCTTTTTTTTGAAGATACTCCGTTGTTTTCTTTTAAAACAACTTAAGTAGTTCGGTCAAAAAGCAGTTATTAGAGATTCCATAAAAATGTTTTGATATTTGAATGAACTTAGAAAATCTGGGAATAAAATTATGACCCACGAAAATGAGAACAATCAGGACGCTTTAGAAGACTTTACTGAAATTAAAGTTGGGTACGATAACGAAAGTAAAGTACTTGAAAGTGATGACAAATCTGAAATATCCTTTTTAGGAAATATCTACAGAGATACAGTTTCTTTTGAGGGTGAACTTAAAGATCCTATTCATTTCAGAGAAGCCATGATAGCACTCTCTACAGTTGTTAAAAGTGATTACAGATATGTACCTAAGGACAGGAGCAAATATCTTGCATATCTTCAGATGAAAAGAGAAGCTTCAAACCTTTCTTCATGGAATGCTCAACAGGAGTATTTTAACTGGCTTGAAAGAAATGATCCAAATGCATATTTCATTCTTGATCCTCTGATTTCTGTATATCCCGATGAAGTTTCATTTGAAGTTTTCAGTAAAGACGAGGGGTCATATGCAAAGCTTTCAGTTAACAAAGATGCTTTTAATATCAAAGGAAATCCAACATTTGGAACCACAAATATTGATTTTAGTGAATCCCTTTTAAAAGGGATCAAAAAGATGAGAAGCTTCAAGAAAAGTTTTCTTAAAATTGGAAAGGATGTAACCCTTTCCACCAAAGGTTCTGAAGAAACAAAAACCCTCGAAAAACAGGTGAAAGTTCCAGATTCATGGTTGCGTGGATTCCTACAGGTTCAATCATCAGCAACTCTGAAAAGTGATAGCTTTTCTATGGCAACCCTTGATTTTTATAACATTCTTCGTTTCCTTAGAATGAATAAAGATCAGAAAGGGAAGAGAAGAGGATTAAGAATTGAACTTGTGCCCGGTCAATATCCACTTATCGTTTTGGAACCCTGGGAAAAAGTTATAGTAACTTCAGAAGAGATTTATAAAGGCAAAGAATCAAAGGTTTTGCGTATCTGGGGAAGACGAAGACTGATGATGATGAAACAATTCCTGCCGTTCACAGATAAAATAGATGTAAATGTAACCGGTAGTGGAGGATTTCCTGGATTTTGGATTTTCCGGGGAAAAAACATGACACTTACATTGGCAATTACAGGCTTTGCAGCATTTAACTGGGCGCAATCACTTAATTTTGATCTTCTGCTGCCAAGACAAAATGCTGATCTTAAAAATCTGGATGTTGTAACTGATACTTTACTCGAGAAAAGGTCCGGCTCTTTAAAGGAACTTACAAAGAGTACCGGTTTGAAAAAAATGGAAATTTTCAAGGCTCTGCAAACTGCATGTCAGCAAGGCCTAGTTATGTATGACTCAGCATCAGAGTTGTATAGGTTAAGACCTGTTACTAATGAAAATCTTGATCTTCGTAAACTTGAATTTAGAAACATTAATGAACGGTTTGCCCATGATCTGATGTCAATAAAAGGTTCTATTGCGATTGAAAAAGAGGATCGGTTTATAGGAACAGGAGTTGAAGTTACCGGAAATGTTACTGTTAAGGAAGACAAAAGAGATTATACCCCGGTAATTCTTTTTGATGAAGATGGTTTTGTCAAAAAAGCAAGTTGTACCTGTACATATTACAAAAAACAGGGATTGAAGCAAGGACCATGTGCTCACTTAATAGCTCTTCACCTCCTGTTTAATGAATATAGTGAACAAAAAAGAAGTAATAGTAAGATAAGAGCAAAAATTACAGTTGAAACAAAAACATATAGCAAACGAAGTAAAAAAGGTGAAATGATTTATCAGGTAACCTTGAATAATAAGCGATTAAAAGTTAGATGGGGATTAAATTATGGTTCAATGAGATTGCAGAACTTTCAATTTAACTCAGTTAATGATGCAAGAGATGCTTACTTTGACCGATTATCAAACCTTAATGATCAAGGTTACTTAGACGCAACAGCAGGATAACACAATGACTAAAAGAACAAGTCCGGAAAAACTTTGGAATGAGATTGAAAAATCTGGCGGTATTAACGCTTATATTGAAAAACAGCTTGAGAAACGTGGTTACCTTGTACAGAGGCAGGAAACCATGGGGATGTCGAAGAGGGAGCTGAAAAATTACAAGCAAAGTCTTAAAGATGAAGCAGCTGAGCGAAAAAAACTTAGAAAAGAGAGTTGGCAAGCTTATAAATCAAACCATATCGTTCATCTGGGTGAAGGTATCTATTGGAACGATGGTGATGATTTTGATAAGTGGGATATTGAAAATCCTGAAAAAAGAATAGCTGAAAATGAACTTCCTGTAATAGATTCACCAGAGCAACTTGCAAAAGTTCTTGATCTTACAATCGGTAAATTAAGGTGGCTGTCCTATCACCGTGATGCTGCAACAAGTCTTCATTATTACCGTTTTACAATACCAAAAAAGAGAGGTGGAGATAGAGATATATGGGCTCCAATGCCACTTTTAAAAAAGACCCAGAGATGGATACTTGAAAATATTGCTGAAAAGCTCTTGGTTCATGGTGCTGCACATGGTTTTTTACCTTCAAGATCAATCTATACAAATGCAATAACTCATAGAAACCCATTTTACCTTATCAAAATGGATATCAAGGATTTTTTCCCATCTGTAAGTTATGCAAGAGTAAAAGGTATTTTCAGGAAAGCAGGTTATAGAGAGCAGGTTGCAACTCTGCTTGCTTTAATATGTACTGAAGCTCCAAGAAAAATAGTCGAATTTGAAGGAAAGAAGCACTTTGTTTCCCTTGGACAAAGATGTCTTCCCCAGGGAGCACCAACGAGCCCGGCACTTACAAATACTCTTTGTATGAAGATGGATAGTAGACTATATGGATTAGCAAAGAAATTTGGATGCAGATATTCAAGATATGCAGATGATATAACTTTCAGCATACCAAGAGAGAAATTAAAAGGTTTTAATCCAGGAGCTGTAATCGAATTTACTAAACGAATTGTAAAAGATGAAGGATTTGTAATTCATCCTGATAAAACGAAAGTGATAAGGCCAAATGTGTGTCAAAGAGTTACAGGCCTTGTGGTAAATGATGATCAAAAGCCAAGGGTATCAAGGGATATAAAAAGAAAATTAAGAGCTGCTATACATAATCTTAAAAATGGTAAACCCATGCAAGAGGGTGATTCTCTTGAGAGATTGAAAGGAATTGCAGCTTATATAAATATGAGCGAACCAAAACTTGGTGAGAAATATCTCAATGAACTTAAAACTTTTAATGATATGTAGTAAAAATTCTGATTTTCTATTTAATTAGGATATCAAAAACGAAATAAATAAACCTCTCTGGCGGCCGATTGGAAACCATGCTTTATATTGTAAAAATACTAAACCAAAAGCTTTTTATAAGGCTTTTTTTTTATAGTTTACATTTTTTCGTAATAACGATGTAGCTTGCTTAAAATGTAGTTATTAGAGGTTCCTATTAAAAAAAAATGTTACTTAGAAGAGGTTTTCGTTGTCTATTCATTCCAGAACCCTCTATAGAAAGGCTTAAAATCAAGGGCTTTTTCCTTAGGTACTCCAAAACCTTCCATTATATTTACGAATAGGTCACTGGTTTTATTCAGATCAGACTCTTCAACAGGTCCTGTAATTTTTCCACAACTGTTCAAATAAGCATATACATAATCTATCCGACCTGCCCAACATATGTAGTTAATAAAAAGCCAGTTATCAGATTTACTTAATCCAACAGAATTTACAATTTTAATAATTTCTTCTTCATTGGGATCTCTATCTGAATACATGGGTAAGTAAATGCCAGAACCTTTGAATGGGCTATCAATTTTTCTTATGGAGTATATATCTTTTAAATCTATACCTTCTTCTATATAAAAATCAGAAGTTAATATTCCGGAAAATTTGTAAGTCATATCTCAATCCTATGATTATAAGGTTCAATTATTTAAATCTTAATCAGTATAGGGAATCTCTAATAACCGCCTTTTAACCGAAGTACTGCGTTATTACAAAAAAAACTGTTGTAATGTTTATAAATTAAGCTTTTTATAAACGAATCGGTTCGTTATTTATTCTAATGCAGTTTTTTTATAAAACTGAAAGCTTTTATAAACGCTGTATTTCGATCAAAATTCAAATTATTAGAGCCAATTTAACGAACTTTGTAAATTTTTAAAGGAAAATACTTCAAATGATACAACACCATTAAATGCCTTTAAAATGTTTTTGATAATCTCAGATTCTTCTTCATTAAGATGATTTAAACTACTGTGATCTTTTAACTTACCATCTGTTTTTTTAACTCCATGAAGATGGATGGTCGTAATATGCTCCTCATATTTTGAAAATATATCGCCCGGATCATAACCAAAAAAAATCATATGTCCAATATCAAGACACATCTTGTAACCATTAATAAAAAAGGTTGATAAGATATCGGGATTATAATTCAGAGTTTCAACTGATATCTTATCTTTCCCAACCTCCATTGACAAACTTTTTAAAGCTTTATTTGCCTTTTTATACCAATGATCATCAGGGATGCCTTCATCAAAGGGAAGATGAATAGTATAAGTTGAGGGATTAAGAGATTTGGTTCTTGAGATTATTTCAAGTATATTTTGAATTGCTTTATCACTTTGATTAGATGTCACAGAAATATCGGTTGGAAGATGAACATTATAGGTTAGATCATATTTTTCTGATAAATTCTTAAGACAATTAATTTCAGATTCCTTTGGTAAAAATTCTGGGGTATTTCCCTCAAAATAAAGAAGCTCAATCTCATCAACAAACGGACCAAGTTTTTCAATATTTTCACTATAATCCTCAGGATAAATAAATGAGGGACAACAAACCTTAAACGGATATTTTTTTTTAAAGGAATTTTTTAGTAATTGATACAATTGAGATCTCACTTTTTATAATCAACGTGTTGTAGTTACACCTGCTTTTTTGCAAAATTCAGTAACATTGCACTTACTGCAAAATGGAGAGATGGGTTTACAAATTGTTTGTCCAAAAGCAACCAAAATTTCATTATAAATGATCCAGTACTTCTTTGGTAGTTTTTTTCGAAGAGCAAACTCTGTCTGATCTGGATTTTTAGTTTTAACATACCCTATTCTGTTACTTATCCTGTGAACATGAGTATCAACACAAATTGCTTTCTTTCCATAACCTTCAATCAATACAAGGTTCGCTGTTTTTCTGCCCACTCCCGGAAATTTAAGAAGTTCATCTATCTCATCGGGAACAATATCATCATATTCATTAAGTAATATTTTGCTGATCTCAATTATCCTTTTGGCTTTAGTCGGATAAAAACCTACAGGATAAATAAGCTCGCTAATTTTTTTTTCACCCGTTTCAATCATTTGGATTGGAGTATTTGCAATTTTAAATAGTCTTTTTGAGGCAACTGAAGTTACCTCATCTTTTGTTCTTAAAGAAAGAAGAGTTGATATCAGTATCTCAAAGGGAGTGCTTCCCTGATTTGACATCATGGTAATCACCGGAGCATTCCATGATTTATACTCCTCTTTTAATATCTCTACAAAATCATTAATTTTAAATTTCATACTAAAATCCTGACCTAAAAATTATATTTCTATCACCTGATCAATTTCTATACCTTTTTTTCCCTCTTTTAACGTTACTGCAGGAATTTTTGGATCATGTTCAAAAAACATAATCCATTTCTCATTTAAGGCTCTTTTAAGGAGATTTTCTTTTTCATCTAAAATTGTCAAAGGATTATTATCGTAACCCATATGCCAGCTAACAGGAAGGTGTGATGCTGTTGGAAAAATATCGCCACAAAAAAACAGAGAATTATTTTCGCCTTTTATAAGAGGATGCTGCTGAAAATTTGTGTGCCCTTTTGTTATTATAAATTCGATATCTTCAAACAGCTCGCAAAAACCATCCAGTGTTTTCAACACACCATGATTCATAAGGGGTTCAAAATTATCTTTTATAAAACTTGCTTTATCTCTTTTAGTTGGGTTAAGTGCGCTATGAAAATGTTCTTTTTGTACATGGTATTGAGCGTTCTGAAAAGTTGGAATAATTTTACCATTTTCAATTTTTGTAGCCCCACCAGCATGATCAAAATGCAGATGAGTTAGAATTACATCTGTTATATCTTTGCAACTTAGATTTAGTTCTGATAATTTTGATTCAATATCAAAAACCTCTTTCAAGCCATAGATTTTTTTCTCTTTATCTGAAAATTTATTTCCCATCCCGGTATCAACAAGGATTTTTTTATTATCGCCTTGAATTAAAAGACACCTGGCACTCATAGGAATTCTGTTTTTATAATCTGCTGGAATTTCTCTTTCCCAAAGCACTTTGGGTACAACTCCAAACATAGCACCACCATCTAAAACAAATTTTCCCATCTCAATAGAACTACAATCGTATTTACCTATTTTCATATTTTCACCTTATGTAATTGATTCTTTGTTAATTTACAAAGATTTGTTGTAACCTTTTAGGGAATCTCTAATAACTCCTCTTTTTGCGTAATACTTTGTTATTGCCAAAAAAAACTGTAATAAAATCGGCTCGTTACTTTTGGAAATGCCTTGCATTTCATCCAAAATATTAATTATTAGAGGTTCCCATAAGAGATACATTACTTTTACTGTTGGTCCAAGAAAAAATATAGGGGCCTAATAATAACTGATTCTTTTTTGAAAAACATATCAAAAAAATTGTTGTAAAAACATTTCGTTATTTTTTGATATGAAAAATATATAAAACTGACAGCTTTTATAATATGTTTCATTAAAAATATCTAATTATTAGAGATGTTTGGAATTGGAATAAAGGATGGTTTAGTAAAAAAAAAGCCCTTTTAAATTTCAAAGGGCTTTTTTAAAGTACATTTCCTGGTGTTTTCAAGTTCATATTTAACCTCCTTCAAAACCATTAGCAGGTTTATTCTTTGAACCACCAGATTTTGTTATACAAAATAATCTTCAATTTTATTAAAACCAGTATTTACATTTTCCTGAAAATCAGAAAGACCTTTTTTAACAGAAGCTGACCATTCATCATAAATCTTTTTTCCTTGCTCAGGAACTATTTCCGGATGAGCAGATAAGAACGAATTTGTTATATTTTCAGCCTGATTACTAATCATTATGGCTGCATCGTAGCTGTTATTAAAAGTTGTTTTGTTAAACTCGATTATTTGTTTCATCATTTCCTGATTCTCCATTTTTATCCTCCTTTTTAGATTATAGTTTATTTTGCACTTTTTGCTTTAGCTTTTGCAGGTGTTTGAGTTTTTGTTGCAGTTTTTTCAACACCACCTTCACATAAAGATTTGAATTTTTCAAAACCACTATCCACATTAGTTTTAAATTCAGCCTGTTGTTTTTTTAATGCCATAGTCCAGTTATCAACATACTTCTGGCTTTCTTTTGGTGTTTTTAACTGTCCGGATGTTAAAACAGTAACAATTTTTTCTGATTGTTCCTGTATCTTTAACATAGCATCATAGGTGTTGTTAAACGCATTTTTTTGAAACTCAACCAATTGACCCATCATTTTTTGCGGCTCAAATGTTTTCATAGTCCCTCCTAAAATTAAGTTATAAACCTGTATATAAAAGTTATAATAAATTTAATGACATTAATTGTCAAGTATATAATATTGCAACGCAGCATTTATTTAATGTATGTGTTTGAAATTATCAGCAAGCCCTTATTATTTCACCCATGATAAATATTGTGTATTTTTTTCGTTTATCTATATTTTGTCTTTAAAATTCAGTTGCATATAAATAATCAAAAAAACTTTATATAAAACAAAAATAATTGGTAACAAATCTTTCAAATTTTGAAAAAAACATTTTTTTGCGAAAACTGGTATTCCTTATTGTTTTTTTAATGAAAATTTCATAAGTAATAATAACAATTTACAAAAACAGAGTATTATCACAAATAGTGCTATAGACAGTGGGCTTGCATTGATTCCTTGACACGGGAGACCCTATTATGATAGAGGTGTGGTGCTTATTAAAGTTGATTTTAGGTTTTGAATTAAGTAAAATGGTTAAACGATTAAAGAAAAATAAGAGTTTAAGACGAATATGAAAAATAATGTTACATTATACCTTATGAATAGAAATAATGCTTCCATGAAGCGTGTTTCTTTATCAACTCCTGCTACTTATCTGATTTTAGTAATAATCCTTACTGTTTTTTCAGGTATATCTTACCTTGGATATGACTATTATCAACTTAAAAAAACTTCACTTAATGTTGAAAGACTTGAATTGAAGGTTACAAACCAACTGTCTGAGATAAGAAGTCAGGACAAGCAGATTCAAAATTTTAACCTAAAGATGGAACAACTCAAATCCAAATTAAATGATATAAATAACTTTGAAAAGAAGATCAAAGTTATGGCTAACATGGAAGATTCCACCCAAACTGGATTATTTGGTGTTGGTGGTGCACTGCCTGATGATCTTGATACTATGGCTCCGCTTACAAAAAAACACAATACTCTGCTTCGTGAAATGCACAATCAGATTGAGGATATCAATGAAGAAGCAGTAAAGAAAAAAGTGGGGTTTGAAAATGTGGTTAATTATCTTGAAGATCAGGGAAACCTTATGGCTTCGACACCAAACATCAGACCAGCAAAAGGCTGGGTAGCTTCAAGGTTTGGGCATAGAATGTCACCAGTTAGCGGAGAGAAAGATTTCCACAAAGGGATTGATATCGCAAATATCAAGGGAACCTCAGTAATAGCAACTGCAGATGGAATTGTAACACACGCAGATTTAAAGGAATTTTTAGGTAAGCTTGTTACAATAGATCATGGTCATGGAGTTGTTACAAAATATGGACATCTTTCAAAAGTCCTTGTTAAGCCAGGTGACACTGTCAAAAGAGGCGACATAATTGGTGAGATGGGGAATTCAGGAAGAATTAAGGGTCTGCATGTACATTATGAAATTCGCTTAAATGGATTACCTGTTAACCCAGCCCGATATATATTAAATTAAACTACTAACAAATTGTTGATTTTGAGAAACCATTCTTTTATCTAATAATAATGAAAACTTAAGTTTTTCTTTCCTCATATTCATAGTTAATAACTTCATAATTTCATGTCTTAATGTGGTTTATATATAATTCATTTGTTGATTTCTTTTTTATACTCATTATATTAATTTAACAATTTTTTTATTACGGCTTTTCATGAAAAACTGTATAATCAATATTGTATTTTAATTTTAATATAGTCGATGGGCTATCAATAGTTAGGGGAAACAATACACAATGCTTTTTAATTTTCTTTCTAAGATCTTCGGTAACAGAAATGAACGTGAAATTAGTAAAATTCAGAAGATTGTTGCTATTATTAATGATTTTGAACCAGAGATGAAGGCCAAAAGCGATACCGAGCTGCAGGGTCAAACTTCAATTTTCAAGAAAAGGCTTAAAGATGGCGGAACTTTGGATGATATTCTTCCTGAAGCTTATGCTACTGTTCGGGAAGCTTCATGGAGAGTTCTTGAGATGCGTCACTTTGACAGCCAGATGGTTGGCGGTATAGCATTACATCAGGGTAAAATATCTGAAATGAAGACAGGAGAAGGTAAAACCCTTGTTGCAACCCTAGCTGCTTACCTAAACGCTCTTTCCGGAAAAGGTGTTCATGTTATTACAGTCAATGATTATCTTGCAAAACGTGACTCCGAATGGATGGGGAAATTATATGGATTTCTAGGACTATCCACTTCTGTAATAATTCATGGTCTTGATGACGAAGAAAGAAGTGAGGCTTATGGCTCTGATATAACATATGGCACAAATAATGAATTTGGGTTTGATTATCTCAGAGATAATATGAAGTTTGATAAGGAATCAATTGTTCAGGGTTACCTAAATTTTGCTATAGTTGATGAGGTCGATAGTATCTTAATTGATGAAGCAAGAACTCCATTAATAATCTCAGGGCCTGCAGAAAAATCAACTCAGTTATATGTCCATGTTAATACTGTAATACCATCATTAAAAATAGATACTGATTATAAAGTTGATGAAAAATCAAGATCAGCGACTCTTACAGAAGAAGGTGTCTTAAATGCAGAAACAAAATTAAATGTAGAGAACCTGTATGATCCAAAAAACATAGAGATTCTGCATCATATAAACCAGGCACTTAAAGCTCATACACTTTTTAAAAAAGATGTGGACTATATTGTAAAAAATGGTTCTGTTGTTATTGTTGATGAATTCACTGGTAGATTAATGCCTGGAAGAAGATATAGTGAAGGTTTACATCAGGCATTGGAAGCTAAGGAAAATGTAAAAATTGAAAATGAAAACCAGACTTTAGCCTCCATAACATTTCAGAACTTTTTCAGAATGTACAATAAACTTAGTGGTATGACTGGTACTGCTGAAACAGAAGCAACTGAATTTGACAAAATTTACGGACTTGATGTTCTTGTAATTCCAACAAATAAACCTATGGTCAGAAATGATTTTCCTGACTCCATATATAAAACAAGAAAAGAGAAGTATGACGCTGCTCTCAAAGAGATCATTGAAGTTCATAAAAAGGGACAACCAGTTCTGGTTGGTACAGTTTCTATTGATGTTTCAGAAAGTTTCAGTAAAAAACTTGCAAAGAAAGGTGTAAAACACACAGTTTTAAATGCAAAAAATCATAAGGGTGAAGCTGAAATTGTTGCAAATGCAGGGCAAAAAGGTGCAATAACAATTTCAACCAATATGGCAGGTCGAGGAACCGATATTGTCCTTGGAGAAGGTGTTATAGAACTTGGTGGACTACATATTATGGGTACAGAACGTCATGAGAGTAGACGTATCGATAACCAGCTTAGAGGTCGATCAGGCCGTCAGGGTGATCCTGGAACATCACGGTTTTTTCTTTCCCTTGAGGATGACCTCCTGAGAATTTTTGGTGGAGAGCGAATCACCAAAGTGATGGAACGATTAGGAATGGAAGAGGGTGAACCTATTGAGCATAATATAATTTCGCGTGCTATTGAGAATGCTCAAAGAAAAGTTGAAGGTCATAACTTTGATATAAGAAAGCAATTAATTGATTATGACGATGTTATGAACCAACAAAGAGAGATTATTTACAAACAAAGACGTAAAACTCTTAACAATGAAAGCCTAAAATCTGATATAATAGATATGATCTCTGAAGGGGCTAATTATATTGGTGGTAATTTTGAGGATACAAAAAAACCTGTTTCCGAATGGGATTTAAAAGGTTTAAATGAAGCCATTGCAAACCAGTTCAATATGAAGCTAATTGAATCTGAAAATGATCAGAATCAAATTGCTGAAAATGGATTAAGCTCATTCATCGATGAAAAAGCTGTAGCAGCATATGAAAATAAAGAGAAAGATATAGGAGCTGAAAACCTAAGAGATCTTGAAAAATATTTGTTACTCCAAACGGTTGATTCCCTCTGGAAGGATCATCTCTTAAGTATGGACCATCTTAAGGAAGGAATTGGCCTTAGAGGATACGCACAGCAAAACCCTCTTATTGTTTACAAAAAAGAGGCTTTGGATATGTTTCAGGGTATGATTGAAAGAATTAAAGAGGAGATTGTTAATGTTCTTTTTAGAGTTCAATTGGCAAATCCTGAATATATGCATGATATGTCAAGACAGGAACAGGAGATGGTAATGTCCCATGGAGAAAGTGGCTTACCAAAAGAACCTGTTAAAAGAAAAAATGATAAAATTGGCCGTAATTCACCATGTCCTTGCGGAAGTGGTAAAAAATATAAAAAATGTTGCGGGTAGTCAGGAGTTTATAAAATGGGTACAAGCGACACAGGTGTGATTGAAAAAGTAAAGCAGGATTTTAAAGAGAAGCTAAAAGAACCTTCAATGTACAAAGTATTGTTGCATAATGATGACTATACAACAATGGATTTTGTAATAGAGATTTTGATATATATTTTTCATAAGACACATGATGAAGCAACAGGTATAATGTTGAATGTTCATGAAAAAGGTGTTGGAATTTGCGGTATATATACTTTTGAAGTTGCTGAAACAAAAGTTGAAACTGTTCATAGATTAGCAAAAGAGAATGAATTCCCGCTTAAATGTTCAATGGAAGGGGTGTAATTATGATTAGTAAAGAGCTTAGTGCAACTCTCGGATTTGCAGTCCGTGAAGCAAAGAAAAGGCGACATGAATATGTTTGTGTAGAACATGTGCTTTTTGCAATTCTGCACGATCCCGATGGTAAATTGATAATTGAAGGTTGTGGCGGCGACATTGAGAATTTAAAGTTACAATTGGAATCTTTTTTTGCTGAAAAACTTGAAACACTCGAAGATTCAAGTGAATATGTTCTTCAGCAAACAATATCTTTCCAGCGTATGATAACAAGAGCTGTGAATCATGCAAAAAATGCTGAAAAAAAAGAGGTTACTATTGGTGATATTCTGGCATCTATTTTCCTTGAAGAGGAGAGTAATGCGACGTATTTTCTACAGACAGAAGGCTTATCAAGGCTTAATATTGTAGAGTTTTTATCCCATAATTTTGAACCTTCAAAAAAAGAACAAAAAAACAAGAAGGGTAAAGAGAGTGAAAAAGAGAATAAAAATGATCCTCTTGAACTCTATACTGTTGATCTTATTGATAGGGCTAAAATTGGAAAACTTGATCCTTTGATTGGAAGGGCTAAAGAAACCAAAAGAGTTATTCAGGTCCTGTGCAGGAGAAGAAAAAACAATCCTGTTCTGGTTGGTGAGCCTGGTGTTGGAAAAACAGCACTTGCAGAAGGTTTAGCTCAACAGATAGTATCAGGTGAGGTTCCTGATCTGCTCAGAAATACAAAAATATACTCTCTGGATTTAGGAGCTCTCCTTGCAGGTACTAAGTTTCGGGGAGATTTTGAAAAAAGATTAAAAGAGGTACTTTCATCCCTTGCAGATATAGATGATGCAATACTTTTTATTGATGAAATACATACTATTATTGGAGCCGGCGCAACAAGTGGTGGTTCCATGGATGCGTCCAACATATTAAAACCAGCTATCTCAAGTGGTGATTTAAGATGTATGGGGTCAACCACATTTGATGAGTATAAAAACCAGTTCACTAAGGATCGTGCTTTTTCAAGACGATTTGAGAAGATAGAAGTGAATGAATCGTCAATAGATGAAACTATTGAAATCCTTAAAGGTTTGAGATCAAGATACGAAGAGCACCATAAGATAAAATATTCAGATGATTCTTTGGAAGCAGCAGCAAAATTGTCTTCTCAATATCTTAACGACAGGTTTCTTCCTGATAAAGCAATAGATGTTATAGATGAAACAGGAGCTTATCTTAAGATCTACTCAAAAAATAAAAAAACAATATTACCAAAAGATGTTGAACTTGTCATTTCTGAAATGGCAAAAATTCCAGCAAAGAGTGTGTCTTCTTCAGACCGTTTGAAACTTGAATTGCTTGAAAAGAAGATGTTGAAAGTAATTTATGGTCAGGATGAAGCCATAACATCTGTTGTAACTGCTATAAAAAGATCAAGAGCCGGATTGGGAACTCCTGAAAAGCCAGTTGGATCTTTCCTGTTTACAGGACCAACAGGTGTTGGAAAAACTGAAGTTGCAAAGCAACTTGCTCATAATCTTGGAGTTGAATTTGTTCGTTTTGATATGAGTGAATATATGGAAAAACATGCTGTTGCCAGGTTAATAGGCTCTCCTCCAGGATATGTTGGATTTGAGCAAGGTGGTCTTTTAACGGAGCAAATAAGCAGAACTCCACATTGTGTACTATTGATGGATGAAATTGAGAAGGCTCACCCGGATATTTATAACATTCTTCTCCAAATAATGGATTATGCAACTCTAACTGATAATAATGGTAAAAAAGCAGATTTTAGAAACGTTATAATTATTATGGCATCAAATGCTGGTGCAAGGGAAATGACTAAATCATCAATTGGTTTTGGTGACTCTGTAAAAGATACAGGAGATAAAGGAAAGGCTGCTGTTGAAAAACTTTTTAGCCCTGAGTTTAGAAACAGATTAGATACCACGGTAAGCTTTGATTCTCTAAATGTAACTATTATGGAAAAAGTTGTAGACAAGTTCATTGGAGAGTTTAGAGATCAGCTCAAGGAAAAAAGCATTAAGCTGTCGTTATCAAAACCTGCAAGAAAATATCTTGCTGAAAAAGGTTATGACAAAAATTATGGTGCAAGACCTCTTGGTCGTTTAATCCAATCCGAAATAAAGGACAAACTTGTTGATCAGGTTCTATTTGGAAAACTTTCAAATGGTGGAAAGGTTAATATTGGATTTAGATCAGGAGAACTCACGTTTTCTGTTAAAGAAAAATAGTGATGATAATGAGATAGATGACTGTTTTCCAGCTTACTGATGATATAATATTTCCTCCAGCCCATTTGGCAGATGATAATGGATTGCTGGCGGTTGGAGGAGATTTAAGTTCCGAAAGGTTGAAGCTTGCATATGAAATGGGGATCTTCCCATGGTATTCTGAAGATGATCCTATTCTATGGTGGGCTCCAGATCCCCGTCTGGTACTATTCCCATCAAAATTAAAAATATCAAGAAGCCTTAGGAAAATAATAAAAAAGGATCAGTTTAAAATAACTCTGAACAATTCTTTTGAAGAGGTTATAAACTCATGTGCAGAAATTCGAATTAAAGAAGATGAAGATACATGGATTCTAGATGAGATGCAGCATGCATATATAAAACTTCATGAGAAGGGGCTGGCTCATTCTGTTGAGGCCTGGCTAAATGGAGAACTTGTTGGAGGATTGTATGGTGTTTCTCTGGGAAAAGTTTTTTTTGGTGAATCCATGTTTTCCACTGTTAGTAACGCATCCAAAGTTGCTTTTACAAAGTTTGTAAATTTTCTTAGTGAAAACTCATTTGATATTATAGATTGTCAGGTTAAAACAGACCATCTATCCAGCCTTGGAGCAGAAGAGATTTCAAGGGCTCAATTTTTAAAAATTATCAATCAATCCACACAAAAGCCGTTTTTTTTTGATAGAAAAACCACAATTTAAATGTTAGTTTCAGAATTGACTAAATCATAATCCATTTGCGTTTTTAGAAGAGTAACTTAAATGTTTTATTTAAGACGTTACTAAAAATGAACATTTTAGAAGGAGGCACATAAAAAACCGGGACCATCGGTTTTTTATTTGGTAGAAGCATCCATAAAAAATTGGAAAATCATCAATTTTTTATTTGAGACGTTATTGAGAATAAAAATTATAGAAGGAGGTACGTAAAAAAGAAATGTAAAAAACTAAAGTTTTTAAACATCTTCTTTTTTACTTAAGATATGAAAGAGATTATTAATCTTCTGTTTGAAGCGAAAATGTTAAAGGAATTACAGAGATCAGGGCTTGCCTTTCTTGGAGCGGGAAAAGAATCTGTTGCAGAACACTCTTACATGGTTTCATTTATAGGTTTTGTTATGTCCAGTTTAGAAAAGGATATAGACTCTGGTAAACTGTTAAAAATGTGTCTTTTACATGATTTACCTGAATCAAGAACCGGTGATATTAACTATGTTCAGAAACATTACATAGAAAAAAATGAAGCTAAAGCCGTTTCTGACATGACAAAAGATATTCCTTTTGGGAAAGATATTGAAGAACTAATCGCAGAGTTTAATAGTGGTAGCTCAAAAGAAGCGAAACTTGCTAAGGATGCTGATCAATTAGCTTTTCTTCTGGAACTTAAAAGTCTTCATGACGTAGGAAGTAAAACATCAAAAAAATGGATTTCTGTGGTAAAAAGAAGAGTAAAAACAAAAATTGGAAAAAAAATTGCAGAGAAAATTCTGGAAACTGAGTGGGATAACTGGTGGATGAAAAATTATGTTGACTGAAACGCTTATTTCTCATATCCTTTTATAATAGTAAATTACTTATCATTCATTCATTCAAGTTAAAATGGCCAGATCATTAACATTTCAACCAGTCAGGGTTAGTGGTAAAAATGTTGAAATTGTCTAGTTTAAAAATCATGTGTATTGATTCAGATGGATTCTTTGAAGAGTTCTCAAATCTTTTTATAGAGTTCGGCTATGAAGTAATTTGTAAAGACGACTTCCCTCATATTAACTACGTTATTGATAATAAAACAGATGCTATTTTGATCAAAAGAGATTGTGAGGAAAAAACTATCTTTTTAAAAGAAATAGAGAATGAACCAGATCTTTTTAGCTCGGTCATTTTAGTATTTGATGATAATTTTAGCGATTTTGAGATATCTAACAGAATAGATGAGATATTACCACTTAAGATTGATTTTGAAGTACTTAAAGAGAAAATAAGATACAATTTGGAAATAAGAGATCTTAAGAATTCAATTATTAAATACGAAAAAAAATTAAACAATACTGTTAAATATGCTAAATTATATAAAAAAGAGTATAACACACTAAAAAGTGAAAATTTGAAAAATCATGATTTTCTCCATAATTCGCTTAAACAAATATCTCTTATGGTAAATGATAAAGATATTCTTGAAAAAGAACTCGATCAATCTAATATTTTATATAAAAATAATTTTGTAAATTTTGTAAATTTACTATCGAATCTTATTGAATCGAAAAGACAATATCATAAAGGCCATTCTAAAAAAGTGGCTGAGATATCTGTATTTATAGCCAAATCTCTTGATTTGAGTGAAGATAAGATTAAGCAAATAGAGATTGCAGCTCTTTTACATGAACTGGGTAAACTTTCTATTCCTGATGAACTTTCTATGAAAAATCCGAAAGATTATTCTAAGCATGAAGAAGATCTTCTTGCACAACACCCTGTTTCAGGTGCAAATATGCTAAGCGAATTTGCAGATTTCGATATGATTTCTAAAATCATTCGTCATTTTCATGAAAAAGTTGATGGAACAGGTTACCCAAAAGGGTTAAGACTAAAAAAAATACCCATTGGTTCAAGAATTGTTAATGTCGCAAATATTTATGACAATCTTGTATATAGAAATAATTACTCTGTTAAAAAAGCTTTTGGCATAATTGAAGAGAAAATTGGGATAAGTTACGATTCACAAATTGTTAACCATTTGCACAAATTCGCTAACCTTAACCCTGTTGAGGATAAAGACCGATCAAATGAAATTAATATTTATGAAATAAAGCCAGGGATGAAACTTGCTTCCGGGATTTTTACTCCTCTTGGTGCAAAGCTTCTTCCTGTAGATTCAATATTGTCACAGAATGATATCGATAAAATTGCAAGTTATCATAAGCTCACACCTCTTGATGAAACAGTTTATATAAAGGAATAGAAAGATGGATATAGCCTCAATTATAGGTATTGTTTCAGGAATAAGCGTTATAGTTGGTGGAATTCTAATAGGTAGTAGCCTTTTGCTTTTTTACAATCTTCCTTCTATTATCATTGTTATTGGAGGTACTGTTGCTGCAACTTTTATTGCCTACCCTTTAACTGAAGTTTTAGGTGTTTTTAAGACGGCTGTGAAGGTTTTTATGTTCAAAATTGAAAGACCAAATGATCTCATAGCCATCCTTGTTGAAATTTCAAATAAAGCCCGAAAAGGAGGTCTTCTGTCCATTGAGGGAGATATCAAAAATGCTAACGATCCATACTTGCAAAGTGCATTACAAATGACAGTTGATGGTGTTAAAACCTCTGATATTGCAGCAATTATGCAAAAGAAAATGGATCTGGTGAGTAGAGATCATAAAACTGGTTATTCTGTTTTTCATTCAATGGGTTCATATGCACCGGCATTTGGTATGGTCGGTACTTTGATCGGTCTTGTACAGATGCTTGCAGCATTGGATGATCCTTCGACAATTGGACCTAAAATGGCAGTTGCGATGATTACAACTTTCTACGGAGCAGTGCTCGCAAACCTTTTCTTTATACCCATGGGAGATAAACTCAAAATGCGCAGTGAAGAGGAGGTTCTCAACATGACACTTCTCTATGAAGGAGTTATATCTATCAGAGAAGGTGAGCATCCAAGGCTAATGGAAGATAAACTCAATGTTTATCTGACTGATGCAGGACCTGAGGATCAGCCAGATAAATAAGAATCTTTAAATAAGTGAATTAATTATGGCAGATGAAGATGATGATAAACCCGCTTTAGAACCACCGCCGCCACCTGAAGAGGAGTGCGTTCAAAAAATTGGTACATGGATGGCAACTTTTGCTGACCTTGTGACACTTTTAATGTGCTTTTTCGTGCTTCTTTTTGCTATGAGTACAACACAGGAAGAGACTTTTAAAGAATTGATTCAATCTCTAAGAAGTGCTTTAGGTGTTCAGGAAGTCCCTATGACAGGAACTCGTGAAGGGCTTACAATGATCAATGAGCCTAAAGATAAAACAGATACACCTGCAGTTGATGAAATGGGTGGGATGATTAAAAAGGAACTCGATGAAATAGTTTCAGATGTAAAAGAGCTTGTGATGTTTAATAATTTGCAAGGACTTGTAAACGTTAAAGAAACTGATGACGGTGCAATTATTACTGTCTCCGATCTTGTTCTGTTCAAACCAGGTCAAACTCAAATGGGTCCTAAGGGTCTCAAAATTATGCAGAAACTATCAAAAGTATTAAAACAATTTAGATACCCTATTAAAATTGTTGGACATACAGATAATATACCAGTTAGAGGTAAGTTCAATTCAAATTGGGATTTATCATCATCAAGAGCAAGTAATGTTGTTAAGTTCCTTATTCAAAACAGACTTAACCCAACACTTCTATCAGCCCAAGGTATGGCTGAGTTCCATCCAGTTGCAACCAATGATACAAAAGCAGGTAGGTCCAAAAACAGGAGAGTTGAAATTATATATGAAAGAAATTCTATTATGAAAGTAATGGAGAAAAAAAGAAAATAAGTAAGGGGTATTCCACTTTAATTATATTAGTTTTAGCCTGTTAGAATTCTTTTTCTGACAGCCTTTTTTAATTTATAGATTCAAAACAGTTCTCCTTCAGAAAAAATGAATAATATCTGACAATTTAAAGTTTCCCCTCTATGGAAAGTTTTCTTTAATCTATCCTCAGTAAGAACTTTATCCTAATGCTACCTGATTGTATGGTTTTATCCTTTTCAAAAGCTTTTTTGCTATTTCAGCTGCTTTATCATATCCAATTTCGGGAATAAGATAGATTGCAAATGAAAGACTTTTCTACATATGAGGTACATTTCTCATTGTTTGCAGTATTTCCTTTTATGCATTTCTCATTCAAAAGAGTTGAAGCAGAGCATAATAGTTCAACAGACTGTATAAGGGTGATAGTTAAAATAGCGAAAGCATTGTACAAAAGTATGATAATTTTGAAATGATCATTAAACCTGTACAACACACCAGTAGACCATAACGTTGCTAAAATGAAATTCGTTATTTTAGTAAATCATATCTGTAAATTAAGAAAATCTATCTTTTCTAATTACAAATTTCAACTCTATATTTAAACCTCTGTAATAAATAAACAAGTGAAATATATCATAGGTGAATTCCTTTTAGGGATATAAATACAAATTAAATCAAGGGAACCTCTAATTGATAGAATTTTGATTGAAATACAACGTTTGTATTTCAGTGAAAGAGTTATTAAAAATTCCCTTAAGAAATGGAATTAATCAAATGCGTAATATGTTTATTATTGTACAGAACATTCATGTTTCCTGGTCAAAATTATCAAGTAATGCTGACTCTATTAAAAAGAACTTAATTCCAGAAAGTAAACAGATAACCCCTGATTTTTTTTCAAATAACTCAGGACATATCTATATTCAGGACATCTGCTTTGATGAATGGAACAATTTTAATGAGCAAAACAATGTAAAATCTGCTAAGATAACTGATCTGATAAAGTTTCATTGCCTGGAGTTAGTCGTTAAGAAAAACAGTATTGATGTTTTTTATGAACATAAGCCTGATATTGTAGGATTACCAAAACGAGGACATAGTTGCTATTCCATAAAACTCTTTACACTTGAGAAGGGAAAATGGGGTAAAGTTAAATATAATGGACGTCTTACATGTATGGATTCTGGTGACTGGCTTTATTTAAAGCAGGTATACAATATAATGTTAATGGATAATCCGGGGAATGCTTTCATAAATGAACCTGAATATCTATATGAAGATATGGAGGATCTTTTTTAAGGAATAAAATGGCACCCAAAACTAATTTTTATAGTCTTTTCAAATTAAAAAGTAACACAATTTCAAAATATATTATTGTGAAAGCTGTAAGGCCTGAATTCTCAAATGCTGATCAGGGTCATGAGAACTGGGCTATAGATATACATGATAATAAACGAAATAAAATTGCAGAAAAGATATCAAAAACAAATGGTTTTAATGAATCTGTCTTTGTTGCCGAATGCTCAGACTTTCCATTGGGAGATATATTTTACGAATCAGAATCGAATATAGAAATTAATGTTTGGATTGCTTTTCATAAAGACTTACCGTTTTTTGCATTTGGGATATCAGATAGTGAAGATATTTTCTGGTCATATCTTCAAGAAGAACATAATTCTGGTGATTGTTATATATTCCCAGATTTGAAAAAACCTGCAGCAAAGCAAAGTATTATTTTTTTACAGGAGAAATAAAATATATTTCCAGAATGGCATTCTGAAAGGGTTGTCGTTTTTTAAATTTTACGACCTTGCTATAAATAATATTTTTTTTATATATTAATTTAAATGAAAATTACCTTAAATAAAGGAGAAAATATAATGACTGAAGAAAATGGAATAAATAAAGAAAGTGATGTAAGTGATGTTATATTAAACCCTGTTAGTATTGATATGGAGCATCTGTTTGTAAAGCCTGAAAAAAATGATACCACTAAGATTGCAGCTCTAATTTCAAAATGTATAGTCCCTTTTTCAATAGGAATTGTAGATGTTCCTGAAAAGATATTAGCTAAAGTTGAGGAAGCTGGTAAGGATGCTGAGATGATTCTTCCGGTTGAAGCTATTGAGGTTTATAAAATTGTTTTAAAACTGAAATACAGATTGTTTGGTGATGATCAGAAGGGAAGTGATGACAGTACAGATATTTTTACTTATGACGCCGTATCCCAGGCAGGTTATTACATTAATGAATTTAAACAAATAGTTCAGGAATTTTGCAAGGAAGTAGAAAGTGTGCAAAGCCAGGTAGCATCTGAGAAATCTTTTTATATGGCTCAAACTTTAGGAACTGAAGTAGCTATAGATTCTTCTATGATTTTAACAGCTTCTCAGAACATGATACAAAGACTTAATGTATTGGCTTCAGGTCTAAATGGATATAAGATCCTTGCTCTTGTAAAAGTTATTAATGAAATAGGAGCTTTGCTTGATCACTCTGTTATTAAGAAGTTCTATGAAGCACCAAACAGAACATCAATTGTAAATAAGCTTGGTTACCGAATTAAACCAAGTGATATTGCACTTAATAACCAGCTAAATGAAATTCTTGATATAGTTCTTGAATTAAAAGACAGTTCTGAAATTGAAAAAGAGGTTCTCGTAAAACTTTTCTCACTTTCAGCATTAATTTCAAAAGGTTTGGTAAATATTTAAAAGGAACGATTTGATATGACTGAAATCAATTCAATATATAAAACAGTGTCGGTGGACATGGAGAAACTTTTTGTCTCACCTGAAAAAAATGACACAACAAAAATTGCGGCACTTCTTTCAAAATGTTTAATTCCTTTGAATATGGGAATTTTGAATCTTCCTTCAAAGATATTGAGTGAGATAGAAAAAGAGGGAAAGGACTCAGAATCACTACTACCCAATGAAGCAGTTGATGTATACAAGCTTGCTTGTAAAATAAAGCGTAGAATGTCACATAGGGATATATTCGTAGAAACAGATGATATGCTGGATATTTTTCTTTTTGAGGCTTTACAATCTTCAAAGAACTTAACCAATAATTTTGAAAGAGCACTCTCAGTATTTTGTAATGAGGTTGATGTTGTGCGTGAACAGGTCTCTTCCCAAAACTCATTTTTTTTGGCAAAAACTTTGGGAACAGAGGTCGAAATAGATACAAATCTTATTCAGATTGCTGTTCAGAACTTTATTCATAGCTTGAATGTTATAGCAGCCGGGTTAAATGGTTATAAAATTTTAGCTTTAGTAAAAGTTATTAATGAAATAGGTGAGATCTTAGATAGTGAATTAACACTTAAATTTTATAGTTGCACAGATAAAACATCCCTTGTTAATAAACTTGGTTATAGGGTTATGCCCGGTCAAATGGCTTTAAATAATCAAATTAATTCTTTAATGGATCTGATCTTCAAATTGCAGGAAAGTTCGGATAATAGAAAAGAGCAATTAATGGAGATTTTCAGACTCTCAGATTCTGTAATAAAGGGTTTAAAGAAAGAACTTTCTACAAATACAAATATGCATGATTATTCTGAAAAAGCATCAGTGGTTATTGAGAGGGAAAAACCATATGTTCCAAGAGAAGAATCAGAAGTATTTGTTGAGGAAGTAAAAAAAAATATAGATTTGACCGGCGATAAGTTTGAAAGATCTCTGATTGGGAAAAATGCATTTATTAAGGATCATGGGGAATCTATTGTGGGACAGGTTGTGGATATACTACCTGGAAAAGTTAAAACTGGCAATAAAAGACAATATTTCCGAAATATAACCCCTGATAGCGCAATAGCTCAGGATCGAATTTCTGCAGACAGAATAGTGATTAAGTCAGATGAAGGCCAGTTCTACATTTTTGTTAATGATAATGATTACAAAAGCAGAGTTTCTGTAATCTAAAAGCCTTTCCATAAATCTGTTAAAAAGTGTTACTGATTTATTTTCAGTAGCACTTTTTTTATGGTTCCAAAAAGGAAAATAGAAAATGAAAAATGATATTTATAACAAAGAGTTACTTCTTAAATCTGTAAGAAGTGGAAAACGCCCTAAATACATGTTTTTCTGGGGGCATCAGAAAAGGAAAGATGGAACTGTTGGAAAAGAGTGCTTTAGTCAGTGGTGGAGTAACTCTTTTGAAATTAATTCTATTGTTTATAAAACAGCTGAACACTTTATGATGGCAGAAAAAGCAAGGCTTTTTAAAGATGAAGAAAGGCTAAACAAGATTCTTTCATCACGGGATCCAGGTGCAGCTAAAAGGTTTGGCCGTGAGATACGTAATTTTGATAACGATTTATGGTTACAGAATCGTTTTGAGATTGTAGTACGAGGGAACAATGCGAAATTCTCACAAAATAATGAACTTAGAAAATTCTTAATCAACACAAAAGATAGAGTATTAGTTGAAGCAAGTCCAGTGGATAAAATATGGGGAATTGGTCTATCTGAAGATGACCCGCATGCGTCCAATCCTGAAAAATGGAAAGGTCTTAATCTTTTGGGTTTTGCTCTTATGAAAGTAAGATCCTGTATAAGAGAAAATCTCTAATAACAGTCTTTTAATCGAACTACAGTGGGTTTCGCTAATCAGCTTGTTATGTTGTGAATACTTTGCATTACACTGAGTTGTTCCAAAAAAAACTGTAAACTTTATAAAATAAAAGCATTTTTATAAACGAATCAGATCGTTATTTTTTTATCAGCCTTGTAAAGATTTTATAAACGTTTCAATCAAAATTCAAGTTATTAGAGGTTCTCTTAAATTAATCAATCAATATAATTTGTCTTGACATCTTTACATATTAAGTTTAACTTAATCTTGTTTATAACAGGAATCTATTAATAATAATCAGAATTTTTACTGAAATACAGATTGTAAAAGCTTTCAGTTTTATAAAATCTCTGGGTGAGAAAAAGGCAATTATTAGAGGTTTCTATTTTGTACTATTTTTTTTGGAGATTAAATGCTTAATTCGAAGTCACCTTTACCATTATACCATCAACTTGCTGACATTTTGACCGCAAGGATTAAATCAGGAGAATATGCTGTTGGGTCAAAAATACCACCTGAGCTATCACTTGCACAGCTATACAGCATCGGAAGACCTACGGTTAGGCAGGCTATTGATCTTCTGGTACGCAAAAAACTTGTAGAGCGAAAGAGGGGCTCTGGAACCTATGTGATTGAAGAGGAAAAAGAGATTGATCTTTTCTCTCTTGCAGGGACTTCTTCAGCTTTTTCTGAAAAAGGTATTTCTACAGAAACCTGTATTCTTCAGGACATAAAAATAAAGAAAATAAATTCTAAAGATAATCCATTTAAAACAGCACTTTTTTTTTCAAGATTAACAAGTGTTGGAAAATCACCTGTTTTAGTAGAAAATTTCTATCTGAATCAGGATGTTTTTGAAGGTATCAAAAACATTGATATTAAAGGAAAATCCCTGGCCAAAATTGTTCGGGAAAATTTCTTTATGGAACCAACTGATTTTAAACAATCATTTAAAGTGGTAGCAGTTCCTAAAGGGTTGACAAAGGAACTTGGTCTTAAAACTGATTCAAAAATTTTATTGATCCAAAGATGGATCAATTTTCCACAGATAAAAAACGGAGTTTACTCAGAGATGTATTGCAGAACTGATAAGTTTGTTTTTTCACAAACAGTAGGAGGGTAGCAAATGCAAAAGAAAAAAGGATATTTTGGAGACTTTGGAGGAGCATTTCTACCGGAAATTCTTATCTCTACATTTGATGAACTTGAACATGAGTATTTAAAAGCAAGACATGATCCGGCTTTTTTTGAAGAGTATAAGAACTTAATGTCTACATACTCTTGCAGGCCAACGCCACTTACCTATGCTGAAAATATGACAAAAAAACTTGGTGGCGCAAAGATCTATATTAAAAGAGAGGATCTGAATCATACAGGTGCCCATAAAGCAAACAATGTTATGGGACAAGGGCTTCTTGTTAAGAGAATGGGTAAAAAGAGAGTTATTGCTGAAACAGGAGCTGGACAGCATGGTGTTGCTACAGCAACAATGGCTGCAAAATTTGGTTTTGACTGTACAATCTATATGGGCGAGGTTGATGTTAAAAGACAAAGACCAAATGTATTCTGGATGGAAAGACTTGGAGCAACAGTTATTCCAGTAAAAGAGGGCACAAGAATCTTAAAGGATGCAATAAATGAAGCTTTCCGTGATTGGGTATCAAACATGGATTCAACCCATTATGTCCTCGGAACTGCGTGCGGTCCATACCCTTTCCCGGAGATGGTATCTTACTTCCAGTCAGTAATTGGGATGGAGGCAAGGGAGCAGATATTGGAAAGAGAAGGAAAACTTCCAAAATCTGTTTATGCATGTGTTGGTGGTGGGTCCAATGCAATGGGTATATTTAGTGGATTCATGGATGATCCGGTTGAACTTATTGGTGTGGAAGCTGGTGGAAAAGGTATAGATACAGAATATCATGCATCAAGGTTATGTGCGGATGATGCATCTGTTGGAGTAGCACAGGGATATAAGACATACTTCATACAGGATGATGAAGGACAAATGAAAGAGACCCATTCTATATCAGCAGGCCTTGATTATGTTGGTGTATCTCCTATTCTTTCTGATCTGCATGAGAAGAAAAGAGTTAGATTTGAAGCAGCTATTGATGATGAAGTAATTGAAGCGATGGATCTTACAATGAGAAATGAAGGGGTTATTCCCGCTCTCGAATCTGCCCATGCTTTTGTTACAGCATACAAAGAGGCTCCATCAATGAAGAAGAGTGATTCAATCATTATCAACCAGTCCGGTCGTGGTGATAAGGATATATTCACAGTAGCTGATGCTTTTGAAGATCCTGAATGGAGAAGTTTTATTAAAGAAAAGGCAGGTGAATACGGTGCTTAAAAAATATATTGAGGAAAAACGAAAAGAGAAAGATATACTTTTAATGACACATATCGTAATCGGTTATCCCGATTATGAGAGTTCATTTAAAATTGTTGAGGCAATGGTTGAAGCAGGAGTTGATATAATGGAACTTCAGATACCATTTTCTGAACCCCTTGCTGATGGTCCTGTTATACTTAAAGCAAACCAGAAATCCCTTGAACTTGGCACAACCGTAAAAAAGAGTATTGAATTTGGAAGGGAGATGGCAAAAAAATATGATATCCCATTTCTGTATATGAGTTACTACAATATTCTTTATAAATACGGAGTTACAGATTTTGCCAAGGAGATGGATGCAAGTGGACTAAAGGGAGCAATCGTGCCGGACCTTCCACCGGAAGAGGGGGACGAATACATAACTTCCATGAAAAATTTGAATCTGTCACCAATCTATATATATTCTCCAAATACAACAGATGACAGGATGAAATATATATCCTCATTTGCCAATGGTTTCATATACTGTGTTGCAAGAAAAGGTGTAACAGGAAGTGATACTGAGTTTTCTGATGATATAACAACCTATCTTGAAAGATGTAGAAACGCTACAGATCTTCCACTTGCAGTGGGATTTGGAGTAAAGGATAAGAAGGATATAGATTTTTTAAAAGGAAAAGCAGATATTGCGGTTATCGGCTCCGAAACGATCCGGCTTGTTGAAAGTGTAGGTGTTTCTGCGATTAAACCCTTTATTGAAGGACTAAGATAGTTGATTCATAGAAATCCTCTTCGGCTTAATTTCTATTTGTGACAAGATCTCAATCTTAAAGGTGCATATTTTGCACCTTTTTTGTTTCACAACTTTATAATATCACATTATTCAAATGTCTTATATTCTGTAATCTCCAAAATAATTTATCACTGTTACAATATAAATGATGCAAGAATAAAACTATTATTATATAAAAGTTAATGTTAGTAGTTATTAAAGGAACCTCTAATAATAAGAGTTTTGATTGAAGTACAAGGCATTAGAAAAAATAACGAGACGATTTTACAACAGTTTTCTTTTTCTAATAACATAGTAATTCGGTCAAAAAGCAGTTATTAGCGACTCCTCCAGAATAGATATTCTGGAACCTAACTGCCTAATAACACATAATATATAAAAAGTGTTACTTAGAAGAGGT
>JAAELO010000010.1 GCA_024226555.1 Desulfobacterales bacterium | reverse complement strand
CTAGCGTGTCCATTTCATCGTCTGCGTCTTTTAGCAGCCTGTCGCTTTCATCGTCATCGTCATCGTTGTCGGTATCATTGTCGGCATCCGTGGTGTCATCGACGTCGTGGGCTGGAACACCGCCCAGCATTTCGTTTGCATCATCCACATCGTCGATGTCACGGGCTGCAACAGGGTCCGTGGTATCTGTCTCTTCCTTATTGTCATCGTCAGTATCAGCATCATCGTCATTGTCGTCTTCGTTGTCACCGTCGTCGTTGTCGTCGTCGGCATCGGCATTGAACAATGAGTCGTCTTTGTTCACGTCGTCAGTAAGGTCTGGGAGTCGCTCTCGGTCACTGTTGTCGGAAGCAGTGACTGCAGCGACAGGTCTGTCATCCAGTATCATGGATGGCTTTGTCACTTCGTCGACGTCACGTGCCTTGGCACCGGGCATGTGGAACCCGGCGAGAGAGAGGTCCTGGCAGGAGGACGTTAACGCCGTGCGGGAAACAGGCTGTACGGACGTCTCGCGGCTTGAGTCCCTGATGGAGCGTGGGCGGGGTATGCTCTCGGGCTTGCAAGCGTCGTTGTCAGCATCCCTTGCAGGGCTTGGGGGCTCAGGGACGGCGACCTCGGTTGTGTCTTCGTCTTGCGAGTCGACTATGTCGTCTCGAGGTGTGTCCGCGCCGTCAGCGGCCTGCACCATGTCGTCTTCTGGAGTGACAACGTCACTTCCGTTTGGTTCTTATTGCCCGCCGACACCAGGGACCACGTCCATGCCGTCGATGACGTCCACTCGCATATGGAGAAGGATGGACCTGGCTATGGGGTCGGACTGGAACTTCCCGTCCTTGTCCGTCTGGGGGTCTGCGTCATCCATGACGACGTTAACGGCATCCAGGGACTTGTATTACTCCCTGTCGCGTTTGTCGAAGCGCAGGGAAACTCTGGTCAGTCGTCTGTCCAGTCTTCCGGTCGTGCCGCCACCCCCGGCGGCAGTGGAGTCGTCCAGTCAGTCGTCGTCGCAGTCTGCGAGTCGTCCGTCAAGACGCTCGCATTCGTCGTCGTCGTCATTGTCGTTGTCAGCGCCGTCCGCGGTCCCGGCCATAGCTGCAATGTCTGCAACAGGCAGGGCAGCTTTGGCGTCGCGGATCACGGATGAGCTGATGGCATCCGTCTTGTTTGGACGCGCAAACTTGGCGGAGATTCTTGCGTCTGAGATTCTGGACTGTCAGAATCTCGCGTCGTCGTCGTCGTCGGCAACGACCGCAGTGACCGCCTCTGTAAGCGGTCGGTCGAAGCCCTCGACAGGGAAGCAGTCGGAGGCGTCCATGTCGTCGGTAGTCGCGCCATCTGGTCGGCGAAATTGGGACCAGGTTGGTCCACTGGTGGACTCCTGGGGAGTGAACAGGACACCATCGACGCAGGGACCACGAGTGATCAATCTGGTCCCTGAAGCGCCTATGCCCAGCTGGGGATGTCCCCCAGACACAGGGTTTGTGGAGGACTTGCTTTGGGAGAGGCATTCGGCGCAAACGGAGGAGTTCCTTCGTGCGCTGTTTAACGCTCCGCAGGAGGCACCGGAGGAGATCTTCCTGGAAGATGAGTGGGCTGATACCACCCGGTTGAATCCCGAAACGACCTGGACAGGGATTGCGATGCATCGTCGTCTTCTACGGGAAATGTTAGGGTTGCCCGTAGAGGACGAGATGCCATCTGCATCGCCTGTGCCATTTCGTTATCGGTT
>JAAELO010000009.1 GCA_024226555.1 Desulfobacterales bacterium | reverse complement strand
TGTATCCAAGGCTGTCTGGAGTAATAAGAAGTGATTGAAGGGAGCCATGAGTGATTCATTTTGAATATCGCACGGTCGTAATATAATGGGTAATTCGAAGTTATATTATAATGGGGAAAAATGACATTTGAAAATTAATTTCTTTTCCTTTCGAATTGGGATGAAATATTAATTCCTATTCCCCTCTCACTATCACATCTCTTTGTGGTCAGGTAATGAGCATAGCTAGATATTAAAATCAATATGCTAAAATATATCAATATTTCATCCCAATTTTAATTCGAAAGGAAAAGAAATTAATTTTCAAATGTCATTTTTCCCAATTATAATATAACTTCGAATTACCCATACGACCGTGCGATATTCAAAATGAATCACTCATGGCTCCCTTCAATCACTTCTTATTACTCCAGACAGCCTTGGATACACAGCTCGTAGGTACATCTCATGCCCTAAAGGTAACTCGAATAAATGTATCCCAATCCGTGGAATGTTTCTTTTCCTTTCAGAATTTTTTGAACATATGAACATGTGAACATATGAACATATGAACATATAAACATATAGACATATAAACATTCATTTCCTATGTCTTTATGTTTATATGTTTATATGTCTATATGTTCATATGTTCATATGTATATATGTATATATGTATATATGTATATTTGGTTATGCATATTATAATAAGGGGTTAGTGCTAGGGGTTGGGGTAGGGGTGAGGTAGGGTTAGGGTTTGGTTGTACTACCTTAAAATAAAAAAAGGGGGTCCCCCAATTGTTGTTATTGATAACAGTCGAACCAAACAATTTGGTACCTTGACGAGATATACATCAGTACAGTAACAGCACACTAAAGCGCCAAAACGCGTAGCCACGATCGCTAGGATACATGTCCACTTTGATTGACGCCGAGCCATTAAACCGATTGTTTCACTATGAAGTCACCAAAGATGGACCTCGCGGCTACAAGTAACCAGACT
>JAAELO010000008.1 GCA_024226555.1 Desulfobacterales bacterium | reverse complement strand
GTCCAGGGGGATATCTATGATGCCACTGTCCACATCGCCATTCAACATTTTATGACCATTATTGAGGATAGTAAAAATAGGTTTTTGTTCACTGCCACGAAATGCAAATTCAATATTATCATGACCATTATCAATTACATCATATACCTTTCCACATTTAATCATCTTTTTATTTGTGATTATTTTTAATAATTCTGGTATTGTTTTTGGGGAGATAAATAAACCCATTTGACGATAATGATCACCATCAACATGCTTAAATCCCTCGATTTCCAGATCACTCCCATTGTGTTTTTTTATACTAAACTTAAAAAGTATTTGATCATTCATAACTTAATCCCATTTTAATTTAATTTGTTTAATTATAAAACCATCCTGTTTCATTTTGTCAAGATCAAAACTTACATTGGGTTTAGCCATCAACCATTCTCTAAGTCCGAATTTACCAGCTGGAGTAACAGTAAAACCTCTTCTGGAAAAGCCAGCTCTCAACAAAAAAGGACAGCCCCTTGCAAAGCTGCCCTTAATCATCATAATTTAATTATCTTAATGCTAAATATAATTTCTAAGTATCTCTGCCAGTTGATTAATATATTTCATGTCCTCTTCAATGCGTCCCATGAAGTCAAGAGGGATACTAATAACACCTCTTTTAATTTCTCCATTCAGCATTTTATGACCCTTATTCCAAATTGTAATAACTGGCTTTTGATCACTTCCCTCAAAAACAAATTCAATATTATCATAACCATTATCAATTACATCGGGTATCTTTCCGTATTTAATCACTTTTTTATTTGTAATTATTTTTAATAGTTCTGGTATTGTTTTTGGAGAAATATAAACACTTAACTCAAGAAAATCGATAGCATCAAGCCTTTCTTTGCTAATGATTTTGATATCTTCATCAGATTCTTTTTCAATGATATAATAAAATGAATTTTCCATTTACTTATTACTCCCACTTTAGCTTAATTTGTTTAATTATAAAACCATCATGTTTCATTTTTCCAAGATCAAAACTTACATTGGGTTTCGCCATCAACCACTCTCAAGACCGAATTCACCAGCCGGAGTAACAGTAAAACATCTTCTGGAAAAATCTGGAACAGTAAGCTCAAAAAAAAAGGACAGCCCATTGTGAAGCTGCCCTTATTCTTTCAGGATATTTAATTGTCTTAAATGCTAAATATAATTTCTTAGTTTCTCTGCCAGTTGATTAATATATTTCATATCCTCTTCAATTCGCCCCATGAAGTCCAG
>JAAELO010000007.1 GCA_024226555.1 Desulfobacterales bacterium | reverse complement strand
TAAAAGTCATTTTTGCTTCATGTCATTTATGAACAAAGTTTCCTATTCGTTTCTTCTTTTCAATAGTGTACCATGTGTAAAGTGAAAGCTGTCATAAGTGGGACAATGTGGGCAAAGAACTCTAGAAAGTCACTCATTGAAATGTTTAACCTATCAAATGCTGCTTATTACACCATATAGGACCGATATAGTAGATGGGATATCGTTTGAACTGTCCCAGAATCCCAGGACTTCGTTGTTGACTCTACTAACTCTTCATCATGTCAAAGAATGCACACAAAACGACAGCTGTTTTTGTGTTCTGTGGCATTCAAAGAGGGTGGTACGGAGAATTCCCATGTATACTGTAGGTTAAAGTACGATACTTCACCGCATAGGTTAAAGAAGAAACGAAATTTAACAAAAATCAGCAGCTTGTTTTCCTAGCAAATTTTAGACCTCTTTCTCTTTTGTTAATTGCGGAGGGAACAGCAGTACTTTGACCATTGAAAACCTCCAAAACATCTTTAAACATGCATCTTCTTCAACGGTGGAACGTCTGATATGGTTCGCAAGTCCTTCCTGGG
>JAAELO010000006.1 GCA_024226555.1 Desulfobacterales bacterium | reverse complement strand
GCTCCCCGAGTCGTCCTCGACGGGAGCAGGATCTCTTCGACTTCGACCCCTCTCGCGCTGAGTGCAGACGTCGTCGAACTCCGCGGTGCCTTGGAATGTTCAGACTGGAGGGTGCTCAGCGGAGAGCCCTGGCCGGAAACGATTCCCTGTTTCAGCGGTGGTGTATTCGCTGAAAACGGGGGGGTCACGGGCAGAAACGTAGAAATCACAGGAAACGCGTGCGATGGCGTCTGGGCTTTCGCAGACGTTCATCTCTCTATGAGCCTAGTCTGCGCCAACTCCGGTGAAAACGTCGTTGCCGGTAGCGCCTCCGAGCTGGAGCAGATGCGCCTCTGTTCCACTGGCAGCAGCTCAGGAGGGTGTTCGGTAACAGGTCGCCCAAGTTCACGGGTGTGATGCAAACCCGTTGGTTGCTTCCGAATCACCTCCTCCCGACGCGGAGGAGGTCGGCGAGCGAAGCGAGCCGGGTGGAGGGGACGAGCCGTAGGGCAAGGCGTTCACGTGCGTTGCTGCGACCTGAGCGCTGCAGCGATCGACTCGACCACGGCTTCTGTGTGGTTGAGC
>JAAELO010000005.1 GCA_024226555.1 Desulfobacterales bacterium | reverse complement strand
GATTTTATTACAGTTATTTTTGGAAATAACAATGTATTTCGCCAAAAGAGAGGTTATTAGAGATTCCCAAGAAATATATGTTTTTCATTTTTGATATAAACCTTAAAATTTGTTATATCCTGATCAATAGAGTTAAGAATAGAGAAAGATTCATCCATAAGTAGTTTTATTAAAAGTAATTTATTTGAGATTCACTTAACTTTTTTAATGAGTGACCATCTCTTTTTCTATAGTGTTAATGATACAGCCGCAATATCATCGTGGGTTTTGAACCTTGGATATTTATGACAATTTATATCATTTTCTTCAAGATCTCTAATATAACTCTTAATATTTTCAAGACCACCATCAAGAAACAACCTTTTAAAAAGAGAGAAATCTTGTTTTTCTTTAGGATTCTCTTTTGGAATAAATAAGCCATCTGTAAAAATAAGAATATTTTTCAAACCTTTAAGAGATTTTTCTCCATATTTAAAAAACTTCAAAGCCTCTTTTTCACCGTTTAAAACACCATAGGTTACGTTCATGTTTGCTCTTACTTCGGCAATCTTATCCCCAACTACATTCATTATGTTATCACCTGAATTCTTGGAGGTTTTTTTCCACAGCATCAGGGTTTCAAGGTCATGATCAAAATTTTTTGTGAGAATTTCACTTGATTCATCTTCATATATGGCTAAAACTATACAATCTCCTGTCTGGGCCCATTCAAAAGAGTCTTCTTTAATTCGTACCACTGCAAAACTGGTGCTCCACAAAGTCTCCTTTCTGTCAAGTCTTACACCTCTTTCCTCCATTGCTTTATAAACTTTACTATTTGCTTTTTTAGAAAGTTCTTTTAGGGATGAACCGTTTTTGTAAAAAGTCCGCCCGGCTATTGAGGAAGCAAGGTAACCACCGGTTAAACCATTTTCATAAACATCTCTGGTGAGACTGGTGGCGCCATCAAATACACCAAAAACTGACGAGTTAACGAAGTAGAAATCTTCATTAAGTTTTCCACTCCCCTTTTCGTAAATATAATCAACCTGCATAAATCATTTTTCCAGTTTAAGGTTTTTAAAAATGATAAAATATGGATTATTTAAGAAATGGTCAAATCGAAAGTTCTAATGAAGACCTATAAGGGTATTGGAGTTTTTAATAGAAGGATTAATTAAACCAGGAAAAAGCTCTCTGATAGTTCTTTCTGGGGACATACCTTTGGAATGTTTGATAAACACATTTTTGTTTTTTTGAGGGCAAATCATCTCTCTATGTGTAAAACAGTTCATTTTCAGGGGCTAAATCCATAATTAGCAAGGTTTCAACGGGCTGCGATCCCCAAAGAGATTTGTCCGAACGGGCAGTGACAGGGTTTTTAACAATTATTTCAGAATCTTCCTTTTCATAAACTATAATATCAACATCTTCCTCTTTTTTTACTTTTCTGTGTTTGAAAATATGTCTTGTACTGTATTGTTTTGCAACTGTAACTATAGGACCTGAACCTATTGGTTTCGCATTTACCATTACAACGTAATTACCAAGATACCTATCCCTTAAAGTTTGTTTAAAGGATTCAGTTTTTATCAGATCTATTGATTTTGAATAGTCATACGTACCAAAAATCAATATTATTATTCTCAGGAACATATTATACAATGATGGTTTGTATCCACTGAGATTAACTATTTTTATACCAGTTATGAAGTAACCAAGGGTTCTGTAACTTGATCGTTTTAAAAAGGTCAGATAAATAAAAGAAATATTAATAAGAAAAATAAAATTGGTTTTTGCAGGTATTTTTTCATTGAGGGAATATATAAAAACCAGAAAAAGAGTAGAAAACGTAATGATTACTGAAAGATCAATCATTGCGGCAAAAACTCTTCTTAAGAGACCTGCATAGTCATCCTCTTCATAAAAAACACCTGTATCATTGTCATCTATTTTATAATTTAATTTAAATATGTCATCAAAATCATATTTCATAAATTAATTCTTTTAATTTATAATTTATTAGAATTTGAGAATAACAAGATAACGACAGATTAGAATATGAATTTAAGAGGTCATTAGGAATTACTATTTTAAATATAAATAATATCAATAATACCCATTTTTGAGAGAAAATGCAATTATTTTTACTAAAAATTATAATATTAAAAAATAATGATTCTACATTAACATAGGAACCTTTAATGGATTACCTCTGCTTTTATTAATGCGTGACCCCTTTGTTCTCCTATTAAAGTCAGGATTTGACTCCCAATTTTAACTTATTTCTGGTACAGTTTACGCTTAGAGATTCACACTGTTGTTTTTCTGATTTTTATAAGGAGTTTATTTTAAGTGGTAAAAATGAAATTTCTGATATGTGCAGGTTTAGTGTTATTATTGATCAGCTGTATTGAAGAACATCCTCAAAATTCTTCCACAAAAAAACATTCTGAAGATAGAAAGATGACTGATAAAACATCTATGACAAAAGAGATTGATATGGTTCCTAAAAAAAACAAAACAAAGAGAGGTTGTTCAGGTTACTATTTTTTTATCAGAGATCATCTGGAAAAACTACGCCTTGCAAAAACACCCTATACTGGTTCAAACTCATCCGGTGATTTTGTCAAAGAGTGGGAAGCTTTGACTCCTGCTGAGCGGGAGAAATACAATAACCGATCTACTTCGAAATGATTGTTAATAACAAGTATTAAAAAGTCATTTTCTCAAGTTGTCATTTGCTTCTATTGCAAAGTATTATAGCTTTTCAATGAAACATCTAATCCAGTTAAAATCATTCAACATTCGTGACTCTTGCCTCAATAAAATCATTGACCTTCCCCTTAGGGGTAATAGTAAGTTTTTCACAATTCAAACAACATGAATTGTTTTTTTATTATTTGCGTAAGGGGCCTGATGGATATTAACGGTATCAACTTTTTTAAAAGTTTGATCCCGATATACCGGAGGTAAGGTTTTTAACCATTGTATTTTATATTTTCCAGAGCCCTGATTTAAAACTTAAATTTAAAAGAATTGTGAAGGAATTTGTTATGATTGGAATACCATGTTCAAAAATTTTGGTTGATCCTGCTACCAAAATGACACAAGCGTTAAAAACAATGATGCTCTCAATAGTGTTCATTATGATTATATGCCCATCCAGTAGGGCAAATGTTCAAATTATTAAGGGCCCCACACCCATTCAGGCTGGTGAAGCTATTGGTGCTAATGATCTTACTTTACGAAATAAAAACATAGCCGTTTCCTTTGGAGTTGATACTCCAGGGCCCTGGGGAGTACCAAGCGGTGGAATTTTAGATGGTGCTGTGATTCGCAATGGAAAATACGAAATGGACCATATTGCCCTTATCGACTTCATCCCTAACAACTGGTCAAGTTGGCCTAACACCTTCCAGAAGATTAAAGTAGTTAAAAATTCTCCAGAAGAAGGAATCATCCGTGTAACCCGTGACTGGGAAAAATGCACAATTGAAACCCTCTATGTTTTGAAAAAAGGTGATCGAAGAATTAAAGCAACTACTACCCTGACCAATAATGGTTCCAAAGCATATAATGATTTGTTTTCCGGTTATGTAATATGGCCTGAGGGCGGATTTATTTTCCAACCACCCGGTATGGAAGGTATCAAAAAAGGTTATGCTAAAAATAAGGCTTTATCTGACTGGGTTGTGCACTATGATCGTAACTGGGCCATTGGCCTGCATGCACCATATTTTGATTTCATCAATTACAATGCACGAGACATGTATGTTGGTCATAGCCTGAAGGTTGGTGCTAAAAAGCAATTCACAGGTTGGGTTGAGATTCAGCCAACAGGCGATATTTCAGGTTTATTGAAATTTGAAAGCAAGCGAAAAGGACTTAAGACAGGTACCCTCAGCGGACGAGTTACTACAAAAGATGGCAAGGTAATGAAGGACCCGGTTATCATCGTTGAAAAAGATGGTCATCCTTACACCTGGACAATGGGGACAAACGGTTCCTACAATATTAATTTACCTGTTGGCAAATATGTAGCGTATGCATCCGGTAAAAGTTATGCATCCAGCAGCAAATCAAAAATCACTATTAAAGCTGGTAAGAAAATCAGCAGAAATTTTACAGATGTTAAGTACCCGGGTGAAGTAACATTTAATGTTGTTGAAAAAGCTAAAAATAAGCCCATTGATGCACGTATATCCATTGAAAAAGGCGAAACCCCACTGGTCCAGTTCCTTGGACAAAAGACCTTTTTCACAGAATTAAACAAAGTTGGTAAAGTTGTATTGCCACTGGGTCCTGGAAAATACGTATTTAAAGTTGCTTCCGGAGAGTCCTTTCTCTCTACACCAGAAAAGGTAAGTGTCAGCGTTAAATCGGGTGTAAAGAGTTCTGTTAAAGTAAAGATTGATATAAAAACCAATCCAACTGAAAAAAACTGGTATTCAGCTGATATGCATCATCATTCAGATCTTGTTGACGGTGTAACCGCTCCTGAATATCTGGTTCGCTCCCAGTTGGCTGCAAAATTGAACTTTACCCTTGTTAGTGATCACGATCTTGTTGATCGCCATTACGAAGTTATGAAGCTTACCAAAACCCGAGGGTTCGAGTTTATCCCATCCATTGAATTATCTCCTGATTGGTCTCACTTTGGTGCTTCTCCCATAAATCTTGGTCAAAAGCTGACTGTAAATCCTGGTACTGCATCAATTGATGAATTATTTGCAGAAGCTCGCAATATGGGAGCTCTTAGCATTACTGCCAACCATCCTTATATGCCTTATGGTATTTTTTATGCTCTGGATAATGGGAAAGTACCGGGCGGATTCAATCCAAAATTTGACCTTGTGGAACTGAATGCAGCAGGCTACATAGAGAAAACCATCGCACGTATGCATGACCTTTGGGCTAAGGGCCAAACTTACTATCTGAGTGCTGGTACTGATGTACATGATGTATGGAAAGATGTCTCAGGTCGTATCCGATCATTTGCACATATTGATGGAAAAGCGACTCCAAGAAAATTCGTGAAAGCACTGATTGCCGGGCATGCTTATGCTTCACAAGGACCGCTGCTTTATCCTGAAGTGATGTTCGGAAAAACGCTAAAGGTAAGGACGAACGAAAAAATAACGGTTAAATTTAAGGCACAAGCTGTTAACGGGCTAAAACAGGTTCTACTGATGAGTGGCAATAAGATTGTAGACTCAGTAAAGCTGACAGGCAAACAAGTCACTAAAGATTTCTCAATGTCTTTTAAAACAGCAAAAGATACCTACTATGCTTTAATTGTTATTGACCAAAAAAATCTTAAAGCATGGTCAAACCCGGTATGGGTTGATGTTGTGACCTACAACAAAACACCTGGGAATATTGCTAAAATTAAAAAATAAGTAACAACTTTATCACAGGCCGGAGTTTTTTACTCCGGCCTGAATAATTCAGGGTTGACCCATGTCTTTTTAATAAGCTTGCTTTAATCTTTGTAAAGAAGCATAAAACACACCATAAGGAGCTGGATTTTATGTTTATTCGAATACATGGATGTTCTTCTTCACAAAAATATCCTTGAGCGCGAACCTCCACCTTTTTCTTTTTGGGAATTATTCTCTTTTGCATGATCAGAGTTAAAGGTCTGTTTAAGTTTTGAGTTCTAAACATCTCTTCCAAAACCAGATTAAAAATTTGACCATTGCACAACAGTAGACTTGATTTTATTAACATTACATCATTTGATGTAATAAATTGCTTGACATAAATAAATCTACAAAATAGATTAATTTAACATCAGACGTTTTTTAAAAAATTTGTTTAAGTCCATCTGACATTACCTAATGTCAGAACTGCCAATAGGGAATATTTAATAATTAGAATTGTTGATGAAATACAGATTATGAAAGTTTTAGTTTTATAAAATCTCTGCATGACAAAGTATTTCGCAAAAGAGCAGTTATTAAAGGTTCCCTATATTTTATTTGTGGTTATTAATTATCTCGGAGGAGTAGATGAAGCAAAAAATAGTTGGTATTTCAGGGAGTCCTGTAAAGAAAGGGAATGTGGAATTTTTTTTAAATTATATGATGGAACACGCTGAGAGTATGGGTGCAGAAACAGAAATTTTAAATCTATCCCGTTTGAAAATTGATGATTGTGTGCATTGTAATTATTGTTTAAAAAAACAAAAAGAAGGAAAGTATTGCTCCCAGAATGATGATGGGCAGCAAGTTTTTAAAAAAATTGAAAGTGCTGATATTCTGGTTCTTTCAACCCCTGTTTATTTCCTCAGAACAAGCGCAAGAATGGCGGCACTACTGGATAGACTTCGTGTTTTTGTTTTTGGTAATTTGAGCAAAGGGAAAATGAAAAATAAAATCGGAGTAAGTTCGGCTGTCGCATGGGCAAGAAACGCAGGGCTTGAAACAACACATCTTACTCATCTTTTCGGATTTCTCACTCTGGAAATGATTCCCGTTAGCGTTCATCATTGTGTAAGTCCCCTTGGTGCATCAGCAGTATCGAGCCCTTCAGGAATGGGCCTTTTTGACAAAGATATCAGAATTGGAGTGGAAGATGATCTCGCCGGACAGCATTCTGGAACAGCAATGATAGACAGAGCTTTGGAGCTTTCAAAACTTATAAACCAAAGACCTGACTAAAGCTGATTTTCGATGATGGGTTTCTCAACAAGACTTATCTAACCTTTATGATTGTGATAAAAGTGATCCTGATGATTATTAGGAGTTCTATGAAATATACTATGATTTGTCATTGTTAGAACCAGCGTTTTCTATTAGAACAACGTATCTTTATTTTTTATGACGGAGCCAATACTTATTTTTGTAATTTAAAAAAGTGAAGTTGCCAAAATCCATTGCTTTTATTGATCCCGGAGGTTTTTCCTCATCATCCCCCAATAATCGACAGTAATTCCATTATCTTTACTGTTTAAATCGGGATATACTGAAAACGGTGGAATAATTATTTGCATCCAGGAGTCTCTAAGAAAATTTCCCATTAAATTATGACTGAAATCATTAGTTCTGATCCCTTCTTTCTTATAAATAATCCTGTCAACCACTAACACTTTACTGCTTTTATTTATAATCAGATAGTCAGTCACGGTAGGAATGCCCGTTACCAGGCACCCCCCGTACAGATCCCGGCGAGCGCGACTAACGCACCGGGCTCCTACCTTAGGTTTTGACGCAAAGCCTTTGATACGGGTGTGGATGCATTAATCTTTTTGAAGGTATCCACTTTTTAACAAGCCTTTGGAATCTCTTCCAGATCAACTTTCTCGCTTTATGACTTCTTCGCCTGAGAGCTTTAAACCAGGCTCTGATCACCTGAGTTCTGAAGCTATCTATCGCTTTGAAATTTCCGGGTACAGCATGATAATTGAAATATCCCTGAACAACACTCCTTAGCCATTTTCCTTGTTCAGGAACTGGTTTGTGGCGTATTCTCATAATTTCTATGCCTATTTCTTTTATCTTGGCCCTTAGTCTTTTAGCGACAGTTTTTCTTTTAATTGTAAAGAACTTCTTCTTTGAGGTTTCACTGCAAATATGAGTGAATCCAAGAAAATCAAAAGTCTCTGGTTTCTCTTTCCCGAATTTCAATCTGTTTCCGGCTGCAAACCTTCCAAACTCAATAAGGCGGGTTTTATCCTGATGAATTTCCAAACTGAATCTTGCCATTCTTTCATGCAGTTTATGCATAAAGTCAATAGCATCATTCCTGTATTGAAATCCAAACAGACTATCGTCTGCATAACGGACAATGATCACATCTCCTTCAGTCTTCGTTTTTCGCCATTTATTTACCCAAAGATCAAGAACATAATGAAGGTAAATATTTGACAGAAGTGGAGATATAACTGCACCCTGCGGTACTCCCAGTCTTCTTTTCAATCTCAGGTCTTCTTCGAAGACCCCGGCTTTTAGCCATTTGCTTATTAATCTGAGCATACGTTTGTCTGCTATACGGTGTTCCAAAAATTTCTTCAGCCATATATGATCCATGTTATCGAAGAAACTTCTGATATCTGTATCAAGTATCCAGCCTATCTTTTTCCGCGTAATACCGACCCATACTGCATCCAGAGCATTATGCTGACTTCGTTTAGGCCTGAATCCATAGCTGAACCCTACAAACTCCTCCTCATAAATCTGGTTTAGTACCTTTACTACTGCTGCCTGAACAATTTTATCTTCAAGCGCAGCTATACCAATCGGCCTTTGACTGCCGTCAGTCTTGGGTATCCAGATCCTTTTAGATGGTTTTGCACGGTATCTTCCACTTACTCGACTAAACAGATTTTCCAGTTTACTTTCCAGATTTTCACCGTATTGGCTCCATATTACTCCGTCAATGCCTGCAGCAGCTTCCTTCTTTAGTTTCTGGTATGCTGCTTTGAGCAATTCCACAGTGATATGATGCATCAGATTGTTAAATTTAAGGCTTTTGTCCCTTTTTGCGGCTTTTCGTATTCTGTCTAATTTGAACAATGCTTCCCCCTGTCTCTGTGTACAGGTCACAGTCAATTTATACACAGTTCCCCTTGGTCACCAGCCTTTCCTCCAGAACCTCCGCAACTGATAAATCAATCTTGTTCGATTCCTTCACAGGTACTATGCCAATGTCCGACTTCTCAACAGCGTTCATATCAGGATTATACGCCACAGGCCTTCCCTGACCGACCCTACTACTATTACTACTACGGGTGCTGTTGAGACCTCCCGGTTCTCGTGTACAGAGTGTCCACGCATGCTCAGGATCTATGACTCCGCAGGGTCAATGCATAACTCGCTGTTTTATTGCTATACATCATGTTGCCTTCCCCTTCGTCCGACAAGGTCGGCACCCTGATTTTAGTGATTTCGGAGCTCAATAGCTGGCCTACGATTCCCCCTGTCAACGCTTCACATATAACCTCACGATTACACGTACATGACTCGGGGCCATGATGGTGCAGCTTTCACCTTTCATGTAGGGCTCTTTCATCCCCTACTCTATACCGGTTTATCCCGGCGCACCCGGACGTCCCTAAATCTTCTTTTTGTATATTTCCTTCGTTTTTCATCACCGAAAGTTGAGTTAATAATAAGAAGGAAGGAAGGAAGGATTAAATCACTAATCTTTAATTAGTGACTCCGTAAGAACAGCATATAAAATCTAAAACTATACAGAAATTCAATCCAATAAAAAAAGGCAGTCGAGATTTCTCCTTCCTGCCTTTATATTTCTTTAATTCTTGTAAATGCGCATAAAATATCCCCTAATAAGCAATTCATCTTAGACGCATGTAATAATCTCCTTCATAGTTTCGTTCGACATTTTCGTGACTGTCGAATTCAAACTCTACCTCAATAGTACTACGAGTTCCCCTACCAGCTTTTTCTAACTCTTCATAAACAGCACTAACAATCTTTGAGGATAACCCTGATTCTTTAGCTTCTGTAATCTGTTTATCCCACCGATAAAAAACAAAAGCTCCGAAGTAGTTCTTTTCAGGTGAGAAAAGTATAAAAAAATTATAAACGCCCTCTTTGCTAAAACGATTCAATATGTGATCCCGCACTTCGCTTAGTCCTTTTTGACGCTCTCGATCAGCAATTTCAGCCCGCCGAAAATCTTCTTCGGATGGAATGTTGTTTTTACTCATTTTATAGCCTCCCATGTCCATTGGTTTTTCTGTCTAAAATTATACCCGAGATCTCGAAGAAAATTTACTTCACGTTCAAAAAACGAATTTGGTCGTGGTTTGAACGGATTGTGTGAAAAGAGAATCTGTTTTCCTTGTTTAAGCTGCTGAGTTAGAAATGTCCTATTAATTCTCCAGATTTCGTCTTGAGATAATCCTTTAGTAACTGCATTCCAATCATTTATCTTAAAATAAGTCGATTTGTAATGTGCAGCCACTTTTTGGTAACTAACGGCATCTTGAGAAAAGTGCCCCAAGACCAATTTATCACTTCCTGAGTTAACTGTAGCATTTTTTGCGACCTCGTCAAACCAACTCGCTTCTCTTTCAAGAATCTTTTTATTAGCTCCCTGTGGTGAATGTTCAACTGTCTTACCACCCTTAGTACCAGTTCCTTTTGCCTTCTCAACCGCATCATCTCCTTTTTTGAGAAAAATTTCAATAGAATCTTCAAAACTTTTTAACTCTGCATCATCGAGGTTTTTAATTGCCTTACCTCTTAAAGCGGCATATTTACCACGTAAATTTTTAAAGATACCGGGTAAATTTCCAACAAGCTGTCCTATACTGTAAATAGCCACCAGTGCAGTTACCATGTCCCAGTATTTTAAAAAGTCTTTTCCTTCGTCAAACTGTGCTATTTTTCCCCGAAATTCCCTTATCACCACATCTGTCAGACCAAAGGCAACCTGAAGAGCTCCCATGACTTTCTTACCTTTACTTGGAGCAGAGGCTATGGCACCTATCCCTGACATAGTAATGAGCACATCGGCAACTATCCCTACTTCGTTTCTGAACTGTTTGGCTATGAGTGCCATGAAATTAATGGCAGGCATAAATTTTACTTCACTTTCTTTTGCTCCGGTTTCAGATTCTCCAGCATAGAATCTTACTGCCACCATTTCAAGGGGATCCAGCTCTACCTGTTGTTCTTCACCTTGCAGGATAATATACGTAAAATAATACTTAAACCGGATTTTTCCCTTATCAGTTATCTCTATGTCGTGATAATAAAACCGCGCCTTCCAATACCCTTCAATGAATCCGGGATCAGACCAGGGTAGTTCCTTTGCACCCTCCATCTTGATAGCTGCTTCTTTTGGTTTCATGCTTTGGAAATAGAGGGAATTCAATATTTTGTGGTACTGCTTATATTCATCACCATGTATTTTATCTTCCAAACGCTCAAGTAGAGTGCTGTTTGAACTACCAAGCCCACTGATTATTTGCTTAGCATCACTTACAGGAGCAGTGGCAAGTAAGCGTACCAGTGTTTG
>JAAELO010000004.1 GCA_024226555.1 Desulfobacterales bacterium | reverse complement strand
TTTTTTTTTTTTTTTTTTTTTTTTTTTTTTTTTTAATACAAATTCGTCTTTAATTTTTAGAGAGGGTATATGCTTTGGAGAAAGCATTGAAGACAACACCGATATATAGATCTTTTTTGTGTTGTCGAGTTCGTCTTGGTGATAGTACCTTTGAGATAACTCAAAAACTAAAATGGCCTATTGTTACAATTTAAGAATATATTTCATTTTGTCTCGACTTTTCAAAAAGTTGCTCAGATCCCTTGTTTTTAGTTGGATGTGAAAAAGGGATATATATTTCGTTAAAAGAAAAACAATTTCATGTTGAAAGAAAATAAATATGTTTGTTGAAAAAAAAAATACATGTACTTGTGCATAAATCTGTTTGACGAAGACCGAAAACAAATAAAAAAAACCTATGTACTTGTGCATGAATATCTTTCATAGTAGAATAAAAAAGTTATGTACGTGTGCATAAATATGGTTGACAAACACCAAAAAACAAATGAAAAGAAAAATTTGTTATGTACTTGTGCATAAATATCTTTCATAACAGAAAAAAAAAATGTTATGTACTTGTGCATAAATATGGTTGACAAACACCAAAAAACAAATGAAAAGAAAAATTTGTTGTGTATTTGTGCATAAATATATTTCATAGCAAAAAAAAAAGTGTTATGTATGTGTGCATAAATATGGTTGACAAACACCAAAAACAAATGAAAAGAAAAATTTGTTATGTACTTGTGCATAAATATCTTTCATAACAGAAAAAAAAATGTTATGTACTTGTGCATAAATATGTTTCATAGCATACAATCAAAAACCTCTATAACGAGGCATCGTACTTTTCCTCGCAGAAACCATTCCATATCTATTATATCTCATAATTCTTGTGAATAGCCATGGTTGTTTGATCTTAATATCCGTATGTCCAATTGATGGGAACGGCCAATCCGGTCTATAATGAAATCCTCTTGTTGCGTCTTCCCATTCAATATTCACTTTCACTTTATGACTTTCTAAATTCATCCAATCGCCGTGTTCTAGCTCAATCGAGTTTCCTATATATTCCATAACGATTTTAAATATGTCGTGAATAAGAATTTTCTTTTGTTTTTTTGGTCCTGTGTGAAGTTTCCAACATTCTTTTTTGAAAAAGTCCCATCTTTTTGATCTGTCGTCGATCAAAGAGATAATTTCGATAATCTTTTCTTTAAGGATTATTGGGTCATCAAAAGGTTGTGTGAGAATTATTGATAAATTTCTCATGGATGTCCAATTCTTTTGAATGATTTTTTTCACTATGTTTTTTTTTTTTTTTTTTTTTTTTTTTTTTTTTTTTTTTTTTTTTTTTTTTTTTTTTTTTTTTTTTTTTTTTTTTTTTTTTTTTTTTTTTTTTT
>JAAELO010000003.1 GCA_024226555.1 Desulfobacterales bacterium | reverse complement strand
TGCGCTTAACCCAACCTACGGAGCTACGGAGCTACGGAGCTTTTGCCCGCGCCCGCCGGTATTGCATCACATTTTCATTATATTTTTATTTCATTTTAAAATTCATCAAAATCACACAATCCATATTAAACATTCATCAAAATTACATAATCCATTTGATTCCATTAACCCAACCTGCTATGAAACGGGTCTTGTCAAGTATAAAAATACTATTATATAATTTTTTTTATAACTATATTTTTAGTAAAACATTTTTATAACCGGTATCCTTTTCAATATGAGTTTTAAGTGTATGAGGCTGCTTCGACGATGAATCAACCTGCTATTCGTGGGTTGGTTACCAGCATAGATTTTATCCGTCCGCAGAAGCCTCGATCTACGATCGTGAATAAAGTTTGTAACTTTTCACATAGGTTGGTCGAGCATTTCTGCATTCGTGCCTCATACACTTTTTTTACCCATATTATTTCATGATAAATACAGACTCCTTATTTATATTTTTAGCTGCTTTCAGTTTGAAGAGCAGGTGTCATCGTTGCCCAAATAAACCCTGTAAACTCACGAGCAACAGCAGCAATGACTTTGTTACGTTCTTTACCTTTCATAATCAAAGACCAGTAACGTTTATGCAATCGTTCCATACATTTCACTGCAATCCGGGCACTGCGTGCATCTGTAGCTTTAAGATTCTTTTCCATATCGGCGCTGATTTTAGGTTTTCGAGAGCACTGATTTACCGATTCAATGAGTTGAGTGCGTACGCGGCGATTGCCGGTTTTGGTAATCCCACCGCCTTTTTGTTTGTCTCCTGATGTATTCTCAGAAGGAATTAAACCTAAAAATGCCATTAATGATCCGGCGTTAGGAAACCGTCTGAAATCGGTTATTTCTGTAATTATAAGCATAGCTGTAAGCGTTCTGATCCCACGGAAGGCTTTGAGTTTTAGCACACTGGAACGGTAAACATCACTTTGGGCAATCTGTTCGATCTGATCGTCAAAATGTTCGATACGTGTTTGTAAATATTTTAAATGGTTCACCTGTTCATCCAATACTTCCTGATTGTATTGATCTTTCATTTCAAGAGAGGATAACCATTTGATATGGACCTGTGTCCACCGGGTCCGCGTCCATGTCATATCAGTGGCTAACAGAAAACTATTTATATGTTGTTTAACTTTTTTTTGTATTTGTTTAAACTGCAGCCGACATCGGACCAGCCTGCGAATTGATTCTTCCGACTCTGTGGGAGGATGGACAATTGTCAAATCTCCATGTGCATAATGCCGGGCTAAATTCTTCGCATCACGATGATCATTTTTACGACGGTCTCCTACTGATTTAGGGACTAATGAAGGGGCGATAATATCACACTGATAGCCCCATTGCTTCAATTTACGCTGAAATACATAACCACTTGCAGATGCCTCATAGCAAATTCGAAGTGTATACCTGGCACTCATTTTTTTAAGGTATTTTTTTATCAGCTTGTCTTGATTTCCAATACGCACGGTATCACTAATTTCCTTATTGCCTTCTATCATTATGGCTATAGTTAAACTGTTGACATGATAATCGATTCCAATATAAGCTATTTTATTATTCACGGGTCGTCCTCCTTATTTAATATTTTTTTTTGTTGGAAGGTATTATAACACATTTTACCTTCCGGACGACCCGTTTCATATTATCTACGAAATGGATTATATATAATGAAATTTTTTACAGGACTTACGTGAGTTTTTTTTAAAAAGAAGTTAATTGATGGCTGTTAAATAAATATATTGATAGAATTTATTTTTATCTATAAGATAATAAGTTTTATTGGAGATAATAGTTAAAATTAATCTTAAATTATTAAATTTATACGTTATTTCCTTGACATAAATGATATTTCCGGCTTTATTTTAAAAGCTTTAACATATATTAAGACCCTTATTGGAGAAAGAAAAAATGGATTATAAAAAAACACTCAATTTACCGGTTACAAAATTTGCCATGAAGGCAAATTTATCAAACAAAGAACCCCAGCAGCTCAAAAAATGGGATGAGATAGGACTGTATGACAAGATCAGGGCTGCTTCCAAAGGCCGCAAGAAGTTTATTTTACATG
>JAAELO010000002.1 GCA_024226555.1 Desulfobacterales bacterium | reverse complement strand
GTTTAAAATAAAAGTTACAAAAAATGGTCATGAGTTACACCTTAATTAGACAAGACTGTAGAATAATATAAAAGATTCTTCACTCAGCAAGTTTTTTTAACCTTGTATTGTATTGTTGTACTACGCGAAGGCGAAATTCGAAAAAAACTCAGTGAAAATCGATTACCTCAAATTCGGTGATGACGTCATCAGCCACGCCCAAATTAGGGTCGTTTTCAATTTTTTTTGCCGTTAACGTACTCAGCAGATCTAGAATTCTTTATTTAGACCTCAAAATTGAAATTTAACCCATTCATAATGAATTTAGAGCTAAAACATGATGCTAAAATGACCTCATTGACCACGCCCAAACGGTAGGTTTTTCGGAAAGGCCCATGGTTTATTTGAATTCTACAGGTTGAAAAACCCCCAAATCATCTTTCAAACAAAAAGTTAGGCAATTTGTTAGATTGTTACACTATTTGACCTGTCTAAAACGCACGATGGGTGTTACTAATACTAACTTCATCTTTATTGTAATACTTTTCGGGTAATTCATCATTTGCTATATCTAGATGTTCAACTTGTCTTTTCGCTAATTCTTCTTCGTTAAGATCCAGACTCTGAAAGAAAAGTATGCATTCCAATGATAATTAAAGGTTTAAGAAACGTGCTCCTAAACATGTTTAGTAGGGATTT
>JAAELO010000001.1 GCA_024226555.1 Desulfobacterales bacterium | reverse complement strand
TTTTTTTTTTTTTTTTTTTTTTTTTTTTTTTTTTTTTTTTTTTTTTTTTTTTTTTTTTTTTTTTTTTTTTTTTTTTTTTTTTTTTTTTTTTTTTTTTTTTTTTTTTTTTTTTTTTTTTTTTTTTTTTTTGTGTAATTTTTTTCTTGTGTTTTGTTTTTGAAACGAACCAACGTCAAGAGCATTAATATCCATATTTCCAATCAAAGATAACTCGCGCAACATAATTTGACTTCCGAGACACCTTTCTAAAATTGTGGAATTCAACGTGACTGACTTGTGATGAACATGGATGCAAGGCATGTCATTGTTCTCGATTCCTTTTTGTGTTTTTTCAAAGATTCCATCCAACGTAAGACATCTTGATAAGTTAGGGTGTTTATCGTATAGTTCTAGTGGTAACGGGGTCTCGCATGAACATTCAGCGCTTAGAATGCGTAGCCTGAAAATTGGTATGAGGAGATTAGCTTTAATAACATCGAATAACATCTGCGCTTTTTCAGGTTTCGAGTAATCAGTATAAACCCCTTTTTGTGCGTGTGTGCGTGTGTGTGTGTGTTTGCTTAGTGTGTCAAATAATTCACTTACCTTGTAATAATACATCACTTAATGTGTTTGTTTTCCTAAATATATCAAGGAATTTGTCATCTAAAGGTAATGGTTGAGCTTCCATGCCTTGTTTTAGCTCGGGTTGTTTGTGATAATTGGCCTTGAGAAACAACTTTTCCAATTTAGCAAATGGTTTCTCGTCTGTTTCGCATGTGAGTTCAATCAATTTGGGTATATTTTGTTTTTTTTTTATATCGAAAGATGGATGAGTCCAAAACACTGACAATTTGAGGATTTTAAGATTTGGGATCTTAGATAAGGTAGAATAGATCTTTTCAAACCTTTGTCTTTCTTCAACTACTCCCATGTTGATACCTATAATGGCGGTAAACTCTTGTAAAGTAGATTTCATATGATTTTCAAGTAATGGTAATAATCGTTTTTGTAAAGGGAGGAGAGTGGGATTTCTTGTCATGTTTGTGTGGATTTCTCTGGCAATCACTTGATGTTTAGTCATCCTTGTTGATCCTTCGGGTGTATCTTCCAAAAAAGCTTGAATCCTCTGTGTTATTCTTTGCCTTGAATGTGATGTGTGTAAATGTGAGATGGTGATTACCTCGCTTGTTGTTAACACTTTGATTGATTCCTTCGCGTTATTTTTTAGTTTTTTGTTTGATACGTTGGGTTTCGTACTTGTCTTTCGTTTTCTGTTTGTGGACATGGCTTAGTGGAAGTAGACTAATTTGTTTTTTCGAAGTAGAGTATTTTGTGTGGCTATAAATCGTCACCACGCTTGCTATCCTCATGTTGCCTGACAAACCATTTGTGCCTTTGGCACGCATTCCTTTTCAGTTAGATGCAGACGGAAAAAGTATGGTTAAACCATTCAAAGCCTTGGATTACCTCAAACCTGATGACAACGTATCTCAATATTTTGTTGCTCCCATGTATATGTCAGGAAATCCTGCAAATGATGGACCCCATGATCGCCATGAATTCCCTTATCTTCCCTTAACCACTTACGATGATGTTGAGTTTGTCTTTTTTCCCATTTTAATCAAAAACAACGAAAAATAATGTCCAATAGGTTAAAAACAAACCATATTGTAGTTTTTGTTTTGGGGTTTGTCCAGACCCTGTTGATTGGTGGGGCGAAGGTTGGAAGAGACACCTGGCGACCCCGCATAATTTTCCTTGTCCAAACCATCTTAGTTCACTGCTTTTTTCATCTATGTTTCAATACCTTTCTATTGTTTTTATCATATAGATACGATGGGTGTGGGAAAGTGTCAAGCAGTGGGTTTTGTCCATGAAAATCATGCCAAATTACATAGCACTATCTGCCAAAAGACTGAAAAAATGACAATTTTTCTTTTTTCTTCTTACTGAAAAAAAAAAAAAAAAAAAACATTGCACTATCTACCAAAAGAATGAAAAATTGCCACGTGCTTTGTGATATAGCCTATAACTCTAAAAAATATCAGAGGATACCAGGTTATCAAAAAGAAAAATTTAAAAAAAGAATCATCTCCCCAATAATCCTTCCTTCGGGACATCTGGAAGAATATGGAATTAAAACTATATCTCAAACCCATAGACCTGATTTTTTACATATTTCTCATTTGAAGAAAGCAAACACTGCTATTTCCTTGTATCCTGAGCGAAGTGATAAAAGAACAAATATTCGTTCCACAAACAAACATATGGATCTTGGTAGATATGCGAAACAATATCCGATGGATGAGGAGCTCAGCCCTAGTGTTAAACAAATTTGATCGGTTGTACATTCCTTTTGATTTAAAAAAATCAAAAAATATTACCTTGTTATGAATGCAAAACATGTTATAACCGATCAAATTTGATGACTATTTATCTGATTTTTGTGGAAAATCTGTTAATAGTGAAAGTGGGTCTGATGATGATGTTGACATGAAGGATCTAACATTAAAAACGGGTGTTTTTGATGAGGAATATTTTGATACGCAAAATCGCGATGATAAATATTATAACCATTTGTTAAACATGAGTTCAATGAAAAGAAAAAAAGAACCACTCCTCCCGGTAAAAGACGATGTTAAAGAAGAAGGGGCGCCTTCTGTATTAGTTATTAAAACTCCTCCTGGTAAAAGACGACGAATGCAAACCAATGTTTGTGATCAGAATTGTGACGAGGATTGTGACATGACAGAAAATTGAAAATAAATAATTTCTGATGTCTGGCTCTCTTCGCTAAGCTGAGTTTCGCACTTTTTCCTACACTTCTGATCATCTGCATCGCGCCTTGTTCTTTCTGTGACAATGTCCTCTGTTGGTGCAACTGATGGAACCACCTCTACTTCCAGCGCAAATGATGGAACCACCTCTACTTCCAGCGCAAATTCACTCGTTCCCAACGCAACTTCGACAACACCCGTGACTTCTCCCAACATGCAACCCCAATTACAACCAGTCCAACATCAAAGAATTCCATACCCACCCAGCATTATACAATCGAGTCTTGACCCCTCGTTGTCGACTCAACAGACCATCTTCAATAGTGTGTTGATAACCGACGTGGACCCGCAACCTGAACCTGAAGGGACTCCCACACAGTTCGATGATCTTGTTAGTGATATAAAAAACCTCATGAACGAGGTGAAAGGACAGACTGATTGGAATACACTGACTGAAACCATGCTTGTTAAAGATAAACCCTCCCCATCACCTCCACCATCACGTATTAAAGAAGAACCAGCAAGTTCCATTTTTTTTAGACCACAACCATTTACTTTAGTGACAAATTATTCTATGAAAATAGAGCCATTGATTTTGGTTTGTTTGTGTTTTTGTTCTTTGATATATCATCACAAAAATATGTACAGCTCAAGGAACAACCCGTCACCCTTGAACCGTATTCCTTGTCTACCGTTTATACGAACTCTAGTCGGATAATCCGTAAACTCTTGATGGAAGAGGTCATTCCTCAAAAATGGGATCAGCTCATGAAGTGTCCACATATGGCTTCATTTACTTTCGATTTTGCGAGTGGTTTAATAAAAAAAAAAACACACACACACACGCACTCAAAACTTTTCGCATATTCGAAAGTTGATCGCGTCATATGCAATGTTATTCAAAAATATGTGGATCTCGTTGGTTTTTTAAAGATGTAATTGAGGGTATTCTCGTTGGTAAAAGTTTGTGTGTGACGGCACAATCGAGAGAGTGGGTATCATCCATCAAACCTTTATTTTCATTGTATTTTTCGACAGATAAAGTCGATTGGGGTCTTCTTCAGCGAGTTTATGATTGTTTCGGTCATTCAATTTTGTTTACAACGTTTTGTTTGTATATATGTTGTGAGGCTTACCGAGTAGAGGATCAATCAGGTCATGGTTGGAATAATTTTGAAACATTATTTCAATGGAAACTTGTTTTTCTCCGCGGTTATATTTGCTTCCTTTACCAGTTATGGTGTACATTGCCAGTGGAATGTTGGGAAACATTCGTTTTCAAAAAACACATATAGTTTGGCTCGACAACAAACGGCGTCGATGTATCCGAAACCATGTGATATCAATATTTGTTTGAGGATGGGATTTATGGAGATCACTAAGCTTTATCATTTAATATTTTTTTCAAAAATAAATCTTTTCGAAACTGAATCTGTGGTATGTTCTTCATCTATAATGGATGGTATCATTTTTTCATGTATCCAACCTTTTTCACCTGTCATAACCGAGGAGTGGTATGATTTTTTGCGAATGATGTTTTCACCTGAATATCAATTAAAAAAGAAAGGTTGCATTTTTGAACATAATGCTTTTGAAACAACGACTGATTGGGAAGACCTATCGTTGAGTTGTCTGTTTATTATTATATTTTCATGTATGTGTACATAAATATATTTTGTGAGCACAGTAAAAAAAAAATATCAACTTTATAGGAATCTTCAAATCGATGCGAGTATTATGACCTTAGTCAACGGAAGTTTTTCAACAATTGAAGAACTAACTAACTTCACTAATTGTTCAGCGTACCTTGTTAATCTTGAAAAATGTTGTGTTTTTTTATCTAATGATATACAAGGTTGTTTAAATGTGGATATGAATCGCGATCTTATGGATATGTCTCAACGATATGATCTTTTATGTTTTTTAATTTCACATAATCGAGACGATGATTATTTATCAACAAGAATAAGCATGAAAGATCCAATCAAAGCGTTGGCTGCTGCAGTGAGTGATATCTGTTCTTGTGATGTTCTTTACTCTTTTGTTTGGAATAGAGAATGGCTGTGAGCCCGAAAGAATCCGCGATTGGGGTTGATCATCAGAACCTTATTAACTCCTTTTTACATGATAGGGTACATGGATGTTTAAATCAGTCAAGAGGGTCACTTTCTATGCCTACGACGATGCAGATGAACAATTTTACATGTGTTCCAAAGCATTTTTGGTCAAAACGCGTGCATAATCATATGGCCATGCCAATCGCAGATGGAAAATTGAAACAGAAAGTTAAAAGGCAATGGAACGAATTTTCCAAAGATACGCCTGCAAAAACTAATCCTAGAAATAAACAATTCTTAAGAAGAATCCCGGAATTACGTGATTGTGGTGATCTTATCTTTTCCAATTCTGTTGATCATCGTTTTTTGTTAGATCCTTTGAATGACCCTCTCCTTGAATCTCGCGTCCAAAGATCCTATCCATTGATTAAAAGTGTTATTATTGCCAATAAACAATTGGAAACTATGTTGGATTCGAAACCTGTTCTTGATCGGCGTTGTGAAGCAATCATCAATGCCCGTGTAAAATTGAAGCAGAAGCACAAGGTTTTGTTTTTATTTTTTCCT